>JACPGS010000002.1 GCA_016189025.1 Candidatus Magasanikiibacteriota bacterium | reverse complement strand
TCTAAAATTTTTACTCTCTGGGCTCAAAATCACCAAAGGAATTGAAAGAAATCTTTTTGCTAAAAAGTTTCTTTAAAACATTTTCTATTCCCCCGAAAGCATTAAAATCCGCTTCATTTCCCGCAAAAGCGACGGCGGAGCCGTCGCGGAGCGAAGCCCAGCCCCGCCAGTGGCGGGGCTGGGCGAGCGAACCCTCTCATCTTCAAAAAATGAGTTCGTATCTAGTTTCTTGGCTCCGAGGGTGGGATTCGAACCCACGACCAAGGGATTAACAGTCCCCTGCTCTACCGCTGAGCTACCTCGGAATTTGTAAATTTCTTAGTATTTCTTTCGATGTCCTAGGTTACTTTTTTTCTCGTTTGGTAATGAGACTTTTTGGCGGCGCGGCGCTTGGCTTCCCGATAAGCTCTATCTATTTCCGGTTGCATCACCATTCTAGGAATTGGCGAGGTGTGATAAAAATCGGCAAAAGCAGAATCTTCGGTAACACCCGCAATTATTTGAAGTTCAGCAATCTGACGTGATGCTGCAAAATCCGCTATTATCGCAAGATGTTCCCCCAGTTGTTTTACTAATGTTTCGACTTTCCCCAAATTAATCAACCAGTCATAAGCTACCCGATGATCTTGGCCTAGTTGACCTTCCCTGACCGTTTGGTAAAGCCTGGCAAGCAACTCTCTTAATTCTTTTTTCAAAATTTCGCGTTGTTCGTCGGTAAGAAATTCCGGGGGAGAGATTTTTCTGCGTTCAATCATAGCAACGAGTATAGATAAAATTTTGACAGCAGTCAAGCCGAGCTTGACTCGGAATCCAGTATCTGGATTCCCGCGTTCGCGGGAATGACACGGGGTTGGGAATGACAGCCAAAATTACTAAAGCAACGAATCGTCGGCCGCCGGTTCCTGCACGCCGTGGAATACGGCATCCATAATGTTGCGCACGCCAAACTGCCGGCCGTCCAAATATCCGGACATGGCGGCTTCAGCCAGCCAGCCCGAATTAATCCAGTCAAACAGCCATTCGTGGGCGTAGCGCGGGTCATTTTGCGAGATACCGGCGCCGATGGTTTTTAGCCACAGCCGGTTAAAATCCTCCTGCGAACCCAAGGATGGCGCCATAATAATGGGGAGCCCCAGCGCTGAATAAAATACCAGCTCACTGGGTTTAGTCCACAGGACATCGGTAGTGCGCAGAGCGATATTAAAATTGCGGAAGTAGTCGTGTTTTTCCCGGGCAAAAATAATCCGCAAATTTTCCCCCAACACCGGCTCTACCCCGTGCCGGCTGATGACGCCGCGAAAATAACGAAAAACGTCCGGCCGGGTGCCGGCTACCAGATTAAGGTTAATCTCGCGGCGAAGGAGCTTGGGCTTGAGACTTTTAATAATATCATCGGCAATGGCGCGCTGCGCCCCGGCCCCGCCCACGGCAAAAGTGAGCGTTAAAGGGTGATGGTGGCGAGCTTCAATTTTAATTCCTTTTAAGAATTGTTTGACGGTTTCCGCATATTTGCTGCGGTAACGCTTTTCGGGGTCAAGGTTAATCAGTCGTTCTGCCATATCGGCGCGCAGAATTTCCAGATCGTCGCCGATATTTTCCTGAGGAAGCGGAAAACCGGTAAGAAAAATCTGTTTGGCCGGCACGCCGTATAATTTAAGGCGCTCCACCACCCGCCGGCAGGGCGCCAGGTAGCGAATTCGGCTGCGGCCGGGATTAAGCGGCGCCCAGGTGCGCGAGATATCAGAATCGCAGATGACCACGTAAATGTCTCCCCGAAAACCGTGCTCCTCCGCCGCGAAGGCGACCGTAAAAAAAGTAGTAATTAGCGGGATTCGGCGCTGGTTCAAAAACCGCACCAGATCCGCTAACCAGCCGCGCCGCAGCAGGCCGTAGATTTGCCGCAGCTGCAGATTAGCCGCCGATAAATCGCGGTGCGGGTAAAACGGCGGCAACTTCTGAAAAGAGTCCAGCAGGGAAAAAAAGAATCCGCCTAGCACCGGGAGGGTGCTTAAGCGGGAGAAAAATTCATATATCCGCCGACCGCGATTCCAGACATTAAAATCGCGGGGCGGAAGCCCCGGGTAATTATTGGCTACTAATACCCGGTGGGTGGGAGCCAAATGGCGCAAGGGATAGGCGGCCCGCTGGTGGCCGTACCCCATGTCCACTGCCACAATCCAGGCTTGATGATCCGCCATACCTAACCCTCCTTTCGGAAAAATTATCGCTTGGCTAATTTAACGCGGACAGTCTTAACTTCTCCCTGATGATAAATTTTCAGGCTCACTTCATCGCCGGGTTTTTTTTCATTTAAGACGTCCGAGAGCAAACGCCGTTCGTTAAGTTGCTGGCCGTCGATTTCCAGAATAATGTCGTTTTCGATAATGCCCGCCTTATTAGCCGGCGATCCGGGCATTATTGCCAGGTCCTCGGGTTTTTCGCCGCGGCTTACCAGCATGCCATAATCATAGGGCAATTTATTGGCGGCAGCCAGCTCCGAAGTAATGGGCAGGTAACGCACTCCCAGGAAGGCGCGTTCGGCGGCTTTAATTACCCCGGTGTCGCGCGCCTGCAGAAAGGCGGCCCGGGCCACGCTCGCCGGCACGGCAAAACCGATGCTTTGCGCGTTGGCCATTGCCACACTAATGCCGATCACTTTGCCGGCAATATCCAAAAGCGGCCCGCCGGAATTGCCCGGATTAATGGCGGCATCAGTCTGAATCAGCCCGCGCAAATCCGCCACCCCGGCCCGGCCGTCGCTGGCCTGAATAGTGCGCGATAATCCGGAAACCACGCCCTTGCTTACCGTATTGTCAAATTCTCCCAGGGCATAGCCGATGGCAATGGCAGTCTGCCCCACTTGCAGAGCGCCTGAATCGCCAAACGCCAGCCAGGGCAGCGGATCATCGGGCAGGTCAATGCGCAAAATCGCAATATCGTTGTTGGGGTCGCGGGCCAGAACGCGCGCTTTTACTTTGGTGCCCAGGTGTTTAGCGTCGTTTAAGACTACGGTGTACTCAGCGGCCTCCTCGGCCACTACGTGTTTATTGGTGACGATAAAGCCGTTCGCGGAAACCAAAAAACCGCTGCCGGCGCCGACCCGGCGTTTTTCGGTGCCGCGCTGGCAGACGCTGGGGACTTCAAAATCAAAAAATTGCTGGAATTCCGGCGGCAGGTCGGAAAATCCCGGGGCGCGGCGGTAACACTGCTCCAGCTTAGGCACCTCGGCCGAAGCAATAATACTGACCACGGCTGGAGCGGCCTTTTTAACTACTTCAATTACCGCCGACTCTTCGCTTACCACCCGGACGCTAGCCGGAGCCGGAGTATTAGCGGCTGGTTTTTGCCACCAGCGGGAAAACGGATTAACCAGCGCGACCGGATTATTTTCCGGTCGGGGTTGGCGGAATTGAGAAACCAGCCAGGCGCCCCCTTTAATAAAAAGCATTGCCCCGAATAGCGCCGCGATAATTAGGCTAAAGCCGATGATTAACCGGCCGGCGGCGTACCAGCGGGCCGGGCTAACCGCCGGCGAAAAAATTTTGTAATTCATACGGTGGTAAGATGATAAAATTATTTAAATCGCTCCGGGGCTTGGATTCGAACCAAGATAGACGGCTTCAAAGGCCGCCGTCCTGCCGTTAGACGACCCCGGAAAAGCAGCGTTTAAATTATCGCTAAATTTTAGACCCGCAATTGCCGCCGCATGGCAAGCCCGCTGGAAAGAACAGTCAACACCAGCACCGCCAGCAGCTGCCCCCCGATAATAACGAGAATATGCGAGCGATAATAATTTGTCAAGCTAAACCCGTTAGTGAAGACTCCCCGCAAATAAGGATCCACGTAGCGGAGAGTGATTAACACCAGGGTAATGGTCAGGGCAACGCTGACCACCGCAAACAACACCGCGGCCACCAGGTAGGGCCCGCGGATAAACCAGCTGCCGGCCCCCACCAGGCGTTTGATGCTGATTTCGGCCCGCTGGGTGGAAATGGCCACCCGGACGGTATTAAAAATAATCAAGAAAGCGATGAGCGAAAACAAGCCGAGCAGAATTATGCCGCCCTCGGTAACGCGCCGGATAATAACCCCCAGGCGCTCGAGGGCGCCGGCGTGCGCCTCAAAACTGGTGCCTTCAATAAAGCGGTCGTATTCGGGCAGGGCCAGGGCGCTGATTAAACGCTGGTAATCGGCCGGGTCGCGCGCCGCTACCATAAAAATCGGACCGAACGGATTTTCCGTCAGTTCATTAAGCGCAGACAGCACCTCGCCGCGGCCGGCATAGCGGGCTTTGAACTCGGCCAGGGCCTGGTCGCGGTTTAAGCGGCTAACCGATATTACTTCGGGAAACGAGCGCAGATAATTTTCCAGCTCGTCTATGCTGCGGTCGGCAATATCCGGCGCCAGGAACACGCTTAAGCGCACCTCTTTTTTCACTAAAGCAATGGATTCTCCAGCCAGCTGATTAACGGTCCAGACCACATTCAGCGAGAGCAGCATCAGGACCAGCATAAATACCGTCATCGCCGACAGACCGGCATTGCGGCCGATATCCTGCAGGGCATAGCTGATGATGCGGATTAATCCGGACATATATTACAATACATACTTCCCATGCTTCTCATCGCTAATCAGCCGGCCGCGCTCAATGGTAATCACCCGCCGGCGCAGCTGGTTCACCACGTCGCGGTTATGCGTTACCAGCAGAATCGTGGTGCCGAATTCATTGATTTTTTTAAAAATCTCAATTACCTCGGCGGCGTTGATGGTATCCAGATTGCCGGTCGGCTCGTCGGCAATAATCACTTTGGGGCGGTGCACCAAGGAGCGGGCGATTACCACCCGCTGCTGCTCGCCGCCGGAAAGTTCGGCCGGATAATGATTGCGCTTGTCTTGCAGGCCGACAATACCCAGCACCTGGGGCACCACGGCGCGAATACGGAGTCGGCGCTCGCCCGCCACCTCCAGGGCAAAAGCAACATTTTCAAACACGGTTTTTTTGGGAAGCAGTTTAAAATCCTGAAAAATTACGCCGATCTGGCGCCGCAAATACGGCACTTCGCTCGGCGCCAGGTTACTGATATCCCAGCCGCCGATGGCAATGCGCCCGGCCGAAGGCTTTTCTTCGGCAATTAACAGGCGCACCAGGGTGGTTTTGCCGGCGCCGCTTTGGCCCACGATAGAAACAAACTCGCCGGGATCAATATGCAGATGAATGTCGTCCAGAATAAGGCCGGAAGCCGGATAGGTTTTTTTAATGCCGGTGATATCAATCATAAAAGCAGCAATCATTATACCATAAAACGCCCGAGGGGGAAACAAAGAAAGCAAAAACGGCCGGTAAAGCCGTTGTTAATCCGAGCCGCCTTGGGGATTTGAACCCCAGACCTACGCGTTACGAATGCGTTGCTCTACCAGCTGAGCTAAGGCGGCGTCCCACTATCCTAATTCTAAACGAGGGATAATGTCAATCGCCGGCTCTTCGTATGGATGGGCTTGTTTTAAGGCGGCAATTACGCCCGCCAGGCGGTCGCGGTGGCAAAGCATGGCAATTATTTCTTCGGCTACTTCGGTCAGCTGGCCCACCTGCCCGATGGCCGGCTCCGCGCCGGTTACCGGAACAAATCTTCCGGTGCTGGGGATAGAGCCGCTGCAGTGCCGGTAATTGCCCTGTTCCCCGGCTCCGGCCTCCCCCATTGCCTGGCGCACCCGGGCCGCTGCCGCCACTGGTACCGCAGTATGGATTTTGACGTAGGCTGATTCTTTAAGCATATTGAAACTGTAGAGGATTCCCAACTACATTATAATCCGCCTAGTCGCTATCGCTATTGCTGGTAACTGCCTGGTTGGTCGCGGCAGACACTCTTTGGGTGCTCTTCCCGACTAAAGTCGGGGCTGCGCGCCCAAAGATACTCGTCTGCCGCTCCCTAATGCTACCTAACTGTTTTAATCTTCGGCAGCTTTTTTATAAACCAGAGCGGGCGTCGGAAAGCGGATGCTCTTTTATTTTCTGCAACAGCAGGGCCTTTAATTCTTCGGCGTGCGCTTGAGTGAGGCCCGGAATAGTAATCCGATTGCCGAAGAACCCTAACGGCCCCTGGGTGCCGCGCCGGCCGAGGCCGGACTGACCGCCGGCCGAGGCATTTTCAATTACCAAAGTAGATAAACCCAGCAGGCGATCAAAAATGCCGCGGTTAATCAGCACATTTTGAATGCGGCCGTAAGGCGACTGCTTTTCCTGCTGCCAGAAGACGCTTAATCCCTGGCGCACCGTTAGAAAGGGACCGTCATCAATCGTAAAATGAAAATTGGCGCGCATGATTAAATTTAAGAAAAATACCAACCCAAAAAAAGCGGTCGCGGCCAAAAACCATTCCCGGGTCCAGGCCGAGAGCAGAGCGGCGATGATTAAAACCGGCAAATAAACAACCCCGGCGTAAATTAGCCAGCGCGCCTGCACCGGATAATTTTTTTCCGTCAGCGGGTTCATATTTATCCGTGTAATTTGCGGTTCATGGTTTCCAATAATTTAGCCTTCAAACCCTCGGCCGCCGTCCGCTCCAGGCCGTCAATATGGGCTTCCATTCCCGAAGAGATAGTGGCGCTGGAAACGTGCACGTCGTAAAGCTTGAATAAACGATCAAATAAATCCTGGTCTACATAGACGTCCTGCAGGCGCTCGTAAGGCACGGTAATCTCGCGCGGCGTAATCGGGCCTTTGCGGATAATTATGTGATCCGGAGTTAAATCATAAAAATAAACCGCCCAATACCAGCGCTGGAACCAGTAAATCAGGAAAAATACCACGATGTCAAATAAACCGACAAAAATGATAATACCGGCTAGGGCATCGCCGAAATCAGCGCCGCCCCGCGCCAGAATCAGCAGCCCGATGGCAAAAATTAAAGTAATATCAAACACGGGAAAAAACCGCGTCAGAGTTTTTTTCCAGATTTTTCGGCGACTTAACGGGAACTGCTCCCGGGTCGGACTCATGGCCAATTTCATATATTTAATGAAAAAATTAAGAGCGGGTGAAGGGAATCGAACCCTCGTCTCTTGCTTGGGAAGCAAATGTACTACCATTGTACTACACCCGCAACGTCCCGGAATTCAAGAAGGGCCAGAGTTAACCGGGGAAAGGATTATGAAGGCGCAGGTAGAACTGAAGGCGCGCCGCTTTCAGCGCCTGATCCAGATAACGGTCTAAGCTGGCAAAGCGGAATAAAATATGGCGGGCCGAAATCCGCTCGGTGGTAGTCGGCTTGCCGTCCGCGCTACGGCCGCGCTTGGTCTCGCGATCCTCCAGTTTAATCAGATGATAACCGAACGGGCTTTCCACCGGCGCCGCGGTGACTTCGCCCTTTTTGAGGGCAAACGCCGCGGCTTCAAATTGCGGCACCATTTCCCCTCGGCTGAACCAGCCCAAGTCGCCTCCGGCGGCCGCGGTGCCGTCTTCGCCGAATTCCCGGGCCAGTTCGGCAAAATCTTTGCCGGCCTGAATTTGTTTCAATACGGCGGCGGCCCGCGCCCGCAGCGCCTCTCGCGGCGCCGGATCACTGGCCAGACGTTCATCCAGTTTTTGCTGTAAAATTAAATAAGGCATTACCCGCTCTTCCCATTCCGGCAAAGTCCAGCCGTAACGTTTTTCCAGTTCCGCGGCCGCGGTTTCCCGGCTGCCATAGGTGCTGATCAGCCGGTTAATAATCGCTTCCCGGTCCGCCGGCTCTACCTTGATTTTAAACTGGTCCGCGGCTTCGGCAACCAGCACATTATTGGCCAGACTCAATAATACCAAATCGGACAGGCGCTCGTCCGACAATTCGGCCCGCGGACCGCTGTTGTTGCCCTGTTCAAACTGGCGCAACCGGCGGATGGCCAGCAAATCTTTGGCATAATCGCGGTAACGCACTGACGTACCGTTAATCTTGAAAGCAGGCAGCCGCAGAATTTCCGCTATCCGCAGCGACCAGCGGTCCAGCGGCTGGGTTAAATAAATGCGACCGATGGCAACCAGCAAAAACCCGACGATTACTACCCCCAAAAAAGAAATAAAACCATAAGCAATCCAGCGCTTACTGCGGGGAGAATTGATTTGAGGCGGAGGTTCTGGCGAAACTTCCATCGGATGATCCGGCGCCGGATCGGCGAGCTGGCTGGTTGAATCAGCAATCATAAAGAATAAGTAAATAAATTAATCAGGGTGGGTAAAATATCGCCACCAGCGCTGGGGATTAGATAAAGCGGGCGGCGGAGGAGCGATAGTTTCGCTCTTGGCTTCATTCGTCCGGTCAATTACCGTTACCTGCTCCCCGGGGCGGGCTAAATTTAGATCAGTCCGGGCTTTGGCTTCAATAAACGCCGGCGACTGGACATAACGCAGCCAGTCGCTGGTTTGCAAGCGGCGCTCCCGCAGCCGGGCCGCTTCTTCTTGCAGCTTGGCGATTTCCTGCTGCATTGCGCGGTCGCGGTACCAAACGCGCCCATAGGCAACCAAAAGAAACACTGCCACCAAGGCCGCTCCCAGCGCCAGCCACGGCGTGTCGCGGAAAAAATGACGCGACGGTTTAGGTATCGTCATAGCCTCCTTTAAGTAGGACTTACGCGTTTGGCGCATTTCTGCGTTGTCGCTGCGCCCTTCGCTCGCCGTAGTCTTGGCTACGGCTCGTTCCAGTGCTCGCTGCCGCCTTGAACTGCATTCAAACGCGTAAGTCCTATTAAGAATAGAGATATTATACTCTCCGGCCCTGAATAATTCAACCGGCCCCGGCCAGCCGTTCCCGGATCAGTTCTTCCGCCGCCTGCCGGTCGCTCCAGGGAATTTGTCTGCCGCCGGCAACGCAAATACAAGGCTCGCTGCCTTTGGCGGTTAATACCACGATGTCTCCCGGACGGGCCAGGGCAATCGCCTGGCGGATGCCGGCCCGGCGCTCCACGATCACAAACAAATCAAGGCCGTCGCGCTTGCCCGCTTCCCGCGCGCCCGCGGCCAGCATTTCCGCAATTTCCCGCGGGTCGTCGTTAAAAGAATTAACATCGGAAACTACCAGCGCGTCGCACTGCTGCCCGGCAATCGTCCCCATAATCTTCCGCTTGGCAATATCGCGCCCGCCCCCATCGGCGCCGATTACCGCGATTAATCTGCCGCCGGGCGATAACATGGAGCGGAGCGTGGTAAACAGCGCCTGGTAACTTAACGGCTCATGCGCATAGTCTACTACTACCGAAAAATCCTGCCCCAGATTGACGAATTCCAGGCGCCCGGGAATGGCAGTAACCGCGGCCAGGCCTTGTTGAATTACTGAATCCGGGATGCCAAACTGGCGGCCGACGGCAATCGCCGGCAGAGCATTGCGGACATTAAAAATTCCGGGTAAAGACAGCTTAAATTCGCGTCCCGCGACCCGAAAATTAGTGGCGGTAGGCGCGGCATTAATAATGGCTGCCTCAACCAGTTTGGCATCATCGGCTAAGGCAAAAAACTTTTGCTCTCCGGCCAAACTAAATCCCCAATGATTAACCGCCAAAAAATTCAGATAGTAGGGGGCAGCGGCATCATTGAGATTGGCAATAATCGCCGTGGCTACTGTTCGGCCAGCAATTCGTTTAGGCGGATGGTGCGATAGCGCCGCAAACATTTGGCCTTTATCGCGCTTCAGATTGGCTGCCCCGCCGTGCCGCTCCGAATGTTCGGTGCCTAAATTAGTAAATACGGCAAGGTCATAATTGAGGCCCAGGTGGCGGTATTGGAGAATGCCCTCGGAAGAGGTTTCCACCACCGCATACCGGCAGCCGGCCGCCGCCATGGCGCGCAATAATTTATGGACTTCGCCGCGGCCGAGCATGGTCATTTTGCGCTCGTTGCGGACTCGGCGGTCGGCAATCTGGAATTCCACCGTAGAAAGCAGGCCGACCCGGGCGCCGCTCGCTTCTAACACCGAAGCGATTAAACGGCAAACCGTAGATTTGCCCTTAGTGCCGGTAACGCCGATGACGATTAAGCGGCGGCTGGGGCGGCCATAATACCAATAGGCCCCCCAGGCTAATAACCAGTGGGCCAGGCGTTTGAGCCGGTTGGTGATGGCTGCCATAGCGGCGCTACCCCGAAGCCTGTTGTCTGGTTTCGTAAACTAATTGCTGCAGACGATAGAGCGCCTGTTTGGCCTGATCCAGCTTTTGCCGATGATAGCCGGTTAAATTCATCGCCAGCAACTCCCCTACTGCTGCTTCGGCCGCCTGGTAACTGCGCTCTACTTCGGCAACATTGCCTTCGGTGGCAGCGCGGGTAGCATAGCGCGCCAGTTCGCCCGGAACGTCGCACAAGCCGGCCAGGTAAATATCAGGGGCAATAGTTAGCCCAGTAATTGGACCAAACGGAGCGTTAGCCAAAAATTGGGCGAAGAGCCTGGCTTCGGCGTATTCCTCCTGCGCCGCCCGATAGGAGCCTTCATCTAAAAGTTTAAGCGTAGCGCGGAATTTGCGCGCCAAAGACTGGAGCAAATGTTCGGCCTGCGGCAGATATTTACCGGCCTCGGCAATGTTCCCGCGCTGCAGGGCAAAAATAGCCCGCTTGGCCAGGTGTTCGGCATCGCCGGCGTTTTTAATCACCTCGCGCCGCTGTTCGGCGTAGGCGAGCATCCCGGCGCGCAGTTTTTGGAAATATTTAGCATTAAGCATAAATTTGGTGGGTCGGCTGGGGATCGAACCCAGGACCTTCTCCTTAAAAGGGAGCTGCTCTACCAACTGAGCTACCGACCCCTCACCCGGAAATATGGTGATCGAATAGGCAAAAATTATACCATTGGTTAAAGGCGTTAGTCAAATGGCTGGTTTTTACCGCCCCTGGCAAAATCCGGGCTGGGGAGCGACTGTGGATAAGATGGCTTTTCTACAATTGACACGATTTTCCGCCGGTGTTACCTTACTAGTAAGGTTTTATTAATCAACCGTCGGGAAAAGGAGGACCGATGTTTAATCATAATTTTATTCCACTATGAAATCGCTTACCTTCAAGCTGTCAGCCGGGGCAGGGGTGGCAGCGGCCGCTTTGCTCATGGGAGTACAATTCGCCGCCGCCTATTCTTTAGCGGTGGAAAGGGTAGTATACAAAACCGGTAATACCCCTTACGGCGTATTAACCGCTGATTTTAATAACGATAGCATCACCGATGTTACCGTGGCAAATTATGGAGGAAACTCAATTACGGTTTACCTTGGGCAAGGCGGCGGCGCTTTTGCCTCCGGAGTAAATTATTCGGTAGGCAGCGGCCCGATTTCGGCCACGGCCGGGGATTTTAACGGCGACGGAAAACTGGATTTAGCGGTTACTAACCGCAGCAGCAATACGGTTTCGGTGCTCTTGGGAAATGGCGATGGGACTTGGCAAACCGCGGTGAATTATCCTACCGAACGCCTGCCTTATGGAGTGGTAGTAGCCGATTTTAACGGTGACGGAAAATCGGACTTGGCGGTTACCAACAGCGGCACCTGGAAGATTTCGGTATTATTAGGCAATGGCGACGGAACCTTTGCCGCTAAAACTGATTATGGAGTAGGAAATTACCCTCACCAAGTTATCGCTGCCGATTTTAATGGTGACGGAAAATTGGATCTAGCGACTCCCGCTTACGCAAGCAATTGGCTAACGGTGTTGCTGGGCAAGGGAAACGGTACCTTTACTTTCGCTTCCACCACCACTAGCACGGTGGGGTCGGGTCCCCGGGCAGTAGTGACCGGAGATTTTAATGGTGACGGCAAAATTGACGCCGCGGTAGCTAATCAGGGAAGCAATAACGTTTCGGTATTGCTGGGCCTGGGAACCGGAAAATTCCAGACCGCGGTTAATTATTCGTTAGCGGGATTGCGCCCCTTTGGGCTGACGGCGGCGGACTTGAACGGCGATGGCCGAAAAGATTTAATGGTTTCCGGTTCCGGGAAAGCAGAGGTGGCAGTTTTGCTGGGCAATGCCGACGGCACCTTTGCGGCGCCGGTAAGTTACCAAGTTACCAACGGCGGAAGTTTTTGGCTTAGCAACGCTGATTTCAACGGCGACGGATTTGCTGACGTAGTAGCGACTGATTTGAATAATGCCGCGGTCTCTTTCCTTTTTGGAAAAGGCGACGGCACTTTCCTGGTTTCCCCGACGGTGTCCACGCTGGCTAACCCGTTAATTATTTTGAACGCTGACTTTAACGGCGACGGCCGGGCAGACACGGTAATTTCCAATGGCGGGGCGAACACGATTTCCGTACATTTAGGCAACGGCGACGGGACTTTCCAGGCCGCGCTTGCCCAAGCGGTAGGAACTTTACCCTTTGGCTTAACCAAGGCTGACTTCAATGCCGACGGTAAAGTAGACTTGGCAGTAACTAACCGGAGTGACAGTAATGTTACCGTGTTACTAGGCAATGGCGATGGCACTTTTACCGCCGGGAACAGTTATGCCGTAGGAGAATGGCCTCTTTATGTGATAAACGCTGACTTCAATGGCGACGGCTTTACTGATTTAGTCCTTACCAATAGCCGCGGCACTACTATTTCTGTTCTGTTAGGATCCGGGAACGGGAACTTCCAGCCGGCAGTTGATTATACTACTGGTAGTAATCCGAGCGGAATCGCTACTCTGGATGCCAATGGCGACGGCAAGCTTGATCTAGCCGTTACCAATCGACTGGATAATAATGTCGCGATCTTGTTGGGCAATGGCGACGGGACATTCCAAGCAGCGGTAACTTATGCCGCCGGCGGGGCGGACACGCGCACCGTGGCCGCGGCGGATTTCAACGGCGACGGCAAAACCGACCTGGCGTTGTCTAATTATCAATCGGATAACGCCACCGTACTGCTGGGAAATGGCGATGGCACCTTCCAGGCCGCCGCTCCCCAAGACATCGGCCGGGGGCCGCTCTTTGTGGCCGCCCAAGATCTAAATCAAGATGGGTTGGTTGACCTGGCCACCGCTAATATCAAAACCCGAGAGGTTTCGGTATTACTAGGCCAAGGGAACGGAACATTCGCGGCGACTAAACATTACCAGACCGGGAATGGTACCGCGACCTTCACGGTAGCTGACTTCACTGGTGATAATTCCTTAGATTTAGCCGTGACTAATTACGGGGATAATAACTTCACCATCTTGCTGTCTACTCCCTAAGAGGAACTAGCTTCGGCGCCAAGAAAAACAGACCCCCTAGCGGGGTCTGTTAATTTTGGTTAAATCTTCTACGACCGCTATCATTTTTTCTGCCGCAGCGCGCGGGAGAATAGCGCTCAATTTAATACCCAAAGAAGCTGCCCGAGGAGAATCGCTTATCAGCTCTTTAATCAGCTGGGCCAATTTCGGGCCGCTCCCTGCTTTTTCTTCCATTATTTCCACGGCCTGCCGCCTGGCTAAATAATGGGCATTATCTTCCTGGTGAGTACCGGGCAAAGGAATAATAATCGCCGGTTTAGCGAGCGCTGCCAGTTCAGTCAAAGTGCCAAAACCGGCGCGGCTGACTACCAGACAAGCGAGCCGATAGGCCGCCGGCATTTCCGAGGAAAAAAATTCCGCCACGTGATAATTAGGATACACCCCGGCGGCCGGCGCCGGAATTTGGCGGGGGCGGCTGGGGCCGGTTAAATGAATAACGTGCCACTCGGGGGGCAGGAGCGGCAAGGCCTCCACGATTAACCGATTAATACTGCCCGAGCCGGTGCCGCCGCCCGTTACTAAAATTACCGGAGCGGCGACCGGGATTTTCCACCGCATCCGCAAGGCGTGCCCCTCTTCATTGGTAGCGGCCAGAGAACGGCAGGGATTGCCGATCCATTCGGTTTTAAATTTAGCGAGCTTAACGGCGGTTTCTTCCAGGGCGCAGGTAACTTTAGCAGCCAGCGGCAGCATTAAACGATTAGCCAGGCCGACTTTAACGTCTTGCTGGTGAACCCAGGCCGGAATCCGTACCAGCCAGCCGGCCCAGTGCAGCGGCACGCTGATGAAACCACCGGCGGAAATGAGCAGAACCGGTTTTTGTTTTAAGAGTATTACGCCAGACTGAAAAAAAGCGACGACAATTTTTACCAGATCAATTATATTCAACAGCGACGGGTAACGCCGCCATTTGCCGGCGCCGATAACAAAGAAAGGCATTTCTGCCTTTTCCACTATTCCCCGCTCCGGCCCGGCTCTAGTGCCGACCCAGATAAATTGCGCCTCCGGATATTTGGTTGTAATGGCTCCGGCAATGGCAAGGAGCGGTATTACCGGCCCGAGGGTTCCCCCGCCGGAGAGGATTATTTTCATAGTATTCAATCAGCACAAAAATGGTTTATCGCTACTTCCGATTTTTTCCCAGTACTAATATTAATTTCCATTGTTTTCCAAGTACCGCATGCTGGTGGATCGCTTGAGTTGCTAATACCTTGAGAGATAGACCATCCCCATCCCTTACTATCGAATCCGTTCCCACTAAGCGGTGTTGTACTAATACTAAACTCTTTTGCCGTAACGTTAAAACCAGCCTCTTGGGCAAGGCGGGTTGCCTCTTCTTTTGAGATTTTAAATTCACTCGATGATGGATAGTATCTCCAATCGTAATTACCAAAATCACCAATAATATCTCCATGGCCATTAAAATATACCCCAGCCTTTTCTTCCTGACCTGATATGTCCTTAAGCGCTAAATTTTTAAATTGGACGGTGTATCTTATCATTTGAGGACCTCCTTCGCCTTTATAGGAAGTTCCCATATAATTACTATTTTCAGTTGCCGTAATGTCCAACGTATAAAAAGTATGGAAATATGTTCTCCCAACCTTGCTAATAATATATTCGGTAGCCTTATCAACCAATTCTAAAGGGGTAAATTTTAATTGTGCCTTACCGTAAGGATCCGGGATGGCAGCAACGGTAGATTTTAGTGTACTGCTTACCGCACTAGTAACACTCACTATTGATATAGTTGCAACTCCAGCTGTAATCGCTCCAACAACAAAACTACTTACGAGAAGTAAAAAAAGCTTTTGTTTTGGCATAACCAGTATCAAATCAAGCGTATTGCAAAATGCGTACCTCTTGCTCCAAGCGCTTAGCTAGACGGTCTGACTCTATTTCTAATTCGTAACGCGACTGTAGATTAAGCCAGAATTCCGGCGCCGTGCCAAAAAAACGCCCCAAGCGCAAAGCGGTATCAGCAGTAATTGCCCGGTCGCCGTGAACAATTTCGTTAATCCGGCGGGCCGGAACGGATACGTCTTTGGCCAAACGATACTGGGTAAGAGCCAGGGGTTTGAGAAATTCTTCTTGAAGAATTTCGCCCGGATGGATAGGATTTATTTTTTTATTAAGCATATATTTATTAGTGATAGTCAATTATCTCTACCTGATAAGCATTACCCTCTCGCCACTCAAAACAAATTCGCCATTGTTGGTTTAATAATCTTGTAATTTGCTGATGATGGCCTGTTGCTGGATTTTTTCCAGGGCTTTGGCTTCAATCTGGCGGATGCGTTCGCGGGTAACGCCGAATTCAGTGCCCACCTCTTCCAGGGTATGGGTTACCCCGTCGGTCAGGCCAAAGCGCAGCTCCAGAATCTTCTGCTCGCGCGGCTGCAAGTCTTTTACCGCTTCGCGCACGTAATCGCGCAGAATCTGCAGGGCCGCGGCGCGGTCGGGCGAAATGTTTTTTACGTCTTCAATAAAGTCGGAAAGCTGGGTATCTTCATCATCATCGCCGATGGAAACCTCCAGCGACATGGTATCCTGGGAAATTTTAATGATGTGATTGATTTTTTCCACTTCTTCGCCCAGTTCCGCCGCCAGCTCCTCGGGGGTGGGGTCGCGGCCCAAATCCTGCAGCAGCCGCCGCTGCACCTGCTGGAAGCGATTGATGGTTTCCACCATGTGCACCGGAATGCGGATGGTGCGGCTTTGGTCGGCCAGCGCCCGGGTAATGGCCTGGCGAATCCACCAGGTGGCGTAAGTGGAAAATTTGTAGCCCTTGCGGTAATCAAATTTTTTTACGGCCTTAAACAGACCGATATTGCCTTCCTGAATTAAATCCAAAAGCGATAGAGTTTTGCCGACGAACTTTTTGGCAATGGACACTACCAGCCGGAGGTTAGCTTCAATCAGTTTGCGTTCGGCGGCCCGGTCGGCCCGCTCTTTGCGTTTGGCCAGCACCACCTCTTCTTCGGCATTAAGCAGGGGAATCTTGCCGATTTCCCGCAAATACATCTGGATAGAATCCGAAGAAATCTGCCCTAAATCAAAGGGGACATCCATGTCCGGCTGCGCGCCCTGAAATTGTTTCAGCACCTCTTTCCGCTCCTGGTTTACCCCTAAAAGATTGTGGGCGGCTTCTACCACCGCCACGCCATTGCGCTCCAGCGCTTCTAAAAATCCCTCGTAAAGGTCCGGATACCACTCGGGGGCGGAAATGGTGCGCAACAATTCCACCTCGGTAATAAAACCGCGGTGGCGCCCCTTGGTGATTAACTCCCACAGCGCCTCGGGAGTAGGCTCCCGGGGCGGCGCTGTTTCCGGCCGGGCCGGCCGCCGCGTAATTTTTGCGCCGGTTACTTTTTTAGAGCGGGCAGCGCTCCCCTGTTTAAGCGCGCTAAAACGGCGTCGCGGGGAGCGAGCGGCCGGGCGCGGCTTTTTGGCAACCGGCTTCCGCCGGGGGCTAAAACGACGTTTTACCATCATGTTATACAGGACTTTCGCGTTTGGCACATTTCGTTGTTGCTCGCTCCGGTACTCAACGCTGTATATCTGTATACAGCTTATTCCGCTCCTCGCGAGCGCCTAGAACTGCGCTCAAACGCGAAAGTCCTTTTATAGTTGACCCAATAATTGAAGCTCGGAAAGCAAAGCATCCAGATGCGCCGGATCGCCGCTCTTTTCCGCGGCGGCGATTTCTTGCTGCAAGCGGCGCCCTTCGGCGCGGCGCCATTCCGCTAAATAGCGGACGGCCAGTTGCTTTAACTCTGCCATCGCTTCTGCTTCAGTTAATTCCGGACGGGAAGCGTAGGGCTTTAACAGCAGCAAATCCAAAACCGCGATGCCGGCGGCCGTTAAAGCCTCCCGCCAGTCGGCTAAAGTTAAACTTCCTTTATTATTATACACCTGCTCCGCCGCCGCGTAAAGTTCGGCTAACTGCCGGTCATTAACCGCCGAAAGCGGAATCTGCTGGCGGACGACGCGATAACCGGCCGGAAATTTGGCCAATAGCCCAAACCAGTCCTGCAGCAGGCTGACTGCCGCCGGGGCAGCGGGAAGAAGAGCCGGGCGGGGTAGGGATTCTTTGTCTGGTTCGGCAGCGCTTAACCGCGGCCGTTTTTGTTGCCGTAATCGTTCGGCCGCTTCGCGCAAGGTGGCCACTTCACACTGCAAAAGCAAGGCCAAACGCTTTAGCCAGAAGTCGCGCTCCAAGGGGTAGGCCAAATCCATCACATAAGGCAATAGCCAGTCCGCCGCCTGCTGCCTCTGCCGGGGGTCGGAGAGCGAAAAACGACTTTGAGCAGAACTAAACAGCCATTCCAGAATCGGCGCGGCGGCCGCTACGGCGGCCAACCAGGCCGCCGGATTTTTCCGCAAAACTTCATCCGCATCTTTACCGATATCAGCCGGTACCGTAATCACCCGCACGCTGCAGCCTTCCCGCAGCGCCACCCCCACCCCCCGCTCGTCAGCCGCCGCCCCGGCCGTATCGGCGTCAAAGGCAATAGAGAGATTGCTGGTATAACGTTTAAGAAGTTTGACCTGCTCGCTGGTAAGCGCGGTGCCCGAAGCGGCTACCACGTTTTCTTGTCCGGCCTGGTGAGAGCTAATTACGTCCAGCTGGCCTTCCACGATTACGGCATTGTCTTTTTGTTTAATCGCGGTTTTAGCCAGATGCAGGCCGTACAATAGACTGGATTTGTGGTAAATAGGAGTTTCCGGAGTGTTGACGTATTTTCCGCCGGCTTCCGGACGCTCCCGCAACTGGCGGCCGGTAAAACCGACTACGGTGCCGTGCGCATCAAATAAAGGAAACATAATGCGGTCGCGGAAGCGGTCGTAAGCGCCCCGGCCGCTCGCTGCTCGGGCGATGCTGATTCCCGCGGCAATTAAATCATCAATGCTGAATCCTTTTTTCAGCAGATACCGAGTAAGCAAATCCCACTGGGCCGGCGCATATCCCAGCTGCCAGCGCGCCTGGGATTCCGGGCGGACGCCCCGCTCTTTTAAATAGTCGCGGGCCAGCCGGGCCGCAGGCAGTTCCAGCAAAAACCGATGCCAAAAGCGAGCCGCTTCTTCGGTAACGCTTAACAGACGATTACGCTCGCTCTGCTGCAATTCAGAGTGGGAAGCAGTAAGAGTTACCCCGGCGCGATCCGCCAAAAATTTCAGCGCTTCAATAAACTGCAGGCCTTCTACTTCCTGCGCAAAAGTAAAGATATCCCCGCCTTTGCTGCAGCCAAAACAATGCCAAAACTGGCGCTCCGGCTGCACCATAAACGAGGGAGTTTTTTCCTGGTGAAAGGGGCACAACCCTTTCCAGTTGACGCCGGATTTTTTCAAGCTGACGTATTCGCCGATAAACTGCACCAAATCCAGGCGCTCTTTAATTAGGTCAACGTCGGACATAGCAGAAGATACCCTAGCAAAAAAAGCGATAACAAGCAACGCCTACTTGCCAAATTTTACCGGGTATGGTCTAATAGGGCGGCCAGGCCGGGGTTGCGCACGGGCGAGAGTTAACTCCTTCTCACGCCACCACAACCCTGGTCTGGCACCTTGTTCTTTATTATCTGCCGCAGACAGCTGCCGGAGCTGGGCAGAGATTCCTAGGATCTCTGAATACCGTTCAAATCGGTACTGCGGTACCGGCGGAGTAGCATTCTTTAGGGGTGGTCCCTTCCCCCTCCTACCCCCCCTAGGGGGTGCTATTTCCGCCCTATTATGCGCCGGAGCTGCTCTGACTGCCTGCCCTGGGCACCGTGGGCTAACGGAGTCATGGGTATCAGCAAGGAGCGGCTCCGGCGCGCTCCCTTCTCTTAATTCCACCGACGACGCGGTGTTTTTTTATCCGCTAGTTTTCACGGAGTTTAAATACTCGTCAAATTGTTTCATTAACTGCCGCAGAGCGAGGGGAACGGCCGGCAACAATTGTTTATCAATCTGCCGCACCGGCAAAATTTTGGCCGAAGTGCCGGTAATAAAAGCGCCGTCAGAATTAAAAACTTCGGCCAAGGGAACCAGCTGATCCTTAACCTGGTAACCCAGCTCCCGGGCCGCCTCAATTACTTTATCTCGCGTAACGCCCGCGAGTACTGCTTCGGCCGGCGCGGTAATAATGGTTTGTCCGGAAACCACGAAAAAATTGGTCCGCGTGCCTTCGCGCGCCCTTCCCTCTTTATCAATCAGCAGAGCATCGTAAGAGCCGGCCTGGCGCGCCGCCCCGTAAGCCAGGTAACTCCCCAGCATATTAAGAGTTTTGGCCGCCGGCAGATAACGCTCATAGCGGATGCTGGTTAAGTTTACTCCTTCCCGGTACCAGCGGCGCTCGGGGAAATAGGGAGCGAGCGGCAATAAGTAAAGCCGGGCATTATCAGCGTCTTGGCCGCCGAGCAGCAAAATTTTTAAGTTATAGGTGGCAGCCGAAGGATACTTGGCGCGGAGCGCCGCCTCGCTGGTTTCTAACCACTCTTGATTAAAATGATGGGCTAGCCCGATGAGCGCCGCAGAACGCAAGAGGCGCTGGGAGTGTTCGGTTAAAAAATACGGCCAGCCCCGATCCACTCGGATGTTTTCGTACACGCCAAAACCATAGGAAAATTCTAAATCAAACAAGGAAACGACCGCCTCCTCCCGCGGTCGCACCTCGCCGTTAATAACAATCCAAGGGAAATCCATATCTTTCTCCGCCTGGGCGCTATCGCTATTGCTAAGTTAAACCTGGTTGGTCGCCCCGACTTAGTCGGGGCTCCCTGATGCTAACTGGTTTCTTCAATTCTTCTCCAGTCTCAATTTCTCTTTTCCCACTCGGCGGCCTGGGCGATAAATTGATCTTTAATGGTTTTAAAATAATCATGCGCTGCCTGGTATTCGTTGGGAATTTTGCCGTCCAGAATCGCCTCCTCAATCGCCTCTTTAATTTTCCCCACGGTCGGCCCGGGCTTTAAGCCGCTCTCGGCCATAATTTCCTCGCCGCGCACCGGCGACTGAAAAGCGCGCAATTTATCTTTGGCAATTACCGCGGCAATGCGCGTTTTTAAGCGTTCATAATTTTTCAGCCGCGCCGCGCGTTTATAAGGATTGCCGGTAGTCACATCGCTCCGGCCCAAAATTAATAAATCTTCCAGTTCGGGGCCGAGCGTAACAACTAGGCGGCGCACCGCCGCATCGGTAATTCCCTCGTCCATCAGCTGAATCGGCTGCATGTGCCAGCGAATCAGCCGGGCCAGATACTCAATGCGCTCTACCGGAAAGCGCAGGCGCCGGCCCAGCGCGCGCACTAACTTGCGCCCCAGATGCTCGTGGGCGTGGAAAGTCCAGCCCAGGCGGGGCATAAACCGCTTGGTGCCCGGTTTGCCGATGTCGTGCAGGAGCCCCGCCAACCGCAGCCAAACATCTGCCGCTTCGCCGGCAATGTTATCCACCACCTTAAAGGAATGTACCAGATTATTTTTGTGCTGGTGTCCGTAAATTTCCTCTACGCCGTCCAGCGCCGCTACCTCCGGCAAAATTAAATCCAACAGCCCGGTCTGGAATAAAATTACCAGGCCGACGGAAGGCCGCGGGGTGGCGAGCAGGCGCAATAATTCATCCTGCAGGCGCTCGGCGGAAACAATGGCTAACCGCGCGCGCTCCTCGTGCATGGCCTGTAAAGTCTCCCGCGCAATGCCAAAATGGAGCTGGGCGGCAAACCGCGCGGCCCGGAGCATCCGTAAGGGGTCCTCGCGGAAAGTTACCTGCGGGTCAAGCGGCGTGCGCAAAATCTTTTGCTCTAAATCGGCCTGGCCGTTCAGGGGATCAATCAACTGGCGGCGGAGACCGGCCAAAGTCAGGGGGCGGCGGCCGGCAAACGCCGCCACCGGCGCCGCTAAACTGTTGACGGTAAAATCGCGCCGCGCTAAATCTTCGGCCAGAGTGGCGCTCTCTACCCGGGGTTTGCGCGAAGCCGGGTGATACGCTTCGGTGCGCGCGCCGGCAAATTCTAAAACTACTTCCCGGCCGGCTGACCCCAAATCGGGAATAACATAGCGCGCGGTATCAAACTGCTCAAATTCCACCAGACTGCCCTGCTGCCCGACTGCCGCATCAAAAGCGCGGGCAAACTCCAGGCCGCTGCCGTCTACCACAAAATCAATATCCTGTTCTTCGCTCTCCCCCAGCAACCAGTCGCGAAGATACCCTCCCACTACATACACCGGCCTGGCTTCCCGCCGGGCCAGCAAATTTACGCGCCGAAAAATATCCGGGAGGGAGCCTAGCGGGGTCATACTTTTTTATGCGCGCTGCCCCGCTTCTCCGCCACCGCTTCGCCGATCAGTTTTTCTTTTACCAGCTGTTTGAGAGAATTTTCCATAGTAACCATGCCGTCTTTGGCGCCGGTCTGAATGATTGATTTAATCTGGCTGATATTATTTTCCCGGATTAAATTGGCAACGGCCGGCGTATTAGTCAAGATCTCGCGGGCCGGCACGCGTCCGCCCTTTTCCCCGGGCAACAGTTGTTGAGCAATAACGGCGCGTAAGACCGCTGATAATTGAATCAGCACTTGTTTCTGGCGGGCGCCTTCAAAAACATCCACAATCCGTTCCACTGCCTCGGCGGCGCTGGCCGTGTGCAGGGTGGAAAATACCAGGTGCCCGGTTTCCGCCGCGGTCAGCACCGTGGCGATAGTTTCCGGATCGCGCATTTCCCCGACAAAAATAACATTGGGGTCCTGGCGCAGCACGTGTTTAAGCGCCGCGGCGAATGATTTGGTATCGGTGCCCACTTCGCGCTGTTCAATCAGGCTCATTTTATCCCGGAACATGAATTCAATCGGGTCCTCAATGGTAACAATATGGGCGCGCCGGCTCTTGTTAATTTCCTCAATCATGGAGGCGATGGTGGTGGATTTGCCGCAGCCGGTAGGGCCGGTAACCAATACTAATCCGTCCAGCAGTTTAGGCAGCTCTAACAGCGCCGGTTCAAAATGTAATTGCTCGGGGCCGGGAATTTCTGGCGGCACCAGCCGGGCCGCGAGCCCGATATTATCTATCTGCTGGTGCAGATTGACGCGGAAGCGGACGCCGTCCTGGTCGTAACCAAAATCCAGCTCGCGCTCCTGTTCGTAGCGGGACTGCTGGTCTTTGGATAGCATGCCCATTACGGCCGCATAAAGTTCGCGGTTATCCAGGGTCTTCTCTGCCAAAGCTACCAATTCCCCTTCCACGCGCAAAAAGGGGATTTCGGCGCCTACCAGATGCAGGTCCGAAGCCTGTTTTTTGATTGCTTCTTTGAAATAAGACTTGATCGCCAGCATATTAAATTAAGCCAAGATTAATGGCTTCATTATACCGCATCTCCCCCATCTTGAACAAGCGGACCGAATTTGCTATACTAGAGGAGCTAAAAACGGGCTGTAGCGTAGTTGGCTAGCGGTCGCCTGAGGCGACCATAGGGTGCGATAAAAATAAACGGGCTGTAGCGTAGTTGGCTAGCGGTCGCCTGAGGCGACCATGGGGTGCAAGGGCAATGCATCTTACCCTAAGGAAAACTATGGCAAAATTTACTGTGTACGTGCTTAGAAGCCGAAAAAATGGATATCGATATGTTGGACAAACCGATAACATGGGGAGGCGGCTAGCAGAGCATAATGGAGGGATGACTAAATCAATTCTATTCCAAATACCATTTGTAATTGAATATACTGAAGAATACAACTCTCGAATCGATGCCATCAGAAGAGAAAAATTTTTGAAGTCAGGAAAGGGAAGAGAGTGGCTAGAAAAAAATGTGGATAAAAAATAAACGGGCTGTAGCGTAGTTGGCTAGCGCGCATGCATGGGGTGCATGAGGTCGCGGGTTCGAATCCCGCCAGCCCGACGAACAAGGTGAGGAGGGCGGGAGCGACGCAATAGTTTGCGTCGCGTCGGGATGAGAACGCCGGAGCGATGTCGCGCGAGCACTGCCGGCGAGCGCGACCGCGAGGCGGTGGCTAGGCCGACGAGGCGGAAGCCGAGGAGAGCCGAAGCCGAATCCCGCCAGCCCGACTAACGGAGTAAAAATTATCTTAACGGGCTGTAGTTCAGTTGGTATTGAAAGTTGGAAAGGACTGGATTGCTCGCTCGCCCCGCCTTCGGCGGGTCTCGCTTCGCAAAAAGCCCGTTGTTTGGCGATTAAATCAAACGGCGGGCGAAGCCCGAGGAGGACTTGTTTGGAAAGCAGGCGGCGGTTCGTTCCAATTTTTTCCACCAACGATTTGATTTCATCAAATTCGTTGGACGAAGCCAGTTTTTCGGCGTGGTGAGCGGTTAAAATCCATTCGCGCAAGGGTTCGATCCGATTGTTTCCCTTTCGCCCAAAATCAGACTTCCTTTGCTGGAGGTCTGTTTTGGTTGTGATAAGCTCATCCTTTTTGGCAAGATAAATTTCCTTTTCAATGCTTCCATCCAAAAAGGCGTTTACCAATCTATCAAGTTTTTGTTCGGTTTCCTTGATTTCCTTTTCCAGATTTTGGGCGAAAGATTGCGAAGACTGGATGTTTTCTTTTTCCCACACTTCCACTTGCGCTAACATCTTTTCCGTCCAGTCTTCGCAAAGAGCGACTTTTGAGATTTCCGTTTTCAATTGTTCGGTGAGCAAATCCTCGCGCAGATAGCTTTGCGAACACGAGCCAAGCCGTTTGGTGCAACGATAGTATCTATAGGTTCCGCCGTGTCCATGCGCGTATTGGGCGGTAATAGCCGCGCCACACTCGCCGCAAGTCAAAAGTCCAGTGAACGGAAAGTTATGCCGCTTTTTAGAATGGCGCGGCTTGGCTCGGCTCTTTAGCACTTCCTGGACTTTCTCAAAAGTCGCTCTGGAAACAATTGCCGGAAAACCGCCCTCGTAAGTTTCGCCGTTGTGGACAATCAAGCCGAGATACACTTTATTTGTCAGCATTCGTTGGAGCGTTGCTTTACAAAGCGGTTTTCCGGTCCCGCTCACCACGCCCCAAAAACTCAGGCGTTCGCCAAGCGATAAAAGCGTATGGCGGCCTTGCGCGTATTCCTCAAACGCTTTCTTGATAACTCTTGCTTTTGTCGGTTCTGGCTCAATAGTTCTTGTTTTTGGATTATTCACATAGCCGAACGGCGCAAGGCCCGGCCACTCGCCGCGCCTGAGTTTTTGGCGAATCCCGCGCTTTACGTTTTCCGACAAATTGTCGGAATAGTATTTTGATTGGCCAAAGGCGACTTGAAGCATAAAAAGCCCTTGCGGAGTTGGCTCAAACCAAAACGTGGGAAAGCGCAAAGAAGCGATTTTGGCGGTGTCTATGGAGTAGATTATCAAACCGCCATCAACGCTATTGCGGGCGAGACGATCCGGGTGCCACGCGAGAAGTCCTACAGGAGTTTTACTATCCTGTACCTTGCTCATCATTTCGTTAAATATTTCTCGCCCGGGCTTCTTTGCGCTTTTGCTTTCAATAAAAGTTTCCGCAACCTCAATGTTTTCTCTCTTGGCAAATTCCGCCAACTCCGCGAGCTGGGCTTCAATGCTCATCACTTGGCGCTCTTCGTCTTCGGTGCTCTTGCGAGCGTAGAGAAAGTATTTGGTGTTCATGTTGTTAGTCGCCTTTGGCCGTAAAGCGCGGGATTAAAAACTGGCTTCGTAGTGCCGCGAAGCGGCACAGGAAAAAATTGGATATCCCGCATTTGCGGGATGAATTGCTTTGCAATTCCGAACCGCCGCCTGCTTTCCAAACAAGTCCTCCTCGGGCTTCGCCCGCCGTTTGATTTAATCGCCAAACAACGGGCTTTTTGCGAAGCGAGACCCGCCGAAGGCGGGGCGAGCGAGCAATCCAGTCCTTTCCAACTTTCAA
>JACPGS010000027.1 GCA_016189025.1 Candidatus Magasanikiibacteriota bacterium | reverse complement strand
TCCCCCCACACCCCCCTTCCGCCGCGCCCTCGCTCCCACGGCGAAAATTTTTTGCGGCTACATTGAAGAAAGTCCTCATATCTGTTAGTATAATATTGTCTCCGAAATATAGCAACAGTTATATGTTATCAATATATGGAAGGTAATCAACTCGGCCAGAAAATAAGAAAACTGCGACAGAAATTAGGGCTTTCGCAAGACGATTTTGCTCGTAAAGCAGATGTGCCATACACAACGCTTACCAAGATTGAAACGGGGGTTATCAAGAAGCCGTCCGTTTTTGTCGTGAGCAAAATCGCGAAAGCCCTCAATGTCGCAATTGAGGATTTAATAAAATGACTATGAAAGAAAAAACACTATTAAATCGAAATGAGGTAATACAAGGCCCATCTCCTAAAGTTTTGAAGACTTTAAAAGATTTTCCTTCCGACCATGCCGCTTTGTATTTTGAAGGCTACTTTGGATCGGCTTTAATTCCAAAATTGTCTAAAATTTTCCAATTACCAGAGGAACAGATTATTATCGGATACGGATTAGAAGATATTTTTAGAACAATTTTTTATAGCATAAGACCGGAAAATGATATTGTTCTTACTCATGAATTTCACTATACCTATTACGATAAATACCTAAATTTTAAGAATATAAGATTGGAAAATTTTAGACTTATTGAAAAACAAAATGAGTTCGCTTTTTATATTGATGATTGCCTTGGAAAAATCGGTGAATTAAGGCCGAAAGTGGTTTTGATTACTTCGCCAAATAATCCAACGGGTAATTCAATAAATCTTGCTGATTTTGAAAAAATATTGAACAAAGCCGACAAAACAACACTAGTTGTTTTAGACGAAGCCTATTTTGGGTTTGATGAAAATTACAATCAGCAAAATTTTATTGCTTTGTTGGAAAAATATGATAACTTGATGATTCTAAGAAGTTTTTCAAAACTTTATGCACTTGCTGGGTTGCGTATTGGTTTTGCATTGTGCGGCAAAAAAGTAAAAGAGATTTTATGCTATCAAAATTTCTATTTGGGCGGGAGCAGGCTTTTAGAGGAAGTTGCCATTTCCGCACTTGAATCAGACGATTATTACGAAAATCTTTCCGCAGAAATTATTGCTGATAGGCGGTATTTTACTTCCGAAGTTAGCAAACTTGAAAATTTTGAGGTTTATGACTCCAAAGCAAATTTTGTTTTGGTGAAAGTAAAGAAAGAGGTAAAAGGTTCTTTAGAGCAAGAACTGGATAAAATGGATTTTTCAATCTCAAAATTTGTTTCCGAAGATTTTATGCGAGTATCAATCGGTTCAAGACAACATACTAAAAAATTCTCGGAAATTTTAGCCAAAATTGGTTAGGAATTATGAAAACAAAAATTTACGAAAATTTGGCGGAACTATTTCCTCTATGGCGAGAAACTACTCTTGGTAAAATTGGTCACGAAAAAGAGGAAACAAATTTTGTAATTGATATTTTCAAAAAGTATTCCGAAAAAATAGAAACGATCATTGATTTAGGCGGCGGCGTTGGGTTGCATTCAGAATTACTGCTAAAAGCAGGCTACGATATAACATTGTTTGACCAATCAGAAAAAGCACTATCTATCGCTAAGAAAAATAATCCGAATTTGAAAACCATTCACGGTTCTTTTGAAACTATGGACATAAATCAGGAATATGACGCCGCCATTTGTATGTGGTCAACTTTGTCCTATATTTTTTCGGAAGACGGCAGAATAAATTTTTATAATTGGCAGAAAACACATATCAAAAAATTGATTATTTTAGATGAAGCAAATTTTTATAGATACGATAAAAAATTTCATAAAATTTATTATGGTGAGAATGAAAACTATAAAATGAAAGTTATCCGTGATTGGGAATTAACTGATAAAAATTTGAAAAAGACTAAATTTGTTTATGAAATTTTTGATAAGAAAACTGGAAAAAACGAAACTATTGATGATGCTGAAAATGAGCAATATGTCGAAATTGAAAAGTTAAAAGAATATTTTGGACCGAAATGGGATTTAGAAATTTACGGCGATTATAACTTAAATTGTTATTTCAATAAGGAAGAATCGCCTCGCATTATTCCAGTTTTCTTTAAGAAATCTTAATTATATAGCCGCAAAAAATTTTCGCCGTGGGAGCGAGGGCGCGGCGGAAGGGGGGTGTGGGGGGAATTCCGCCGCGCCCGAGCGTCCCGCCGAGCGTAGCGAGGCGGCTCATTTTAGATTTCGCTTTTTGGATTTGTGTATCAGATTTGGCAAAATAATTTCAAAAGTTTGCGAAGGTTTTAATTCGGGAGCCAGATGGGATGAGCAGAGCCAAAAGCTCTGCTTTTCTCTTTATTCACGGGCGGAAGAGTACCAGTCAGTTTTATTCCTTTTTCAAAATTATGCCGGGATAAATCCGGTATCCTGAGTCTCGGTATCCTTCCACGATTTTAAAGATGCCGTCTTCACCACTTGATTGCTCTTGTGGCGAGTTTTGTCCCGAGGATTAGAGTTTGCGCCACCTTTTGCATCTGGTCCCAGCCGTAAGACCAGATTTGAGAGCTTTAGTGAATATGACCAATTTTCTACCTTATTCCCATGATCCTTGCATTTGCTTGTTTTATGCACTATACTAGGTGTAATGCACAAAATTAGTTACTTTTGTGCATTAGGAATAAAATAATAAGCTTAAAATATGCTAAAAGACATAGTTTCGAAGCAAAAACTAAAGAAAGAGGAGCTTTTGAAATCCAAGTATGTGGACAGGACCAAAGAAACATTAGCCAAAAAATGGCTAGATTCGGATTTGATAAAAGTCGTTCTTGGGCCCCGACGCGCGGGGAAATCGGTGCTTTCTCTCCTGCTTTTAAGGGATCATGATTTTATGTACTTTGATTTTGACGATGAGGTATTGGCCGCGGAAGGTAGCATATCAACAGCCGAATTAATGAAAGAACTGCATAGCGCATACGGCGATATTAAAACAATTCTTTTTGATGAAATTCAAAATTTACCGGCTTGGGAGTTGTTTGTAAACCGTTTGCATCGCGAAGGGTACAATCTTGTACTCACCGGCTCAAATGCCAGGTTGCTTTCAATGGAGTTGGCAACCCACCTTACCGGCAGGCACATGCCGATAGAGTTACTCCCGTTTGATTTTAAGGAATTTTTGAAAGGTAAAAAATTCGAAATAGACCCGGAATACAAATCCTTGCCTGAAAAACACGGCCAGCTTTTGAATTTGCTCGATCAATATTTATCAAAGGGCGGTTTTCCGGAAGTCGTGGTGAGTAATCTTGATCCGGCAGATTACTTGGAAGTTCTTTTTGACTCTTTGCTCTTTAAGGATGTCGTAAAAAGGCACCGGGTTAAATTTTCAACGCAGATAAGCACGCTTGGGTCACACCTAGTCAATAATTTTGCTTCACTCTACACGCTCAACAAACTGATGAAGACGCTTAATCTGAAAAGCGTGCACACGGTAGCTAAATATGCATCCTATTTGGAGGAGGCATATTTGATATTCTCACTCTCACGATATTCTCCAAAATCAAGACAGCGGATAAATTCGCCGAAAAAAGTATATGTTGTTGACAATGGCTTTGTAACTGCAAAAGCCATTCAACGTTCTCCTGACAAGGGCAAACTCATGGAGAACCTGGTTTTCACCGAACTGGTAAAACGAGGCCTTAAGCCAAACTTGGAATTATTCTATTACAAGACTCGCAATGATCGCGAGGTGGATTTTGTCGTAAAAAAAGGACATCTGGTTACGGAACTAATACAGGTTTGCTATGAGTCCATAAATTCAGATGTCGAGCAAAGAGAAACAAAAGCTCTAACTGAAGCAAGCGGCGAACTGAATGTTAAGAAGTTAACCGTGCTCACATGGGACGAAAAACGAGAAGTAGAAAAAGACGGAATGACTATACAATTCAGACCGCTCTGGGAATGGCTACTTGAGAAAACCGAAGTTTGAAATATATGTCACAGGAAATCGTCACCAAAAACTTAATATTCGTGGATTGTGAAGGACACGGGCCCGCGCCGACATTGAATGATTCGGTGTCGTTCGAATTCGGTGCAGTTGCTTATCCTTCAAAGCAGACTTTCCACGGAGTAGGGGCAACAAAAGAAACATTCGAAAATTTCGATAAGTGGATTTTATCTGTGACAGAGAAGGGATTCAGACCGCTATTTGTGAGCGACAATCCGGCTTACGACTGGCAATTTATAAATTACTATTTTCACCTATTTCTTGGTAAAAATCCATTCGGCCATTCCGCAAGGAGGATCGGTGATTTTTATGCTGGACTTGTTGGCGACTTTACAGACTCAAGCTCATGGAAAAAGTTGCGAGTTGCGCCGCACGATCATAATCCGGTTCATGATGCTGTGGGCAATCTGGAAGCATTTGAGAGAATATTAAATGGAGAAAGATAACATGAAAATAAAAGATCTGCCAAAAGTTGCAAAACGCCTCGCTCGACAATGTGCATCGTGTAGCAAGGCGATCAATATCATTGTCTATCGTGATCACCGGTATCGCGGCGGGCATTACTTTGGAAAAATTCCTCTGCACACGGAAGCAGAAATGAGAAAAGCCATCCGTTTCGGCTCGCATGAAGTGAAATATGAAACCATGACTCTCAATGTACTCAATTATGAACCGAAATCTTACGCCCGCCTTGAGTATTGGGAATGCGCGGAATGCTATCGGGAGTAATTCTGACTTATCAATTTTCTTGTAAAAATCGTTCGAAACGCGTAGGATTTCGTATAGATGAAATAAAAAATCTGCCAAAAAAATCAACATGAATTCAGACCTAACATTTATCACCCCGAATAGCAGAGCAAAGCTCGCTACGGGGCAGGCAAACGAAAAGAACCAAACACTCCTTGATAGGTTCAGGGTGCTTGTTAAAGACACCCGGTTTTTTGATGTGCTTGTTGGTTACTGTAAATAAAGATTATGTCCGCTTTTGTTAAAAAATATCTCGCGGAAAAAGTAAGCCTCCAAAAGATGGCTGGCTCTTTGAACCGGCTATCTTCCGTTTTGGCAAAGTCAACTATTGATCTCAATCCGTATCAAATTCATGCGGCTCTTTATGCGTTCAATAGTCCGCTTTCTCGCGGTGCAATTCTGGCCGATGAAGTCGGTTTGGGTAAAACGATTGAAGCTGGTATTATCATATCTCAACTTTGGGCCGAAGGGAAAAGAAAAGTTTTGATTATGGCTCCGGCATCGCTAAGAAAACAATGGCAAGACGAGTTATTATCAAAATTCGGCATTGAATCGGAAGTGTGGGATGGCCCATCTTTTAACGCCAAAGTAAATAGTGGCGAAAAAGTGCCGTTTACTTATGATGGAGTTTTTATCGTTTCGTATCATTTTGTTTATTCCCATCTTGGCCTAATAGAGAAGCAACCGTGGAATGTCGTTGTCATTGATGAAGCGCATCGTTTTAGACGCGTATTTAAGGGAAGGGACGCTTCAAAGATGGCATATGACATTCGAGAGATAATCAAAGATAAACCTAAGGTTCTATTAACGGCGACACCTCTGCAAAACAGTCTTGAAGAATTATACGGGATAGCGAGTTTTATAGATGATAAACTTCTCGGATCGCCATATAGTTTTAAGACGAAGTTTATACAACCGATAAAAGATCGGTCGGAACTCGCCAAATTAAGATTGGAGGAATTGAGGGCGTTGCTTCGGGGAGAAGAAAGTGATGACCCGCTGTCAATCTCGGGAGTAATCACGCGGACGTTGCGAAAACAGGTTTTAGAGTATGTGCAATTTACCGACAGGACATCAATGACTTTTGATTTTACTCCTACCGATGAAGAAGTTGAGTTGTATGAGAAGGTCTCCGCATATCTCCAGCATCCCGATGTGGCGGCCATTACCGCGACACAGAGAAATTTGATGGTTCTCGTTTACAGAAAATTATTGGCCAGCTCGTCGTTTGCCATAGCTGATACCTTGAAAAAATTAAGCGAGAATCTGAAAAATGAATTAAAACTGCGAAACAAAGAAGCGACGGTGGAGAAATTGAACCCAGAATCAATGATTGATGAAGGTCTGCTGGAGGAATTTGAAGAATCTGAATTAGAGGGCATAGAGTACAATCAGAAAAAAGAAAAGCAACGCGTTGACGACGCTTTTAGCGACGACGATATAAAAAAAGAAATTGCGGAGCTGGAGGGATATTATTCATTGGCGACTAAAATCAAAGAGAACACAAAAGGTAAGGAGCTGATTAACGCCCTGCTTCAGCTTTTCAAACAAGCCAAAGAAAAGAAATGGCCGGAAAAAGCCGTAGTGTTCACAGAGTCAACACGCACGCAGGATTATCTTTCAAAACTTCTCAAAGAAGCTGAACTTTCTTTTACGGAATTCAATGGGTCAAACAGCTCGCCTGAGGCCCGGGAAGCATTCAATCGCTGGAAAAAGGAGTTTCCGGAAGCGGCATCTGTTGGTTCATCATCTGCAAACACGCGCCAAGCCCTTATTCATGATTTCAGAACCAATACACAGGTCTTACTTACCACAGAAGCGGGAGCGGAAGGATTAAACCTCCAATTTGCTAATATTGTCATCAATTACGATTTGCCGTGGAATCCTCAAAGAGTAGAGCAGAGAATCGGTCGTTGCCATCGTTACGGCCAAAAGCACCAAGTGGTAGTTGCGAACTTTCTTAATACAAAAAATTACGCCGACAAACGGGTCTTGGAGCTATTAAACGAAAAACTGAATTTATTTAACGGACTTTTCGGAAGCTCCGATGAAATTCTTGGCGCTTTGGAATCCGGTCTTGATTTTGAAAAGAAAATACTTGAGATTTACCAAAACTGCAGAAGCCCCGAAGAATACGACAAAGCGTTTGCGAAGCTACAGGAAAGCTTGAAAGATGTTATCTCAAAAACAACTTTACAATATAGAAATTTATTATTGGAAAGCGCGGACCAAGCTGTCGCCGCATTATTCAAAAAAACGGAAGCGGAAACTAAAAAAGCGGTTTCGGAATTTGACAGGGATTTGCTTTCTCTTTGCAAACTCGTGCTGGGAGAAAAGATAAAGCCAACCGAGGACGAGGCGGTTTTTGCGATAGATGGTTATAAATTTCCGATTGCTTTTCGGGAACTCCGCGATGACGAGGAAGGTAAAATTTCCCGCGCGCACAAAGATCATCCGGTCATCAGTAAAATTATTGAAGATAATTTGAAGCTGCAAACCAAGCCAATACCTTCTTTGGTTTTTGAGCTTTCAAAACACGAAAGCATTATATCCCAGTTGAGCGATGCAACAGGAAAAGAAGGATTTGTATTTCTTTGGAAGTTAAAAATAGCCGGAGTTGAGACGGAAGAAATTTTGGTTCCGCTCGTATTTCTCGAAAAGACAAATAGTGAATTCAGCGTATTGGATGTGGCGATCGCCAATGAATTCATTGATGTGGGAAGTGTTGATTCCGGAAAAACGCTTGAAAGTTCGCCTATTAAAAAAGAATTCTTGTTTCAAACTTGGGAAAAATGGAAGAAGCCTGTTGTAGAAAGGTATCAAAAAAGAAACGAGCGTCTTTTTGATAGAGAAATAGAAAGAATAAGCCGATTTTATAATGATTACTCCCTAAGAACTCAAGACAGGATTAAGAAATACGAAGATGAAAAAAAAGAGATTGAAAGGAAAAAAGATAATTCATCTGATTTTGCCGAACGAGAGAAATATCGTAAAAGAATACAAGATATTGATATACAATTGGGCAGATTAAATATGCAGGTATATAAAGAACGGGCAGAGGGGGAAAAAAAGCGAGAAAAAGAGCAAAAAGCACTGCGAGATAAATTAGAATTAAAGTTTTATGAAGAAATGATTGCAATGACTCATTTTATCATTCAATAACATGTCAACAGAAATTAAACAAAAAAAACAGGACTTGGGAATTTTCTACACCGATCAAAGAATCGCTGGTTTTGTCTTTGATATTCTGAAAATTTGGAAAGACAAGGAGGAAAAAGAATCCGGTCGCTGGGAATCGCAAAAACACTTTCCGTCGGTTATTGACCCGGCTGTTGGCGAGGGTGTGTTTTTGAAAACTGCAGTGGGAACCGGTTTTACTAAAACAGATTGGATATTTGGCTTGGATATTGACGGGGATGTTGTCAAAAAATGGAAAGACATTAATTTATTGAAGGAATTTGGCGGTAAAGAGAAGGACTTGGAAGCACATTTTTTTCATCAAAATGGACTGGACCGGATTCATTGGGAACAGCACACAAAAAAATATAAATATAAATTAAAGCAAAAAGATATAGAAGATCAGCAATTTAATCTGGTAGTAGGAAATCCGCCATACGGAGGACTGGGTATATATGAAGAAATGAAAATGCTTTCTGAATCTGTTTTATCCGCCAGGAAAGTACAAAAGATATACACACAACGGCTGGATAATCTATTCGGCGAACAGGAGGAAAAAGTCTTAAAAACCACAACCACTGAACATGTGAAACTACCATTATCGCAGATAAATATTTATAAACTCAAAGAGCTTTCTAAAAGCTTAATAAATCTGGAAATATGGAAAGATAAAAAATATTTACCCCAAAGAATTAGTTATAATCTGAACATTAACGGAATAGAAATAAATTTAAAAGATATTTTAACGCTAAAAGAAATAGAAAAATTAAAATCCTTTCCAATAGAAATTTTATTTTTAGAAAGGTTTATACAACTCGCAAAACCCGGCGGATGGATAGCCATCATTATTCCGGACGGCATTTTAACCAACTCCAATTCCCATTATGTGCGCGAATTTGTTAGTGAGAAAGCAAGAGTGGAAGCGATTGTCTCTTTGCCGCGAGACGCTTTCAAAAATGTTGGCACAAGTGCCAAAACCAGTATTTTATTTTTGCAAAAATATAAAGACCAAGGGAAAGGGCGAGATTTAAACTATCCGGTTTTTCTCGCTTCAGTCGAATCCCTTGAAGAAAAATACTTTAAAATTATAAAAGATACTTATCAAAAGCATTATACAACAATATGAGCAAGAAAAATTTAGTTCAAATAACAACAGATGAAAAGGGTCGGGAAATCGTGATGGTAAGGGTGGATAAAACCTTGGAGGAGTTGATGGAAGAAAAACCGACAAGCAGATGGAATGTAAATTATTGGCATTCCAGCTATGAAGGAATAATTGAGCAAATAAAAAAATTTAAGTCCTTGCCGCTTGATAACTACATCTCTAAAACCGTTTCGGGATATAGAGGGAAAACAGAATTTGTTAAGAAGGGCGGAGTTCAAAGTATTGAGGCAGTTAGTATACTTGCGTCTGGTACTGGTGTTGATCCCTATTTAAGTAGGCAGGTAAAAATAGGTGGTGTTTTTGATAGCGAATCAAGAAGAACTAAATCTGGCGACTTGTTATTTGCGCGATCGGGTGTAGGTACTGCGGGCAGGTCTGCACTGGTAACCGATTCATCTGACGATATGGTTATTGGCGGACATATTCTTAAAGTTGAACTGAACAACAAAATACCGGCTGAATATATCCAAGCTTACCTAAAGACTTCTTATGGTTGGCAGATGCTTGATAGAGTTAGGGCTGGAGTAGGTGCGTTGGTTTTGGACGAAGCAGATGTTAGAGCAATTTTAATACCGATATTATCTAATGGGGTGATAAGTAATATAATGTCAGAATTCAAAAAAGTAGCAACTTATCACGATAAGGCAGTGGAAGCAAAGAAAAAAGGTAACGACCCAGAGTATAAAGAAAATATAGAGACCGCCGAGAGAATGCTAAAAGATTTAATCGCCAAAACCGAGGCCGTTATTCGCGGCGAGAAGAAAGATGTAATTTAACTTTTATGCCGGAAAAGAGGTCGGAAAATTCTTATATCAACAATGATGTCATTCCGTTTTTGAATGATAATTTTGGCTATCCAATTCATAATGCGGAGTGTGTGAAGATAAACGATGTTCCTATTTTTGGGGCGAGAGGAAACAGGGCTGGCTCCATAGATATTGTTTATTACCACAATGGTAACCCCGTGCTTTTAGTGGAAGCAAAAACAAAACATAAAAGCCATGCTGTGGCACTTGAACAAGCTTTATTTTATCTCAAAAATTTTCCTTTAGATAAAGAAGAATTTGCTCCGTCTGGTTTGCCCCCTAAAATTTTGGCCACAACAGTGGGGAAAGACATTAAGTTTTACAAGTGGAAAATAGAAGTTGATGAAAAGAAACAAGTCCCCGAGTACAAAACCGAAGAAATAACAATCCTCCCTTTTGAAGAACTGCTACGATATTATGGGTTATCCGAAGAATATCAAGCGCGCGTATTAGAGCCACAAAATTTCAAAGTTGATTTTTTTGACGAATTGCTTGTCATTTTTAAGTACTACAAAAAAGAAGAAAAAATTACAAAGGACATTGTTAAAGAAGTTGTTTATCAAATTCATAATTATTTGTTAAATCCAATTCAATATACTACCAGTTATCCTTATACAGAATTAAATACACAAGGCAAAAAGGCTGTATATGATCTGTTTAAGCGGTTTGATCTTGTTGCTTCGCTTGGTCCGGATACTGCAATAGAATTTCGCAAGGCGATTTTGAGGTCGTTTCAAGGCGAAGAATTCAACCAGTATCTTACCGAAAAATGCGTTATAGATTTTGTCTTCGGTCTGATTGGTAAATTGAACAAACACACGAAAGTTTTGGATTTTGAGTGTGGGAGCGGAGGATTTTTGGCGACAGCGATCAATCAAAACAATTTGGATTTGGAAAATGTGATGGGAGTTGATATTGAGGATTTACCATACATCATCGCCAAAACTTATTTTGCTTTATATTTCAAAAAAACAGGCGAGGAGTTAAATCTCGTGCCGATAAGAAAAGACAACGGCTTATTTTATCACGGTAAGAATTGGGATTTGGTCGTTGGCAACCCCGCCGGAAGTAGTAAATATGAACACGGCGATGAAGATAAAATTTTTGAAAACTTAAACGATGATTTAAACAAGGACGGCCGACAGGATAGAATCTCTGAGTATAATTTATCAATCCAACAAGCAATTCAATCTGCTCGTATTGGTGGAAAAATCTGTTTGGTTTTGCCGGAAGGAGTGTTTTCAAATTCTCAAGACGAGTTTTTGAGAAAATATATTGCCAAACATTGCAACATATTGGCGATAGTAAGTTTGCCGCCGGGATCGTTCAAAAGAGGAACAGCAGTAAGTCAATTAAAGAGAGGCGCGCAATCCGCTTCAATGAAAATGTCCATTATGTATGCGGAAAAAACCAGAGAGGTCAAGAAAAACGAAGGATTGGAAATTGACTTAAGACATTTGAATTATCCGATATTTTTAGCGCACATTGATAAAGTTGATTCCAAATCGGGCGAAATCAGCGAATGGCTGGAGGAAAGATTAAATGTTGTTTTGGAACAATGGAAGGAGTGGCAAAATAAAGCCGAGCTGAATGACATTGAAAAAATAACCACTAAATTTGACAAAGGCGAGAAGATGAAAGAAAGTCAAAAAACTTTGTTTAGCAAGGTCGAGCCCGAAAGGATAAAGATAGAAAAAAATAAAAAGACAAAACCAAAAGAAGGCAAGTCGGAAACAAAAATAAGTAAAAATTTAGAGGATTTATTAAATTAAATATATGAGAAAAGACAATAAAACAATTGGTATAACAATCAGATTCTTTACTAACAGTTTGCCGGGGCGTGTTGGAGGAAAATCAGACCAAATCCCTTTTTGGACTTGTGGCAATGTTCACCTTGAGGCAAATAAGACAAAGGGGATAAAACCCCAAGACGAGATGTTCAACTATTTCGAAGATATTCCCCGCGCGATTAAAGTAGTATTAAGTAAAAGCAAATTGGTAGCGGTTGAAGACGTGGCTTATAGCATGAGAGCAGAAAAAAGGCGAAAAACAAATTGACCAGCTCGTCTATAAACTCTACGCCCTCACCCCGGAGGAGATTAAAATTGTTGAAAAACAATAAAACAAAGGTTACATTAAATTTATGACAGATCAACAAATTATAGAAAAAATAAAATACGGCCTTGCACTCGCAACCGAATTGCCCGATTTAGAATTCAAAACAGCGCGAAACAATGTCCCGAATGATATTTGGAGAACTATTTCCGCCTTTGCAAACAGGCGGAGTGGCGGCCTTATGGTGTTTGGGGTTAACCAAGAAAGAAACGCCGTTGAGGGGTGCGAGAATTTAGATTTGATGCAAAGAAAACTCGGAGAATATTTTAATGACAAAATGAGTTTTATTTTACGCCCCGAGTATCATGTTATTGATTATGATGGGATAGCGATTTTGGCCGTTTATGTTCCTGAATGCCCAAAGGATCATATGCCTTGTTACTACAAACCAGTCGGCTTACCAAACGGCGCTTATATCAGAGAGGGCAACTCTAATCGCCGCATTACCGATAGTGAATTTAGAACTTATGTGGCGACATCAAAAGAATTCCAGTTTGATCTGTCCGAAGCAGTCAATGTTTCTCGCGCAGATTTATCAGAACCAAAAATTTTGCACCTACTTACTAAGCGCGAGACAGATGTTAAGAGAGGGGCGGATTCGCGCATTGACGATAATTTACTTCAAAACCTTGGCGTTGTTGCTAATTTTGGCGGAGAATTTAAACCAACCGTTGGCGGCTATCTTGTTTTTGCCCATGATCCACCACAAGACAGGACTCCATACGAAAGATATTTAGTTCGTTGCGTGCGCTACGCAGGCAACAACGCAGCAAGTGAAATTATTGATAGCGCGGATGTAAAAGGGACGCTTGATGTTCAAATCGATGACTCTTACAGATTCGTGTTGAAAAATATCAGAAAAACAGCTGAGATCGTTGGAACGAAACGGGTTGAGAAATTTGAGTATCCTGAAGCTGCTATCCGAGAGCTTATTGCAAATTCCGTGATCCACCGCGACTACAAAATTATTGAAACATATGCGCAGGTTAAAGTTTTCAACGACAGAATTGAAATTTTAAATCCTGGATCATTGCCACCTGGCGTTACAGTAGAAAATATTAAGGACGCCCAATTTAGCCGCAATTCCATGATTGCCGGCCGCTTGAAAGATTTGGATTATTTAGAGGAATACGGCAGAGGTATTGATATTGTTTTAAAGAAAATGGAGGAGTGGGGCTTGCCATCTCCGCTTTTTCGCAATTTGGTTAATAGCTTCGAGGTTATTTTATTGGGCATTAAATATCAAAGCCTTAATGAAAGACAAATGAAAATTATTGACACCCTTCTGATTAAAGGAAAATTAACTGCCCAAGACTGCGAAAAGATTTTAAGGAGAGTGCCAAGGGCAACTATAAATTATGACCTGCGGGAATTAAAAGATATGGGAGTCATTGAATCGCACGGCGCATCAGTCAATATATTCTATACCCTGGCCTTTTAGAAGCATTTATAAGCAATGCCAAAATAGCCTTAAAATATGCAGTTTGTCGGGCAAAATCTTAATAGAAGTTGTTATAAGCAATATGAAAATCAACAACACACTAAAGTTCATCATCGCCATCGTAGTTTCCGAGCTTGCCGGTATTATCGGATCGATATTCACGACTCCATCCATTGCCGGCTGGTATGCAGAGATCGTTAAGCCGGCCATTAATCCTACGGCGTGGGTATTTGGACCGGTCTGGACGACACTGTTTGCACTAATGGGCATTGCGGCGTTCTTTGTTTGGAAGAAGGGGCTGGATCGCAGAGATGTAAAAATTGCTCTTGGCATATTTCTCGGCCAGCTGGTGCTCAATACCCTTTGGTCAATTATCTTTTTCGGCCTGCACAGTCCCGGCGGTGCACTGGTTGAGATCGTATTCCTCTGGTTCGCCATTCTCGCCACGATCATCGCCTTTGTAAAAATCTCTAAACCAGCTGCGTGGCTTTTGGTGCCCTATATTATTTGGGTTAGCTTTGCCGCTTATTTAAACTACGCCATTTGGATACTTAATTGATATGGAAATATTTTACATTGCGCTGCTAACACTGGTAGCCGCCGCCGTCGGCACCGTTACCGGCTTCGGAACGTCCACCCTGATGATTCCGGTGTTGGTAATATTTTTCCCCCCGGTAGAGGCCATATTTCTGGTGGCGATTATCCACTGGTTCGGCGATGTGTGGAAAGTCTCGCTGTTTCGCAAAGGTTTCAATGTCCGGCTGCTAGTACTCTTTGGCTTGGTAGGCCTCGCCACTAGCTACTTCGGCGCTTTGGTTTCGCTCGGTGCCAAGGAAGATATTCTGCTTCGTCTGCTCGGCGCATTTCTTGCCGGCTACGCGCTCTTTTTGATATTGCAGTCTAAATTTAAGATTCCGGCCGGGAATCTGACGGCAATATCCGGCGGCGCGCTGTCGGGATTCTTTGCCGGCATGTTCGGCATCGGCGGCGCTATCCGCAGCATGTTTCTCTCCGCCTTTGATCTGCCGAAGGCGGTCTACCTTGCCACGGCCGGAGCAATCGGGCTTTTGGTTGACTCCACCCGTATTATTACTTACCTGGCTGGCGGCGCCACTTTGCCGAAAGAATTATGGTACGGGCTGGCTCTGTTTATTCCGGTTTCATACCTCGGAGCGCAGCTGGCCAAAAAAATCGTTGACCGGATACCCCAAAATAAATTCCGCCTGGTGGTCGCCGTATTCCTGTTCGCCGCCGGCCTCAAACTTATTTTTTGGCCCTCGGCTTGAAAAAAAGGCCGGCCGGTGGTATAATCTCATCGGCGCAGGGAGTACGCTGCTCAAATTAAAGCAGCTTTTTTAGTATGACGAACATCCGCAACATCGCCATTATTGCTCACGTTGACCACGGCAAAACCACGCTGGTGGATGCTTTGCTGCGCCAAAGCAAAACCAAACTTTCCAAGGAAAATGAAAACCAGGAAGCGATTATGGATTCTAACGACCTGGAGCGCGAGCGCGGCATCACCATTTTTTCCAAAAACGCCTCGGTGGAATGGCAGGGCACCAAAATCAATATCATTGACACTCCCGGGCACGCTGATTTCGGCGGCGAGGTGGAGCGGGTGCTGAAAATGGCCGACGGCTGCCTGCTGTTGGTAGATGCCAAAGAAGGCCCCATGCCGCAGACGCGGTTTGTGCTAAAAAAAGCGCTCGCCCTGGGGCATAAAATTATCGTGGTGATTAATAAAATAGACAAGCCCGACGCCCGCCCTGTATTTGCCCTGAATAAAACTTTTGATTTGTTTCTGGAACTGGGCGCGGCCGATGAAATCGCGGACTTTCCCGTTATTTACACGGCGGCCAAACAGGGCAAGGCCGGGCAAGAGGCGGATTTAAGCAAAATGACTGACATCGCGCCGTTATTTAAGGCTATTTTAGAGCAGATTCCCGCGCCCGGGGGAGACGCCGCCGCCCCTTTGCAAATGCTGACGGTTTCCATCGCCCCGGATAATTTCCGCGGGCGCCTGGCGACCGGCCGCATTTATAACGGCACGCTTAAACCGGGCCAGGAAGTGATTCATATTAATCGCGCCGGCCGGCAGCAGCGCGCTAAAATTACCGCAGTGCTGGGATTCCGGGGGTTGGAGCGGGTGGAAGTGGACCAGGCCACGGCCGGAGATATTGTGACGATTGCCGGCATTCCGGACATTAATATCGGCGAAACGATTACCGATTCTGTCGCGCCGCAGGCGCTGCCGACGCTTTTAATTGAAGAGCCCACCGTAAAAATGACTTTTCTGGTAAACGATTCGCCGCTGGCCGGCCGGGAAGGCAAATTTACCACCTCGCGCCAGCTACGGGAACGCTTGTACAAAGAACTGGAAACAGACGTGGCTTTACGGGTGGAGGAGGGGAGCGAAAACAACTGGATTGTTTCCGGGCGCGGCGAACTGCACCTGGCGATTTTAATTGAGCGGATGCGGCGCGAAGGATATGAACTGCAGGTATCGGAACCTCAGGTAATTAATAAAATAGCAGACGGCCAGCGGCTTACTCCCTACGAGGAAGTTTCCGTTGAAGTGCCTGATTTGTACGTCGGGGCGGTAATGCAGAAGCTGGGCGCCCGGCGCGGCACCGTACAGAAGATGTCGGCGGAAAACGGCATTACTTTTCTGGAATTCATTATTCCCACCCGGGGCCTGTTCGGTTACCGCCGCGAATTTTTAACCGATACCCGGGGGTTGGGAATTATCAACACCATCTTCCACGGCTATGGCCCGGACCCGGGCGGCTGGCAGGAACGCGACCAGGGGTCGCTGGTGGCGTTTGCCACCGGCACCACCAATTTATACGGCTTGTTAAACGTGCAAGACCGCGGTACGCTATTCTTGGGGCCAGGGATAGAGGTTTATCAGGGACAAGTAGTGGGGCAAAACGCCCGCGCCGGCGACATCCGGGTAAACGTCTGCAAAACCAAACAACTGTCTAATATGCGCTCCAAAGGCGAAGGCAGCGCCGAACATTTTAACGCCCCCCAGGTGATGGATTTAGAAGATGCCCTGGAATATATCGGCGCCGATGAACTGGTGGAGATTACCCCCCAGAATATCCGCATCCGCAAGCGGGTGCTGAACGAGAATGAAGCCCGGCGCCGGCAAAAACAGGCCGGCTAATCTGCCTAGTTTTGGTTTCTGCTTTGACAGTGGCTTTTAATCAATGGTACTCTGATAATAAAATTGCTGTTAAGCTGGCAGAGGTCAATTCAAAATGGACTAAATTTATTTGCTATGGTGCTGAAAAAATTTTTCTCCCGCCCTAAATTAATCGGCGGATTATTGGTGATTATTGCTCTGGTCGGTTATGCCGGTTTCCGCAAATTCCGCTCCGGTGCTGAAGTAACCCGCTATGTGCTGGCGGCGGTAGAGCGGGGGACTCTCGTAGTATCAATTACCGGCAGCGGCCAGGTAGCAGTATCTAATCAGGTTGATCTGAAATCTAAAGTGGCCGGCACCATAATATCGGTAGACGTAGCCAACGGGCAAGAGGTGAAAGCCGGGAAACTTGTGGCGCAACTGGATGCCCGCGAGGCGCTGCAGGCCGTGCGGGATGCCGAAGTTAATCTGGAGAGCGCCGAATTAGCGCTCCAAAAACTTAAACAGCCAACGGACGCCTTAACTTTACTCCAGGCGCAAAATGCCTTGAGCCAGGCTAAAGTTTCCCGCGAGCAAGCTGCTAATGATTTGGCCAAATCATACGAAGACGGCTATACCGCGGTAACCAATGCGCTGCTGGCCCTGCCGCCGGTAGTAACCGGCATTAAGGAGATGCTGTTTTCCAGCACCATTGAACGCACGCAGTGGAATATTGACTGGTATGCCAACCAGGTTTACGGCTGGGACGGCCGGGTAAAAGTTTACCGCGATGATCTTTATAATCTGTATCAGAACTTACAGAAAGAAACCGACGCTCTGTTATCGCGTTATCAAATCACTGCTCGTACCGCCGACACTGCCGCGCTGGAGCAGCTGATTCTGGATAGCTACAGTAACGCTAAATCAACTGGCGACCTGGTAAAATCGGCCGATCGTTTTTTGGATTTCATTAAAGATTTGATGACCCAGCACGAAGTGCGCCAGCCCGCTATTCTTGCTACTCATCAAGCCAGCCTGGATACTTACACTGCTTCCGCCAATACCCATATCGCCAGTTTGCTGGCGATCACTCGCACGATTTCTAATACTAAAGACCAGTTAGCCGGCTCCGAACGCACCATTGCCGAAAAAACTGAACAACTGGCTAAACTTAATGCCGGGGTAGACGCGCTTGACCTCCGTACCCAGGAATTAGCCGTCAAGCAGAAGCTGAACGCCCGGCGCGATGCCCGCGAAAAATTGGCTGATTATACTGTACGGGCGCCGTTTGACGGTTTGATTGCCAGGGTAGATGCCAAACGGGGCGACCAGGCTAGTGCGGCAACGACGCTGGCCACCCTCATTACCAGGCAAAAATTAGCCGAGATTTCTTTTAATGAAGTGGATGTGGCCAAAATTAAAATCGGCCAGGCGGCCACCCTTACTTTTGATGCGGTGCCGGGCCTGGCGCTGACCGGAAAAGTGGCGGAAATTGACGCGGTCGGCACGGTTTCCCAGGGCGTGGTAACCTATACGGTAAAAGTAGCTTTTGACACGCTGGATGAGCGGGTAAAACCAGGCATGACGGTTTCGGCCGCGGTAATTATTGATTCTAAAGCTGGCGTTCTTCTGGCCCCGGTTTCTGCCATTAAATCAGATAATGAGGAAAATTATGTAGAGGTGGTAACCGACCGGGCGGCCGGCAACCCGGGCGGGAGCGGGGGAGTGGAGCTTGCCTCGCTGCCGGAGCGCGTGCGCATTACTACCGGGCTGGCTAACGACGAATTCAGCGAGATTACCGGCGGACTGGCCGAAGGAACGCTGGTGGTGGCGCGAACGATTGCTCCCCTGCCGGCCGCGAATCAAACTTCCCAGCGCAGTTTATTCTCGGTACCCGGCGGCGGCCGCGGCGGAATTACCGGCGGCGGGGGCGGCCTGCGCAGCGGAGCACGTTAGGAAATTAAGATTGCGAAAAAATCGTAAAAACTAGTTAGCATCAGGGCGCGGCAGACGAGTGTCTTTGGGCGCGCACCCCGATTAAATCGGGGGAGCACCCAAAGAGTGTCTGCCGCGACCAACCAGGCAATCTTCAGCAATAGCGATAGCGACCAGACGGAAAACGGTAAATTAACGCTCTTTACAGTTTCAAAGTATGATTGAATGTCGCAACGTGGCGAAAATTTATCGGAGCGGCGAAGAAGAAACGTATGCTGTTAAAAATATTACTTTTACCATCCGCGACGGAGAATTTGTCGCCATTATGGGGCCCTCCGGCTCCGGCAAATCCACCCTGATGAATCTGCTAGGCTGCCTGGATACTCCCTCTGCCGGCCAATATCTGCTGAATGGCGCTGATATCTCGGCCCTGGATGATAACGAACTCTCCGGTATCCGGATGCGGCAGATCGGCTTTGTTTTCCAGTCTTTTAATCTGTTGCCCCGCGCCAGCGTATTGCGCAATGTCACCCTGCCCCTGATTTACGCCGGAATTAAACGGCAGGAACGCGAACAACGCGCCGCCGAGGCCCTAACCGCCGCGGCGCTGCCGGAAAAATTTTGGTCTTACCGTCCGCATCAGCTCTCGGGCGGCATGATGCAGCGGGTAGCAATTGCCCGGGCGCTAGTAAATAATCCGGCCTTAATTTTAGCCGACGAACCGACCGGCAATTTAGATACTAAAACCGGGGCCGCCGTACTCGCTACTTTTCAAAAACTCCATACTGAACAACAACGCACGATTATTCTGATTACCCACGAACCGTACGTCGGCGAACACGCGGAGCGGATTATCCGCCTCCGCGACGGAGAAATTATTGACGATCGCCCTAACAATCAGCGGCGTATTTTATGAGAATTACCGACCTGCTCCAAGAAACTCAACTGGCGCTCTCGGCCAATAAAGCGCGCTCCGGCCTGACCATGCTCGGCATTGTCATCGGCATTGCTTCGGTCATTGCCATGGTTTCCCTCGGCCAGGGAGCGCAAGGCACCATCCAATCCAGCATTGAAGGGCTGGGATCCAATCTCCTTACCGTGATGCCGGGATTTTTGCAGCCCGGCCGCGGCTTTGTTTCCGCGGGCCGCGGCTCGGCGCAATCGCTAAAAAATGAAGACAGCGAGGTATTGCGCGCCCTTCCCGGCGTCGCTCATGTTTCGCCGGAATTGAATCGGCGCCTGCAGATTGTGGCGCCTACCGGCAATAATACCAATTCCACGGTAATCGGCGCCACCCCAGAATATCTGGCGGTCCGCAATGCCACGCTCGCCGCCGGCTCTTTTTTTACCGAAAGCCAATTGCGCAGCCTGGGGCGGGTGGCGGTGCTCGGGCCCACGGTCGCCGCTGATCTGTTTGCGGAGCGCGATCCGGTAGGCCAGATTATCCGCCTCAACCGGATAAATTTTAAGGTAATCGGCGTGCTGCGCTCTAAGGGCGGTTCCGGTTTTTTCAATCCTGATGATACGGTATTTGTGCCGCTTTCCACCATGCAAAAAATTGTTGCCGGCTCCGAATATCTTTCCAGCCTGGCCGTGAGCGTGGAGCAAAAAGAATTAATGGCGTCGGTACAAGAAGCGGCCACCGCGGCGTTAATTGCCAAACATCGCGTTGATCCGGCAGCGCCGGATTTTTCCATTGTTTCCCAGGCGGATATTATTGGCACCTTGACCCAGGTAACCGATACCTTTACCATGTTTCTGGCTTCCCTGGCCGGCATATCTCTGTTGGTCGGCGGCATCGGCATTATGAATATGATGCTGACTACGGTTACCGAACGCACCCGCGAAATCGGCCTGCGCCGCGCTATCGGCGCCCGCGCCCGCGATATTGAGCGGCAATTTTTGCTGGAAGCGGTGGCCCTTACTTTTTTAGGCGGAGTAATCGGCATCAGCCTGGGGTGGGGGATTGCCGCGGGCGTGGCCCGCTTTGCCAACATCGCCACCTCCGTCTCCCTCGCCTCCATCGCGCTGGGGAGCGGCGTTTCGGCCGGCATCGGCATTATCTTCGGATTTTATCCAGCGCGCCGGGCCAGCCGTCTTAATCCGATAGAAGCTCTGCGGTACGAATAAATTAAGACTATAGAGGAACATAAAAACCAGCCAGCATCAGGGCGCGGCAGACGAGTATCTTTGGGCGCGCAGTCCCGACCTTAGTCGGGAGGAGCACCCAAAGAGTGTCTGCTGCGACCAACCAGGTTAGTTTAGCAATAGCGATAGCGACCAGGTTAAAAATGCGATACAGTTTGCCTTCTTCTACAATCTCAAATTAATTATTTTTAACGAAAATCATTATGAAAAAACTCCTTCTCGGCGGACTAGCGGGCGCGCTGGTGGTCGGCAGCGCCTCGTTTTACGGCGGAATGAAATATGCGCAAAGTAAAATCCCGGCCCGAATGAGGGGAGGGGCCGGAGAAAATTTTCCGGGTGCCCAATTCGGAGCCCGCGGTCAGCGGAGCGGGCGGTTGGGAGCGGAGCGGACCGGCGGCAATCGCGGCGATAGTTTAGCTGCCGGAGAAATACTTGCGGTAGACGGACAATCGCTTACCGTCAAATTGCGCGACGGCGGATCGAAAATAATCTTCTTTTCCGCTTCTACCACTATCGGCAAGATCACGGCCGGCGCCACCAGCGATTTAACGGCGGGCACGCCCGTTATCATCAACGGCTCCGGCAATCCCGACGGCAGCCTTACTGCTGCTAATATCCAAATCCGGTCTGCCTTACCCTGAATCCTTTTTAGGTAGGACTTACGCGTTTGGCGCATTTCAGCGTTGTCGCTGCGCCCTTCGCTCGCCGTAGTCTTGGCTACGGCTCGCTCCAGTGCTCGCTGCCGCCTGGAACTGCATCCAAACGCGTAAGTCCTATTAGGGATAATACCCCGCTCGCCTTAGGCAAGCGGGGTATTTTTGTGAATAACCACCGGACATGATATGATAATTGCCTATGAGGAAACCGCGGTGCTTGATCTACCGGTGGTTAGCGCTAATTTTGGCAGCCTTATTGATAGTTTATCAGCCAGTCAACGCCGCGGTACTGTCTAAACGATCCAGCGTTTCTCAATTATCTGCCACCAGGATCATTGCCGCCACTAACCAACAACGAAAAAAAACGGGGCTGGCCGCCCTTAAAACCAATGTCATTCTTAACCGCGTCGCCGCGGCTCGGTTAACCGACATGTTTAAGCAGCAATACTTTGCCCATCGCTCGCCAGACAATACCACCGCCACGGATTTAATCAATCAGTTTGGCTATGATTACTTGGGAGTAGCGGAAAATCTAGCCTTAGGCAATTTTGTGAGCGACGCCGCCGTAGTGGCAGCCTGGCTAAAGAGCCCGGGGCATCGTAAAAATCTGCTGGAGAAAAAATTTGCTGATATCGGATTGGCAGTAAAACGAGGGAACTTCCGGGGCCGATCGGTTTGGCTGGCAGTGCAAATTTTCGGCCGGCCGCGCGCTAGTTGCCCGACGCCGGATGCTATTTTAAAAAATACCATCAGCGAGCACGACCGCACGCTGACCGAATGGCAGGCTACGGCGCTAAGTTGGCAAAAAGAACTGGATACCTTGCCCACCAGCACCCTGGCCGAAGCCAATTATTATAACGGCCGCGTCGCTGATTATAACGGCCTGATTGCCAAAATCAAACTCCGAAATCAGACCCTGCAGGAATGGGTAGAAATTTATAACCAACAGATTGATGCCTTTAATATCTGTTTAAAGGGTGAGCTTAGTTAATTGATTATGAGGAAAGGAAACCCGCGCTCGCTTGATCGTCTTTTGCGGCCGCGCACCCTGGCCATTGTCGGCGCCTCGCGCGACGACAAAAAAGTGGGGCACGTGGTGCTCCATAATATCTTGGGGGCCGGCTTTCGCGGTACGGTATATTTAGTTAATCCGGAAGCCAAGAGCATCGATCAACTGCCCTGCTATGCTAAATACCGTGATCTGCCGGAAGCGCCGGATTTGGCCATTATCGCTCTGCCGTCCCCGGCCACGCTGAAAATATTACCGGCGCTGGCGGCGCGCGGCACCAAAAATATCGTGATTTTCAGCGCCGGCTGGCGGGAAACCGGAACGGCGGGAGAACAGCAAGAAATCAAGCTTAAACAACTAGCCGAGCGCGCCAAGCTCAATATCCTCGGGCCCAATTGCCTGGGTTTTCTTAATGCTTCGGTCAATCTCAATGCTACCTTTGGGCGCGTGCTGATGCAGGCCGGCAATTTACGCTTTATCAGTCAATCCGGCGCGATTGCCACCGCCTTGTTTGATTATGCCGCGGCGAATAGTCTGGGATTCAGCGAATTTATTACTTTGGGCAACAAAACCGTAATCGATGAGGTGGATATTTTAACCTACTGGCAAACCGCCGGCGCTCCCCACCGGACGATGGAGGACTTAACCAGCGAAGGACTGGCTCCCTATCAGCCCATCGGGCTATATTTAGAATCGCTAGAGCGGGGACAGGAATTTCTGCAGGCAGTGAAAATTTTCAGCCGTCATCATCCGGTCTTCCTGATTAAACCAGGTAGAACGGCCGCGGCCCAAACTGCTATGCAATCGCATACCGGGGCGCTCGCCGGAGATGAAGCGGTTTTGACCGCGGCGTTAAAGAGCGCCGGAGTTATTCATTGTCGCACTCTGGAAGATTTATTTGATTTGTCTCGTTTCGCTTCTTGGGAGCGCGCTCCCCAGGGACCGCGGGTAGCGATTATCTCCAATGCCGGCGGCCCCGCGGTGGTGGCAACTGATAATTTAACGGAGGCCGGTTTAACTCTCGCCCCGCTTTCGGGCGCTGCCAAAAAAACGCTGCGCCGCTGGTTGCCGGCTTTTGCCAATGTTAATGATCCGATTGATCTGCTGGGGGATGCTTTGGCTAAGCGCTATCAGATTGCCCTCCAAACTGTAGCGGCCGAGCCGCAGGTGGATGCGCTTTTGGTCATCATTACTCCCCAGCTGATGACGCAAATTGAACAAACTGCCGAAGTAATCAGCGCGCTGTCTAAAAAGTGGCAAAAACCGATTGTCGGCGCCCTAATGGGGGGGCAGGAAATTGTCGCCGGCGAACAAGTATTAAACCGCTATAAAATTCCCTCTTTCCGTTTCCCCGAACGCGCGCTCCAGGCGTTGGGGGCTCTTTGGTGGTGGCAAAAGTGGCGTCAAACAACAGCCAAAGAGCGCCGCCCTCATCTTAAATCTCTGCCCCTGCTCTCCCGCGCGCAAAAAATCATCCGGCAACATCAGCGGCGCCGCCTTTTGGCGCTCTCTCCTCTTGCCGCTAATACTTTGCTGGCCGCCACCGGCTTGGCAACTCCGCCGAGCGCGGCCGTATGGTCAGGGGAAGCGGCCGGGCAATGGGCAGCCAAAATCGGCTATCCCGTGGTGCTTAAATTATCGTCTAGCGCCTTGCTTCATAAAACAGAACAACGGGCAGTCATCACTAACATCGCCAATCAGAGGGCGCTCACTGCTGCTTGGCGCCAACTGGAGAAAAAGCGGCGCTCCCTCAAGCAGACGCGGGAAACTCCTGAATTATTTATCCAACGACAAATCCAGGGAGGAATCGAGGTAATAGTGGGGGTAAAGCGCGACCGCAATTTTGGCCCGGTATTATTATTCGGCGCCGGCGGCACCTGGGCAGAATTAATTGGCCAGTCAATTGTACATCTGCTTCCTCTGACTATTGATAAAGCCGCCGAAATGATTAAGCAATCAACCGTCGGCCGACTGCTAACAGGCTACCGAGGCGCGCCCGCTTCGGCAACCACTGAACTGGCGTTGCTAATGACCCGTCTGGGAGAATTAGCCTTAAGAATTCCGGCGATCAAAGAAATAGAGATCAATCCGGTGATCGTTACGCCCACCCGGGCCTGGGCCGTGGATATCCGAGTAATCTTGAATCAAACTTGATATATTTTAGCCAAAAATTTATTTCCCATGTCTCCTTTTACTTTTAAAATCGGCGGGGCGGCTGGTTTTGGGATTATGTCTACCGGCCTAACCTTCAGCAAACTGGCGGCTCGCTCGGGCTACCAAGTTTTTGATTACGCTGAATATCCTTCCCTCATCCGCGGCGGGCACAACGTGATGCAGACTACGGTAGCGGACAAATCGGTAAACTCGCCACGCCGCTCTACCAATCTGCTGGTGGCTCTTAATCAAGAAACGGTCGCTCGGCACTATCACGAACTTACCCCCGGTGCCACCTTACTTTATGATAAAGAACTGGTCACTAATGTTGCCGACGTCCCTAACGGAGTACATCTGATTGCCGTGCCGCTGCAGCATTTGGCCAAAGCAGCAGGCGGCACAATTTTAATGCGCAATACGGTAGCGCTCGGCGCCTCGGTGGCTCTGCTCGGCGGTAAACTAACGCTACTAGTTGATTTAATCAATGAAGAATTTGCCGCCAAATCACCGGAAATTAAGCAAAAAAATCAAACGGCCGCCCTAGCCGGTTATGATTATCTTCGCGCTAACTATCCCAATAATATTACCCCCATTCTGGCGCCGCGCCGTGCCCCGCGCTCCTGGGTAATAACCGGTAATGAGGCCGCGGGGCTAGGAGCGCTCTCCGCCGGAATGCAGTTTGCCGCAATTTATCCCATGACCCCCACTTCGAACATTTTGCACTTTCTGGCGCCGCTGCAACCAGAATTTAATTTTATCTGCCAGCAGCCGGAGGATGAAATAGCGGCAATCAATCTGGCCATCGGCGCCTCTTTTGCCGGCGCGCGGGCGATGGTCGCCACCGCCGGGGGCGGATTTTCTTTAATGGTAGAAGGGTACGGCCTTGCCGGGATGACGGAAACGCCGCTCGTTATTATTGAAGGAATGCGTCCCGGACCGGCTACTGGATTACCTACCTGGACCGGGCAGGCGGATTTGCGCTTTCTGCTTCACGCCCATCAGGATGAATTTCCCCGCCTGGTGCTCGCTCCGGGCGACCCCCAGGAAACTTTTAATCTGACTCGTCAGGCGTTTAATTTAGCCGAAATTTATCAGACGCCGGTGGTGATTCTGCTTGATAAATATCTATGCGAAAGTCATTGGAGCGCGCCGGATTTGCCTGCAGAAAAATTCAAAATTGAACGGGGAAAATTAATCACCCGCCAATTAAAAAATTATCGGCGCTATGCCTTAAGCGCCGAGGGAATTTCGCCCCGCGCCTTGCCCGGATCAGGTAATCACATATTGGCTAATTCCGATGAACACAATGAAGCCGGTTATTCGGAAGAAAGCGCCGAAAATCGCCAACAGCAGATGGAAAAACGAATGAAAAAATTAGTAACTTGCGCTAATAATCATTTGCCTTCTCCCCGGCGTTATGGACCGCCCGAAGCGTCTACCACTATTATCTCCTGGGGAAGCACTAAAGGACCAATTCTAGATGCTTTGCCCAGCCTGCCCGACGTGAACTTTATTCACCTCACCTGGCTTAATCCGTTCCCCGCGGCAGCCCTGCGACCAATGCTTAAATCCTCGCAACGGGTAATCAATATTGAGAATAATTATTCTGGCCAACTCCAGGGGCTAATTGCCGAAACTACCGGTATCTCCCTTAAAGAGAATTTATTAAAATACGACGGCCGGCCGTTTTACCCGGAAGAAATTATTGAATTCTTAACTGCCTAAAATACCCGCTATGGATTCCCTTACCGCTTTCGCTACCGATAACCCCTGTACTTGGTGCCCCGGCTGCGGGAATTTTGGCATTTGGCTGGCATTTAAAGAAGCCGCCGTTCGCCAAGGCTGGAATAATTTTAATACCGTAATGGTGGCCGGCATCGGCTGCCACGGTCACTTGTTGAATTTTCTGGGATTAACTGCTTTTGAGGGCCTCCACGGCCGGCCGATTCCGGTTGCCGCCGGAATAAAAATGGCTAATCCTAAACTCAATGTCTTCGTGTTTACCGGCGACGGCGACTGTCTGGGAGAAGGAGGCAACCATTTTATTCACGCGGCGCGGCGCAACCATAATTTAACAGTAATTTTGCACGACAATGCCGTCTATGCGCTTACTACCGGGCAAACTTCGCCCCGCTCTCCCCGCGGCTTTAAATCAAAATCAACTCCGGAGGGTAATCCCGCCGACCCCCTTCATCCTTTGCCTTTGGCTTGGGCAGCCGGCGCTACCTGGCTGGCGCGCGCTTATGCCGGCGATCTGCCGGCTTTAACCGAGCTTATTATTCAAGCTAATCAACATCCCGGATTTGCGGTCATCCAAGTTTTACAACCGTGTGTTGCTTTTAATCATGTTTATACGCATGAATTTTTCCAAAAGAATACCTACCTGGTAGGACCGAACTACGACCCCACCGATGCGGCAGCGGCTTGGCACAAATTGCAAGAATGGGGCGAACAAAAAATTCCTCTCGGCCTACTGTTTGCTGCCAAAAAACCGGCTTACGAAGATCCGCTCCCCCGCCTCACTAAAAATCCGCCCCACCGTAATCTTACCCCGCTGCTGCGGCGCTATCGCTAGCAATATGCGCGTGCTGATTATTTACGCCACCAATTCTGGCAGCACCTTTACTGCCGCCCGGGTTTTGCAGTCGCTCCTCGCGCCCCGCCATTCGGTGACTTTAGTTGAAGCGAAAATGGCAACGCCGGCGGTAGTGGAACCGGCCGAAGCCATCATCATCGGCTCTCCCAGCTGGGATCACGATAAAAAAGAAGGCCAACCACCCGAATCAATTATCGCCCGGCTGACTCAGCTGGCTCCGACGACCGTTACCAACAAAAAGTGGGTAATTTTTGGCTGCGGCGACCGCTCGTACACCTACTTTTGCGGCGCCGTGGATGTGCTAGAGGAGTGGCTGGCTAAATACGGTATCCAGCCACTCATCCCCTCCTTGCGCCTTGATGGTTTCCTCTTCCATCTTCCCGAAGGCATCAATCAGATTACCGAATGGGGGAGGGAAGTGGCGCAACGACTGACTCAAAAATAACTAATAATATGTTTACCGGAATTATTGAGGCGGTAAGCCGAGTTAACCGAGTGAAACGAACCGGCCGAGCCCTGCAGCTGGAGGTTGCTAAGCCGCGGAATTGGCGAATTTCCGCCGGGGCAAGCATTGCTGTCAACGGAGTCTGCTCAACCGCAATCCTAGCCGGACGCCGATTAGGGTTTCACTATATGCCCGGCACTCTTAAAGTTACTGCTCTTTCCCGTCTGCGTATCGGCGACCGGGTTAATCTGGAACGATCGCTCCCCGTCTCCGGGCGCTGGGAAGGTCATTTTGTCTATGGGCATATTGATGCCATCGGCACGGTAAGCAACCTGACCCGCCGTCGGGGAGAAACCAAAATACAAATTACCCTGCCTGCTAACGCCACCGCCCCCGGGTGGCTGATCACGCGCGGAGCAATCGCGCTGAACGGAGTCAGTTTGACGATTTTTTCTCTATCCAAAAAAGGCTTTACCGTCGCGATTACTCCTTTTACCAAAAAACATACTGCCCTGGGATTATTGCCGGTAGGGGACCGGGTTAATCTTGAATTTGATCAGCTGGCGAAAATAGTTTCCGCCTGCTGCCGGGAAAGCCCGCGGTTTAAAAAGTGAGAGCGTTGAATAACTATTCAACGCTCTCATCCCGAGGCGAAGCCGAGGGATCTCGGACTATAACATAGCGATTATTTGTTGCCGGAGAGCTGACGTAGATAATTGTTCAACAGTCTAAAAGTACCAAAAATCACGCTCTTGACAAATTCTATACCATCCCCTTAAACCGTGGTACCATATTGAGGCTTTCACTAAGTGAAAGGAGGTGACCGATATGGGGAAAAATAAGGGATTACATATAGTCGCTTTCCTGCTCGTTATCATCGGCGGGCTTAATTGGCTGCTCCAGGGAGTATTCCAGTGGGAAGTGGGGGCGCTGTTCGGCGGCACCAGCAGCGTAGTAGCCCGGGTAATCTATATTCTGGTAGGGTTAGCCAGCGTTTATCTGTTGGCAACTCATAAAGGCGACTGCAAAGCCTGCGAAACTAAACCAGCTGGGATGTAAGCCGTTCCCAACTGCCGCTCTTACTAGGACTTACGCGTTTGGTGCATTTCGGCGTTGTCGCTACGCTCCTCGCTCGCCGTAGGCTTTGGCTACGTCTCGCTCCGGTGCTCGCTGCCGCCTTGAACTGCAGCCAAACGCGTAAGTCCTACTTACCCTGATTTTCCGGCCGGGGGCGGCAGTTTTTTGTTTGATTTCTTTTCCCTTGCTTAACCCGGTCGGCTAGAGTATACTAAAACCGTAGAGTGTCTGCCGCAACCAACCAGGCTAATTTTAGCAATAGCGATAGCGACCAGGTAGATAACGAAATAAGGGCTAAAATATATCAATAATAATCAGCGCTATTATATGGGAAAGATCTATCTGCCATTGTTAGCCGTAGTGTTGTTCGGCGCCGGGTGCTTATCCGCCGGCCCGGGAATACCGGGGTTTTCTAAAGATGCTTCTGATTTTGCCCAGCCGGCAACGGGAAAAATCCCCCGGCAACTGCCCTCTCCCTTGCCTTATCCGCCGCCGGCGGAATTCGTTCCGCCCCCGGCTACTGCCACCGATAGCGGCAGCGCTCGCCCGGCAACCAGAGCGGCGGCAGCGCCCGCCGCCAAACCGGCCACGGCTCCCACCCGGAATCTTTCTTACACCGACGCGGTTAAAACCTACCGCACCAGCGGCGCCTATTTTCAATTGGTGAACTGCCGCGGCACCCCCGGCACGATTAACCTTAAAAAAGGCGTGCCGTTTATGATTGATAACCGCGATGCTAAGGCGCACCGGGTAGAGGTGGGCGGCCAGGCTTATCAGCTTAAGGCTTACGGTTTTGCCATTGTTACTTCCCAAACTATCGGCATCAATTATATTACCTGCGACGGCAGCGGCGCCGCCGGCGTAAATGTGCAGCCCTAATTTTTTGGTATGGAATGGCTGATTAAGTTAATGGCGCGTGATTTAATCTTTGTCAGCATCGCCGGCGCTACCTTGACTCTGGGTTGGTATGCTCGCATACGCTGGCGCGAAGTAATCAAAGTCACCGGCATCATCCTCCTGACTGCTTTTATCCTATCACGTCTTGCCGGCGCTATTTATTTCCACCCGCGCCCCTTTGTGGTAGCCAATTTTACTCCGCTGGTGCCGCACCCCGCTGATAATGGCTTCCCCTCCGATCACGCGCTCTTAGCTGCCGCGCTTGCCGGCAGCGTTTGGTGGTTTAACCGCAAAGCGGGTTTGGGATTGGCGGCGCTTGCTTTGCTGATTGGCGAGGGAAGGATATTGGCAGGCGTGCATCATTTAATTGATATCATCGCCAGTTTTGTCTTAGTTTTTCTAATTATGATAATTCTCTATTATTCTAGACTTAATTCTTTCCATATTAAAAAATCCATCCCTCGAAATTAATTCCTTATGGCTAAACTGCCGACGCGCGCGGAAAATTATTCGGAGTGGTACAATCAATTAGTGGAAGCCGCCGGACTGGCCGAGCATTCGGCAGTGCGCGGTTGTATGATTATTAAACCATACGGTTATGCCATCTGGGAAAAAATGCAGGCAATACTGGATAAAATGTTTAAGGATACCGGACACCAAAACGCTTATTTCCCTTTATTTATTCCTAAATCATTTTTTAATAAAGAAGCCAAACACGTGGAAGGATTTGCTAAAGAATGCGCGGTAGTCACCCATTACCGGCTAAAGAACGACCGCGCCGGCAACTTAATAGTAGACGAGGAAGCCAAATTAGAAGAAGAATTGATCATTCGTCCCACTTCGGAAACCATCATTTGGCATGCTTACAAAAAATGGATCGGGTCATACCGCGATCTGCCCCTGCTGATTAACCAATGGGCAAATGTCGTGCGGTGGGAAATGCGTCCGCGCTTATTTTTAAGAACCGCCGAATTTCTCTGGCAAGAAGGGCACACGGCGCACGCTACCGCCGCAGAGGCACAGGCTGAGGCGCGGCAGATGCTGGACGTTTATGTTAATTTTGTAGAAAATTGGCTGGCGATGCCAGTTATTAAGGGGACCAAAACGGCTAATGAACGTTTTGCCGGCGCGGTGGAAACCTATACGTTGGAAACTATGACCCAGGACGGCAAGGCACTCCAGGCTGGCACCTCTCATTTTTTGGGGCAAAATTTTGCTAAGGCATTTGACGTACAATTTACCGATGCCAGCGGAAAATTAGACTATGTCTGGGCCACTTCCTGGGGCGTTTCCACCCGTTTGATGGGGGCCCTGGTGATGGCGCACGCCGATGACAACGGCCTAGTTTTGCCTCCGAAACTTGCCCCGATTCAAGCGATAATTGTGCCTATTTACCAGACGATTGACCAGCTAAAAGAGCTTGACCGGACGGCCTTAAACATCAAGCAGGCGCTCGCCGCTAAAAATATTTCGGTGCAATATGATAATAGCGATAATAAGCGGCCGGGATGGAAATTTGCCGAATCTGAACTAAAAGGCGTGCCGATTCGCTTGGGCCTAGGACCGAAAGATCTGGCCCAAGGAACTATTGAAGTGGCGCGACGGGATACGCTAACCAAAGAATCCTGGCCAATAAACGACATCGCTAATAAAGTGGAAGCGCTGCTGCGGGAAATTCAAACTAATCTATTTACCCGGGCCACCAAATTTACCACTGATCGTACCCGGATAGTAGATACTTACGAAGAACTTAAAGAAGTAATGGAGCAGGGAGGTTTTGCGTTAGCGCACTGGGACGGCACTACCGAAACTGAATTAAAAATTAAAGAGGAAACCAAAGCGACTATTCGCTGTATTCCGGCAGACGGCAAACCGGAAAATGGCAAATGTATTTATTCGGGGCGCCCCTCCGGGCAGCGGGTAATTTTTGCTCGGGCCTACTAGGCCGGCGGCAGCTACATGTATTCTTCGGCCCTAATCAACTCCCTGCATCAGGAGCTGCAACGAAATTTTCCCCGCGGCAAACTGTTGCTGGGAGGCAGCTACTTTTACGGTGAGGCCGACGATCAGAGTGACTTAGACTTCTACTATCTCTCGTCTGTTACCGCGTTGTTCCTGGCCAAAAAAATCAAACAGCGGGTACAGTCAATTCGGCAAAAATTCCCGGGGGTGCGCTTTTCTCTGATGCTGGTTCCCGACTGGCTGTTTCGCCGGGGCTGGTATTTTATTGACGGGAAAGACCTGGCCAAAGAGCGCTATACTTCGCCTCTTCGCCCGGACGTAATTATCCGGAATAGCCTTAAATTTGCGCTTTGGTATCTGCTCAACAGTAAAATTGCTTCCGCGCCGGCGCTTATAATCGGCGATCTGCGCAAGGCAGCGCATCAATTAGCCGCCGCGCTGTTAGTGCTGGGGAGGCTAAACACCCGGGCGCCGTTTGCCCAAGCAGAACAGGCGCGTCTGCTTGCCCAGGCTCTCCCGGCCGGCGACTATCGGCTGCTGCAGGTATTGCGGCGCCAAGAATTAGCGGCTGACTCAATCCCCGAATATCAGGCGCGCCTCCAGGCAGTGATTCTTAAAACCGAAAAACCAGCGGAAAATTATTGGCGATTGGCTTGGCGCAATTATTTGCTTTATAATCTCTGGTTTGGCCGCCGCGGTTTAGCCTTGTTTTTAACTACCAATCCTGATAAACTGGTAAGGGAGCGCCTGGTAGCAGCCTGCTCTTTAGCTAAACCAGCGCTGGAGCAAGAGCTTGCCGTTCTGAAGCAAATTATTTTTCCGGTTATCATTTTTTAATTCTTAAAAAATTATCTATGCCCAACGTTACTGTTTATTCCACCCCCACCTGCCCCTGGTGCCATAAAACAAAACAATATCTCACCGCCAAAAATATCCCTTTTACCGATATCAACGTCGCTGCCGACCAGCAAAAAGCCCAAGAAATGATTGCCAAATCCGGCCAAATGGGGGTGCCGGTAATAGAAATTGACGGCAATATTGTGGTAGGCTACGATCAGGCCAAAATTAATAAACTTTTAGGGTTGTAACTGGAGAAGAATTAAAAAATCAGTCAGAATCAGGGCGCGGCAGACGAGTGTCTTTGGGCGCGCAGTCCCGACTTGAGTCGGGAGGAGCGCCCTATGAGTGTCTGCCGCGACCGACCAGGCATGCCGAGCAAGAGCGACAGCGCCTAGGCGGACAACAATATAGCTGGCATTCTTCTCCAGTCTTATTCTTCTACAGTATTTAGATATGAACGCCGTGGTATTTGATATTGAAACCCAAAATACCTTTGCCGACGTTGCCAATGATTGGCGAAAACTCCGTCTTTCGGTGGTTTCTATCTATCGCTATCAGGCTAATGCTTACGAAAGTTTTACCGAACCGGAGCTCGGCCGGCTGTGGCCGGTTTTGGAGCATGCTGATTTGCTAATCGGTTACAACAGCGAACATTTTGATCTGCCGGTCCTTAATAACTACTATCTGGGAGATTTATCCCGTTTACCGCATCTTGATTTGATGTTAAAAATAAAAGCCGCGCTGGGTTTTCGCCTCAAACTTGACGATGTGGCGCAGGCGACGCTGAAAGATATCAAAAAAAGCGCCACCGGTCTGGAAGCAATGCGCTGGTGGAAAGAGGGCAAAACCGAAGAAGTAAAGCGCTATTGCGAACAAGACGTGCGGGTTACCAAGGAACTTTATGAATTCGGCCTGAATAACGGCCAGCTGCGTTACCGCACGCTGACCGGTGAAATTCTTACTTTCCCGGTCAATTTCCAGGCGACGCCGGCCTCGGCCGCCCGCATTAATCTTACGCTCCCTTTGTGAAGCAGCTGCCAACTACCCGCTTTGTTTATCTGGATCACGCAGCCGCCACTCCCGTGCGAGCTGAAGTGGGGAGGGCAATGCTGCCCTTTTTTGTTAAGCAATTTGCCAATCCGGCAGCTCTTTACTCCGCCGGCGTCAGAGCAAAACAGGCGCTGGAACAAAGCCGGGCCATCATTGGGCGAATTCTGGGCGCCCCGGCCGATACCATAATTTTTACCAGCGGCGGCACCGAAGCCAATAATCTGGCAATTTACGGAATCACCCAAAACTGTCAACGTCCCGGCCACCTGATTACTTCCCGCCTGGAACATCCGGCGGTGGCTAATCCCTTAAAGAGTTTAACCAAGCAGGGCTGGAAAATTACTTACCTAAAAAATAACCGCCAGGGCCTAGTTGACCCGCGCCAGGCAATTAAAGCAATCCGCGCCAATACCGTGTTAATCAGTATCGGTTATGCCAATAATGAAATCGGCACTGTCCAGCCCATCGCCGAAATCGGGCGGCAACTGCTGCGTTGGCGCCAGCAGCACCGCCGTTCTTACCCTTATTTCCATACCGACGCCTGCCAGGCGGCCGGATTCCTTGACCTTAAGGTAGAAAAACTCCACGTTGATTTAATGACGATTAACGCCAGCAAAATCTACGGGCCCAAAGGCAGCGGCTTATTATATGTCCGCCGCGGCATCACTTTAACACCCCTGATGCGGGGGGGCGGCCAAGAACGCGGGGCGCGCAGCGGCACGGAAAATGTGCCCGGCATTATCGGACTGGCCAAAGCCCTGGCGCTGGCGGAGCGGGAAAAATCTAGCGTAACCAAAAAATTAAACCGGCTGACCGCTTATTTTTATCAAACTCTTCTCAATCGCGGTCTGGTTGGCCGGGACTCGCTGAACGGCCCGGCAATCGGCACCAATCGTCTGCCTAATAATCTGAACCTTACTTTTTCGGGAATTGACGGCGAAACGCTATTATTATATTTAGACCGCTGGGGCATTGCCGCTTCCGCGGGTTCGGCCTGCGCTGCCAGCAGCGCCGAACCATCGGCTACTCTGCAAGCGATCGGCCGCCGGCCTGCCGCGGCCCGCAGCCTACGCTTCACGTTAGGGCGCACTACCACTAAATCCGACCTTGATTACACGGTAAATACTTTGCAAACGATATTGAGCAAGTTTAAATGAGGTTATTTTCAATTGTCATTCCGAGCGAAGCCGAGGAATCCCTATTCTTTTACTAATGGCTTCTATAGCTTTATGCCCGGCACTCTTTATTTGGTCGCCACCCCCATTGGCAATTTAGCGGATATCACTTTGCGCGCCCTAGACACGCTGCGCCAGGTTGATGTTATTTTGTGCGAAGACACGCGGGTTACCAAACCACTCTTGGCTCATTACCAAATCAGCAAACCGCTAATCAGTTACCATCACCACAGCGATGCCAGAAAAATTAAAGATATTCAAAAACTCCTGGCCGAAAACAAAAATTTAGCGCTGGTCACCGACGCCGGCACTCCCGGCATCAGCGATCCCGGCAACGCACTTATTCAGCAATTAACAATAAAACAATTGAACAACGAAATACTAAACATCGTACCCATCCCCGGTCCCGCCGCTGTTACTGCCGCTTTGAGTATCTCCGGCTTTCCCACCGATCAGTTCCTTTTTTTAGGTTTTCCGCCCCATAAAAATAAACGGCAAAAATTCTTTGCCGAGATTGCCAACCGTCCCTATACCGTGGTATTCTACGAATCGGGCCACCGGATTAAAAAATGCTTAACCGAGCTCAATCAGGTACTCTCGCCAAGCACAAAAGTGATGATCGGCCGGGAGCTGACCAAAAAATTTGAAACAATTTATCGGGGGACGATTACTGAAATTAGTCAACAAAAAATTGATGAGCGGGGAGAATTCGTCATTGTCATCAATCGTTAAACCGTTATGCGCCAGGTCTATTATCTTACTACCGCCATTCCCTATGTTAATGCCAATCCTCATATTGGCTTTGCTTTGGAGATTTTATATGCCGATGTGATGGCTCGTTTCCAGCGTCTGTTGGGAAAGAACGTCTACTTTCTTACCGGCACCAGCGAACATGGTCAAAAAATACTTAAGGCAGCGCAAGCAGCCGGGATAGAAGTAAACGAATTTGTCGCCCAAAAATCCGCCGCTTTCCAGGAGCTGGCCGACGAATGGAATATCAGCCACAACGATTTTATCCGCACCACCGAAGAGCGGCACATCCGTGGCGTCCAAAAATTATGGCAAGCGGCTGAGGCAAGCGGGGATATTTATAAAAAATCCTATGTCGGTTTGTATTGCGTGGGTTGTGAGGCATTCAAAACAGAAAAGGATTTAGAAAGCGGTAAATGCCCCATCCACCAAACAGAACCGGAACAGCTGGCGGAAGAAAATTATTTCTTTCGCCTGTCTAAATATCAGGAACCGTTGGAATTTTTATTTTCCGAAACGAAGGACTTTGTGGTGCCACCTAACCGTTTGTTGGAAGTAAAAAATATGCTAATCGCCGGCCTGGAAGACGTCAGCGTTTCCCGCAGCAAAGAAAAAGTGGCTTGGGGAATTCCGGTACCCGGCGATGAGGCACAGATGATGTATGTCTGGTTCAATGAGCTGGGGAATTATTTAACCGCCCTGGGCTATGGCTCGGCTGACCAAACAAAATTAAATACCTATTGGCCGGCCGTGCACGTTATTGGCAAAGATATTAACCGTTTCCACTCTTTATTATGGGTAGCGATGCTGATTTCCGCCGGGCTAGAGGTGCCGCGGCAAATTGCCGTACACGGTTTTCTGAATGTGAACGGTCAAAAAATGAGCAAATCGCTTAATAACGTCATTGACCCGCGTGAACTTACCCGACAATACCCACTGGAAGCGGTACGCTATTTCTTTATGCGAGAAATTCCTTTTGATACTGACGGCAATTTTTCTCATCAGCAATTCCGTGAGCGTTATCAAGGAGATTTAGCCAACGGCATCGGGAATCTTACCTATCGCGTCTTGACCATGATGGAAAAATACAGCGCCGGGCAGATTCCGCCGGTCCGGGAAATTAACCACGCTCTGATTAACTTTTTAACTAAAGAAACCTGGCCGGCCTACAGCGAGCACCTGAATAATTGGCGCTTTGACCGGGCGCTGGAGGCCGCCGGGAAATTTGTCAGCTTCTGCGATCAGATTATTTCCGATGCGGAGCCCTGGGCACTGGTTAAAGCCGGTAAAATGAACGAAGTTAATGACTTGTTGTATCACCTGGCGGAAGCGCTACGCCATATTGCCGTAATGATCTGGCCGGTATTACCGGAAACCGCGGAAAAAATTTTTACCCAGCTGGGCTTAGACGTTGCCCTTGAACTAGCCAAACCGTTAGCGGAACTGCAACAATGGGTGGAATTGACGGTAGGGAATAAAATTCAAAAAGCGGGGCCGCTCTTCCCGCGTTTAGCAACTTGATTTTTTTCTTATGTCTTTCTTTGACCTGATTCTCGGCCTCCTGATTATCGGCTTTGCTCTGTTCGGCGTCTGGTTCGGCTTAATTCATACCCTGGGGTCGCTCCTCGGTACTATCTTAGGGATATTCCTGGCTAGCCGTTTTTACCAGCCGCTCTCTATTTGGCTGATAAAAATTACCGGCTGGGGCGACAACGTGGCCAGCGTTATTATGTTTGCGGTGGCCTTTTTGATTATTAATCGCCTGATTGGCCTGGCGTTTTTCTTGGTAGAACGTTTTTTCCGCGCCTTAACTAAACTGCCTTTTCTCAATAGTCTTAACCGGATTTTGGGCCTGCTCTTTGGTTTTTTTGAAGGAGTCATTTTTTTGGGCACCTTCTTTCTGTTCTATGCCCGCTTTCCTTTCGGCGCGAGTCTACGCGCCGGGGTGGAGTCTTCCCGCCTGATACCGTTTATCACCCGCACAGCTTCTGTCGTTTGGCCGCTGGTGCCCCAGGCGCTGCGTTCGGTAGAGAGCACCATCCGGGGAATTATGTAATAAGCTATGGAAATTTTTGACACTCATGCCCATGCCCATTTTAACGCTTTCCAAGCTGACCAAGACGAAGTAATCAAACGAAGTCTGGCTCAAGGCGTAATAATAAATTTGATCGGAACCCAAAGCGATACCAGCCGCCGGGCAATCGAGGTGGCAGAAGAATATCAAGGAGTCTATGCCAGCGTCGGGCTCCACCCCGAGCATCTTTTTTCTAAATGGGTAGATGAAGAAGAATCAACGTTTCAGTCACGCGAAGAAAATTTTGACTATACCTATTACAAAAAACTAGCCGAGCATCCTAAGGTAATTGGAATAGGGGAGTGTGGATTGGATTTATATCGGATTCCTGAAGGTTTAACCCCCGAGCAAATGTTGCCGAAACAAAAGGAGGTCTTTTTACAGCATATTAAATTAGCCCAAGAAATGAATCTGCCGCTGGTGATACATTGCCGCGAGGCGCATCAGCAATTAATTGAAGCGTTGCGCTCGCAAAAAAATGTCTCCGGCGTCATCCACTGCTACACCAGCCACTGGACTAACGCTGAACAGTATCTGACAATGGGTTTCTACCTCGGCTTTACCGGCGTTATCACCTTTCCGCCCCTCAAAAAGAATCCCCAGGCGCAGGAAGACCTTTGGGAAGTCGTTCGCCGCCTGCCTTTAGATCGGATCTTGCTGGAAACCGACTGTCCCTATCTGGCGCCCTTGCCCCACCGCGGTAAACGCTCTGAACCCTGGATGGTAATAGAAACCGCCAAAAAAATCGCTGAACTACGCGGTATTTCTTTAACTGAAGTAGCCGCCGCCACTACCGCTAATGCCTACCGCCTCTTCACCAAAATTGTGCATAACTGACGCTAAAAACCCTTGACCGCCAAGCCAAAAACCATTAAAATATGCCCGTTCCGCTTCCTCCGACTAAATCTCCCCTTAAGGACGAAAAGGAGTATTACCGATTTGCTCTGCGCATTGTCGGCGACTTCGGCGCCACTCTAGCCATCCCCGTAATCATTTTTGTTCTGGTCGGGCAATGGCTGGATGAAAAATATCAGACCAGCCCCCGGTTTACGATCTTGGCCTTTGCCCTGGCCGCTTTGACCTCCGCCAAAATTATCTACAAAAAAGCGAAAAAATACGGCCAAGAATATCAGGAACTAGGAAAGAAATAACTGTATGGCAGAAATTCATATTCCGACCCTGGCCGCCGAACCGGTATTCTCCCTCGGTGGCATTACCGTTACCAATACTATCATTAACTCCTGGCTGGCGATTATTATTTTTTTAATTATCGGCTTGCTGGTACGGCGCCGGGTAACGCTGCGCCCGGGGAAATTACAAAATTTTTGGGAATATATTTTGGAATTGCTCCTAGGATACTTTGACCAGGTAACCGGAGACCGGAAAACTACCCGGCGCTTCTTGCCGATTGTCGGCTCGGTATTTTTCTTTATTCTGCTCTCCAATTGGCTGGGGCTGCTCCCGGGCACCGGCAGCCTGACCTGGAACCAAGAACCGCTGCTGCGCCCGGCTAATACCGACCTGAATCTGACGGTGGCGATGGCGCTGGTCTCGGTAGTGGCTTCGCACATTTTTGGTTTTATTACGGTCGGCATTTTTACCCACCTGAATAAATTTATCCAGATCGGCAGTTTAATTAAAAGTTTCGCTAAAGGCCCCGTTGCCATTTTTCAAGCTGTCATCGAGTTTGTCGTCGGCCTAATAGAAATTATCAGCGAGTTTGCCAAAGTATTGTCGCTCTCACTTCGGTTATTCGGCAATATTTTTGCCGGCGAGGTGCTGATTTCCGTAATCAGCGCCTTGGTGGCCGGATTAATTCCGGTGCCGTTTATGATGTTAGAACTGCTGGTCGGGCTAATTCAGGCGGGGGTGTTCACCATGCTAACGCTGGTGTATCTGACAGTGGCCAGCGCCAAACCGCACGGCGCGGAACACTAGGTATTTGTCATTAATTAACGATGCCATCCGCCCGAGACAGGCAAATCCCGACTTAAGCGGGAGTAAAGGCCTGCCGGAGCAGGCTCTGGTATCATAAAGGTCAAAACATTATGGAACACGCATCCATTGTCGTGCTCGCCAAGGGCCTGACGATGGCGATCGGGGGATTTTTCCCGGCCCTCGCCATTGGTCGGCTGGTTTCCAAAGCCATGGAATCCATCGGCCGCAATCCGGAATCGGCCGGCAAACTGTTCGTGCCGATGCTGCTCGGCGCCGCGTTTGCGGAAGCCATCGCCATTTACGCGCTGGTGGTGGTATTCACGTTAAAGTAATTCACCCCGTCAGGTCTCGCGAGAGGCCTAACGGGATTGAGTTATTTACTGTTCGCACGATTAGTTTATGTTATTCACACCCACTGCCTACGCTAGTCCACAAGAATTAGTTCCCCGCGCAAGCGAAGCGCCTGCCGATTCCGGCGTTTTTGCTTCTTTAGGCATCAATGCCCAGTCGCTGGTTTTTCAACTGATTAATTTTGCCATCGTGGCGGCGATTATCTGGCGGCTAATCCTTAAACCGCTCACTAAAAAAATGGCGGAACGGCAAAAATTAATTGACGAGAGTTTGACTAACGCTAAAAAAGTGGAGACCAATCTGCAGCGCAGCGAACAAAAATATCAGGAACGCATTGACCAGGCCAAGGTTGCCGCCAACAAAATTTTAGAAAAAACAACTACGGAAGCGGACCAACTAAGCGCCCAGCTGAAAGAAAAAGCCAAAAAAGAAATCGGGCTGCTGGTAGACCAGGCCAAGCGCAACATCAAAATTGAACGCGCCGAAATGATGGCGGACATTAAAACCGAGGCCGCTAATTTAGTGGTGGCCGCGGTGGAAAAAATTCTTACCGAGAAAGTTGACAGCAAGAAAGATAAGGAGCTGGTTGAAGAAATGGTTGCCGGTTTAAAATTAAAAATCTAAGTCGGGTATTTAGAATATGAGCAAATCAAGTATTTCCGACTACGCCAAGGCTCTTTATCAAGCTACCGAAAATTTATCCGGCAAGGATTTGCACCAGATTATTCAAAATTTTGCCGAACTATTAGCGCGCCAGCAATTATTGAAAAAAACCGACCGCATTATCGCGGACTTTGTGAAGTATGCCAAGCGACAAGAGGGGATAGAGGAAATGACCATCACCTCGGCGCGGGAACTGCCCGAGGCAACCTTGAATAAAATAAAAAAAGCGTTCGCGGATAAAGCAGAGTCAACGGAAAAAGTGGATGCCGGTTTGCTGGGCGGGTTTGTGGTGCGGACCGAAGATAAAATTTTTGACGCGAGTTTAAAAACACAATTAGTAAGACTAAAACAAAGCCTAATTTAAGCCGCTATGTCTATCAACCAAATCGTCGAAGAACTCAAAAAGAACATCGCCTCCTTTGAAAAGCAAGTCGAGGTAGAAGAGGTCGGCGCCGTTACCGAAGTCGGTGACGGCATTGCGCGCGTCGGCGGATTATCAAAATGCCAAGCCAGTGAAATGCTTGAATTTCCGCAAAACACTTTTGGCGTTGCCCTGAACCTGGAGGAGGAAACTGTCGGCGCAGTTATCTTGGGTGAATTTAAGCATATTAAAGAAGGGGACACGGTAAAGCGCACCGGGCGCATTTTGTCGGTGCCGGTCGGCGAAGCGCTGATCGGCCGCGTGGTTAACCCGCTCGGCGCACCGATTGATGGCGGCGCGGCTATCACCAGCAAGAAATTCTACCCGATTGAAAAAATCGCGCCGGGCGTAATGACGCGCGAACGGGTGAGCCAGCCGGTGCAGACTGGTATTAAAGCGATTGATGCGATGATACCGATCGGCCGCGGCCAGCGCGAGCTGATTATCGGCGACCGGCAGACCGGTAAAACCGCGGTGGCGATTGACACCATCATTAACCAAAAAGGGCAGGACATGATCTGTGTGTATGTGGCCGTTGGCCAAAAAGAAGCTAAAGTGGCTCGTATTGTTGCCAAACTAAAAGCCACCGGCGCCATGGATTATACCATCGTCGTGAGTGCGGGCGCTTCGGAATCCGCCGCCTTGCAATATTTCGCGCCGTACGCCGGCGTTGCCATGGCCGAGTATTTTATGGATGCTGGCAAGGATGTGCTGGTAGTATACGATGACCTCTCTAAACAAGCCGTGGCGTATCGCGAAGTTTCGCTCCTGCTCCGCCGTCCGCCGGGCCGCGAAGCGTACCCGGGTGATGTCTTCTATCTCCACTCCCGTCTGTTGGAGCGCGCCGCGCGCCGCAACCAGGAACACGGCGGCGGTTCCATTACCGCTTTGCCGATTATTGAAACCCAAGCCGGCGACGTAACCGCCTACATTCCGACAAACGTTATTTCCATTACCGACGGTCAGATTTTTTTGGAAAGCGATTTATTTTACCGCGGCATCCGGCCGGCCATGAACGTCGGTATTTCCGTTTCGCGCGTCGGCGGCGATGCCCAGATTAAACCGATGAAGAAGGTAGCCGGCAAAATGAAGCTCTCGCTGGCCCAATTCCGCGAGCTGGAAGCCTTTGCCCAATTCGCGAGCGATTTAGACCCCGAAACCAAAAAACAAATTGACCTCGGCGCGCGCCTCACCGAAATCCTAAAACAGCCGCAATACGCGCCAATGCCGGTGGAACATCAAGTAGCAATTATCTACGCGGTGTCAAACGGATTTGCGAATGATGTTGAGGTGAAAAATATGAAGGAATGGGAAGAAAAATTCCATACGTTCCTGGATAAAAGTAAACGTCCACTCCTTGATAAGATTGCTAAGGGGGGGTGGGATGAGAAGATAGAGAAGGATTTGAAAGAGGCGATAGGGGAGTTTAGGTAATTTTAAATGTATGGACGAGACTGAAGGAGGAAAAATTGAAGTTTTTGACATTCCTACTTTTAGAGCGTCGATCGAAGCTTTTAATAAAGCTGTTGGTGCCTACTTAACTGAAATTGGAACCACTCCCGTAGATTTATCCAGAGAGTTATTGGCGGCTGTACTAATTAAACGACTGAAACAACTCAATATTTTTGCAGCGAATGCGGAGAAGCTTGTCGAACTTTTATTAAGGAATGAAGAGATGATTCCCTCTTCAGTTTTTACTGGATTGAGGCAAAAATTGGAAACTTTAGGCATAAAAGTAACAGAAAAAATGGAGGAGATACGAAAAAGCGCTAAGAAAATTATAGATTTATCATAAATGGAACTATAAAAGTTAGTTGAAAAGTGTGTTAAGGAAAATATGGCCCTCTCAACCAAAACAATCAAACGCCGCATCAAATCCATTGGCAACACCAAAAAAATAACAAAAGCGATGGAGATGATTTCTGCCGTGAAAATGCGCCGGGCGGTGGGGAATGTTTTGGGTACCAGGAGCTACGCCAATTTGGCGTGGGAGATGCTGCAGGATATTGCCAAGCGCACGGATATCCGCCTGCATCCGCTGTTGCATCAGCGGCCGGTAAAAACCATCGGCATGATCTATATCACCAGCAACCGCGGTCTGGCGGGCGGGTTTAACAGCCGGCTTTTGCAAGAGGCGCATAAGTATATTGTTGAAGCAGAGGGTGTCACCACCACTGTCATTCCGACCGAGCGTCACAGCGAGCGGAGGAATCCCTTGACCGTTGAGTCACAAAGTTCAAGCGATTCCTCGACTCCGTCCACTGCGGCGGACTCCGCTCGGAATGACAAACGGAGCGTCGAAGTCCAAATAATCCTCACCGGCAAAAAAGGCAAAAAATTATACCAGCGCTTTGGCCACCGCATCGCGGCCGAATATCCTAAAGAAGACTTAACAACTAAAATTGAAGAAATAATGCCTTTAGTCCAGCAGGCGATTCTTGATTACACCAACGGCGTTTACGATAAAATAGTCGTCGCCTACACCGACTTTGTTTCGGCAGTTCAACAAATCCCGCGCGTTAAACAAATTTTGCCCCTTACCGAAATGGATCTGGCCGGCGGCTGGCATCATTTAATGCAGGAACTGTGGGAAACGGAAGAACCGACCCCTGGGTGGCAAGAAGGAGCGGAAGAAATCGAACCCTCTCCATCGCAAAGAGCCTGTCCTGAACAAAGTGAAGGAAGAGGGCAGGGAGAGGTCTCGCTCGACCAAAACATCTTCCTCTTTGAACCCGGCGCTAAAGAAGTTTTGAATGTGCTACTGCCTCGCCTGGTAGAAACCCAAGTCTACCAAACAATTCTAGAATCCGACGCCTCCGAACACAGCGCCCGCATGATGGCAATGAGGAACGCCAGCGACGCGGCCGAAGATATAATTAAAGAGCTGAATTATTCGTTTAATAAAGCGCGGCAAGGAGCGATTACGCGGGAGATAGCGGAGATTGTGGGAGGGGCGGCGGCACTTGAATAACGGTGTCATTGCTTCGTCGCCGCGAGGCTCCTCGCAATGACACACTAACCAATCAATAACTAATCACTCATTTTACTTATGCTAAAAGGAACCATCACCCAAATCATCAGCGTTGTGGTTGACGTAAATTTCCCTAACCAACTGCCGGATTTGTATGCCGCCGCAGAAACTAAACTGCCGAGCGGCGAACGGCTGGTGCTGGAAGTGCAGCAGCACCTGGGCGGCAATAATGTCCGTACCATTGCGATGAGTACCACCGACGGCTTGGAGCGTGGCCAAGAAGTTACGTCGGAGAATAAACCCATCAGCGTGCCGGTGGGCCCGGAAACACTGGGGCGCATGTTTAATGTGGTGGGGGATTCCATTGACGGCAAAGGCGAGGCCAAAACAAAAAAGAAGTATCCCATCCACCGCCCCGCCCCGGAATTTATCCAGCAATCCACTAAATCCGAAGTGCTGGAAACCGGCATTAAAGTAATTGATTTGATTTGCCCGTTTCTGAAAGGCGGCAAAGTCGGCTTGTTCGGCGGCGCCGGCGTCGGCAAAACCGTGATCATTCAGGAACTCATCCGCAACATCGCCCAGGAGCACGGCGGCTATTCTATGTTTGCCGGGGTAGGGGAGCGCAGCCGCGAGGGCAATGATTTGTACCGCGAAATGAAGGAAAGCGGGGTGCTCGCAAAAACGGCGCTGGTCTTTGGCCAGATGAATGAGCCGCCCGGCGCCCGCGCCCGCGTGGCGCTTACCGCTCTCGCGATGGCCGAATACTTCCGCGACGAAGAGGGGAGGGACCTGCTCTTGTTCATTGACAACATTTTCCGCTTTACCCAAGCCGGCTCCGAAGTATCGGCCTTGCTGGGACGAATGCCTAGTGCCGTCGGCTACCAGCCTACGCTCGCGACCGAAATGGGCGCCCTGCAAGAGCGCATCACTTCAACCGATAAAGGCTCCATCACCTCGGTACAGGCCGTCTACGTCCCGGCCGATGACTTGACCGACCCGGCGCCCGCTACTACCTTCGCTCACCTGGACTCTACTGTCGTACTCAATCGTTCTTTGACTGAACTCGGCATCTACCCGGCGGTAGACCCGCTAGATTCCAACTCCACTATTCTTGACCCTAACATCGTCGGGGCTGTTCACTACCGCACCGCCCGCGAAGTCCAGCAAGTGCTTCAGCGCTACAAAGACCTCCAAGACATCATCGCCATTCTGGGGATGGAAGAATTAAGCGACCAAGACAAAATCACCGTTGCCCGCGCCCGCAAAATCCAGCGCTTCCTCTCCCAGCCGTTCTTTGTGGCAGAGGTATTCACCGGCAGCGAAGGCAAATACGTCCCGGTCGCCGAAACTATCCGCGGCTTCCGGGAAATTTTAGACGGTAAACTCGACGACAAGCCAGAAAGCGCGTTTTATATGAAAGGTGGAATTGAAGAAGTGAAGTAGCCTGATCTGTCATTTATGAAATTCCAAATCATCACCCCGGAACGTCCGGTATTTTCTGAAGAAATTAAACAAGTCAGCCTGCCTACCGTAGAAGGGGAAATTACGGTTCTTCCCCATCATGTTCCTTTGGTTACTCTGCTTAAGCCCGGAGAATTACGTTATATTAAAGATAGTCAGGAACAAACTCTGGCCGTTTCCGGCGGATTTGCGGAAGTCAGGCCGGACGGCTCGGTAGTAATTCTCGCCGACACCGCCGAACACGCCGCCGCCATTGACCTTACCCGCGCCGAAGAGGCCAAAGCCCGCGCCGAAAAACTCATGTCCGAAGCGCGACATCGTGATGACGTAGACTACACTGCGCTGGCGTCGAAGTTGGAAAAAGAATTAGCCCGCCTGCGGGTGGGGCAAAAATATAAGAAAATTAAAATCCATAACATCGGCTGATTTACAAAATCTCCTGGTTCGCTATACTACCAGCACCACTCTAGGTGCTTTTTATGTCTTTTACCAATCTCAATCCAGCGCAACGGGAGGCGGTGGAATATACGGCTGGTCCCTTGCTGATTGTCGCCGGGGCCGGCACCGGTAAAACTACCGTAATTACCAGTAAAATCTGCTACCTGCTGGAACGGAAACTTGCCCAACCGGAGGAAATTCTGGCCCTGACCTTTACCGACAAAGCCGCCGCGGAAATGCAGGAACGGGTAGACCGCCTGATTAATACCGGCTATACGGCGCTCACCATCTCCACTTTCCATGCTTTCGGCCAGAATATTCTGGAGCGCCATGCCCTGGATATCGGTTTAAGCAACCAATTTCAATTGCTTACCGAAACCGCGGCCTGGATTCTACTGCATAAAAATTTAACCAAATTAAAGCTGGATTACTACCGCCCGCTGGGTCACCCCACGCGGCATTTGCGGGAACTGCTGAAACATTTTTCTAAATGCAAAGACGAATTAATTTCACCCCGGGAATATCTGGAATACGCCGAAGCCTCCACCAAAAATCAGGGCGATATGAACGTGGAAGAGAGGAATCGCCTCACCGAGATTGCCAACGCCTACCATATCTACAATCAACTGCTGCTAGACAATGCCCGGCTGGATTTTGGCGATTTAATTTATTACGCCGTAAAATTATTTACCGAACGGCCGGCGATTTTGCAAACCTGGCAGCAACAATTCAAATATATCCTGGTAGATGAATTCCAGGATGTCAACTGGGCCCAGTATCGCCTGGTACAATTACTGACTGGGGCCGCACCCGCCCCCGCTCCCCAGCTTACCGTGGTCGGCGACGACGACCAATCCATTTACGCTTTCCGAGGGGCCAGCGTTTCCAATATTCTGCACTTCAAAAACGATTATCCGTCGGCTAAAGAAATCGTCTTAAACGAAAATTATCGCTCTTGCCAGCCTATTCTGGACGCGGCCTATACCTTAATCCAAAATAATAACCCGGATCGGCTGGAAATAAAATTAGGCATTACTAAACAGCTAAAATCAGCTGCCCGACACCCGGCCACTCGGGGGGTTTGCCTGACGCACCTGGCCGCCCCCACGCTCGCCGCCGAAACTGAACTGGTAATTAAGGAAATAATAAAACTCAAGGAAGCTGACCCGGAAGCGGCGTGGGATGATTTTGCCATTCTCGTGCGTGCTAATAATCACGCCGATCCCTTTATCAATGCCCTGGAGGCCCGGCGCATCCCTTATGAATATCTGGCGGCGGGCGGCCTCTATCGCCAGCCGGTGATGATTGACGCCCTTAATTATTTCCGACTGCTGGATAACTACCACGAATCGCCGGCGGTATTCCGCCTGCTGTGCCTGCCGTTCCTGGCATTTCCGGAACCCGATTTGCAAAAATTAACCCTGTTCGCCAAAAAAAAATCAATTTCTTACTACGAAGCGCTGCAGCGGGCGCCGGAATTAAATCTCTCTCCCGCCGGACAAAATACCGGTGCCCGGCTGATGGCAATTATTCAGGCCGGAGCTAGCAGACAACGGCAAGAAAAACCTTCGGTGATTCTCTATAATTTTTTAGCCACCATCGGCTATTTGAGTTATTTAACTCACGAGGAAGGAGAGGGGAACCGAGAAGCGATCCGTCAAATTTATTATCTGAAAGAATTCTTTGATGAGCTGGCGGAGTGGGAGACTTTGAACCCCGGCGCCCGAGTAGCTGACTGGCTGGAGTCTTTTAATCTGGTGTTAACCGCCGGAGATCGGGGTGGGGGGTGGCAGCCGGCCGAAACGCCTGATTCGGTGAATATCTTAACGGTCCACGCGGCCAAAGGTCTGGAATTCAAATACGTCTTCATTGTCAATCTGGTGGAAGATCGCTTTCCTACTCGTTACCGCGGAGACGGAATTGAGATCCCGCTTGCTTTAATTAAAGAACAGCTGCCGGAGGGGGACAGCCACCAGGAAGAAGAACGGCGTTTATTCTATGTGGCAATCACGCGCGCCAAGGAGCGGGTGTATTTTACCAGCGCCGGTAATTACGGAGGAATCCGCGCCAAAAAAATCAGCCGATTCCTGGCTGAATTAGGATATTCTTCCGGAGTTACTCCGCCAGTTATTCAAAAATCATCGCTACCGCCCCCGCCCCCAACCACCGTCGCCGTCACCCCGCCGGGCGAATTTATTTTTACTCTGCCCCGGGTCTTTTCTTTTTCCCAGTTGCGCTCTTACGCCACTTGTCCTTATCAATACAAACTGGCTCATATTCTAAACCTGCCGGTGAAGGGTAATGCCAGCTTTAGTTTCGGCCAGACTATTCATAATACCCTGTTTGCTTTCTATAAAAAAATCCAGGCCCTTAATAATGTCCAGCAAACTTCGCTGTTTAATTATCCGGCTCACCTCCTACCGGCAAGTCAACCGGAAACCACTCCCGGCCCTAAGGCACCCTCTTTAGAAGAATTATTGGCATTATACGAGCAGAGCTGGATTCCTGACTGGTATGACAGCCCGTACCAGCGGGAGGAATATTATAAAAAGGGGAAAGCCATCTTAAAAATTTTTTACGTGGCCTCCGCTGGCCACTGGATCGTGCCGGCTTACCTGGAAAGCTGGTTTAAAATCAGAGTAGGGGAGTATCTGATCCAGGGAAGAATTGACCGGATTGATCGCCAACCCGACGGCACCCTGGAAATTATTGATTACAAAACCGGAACGCCTAAAGCAACCCTGGACGCCGCTGACAAAGAACAGCTGCTAATCTACCAGCTGGCGGTAGCGCAGCTGCCGGAATACCAGCCGTTAGGCCGGCCGGGCAAACTGACTTTCTATTATCTAGATGATAACCAGCGCACTTCATTTCTCGGCGACGCGGTTGAATTGCAGGAACTTCAGGACAAACTGATTAACACGATTAACCGGATTCAGGCCAAAGATTTTACCGCTACCCCCGGCAAATTTGTTTGCGAGCGCTGTCCCTTCCGGGATATCTGCGAATTCCGCGTCTAACCTTTGTCCCTTATGATGGAGCCCCTGGCCCGACTACTACGCCAATTTTCCGCTACTACCCACCGCGAACAAATCACTGCCGAATTAGTATTGGCGGCCAGTCGCGCCAGTTTATTGATTGTAGCCGGCGGCGCCCTCCAATCAACCGTAGTGCCCCGTTACTTCCGCCAGGGTACCCTGGCGCTTTCCTGTGCCAGTGCCGCGGCAGCCCAGGAAACCAGATTACAGGCGACCAAATTAATGGCAGCAATTAATCGGCGTTTGGGCCAAAATCTGGTGCGACGTTTAACTTATCAGACCGCCTTGCCAAACCAATAAACACCTGCTAAAATACCGTTTAACTATGACCTGGCGCCAATACTGCTTGGTTTTAACCCTGGGGACGCTGTTCAGCCTGGCGGCCTGGGTTTTGATTTTAGTCTGGGTAAATCCGGATGAAAGCGGCCGGTTAGGAATTATTCTTTTTTACGCGAGCTTGCTCGCTTTCATCGGGGGGAGCACCATCCTCATTGGCCTATCCCGAGAATTCCCGCGCGACCGCGCCGCGCCGCTCCGGTACCAACCGGCGCGCCAGGCCGCCGGGCGGGGATTGGCAATTGCGTCGGGAGTTTTACTGCTCCTGATACTGTTGCGCCAGGGGCTGGCAACTTGGTTCAGCGGACTATTGATTCTGGGGGGAGGGTTATTAATTTTTAGGTTCACGCGTCGCTCTCGCTCTCCGGCCTCTTATGATCACTAATCTATGGCAGCGCTGGCGCCAGGAACTGGGCATTGATTTGGGCACGGCTAATACCTTGGTTTACGTCCAGGGTCGCGGCATTATCATCAACCAACCGAGCGTGGTGGCAGTAAATACCCGCACCGAACAAATCCTGGCCGTCGGCCAGGAAGCCAAAGACATGCTGGGAAAAACGCCGCCGCACATTATTACTACCCGCCCCCTGACCGGCGGGATTATTTCCGATTTTGAAATTGCCGAAAAAATGCTCCGTTATTTTATTGAACAGGTGTATCACGGCGCCACCCCGGGGGTATTATCCCGGCCCAAAGTGGTAATCGGCGCTCCCATTAATATCACCGAGGTGGAATTGCGGGCCATTCAGGATGCGGTAACGCACGCCGGCGCCCGCGAGGTATGGATTGTGGAAGAACCGATGGCCGCCGCCATCGGTTCGCGCCTGCCGATTCGCGAACCGGTGGGCAATATGATTATTGAAATCGGCGGCGGCACCTCGGAAATTGCCGTCATTTCGCTCTCGGGCATTACTACGCGCAAATCAATTAAAATTGCCGGCGATGAATTAAACCGCAATATCGTCCAATACGCCCGCGACGTTTTCAATCTGCTGCTGGGGGAACGGCAGGCGGAAGAAATAAAAATCAAAATCGGCTCCGCCGTATCCGGGGAAGAAACCAAAGAATTTCCCATGCGCGGACGCGATTTGATAACCGGACTGCCGCGCGAAGTAATGATTAACGATGCCCAGGTGCGCGAAGCGATGATTAAATCGCTCCGTACCATTGTTGACAGCATTAAAGATATCCTGGAAATTACTCCTCCCGAATTAGTGGCCGACATCCACGAGCGGGGGCTGCTACTTTCGGGCGGCGGCGCCCTGCTGCGCGGGCTAGACCAGCTGATTCAGCGCGCCCTGGAAATTCCTGTGCGCCTGGCCGATGATCCGCTGACCGCCGTGGTACGCGGCACGGGGATTCTGCTGGACGAACCAGAATTGCTCCGCGAAGTGGCGGTCTTCCCTGAACTGGGAAAACGCTCGCGTTAATAGAATATTATTATAGATATGCGCGTTAATCGCCCCGCGCTACTAGTTATTTTAGTTGTTGGCGTCGCTATCGGGGTTCATGCTTTAGGCTGGTCTGGCGCGTTTACCGACGGAGTAATAAAGTTATTTGCCCCGGCAACCCGTTTCCTGCGCGCCTGGCGCGCCAGTGCCCTTACCAAACGACAAATTCCCTCGGATTGCGCCATCACCCGCACCACCCTGCAAAGCTGTTTAAACAACCGTCCCGCGCTGCTGGCAGCCGTTGCCGAAAGAGATTTGCTGCGGGATGAAAATGCCGCCCTGCGCTCTTTATTAAAATTTGCCACTCCCACCACTACCGTGGTTGCCGCCGGGATAATCGGGCAGTCGCTGGCTACTGCCGAACAAACTCTAATTATTGACCGGGGGGGGAGAGATGGCGTAACAATGGGCAGCGCCGCCATCTCGCCCGAAGGGATTTTAATCGGTAAAATCACCGAACTCCGCCCCCGAACTTCAGTCGTCCGCCTGCTGCAGGATCATCGCAGTAAAATTGCCGCTTTGATCCTGAATCCGGAGCGCAGCCGCGGCATTGTGGAAGGGGGATTTGGCGCCGGATTAAAAATGAAATTTATTCCCCGCAACGAGCGGGTACGCATCGGCGATCAGATAATAACTGCCGGTCTGGAAGCGGGCCTGCCGCGGGGTTTACTAATCGGCACCGTGGCGGAAATTGAAAATGAAGCCTATCAACCCTTTCAACAAACTACCGTCGCCCCGGGGAGCGATACTCAAAAATTAACGACGGTCGGTGTTTTATTTGTGGCTGGTCGCAACCAATAGTAATTAAACCATTGTGCAATTCAGCTGGCGCCTCTTACAATATACCGTGGGAGCGGCTTTGATAATTATTAGCCAATTCGGGCTGTCTCTGTGGCTGCCCTTCCCCTGGGTTACCCTTAATTTGTTTTTTTTGGCAGCCGCTTTAATCAGCCTGGAATCGCGCCGTAGCGCCCTTTGGTTATTACTAATCAGCAGCCTCACTGCAGAATCATTTAACAGCAATCTCTACGGCGCTCAGACGGCCGCGTTGTTGCTGGGTTTGTTAATCTACCAATGGATCGGCAAACGAATTTTTGCCGCGGCGGTGCCGCTCTCTCTGGGCAGCGCCGCCCTGATTGGTCTGGGTCTCGGCCGTTTAAGTTATTTAACTACTTATTTACTGACTGCCGTTTTTACCTCTTCCCCTGCCGCGGCCTACACCAGCGGGGAATATCTGAAATTATTTTCCGCCGAAATCCTTATCACCGGAGTTAGTTTGGGAGTCATCACTGCCATTTTACGCCAATTCTCCCGACGGCTTAATCCTTCCTATATTCCTCGCTCCTCTCCCCTTACTTAAAACCTGTGTGGCGCTTTTTTTTGGCTAAAATTGCTAATTCCAACCAGGTGAACGGGCGTTACCGTAAGCGTTGGGTGGAGGAATCTTTCCCCGGTGCGCTAGTTACTCACCGCGCCGTGCGCACCCTGGACACTTCGCTCAACCGGCGGCCGCAACGCTGGTTATTGGCAATATTGGCATTATTATTATTTTTATTAATCGGGCGCACTATTCAGCTGCAGTTGCTGCGCGGCGGGCATTACCGCCAGCTGGCCGAAACTAACCGGCTGCGCCTGCGCTCGATTCCGGCGGAACGGGGCATTATTTTTGACCGCGCGGGAAAAGCCTTAGTGGAAAATATTCCCAATTTTTCGCTCTCCATCATTCCTCATAATTTACCGCGCCGGCTGCCGGAACGCCAGCAGTTGTTAGAGCGCCTGGCCGCCATTACCGGCGTCTCGCCGACGGAAATCACCAACCAGCTGGAAACCTGGCGCTCTTATAGTTTTGAAACCATTATTCTCAAAGAAAATCTGGACTACCAAACCGCCCTTAAACTTTACCTGGAAAGCGCCGAACTGCCCGGCGTATTGATTACCACCGGCAGCCGGCGCGCTTACCCGGCCGCTTCCCGCACGCCGAGTTTATCGCATCTCCTGGGTTATTTGGCAAAAATTACGCCGGCGGAACTGGCGGCCGACAGCGCTGCCCCCTATCAACCCACCGATACGGTAGGCCGCGCCGGGCTGGAGCGCCAGTATGAATCGGTCTTACGGGGTAGCCCGGGACGTAAAAAAATTGAAGTAAACGCGCTGGGGCGCGAACAAGCAGTGCTCGCTACCGAGCCGCCGGAACCAGGGCGCCACCTGCGCCTTACCATTGACCAATTAGCGCAAACCGAGCTGGAAAATCAGGCGCGAAAACAATACAAACCAGGGCGCCAGCGCGTTGCCGCCGTAGCGTTGAATCCCCAGACCGGAGCGATTCTGGCTTTGGTCAGTCTGCCTGCCTTTAATAATAACGACTTTTCCGGCGCGGTTACCAATGACGTCTATACCCGCTATCTGGCGGACCCCGATCAGCCGTTTTTCAATCGCGCCCTTGCCGGACAATACGCTCCGGGCTCCACCGTTAAATTAATAATTGCCGCCGCCGCCTGGGCCGAGCGGATTGTACGGGCTGATACCACCATTATCAGTACCGGTTTTGTCCGCGCCGGTGACCGGATTTTCCGCGACTGGTTAGCCGGCGGACACGGTCCTAGCAACCTTACCCGTGCCTTGGCTTGGTCGATCAATACCTTTTTTTACTATATCGGCGGCGGTCACGAAAATTTTCCTGGTTTAGGAATAACTAAACTGCGCCACTATCTACAGCTATTCGGCTTAGGAGAACCTACCGGTATTGATCTGCCCGGCGAGGCCGCCGGATTTATTCCCTCGCCGGAATGGAAAAAACAAACCAAGCAAGAATCCTGGTATATCGGGGATACTTATAATCTTTCCATCGGCCAGGGCGATATTCTGGTAACGCCGCTGCAGGTTGCCCGCTGGACCGCGGCGGTGGCCAACGGCGGTAATTTAATTACCCCTCATTTAGTTCAGGAAATAACCGATCCGGTGCGCAAAACCACCGAACGCACCGCCTGGCAGACCAAGCCGCTGGCCTTGCCCGGCGGCAGCATTACGGCGGTGCAAACCGGCATGCGCGCCTGCGTTACCGTCGGCAGCTGCCAGGCGCTGCAGACGCTGCCGTTTGCCAGCGCCGGCAAAACCGGCACGGCGCAGTGGCATTCCCAGGAACCCACTCATGCCTGGTTTACTGCTTATGCGCCTTATCAGAATCCGGCCATTGTCATTACCGTTCTGGTAGAGCGCGGCGGCGAGGGAGCCAGCGCCGCTCTTCCCATCGCCCGCAACTGGTTGGCCTGGTGGAGCCGGCATTATGCCAAAGACTTCACCGATTCTCGTTGACAATACCCGGCTGCTTGCGGTATGATAACCGATACTTAATCTTAATTCCCGCCTCTATTATTATATGGAAGACAGCGCTCAATATCTTACCGCTCATAGTCTCGCTCAACTGCAAGAAGAATACCGCCAGCTCAAAGATGAAACCATCCCGGAAATTGCCCGCCGCATTGACGATGCCAAACAGCAGGGCGACTTATCGGAAAATGCCGAATACCACCAGGCGCGCGAAGAAATGTCCTGGGCCCAGGGCCAGCTGCAGGATTTGGAAAATATCCTGGGCAATGCGCAACTTATTGTCAGCCAGCCAAGCGACGTCGTAACGATCGGCAATACCATCGCAGTTAAAACCGGCGCTACCTTGCGCACCTATACCATTGTCGGCCCCCAGGAAATTAATCCGGCCCAGGGCTATATCTCCAACGAATCGCCGCTCGGCGAAGCGTTCCTCGGGCACCGGGTAGGGGATACGGTAACGGTAAAAACCCCGGCCGGCTCAAGCCAATATGAAATTTTAGAAATTAAGCAAGTTTGAGACTGCGAAAATATGATCGGTTCTGACCCGACGTTGTTTAAAGAAGACCAAGTACGCCTCGCCCATTTGCAAGCAATTCAACGCGCCGGCCTTAATCCCTATCCGGCTACCGGCGAACGTACCCATACGCTGGCCGAGGCGAGGCAGGCCCCGGCGGGAGCCACCGTAAAAGTGGCAGGGCGGTTAATGGCCAAACGCGAAATGGGCAAATTATGCTTCGGCGAGCTGCAAGACGCCAGCGGACGACTCCAGATTGCTTTGGCATCGCCTACCCTCGCTAAAGAAGACTATCAATTTTGGCTGAAAAATTTTGAGGTGGGGGATTGGGTAGGCGTTTCCGGAGAAATGTTTACCACGAAAAAGGGTGAAATTACCGTACGGGTAAACCATTATACGATGCTGGCGAAAGCGCTCCTGCCGCTGCCGGAAAAATGGCACGGACTAACCGACGTTGAAGCGCGTTTCCGTAAACGCTACCTGGACCTGATTATGAACGAAACGGTGCGGGAGCGGTTGCGCACGCGCTCCCGTATCATTGCCGCCTTACGCCAGCTGCTAGACCGCCAAGGATTCTTAGAAATTGAAACGCCTACCTTGCAACCGGTCTACGGCGGAGGCTTCGCCCGCCCCTTTATCACTCATCATCAGGCGCTCGGCGCGGATTTTTTCCTGCGCATTTCCGATGAAATGTACCTGAAACGCGCCATTATCGGGGGCTTAGAAAAGGTATACGAAATTACCAAAGTATTCCGCAACGAGGGGATTGATCGCGATCATAACCCGGAATTCACCATGTTGGAAGCGCAAATCGCCTATGCCGACTACCGCTACGGCATGGATTTATTTGAGGAAATTTTTGAGTCCTGCGCTCAATCAGTTTTAGGAACTACCCAAATAAAGCATAACGAATTGACGGTTGAGCTTGCCCGTCCCTGGCGCCGGCTGACTTTAGTGGAAGCGGTGCGCACCATCGGCCAAGTTAATTTTGATCTGGCCGGGAATGCGGCCGAAGCAAAAACCGCCCTCCAGCCCCGGATTACCGATTCTAAAAAACAGCAGGAACTAAACGCCAAAAATTCGGCCGGAGAAATCCTGGCCTTGGCGTTTGAAGAATTGGTGGAAGAACAACTGATACAGCCCACTATTATCTATGATTATCCGGTGGAAGTTTCGCCGCTGGCCAAGCGGGGCGCTGATCCCCGTTTTACCGAACGCTTTGAAGCCTTTGCGCTGGGCAGTGAAATCGGCAATAATTACAGCGAACTCAACGACCCGCTTGATTTGGAACAGCGCTTTATTGCCGAAAAAAAACGGGCCGGCGCCGGCTTGGGGGAAGCGCACCAGACCGATACCGACTATCTGGAGGCTGTTAAGCACGGCATGCCGCCCGCCTGCGGCCTGGGGATCGGCATTGACCGGATGGTAATGCTCTTCACCGGCGCCAATAATATTAAAGAGGTAATTATGTTCCCGACCTTGCGCCCGGAATCAAAACCAGAATAATTATGAAGAAAGTGATGGCATTCGGGACATTTGACATTTTACATCCTGGCCACCTGTTCTTTTTACAAGAAGCCAAAAAATTAGGAGACCATTTAACGGTAATCGTCGCTCGCGATGAAACCGTCAGCGCCTTAAAAGGACGCTGGCCGCGCCACAGCGAGCAAGAAAGGAAGCGGCGCCTGGCCAAACTAAAAATCGCCGACCGCATCCGGCTGGGCAATAATGATGATAAAATGCAGGTAGTAAGCGAAGAAAAACCGGATATCATCGCCTTAGGTTACGATCAAAAATTTTTTGTCGCTTCCCTAAGGCGGCTGGCAAATAAACGCTGGCAAATCCGCCGCTTACCCGGGTTTCATCCTGAATTATTCACCACCTCGCAGCTAGCGCCGCCAGAACCGCGCCAGATGCTGGTGGCCGTGGCGATGGTGGCTAACCACCGCCGGCTACTGATGCTGCAACGCCGCGATCCCCGGCCCCAGTTTAACGGCAAGTGGGAATTCCCGGGCGGCGGCGTGGAAATAGGGGAGGGGATAGAGGAATGCTTGGGGCGAGAAACTAAAGAAGAAACCGGCTTAACGGTGAAAATAGCGGAACGCCTGCCGAAAATTTATTCGCGCTGGGAAAAAAAATACGGTTATCAGGTTTTTGTCGTCCTCTTTATCTGCACCGTTGTGAAAGGAAAACTGGCGACGCTTGACGCGGAATCTCACCGCGCCCGCTGGTGTACGCTCCGCCAGGCGCTGCGCCTGCCTTTACTGCCCCTTAATCACCCCATGTTAAAAGAAAATAAAAAAATTTTAACTAACTATATTGATTGGTAAACCTCTTAACCATTCCTATGATTGACATCAAACTAGTGCGCGAACAAACTGCCCTGGTGGCGGAAAACTGCCGCCGCCGCCAGGCGGAAGTTGATTTGGAAGATTTACTCCGGCGGGATGCGGAACGGCTGAAATTAAAACAAACCGTAGAAGACCTGCGCGCCGAGCGTAATAAACGATCGACCGGAAAACCGACGGCGGAAGAACTGGCTCTGCTAAAAAAGTTAAGCGACGAAATTAAAAATTTAGAGGAACTCCTGAAGGAAAAAGAAAGCGCGGTAAACGAAGTATTGGAAAAATTGCCTAATTTGACCCACCCCAGCGTGCCGGTGGGGGAGAGCGACACTGCTAATCAGGTGCTGCGGCAGTGGGGCGCGCCGCCTGAATTTAATTTTACCCCGCGCGATCACCTGGCGCTGGGCGAGTCACTGGATATTATTGATGTGGCTACCGCTCCGGCCGTCGTCGGCGCGCGCTTTAGCTATCTTAAAGGCGCCGGAGCGCTGTTGGAATTTGCCCTCATCCAGCACGCCCTTTCCCTGGTCATCAATCAGGTAAAATTGCAGGAAGTAATCGCTAAAAATAACCTGGCGGTTCCTCCCACGCCCTTTATTCCGGTAATTCCGCCGGCTCTTATTAAAGAAGAAACGATGGCTAAAATGGCGCGCCTAGAACCGCGGGAAGAGCGCTACCATATCCCCGGCGATAATTTATACCTGGTCGGCAGCGCCGAACATACTTTAGGCCCGCTGCATCTGGACCAAATAATTCCCGAAGCTAAACTGCCGTTACGCTATGTGGGATTCTCTCCGGCGTTCCGGCGAGAAGCCGGCACGTACGGCAAATACACTCACGGCATTTTCCGAGTACATCAGTTTGATAAGCTGGAATTTGAATCCTTTACCGTGCCTGAACAGTCGGAAGCCGAGCAGGACTTTCTGGTAGCGCTCCAGGAAACTCTGATGCAGTCGCTCCAAATTCCTTACCGGGTAGTAATTAACTGCACCGGCGATATGGGATTGCCGGATTTCCGCCAGCTTGACCTGGAGGCCTGGCTGCCCAGCCAAAATCAATACCGGGAAACCCATACCGCGGATTTAATGACCGACTATCAGGCGCGCCGCCTTAATACCAAAGTGCGCCGCCGCGACGGAAAAACTGAACTGGTGCACATGAATGACGCCACGGTATTTGCCATCGGCCGCGCTTTAATTGCCATTCTGGAAAATTACCAGCAAGCGGACGGCAGCGTAATGGTTCCGGAAGTGTTACGTAGTTACCTTGGTTTTGATCGCATTAAACCGCCCGCCGCTTAACAAAACACCCCGACTAAGTCGGGGTGTTTGTTTTTATTCCTCCACTATCAGCATCCCCCGCATCTCACCGTGTTTTTCGCCGCAATAGACCGTGCAAAAGAAAGGGAAACTGCCTGTCTGATCGGCGGTAAACGATACTGTGGTGGTTTTCCCGACGGCCAGCTGGGCGCGGACATTAAACTCCGGCAATCCCAATCCATGGTTTACGTCTACGCTCTTTATTTTCAGCTGCACCCGCGCGCCTTTTTTCACCCGTACGATAGCCGGCACAAATTCCCATTGTTTGGCTTCCATCATTATTACTACCGGAGCAGGAGATGCCGTTGCCGCCTCGGCAATCGCATCTAACTTCGCTTCTAATTTCACCTGCCGCGCCTGATCGCGGGACGACGCCCCGGCCGGAACCGGACTCTTAATTATCCTGAACTTAACCATCACCGGCTTACCGTCCGGGCCGGCTACCGGAGCATCGGCGCCGGGAAATTCCCAGGTGCCGACCACGCCCCGGTCAGTATGCAACATGGCCGTCAATTCATCGGTAATTTTAGACTTTTGTACCGGTACCGCAAAAGTTTTGGTTTCCCCGGCGCTCACTAACAGCTGCCCAACGGCTTCGCCGGCTTGGTTGCCGGCCATTCGGTGAATTGCTACCCAAACCGACGCCGCGGAAACCACCCGTTCCACTACTACCTGATCATTGATTACCGCCTGGTCTTTAACCTCTAAAACCGGCTGACTAAGGGGCTGGGGGGCACTCGCCGGAGGAACCCCTCCCGCCGGCGTCAAAGCCGGAGATTTAACACAGCCCGCTCCCGCCATAATTAAAATCCCTCCGATTCCCGTTAGCCAAAGGCGTAATCTCATAAAAATAAAGTTAATAATTAATTACTATCATAGTATAGCACAATCTTAATGTGCATAACTAGCCCCGGGAATAGGGGAGAGGGCTGGAAGATTTACTTGGGATTAGCCTCGCCCCGCTGGAATCGTCGCTTAAAAAACTATTAAAAGTATGGTATACTTAATTTAGAGAAACCCTAGGAATTTTTTTATTTTGTTTTATCTCTCTCCATTTATGGCGGGTCTGCGATCGCTTCGTTCGCCACGTCATTTCCGGCGCTATCAGCCCGGATCAACGTTTAGCCATTGGTGGCTGCGTACCCGCCGTTTACGCAACCGCCGGCGCCTGATGCGAATGCATAATGCCGCTGCCGGCGCCGGGTTTTACCCCAGAATAACCTGGACTTTTAATTTAACGCCGATCCTAAAGCGCGGCGGCCTCCTGCTGATCCTGATTATTGCTTGGGCCGGGCTGCTGCTGTTCCTGCCATTTTTTAGAATTAAACGGATTATTACTCTCGGGGCAGCGGCCGCGCCGGATGCCGCGGCTGTGCAGGCCGTTCTCGCCAACGCTGAAATTAAAAATTTTCTGCCTCCCACCAATTATTTTCTTCTGCGGGAACGCACTTTAGCCGCCCGGCTGGAAAATCAATTCCCGCTTTTTGCCGTTACCGCGGAACGAATTTTTCCTCACACGCTTAAAATAACCTTTTCCCCCCGCGCCCGAGGAGCAATCTACGATACGGGAAAAGCCTACTTTTTTTTAGACGAACAGGGAATCGCGCGGCAGAAACTGGGGGAACATTCACCGATTATTTCGGCTTCCACTACCGTTACCACTACGCCACTGGGGAAATTGCCACCGACTCAACTTAATAATGCCAGCACCACCCGGCCTGCCAGCTACGCGCCGGATACGAACAAGCTAAAAACACTCTATGGCGATTACCCGGTTATCTTTGATGAGCGTACGCCTACCACTACGGAAACCGGAGAAAAAATTTTTACCGCTGATTTTATTGCCGGATTGGCAGAGTGGCACCAGTCTTTCGCCCCGGGCAGGGGAGAGGGGATTTATTATACGGTACAGGACCCGCGGGCCGGAGTCATTGCTTTTTCCCCGCGCCGCTACCAAATCCGCTTTCAGCCCGATAAAGAAATCGCCGCCCAATTAGCCAATCTGCAGCTTTTACTCCAACAGCAAAAACCCCAGGAATACATTGACGTGCGCTTTGCCGATCGGTTGTTCTGGCGTTGATATCTTAAGACTGGAGAAGAATTGAAAAAACCAGTTAGCATCAGGGCGCGGCAGACGAGTGTCTTTGGGCGCGCAATTATTTATGAGCACCCAAAGAGTGTCTGCCGCGACCGACCAGGTAATTTCCAACAATAGCGACAGCGACCAGACGGATAACGATTATGGTCGGCATTCTTCTACAGTCTCATCTTCTACTAGTTGAACGGGGGGTAGGGGAGAAAGAAAAAGAAAGGAAACTGGGCCTTAATTTCAGTGTTTCTAACGTCGTATAAGATAGATTAAGCGACTTTCTATGCATAAATCAGCCACCTCCCTTATTCAAGAGATCCCCTCGTTTTTGGATTATTGCGAAGTAGAAAAAGGATTAAGCCCCCTCACTACCAAAAATTATCATAACTTTCTTAAAATGTTTAAACAATGGTTGCAAGATAACAAGCTAAACAAAATTAAACCTCATGAATTAACCTCGGAGCAGGTTTGGCACTATCGCCTTTATTTATCGCGGAAAAAAGAGGCCCGCGGCCATTATCTCAAAAAAACTACTCAGAACTATTACCTGATTGCTTTGCGCGCCCTGTTGGCCTATTTTGCCGATCGCGATATTCAAGCTTTGCCATCAGATAAGATTAAACTGCCTAAATTAACTGAAAAAGAAAAAACTATTAAATTTTTATCCTATGAGCAGATAGAGAAGCTAATGAACATCCCCGATGTTACCACTAAAGAAGGCGGGCGCGACCGCGCTATTCTGGAGGTCCTCTTTTCTACCGGGATGCGGGTTTCTGAGTTAACGTCGCTTAATATACGTAGCTTTGATATTCCGGCTATTACCAAAGGCAAATATAAAACGCTGGAAATCAGCATTGCCGGCAAAGGCGGCGCGGTGCGTACCGTCTATTTTTCCGAGCGCGCCTTGCATTGGCTAGGAAAATATCTGCAAACCAGGCAACTTGACCTCTCTCCTCCCCTCTTTATCAGCTATAGCAAAAATCAGCCTAAAGACAGCGAGCGGCGGCTGACAGCCCGCTCGGTAGAGCGCCTGGTAAGAACTTATGCCGCCCGGGCTGGCCTCCCAATAGATGCCACCCCCCATACGCTCCGCCATAGCTTTGCCACTGATTTGCTGGAACAAGGCGCTGATGTCCGCTCGGTGCAGGAACTACTGGGGCACAAAAACATTGTTACCACCCAAATTTATACCCACATTACCAATCGCCGATTGCGTGATATCCACCAAAAATTCCACCGGGGAAACAAAAAATAGCTGACCTCTTACCAGCTATTTTGTTCTCCCTGGTTATTCAAATTTTTTGTAAAATTTGCTTGCTAGATAACACGCTATCCCGCGTTTACTGGCGTCAAATGAACAAAAAAAGCCTTACTCTATGCTTATCCACCATTCTATCATTAACTTTGCTGGTCGAGCAGAAGCACTTGAAAAAATTACGCGTTATGCCAGTTACCGGCCAATGTTCTACCGCACTGATCTGAAAATTCATTCGCGCCGCGTCCTGGCTTTAGTCCAGCCGCTATTACCTCTTGCTCAACAAATTTTTGGCTTATCTTTTGATGCTTGCCGCACGCAATTATTGGCATTGGTGCATGATGACCCGGAAATCATTACCGGCGATGTGGAAATGGGCAATAAATTAAAAATGACTCCTGCCGAGCTAGCCGCCCTTAAGACTGAAGAACTCAACGCCATTGACTTACTCGCCAAACGTTTTCCGAAGCGGCTCGGCGACTATTCTTATCGCGCCCTGTTGAGAGAAGCAGCAGAATTAAAAACCCCGGAAGCGCGTTTAATGAAACTGACGGATAAATTTGATGCTTTTGGCGAGGCGCTGCACGAAATTTTTGCGGGCAACCGCCGTTTTGTTACGCCCTTAATAAATAAATACGGCACCATTACTCTTCCCACCGATTATTATCGCTCTTACCTGAATAATTTTACCACTGCATTCCCAGAATTCGCTGAACTCTTCCAGCAAGATCATCCGCTCTTTACTAAACCAGTTACCTTGGACTATCAATCAATCGCTGCCCGCCGCCAGTCCCACACTCCGGCTTCTCTAAATTTAGATACTGAATCTCCTCATTATAACTGGTGGAAAAAAGTCATGCTCAAAAATGAAAATGCCGAAAATCTATCCGTTCAAAAAGAATGGGCCGCCCCGTGAATTTCTGATTATTTCTCTCCGGTCGCCTGTGCTGCGGCAGCCCGGTAGCCGCAATATTCACAGATGTTCCCTGCCGCCGGGATATTATCGTTCATCAGACATTCGTGAATTTGGTAAATTGCCGGCTCTACCCACCGGTCATCGCCGGTATGGCTAATCAGCTGAATATCAAATTCCAGCTTGCCGTCAAACGCCTCCCGATCGGTCTGGCCGTTGACAAACACAAAATAAGCGACCGGAGACACCGGGAATCCGTTTTGGCGCAACAGCCACTGGTACACTTCCACCTGCTTTTTATAGCCGCTTTTGTAGCCGTCGTCTAAACTGATTTGCTGGCTGGTGGCAGTGGCTTTATAATCTACTACGATCAGCTCGCCGGTAGCATTTTTCCAGACGTCATCTATGCCGCCGGTAATCAGTAAATTAGTCGGCGGATGCAAATAAGTAACGCCGCGGCGCAGGGCATCGCGCCAGGCATCAATTTGGGCATGGTCAAACGGCACTGCATCCAGGCCGTAGGCCTGCATTAAGGGGTGCGCCGTGCCCCGGGCGCGGTGAATATCAAATTCTTTCTTCAAGAGGGCATCTACCGCGTTATTAAGCGAAAATCCCGGCATTGACGGCCGCCCCACTCCCCTTCTCCATTCCAGATAAAAACAGCGCGGGCATTCTAACCAGCGATCAATCCGCGACCGGCTGATCCGAAACGGCCGGTGACTACCGGGATCAAATAAAGTATGGGAAGCTTTCGTTTTATAGGGGAAGAGCGATGACATAAATGCTTACCGGTCAGGCAGCGCGCTGTTGGCGCAATCTGGCTCTCATTTCTTCTGCGCTCACGCCTAACCAATTACCGCTGGTTTCCCCCGGGGCTTTCTCCGGCGAACTTTCCTGATTTTGGCTGCAGTGAGGACAGCGACTAACTCCTGCTTTGAACTTTTCGCCGCAATTAAGGCAGCGAACCACCGACTTTGACATATCTCTATTTCATTAAGAATAACTGTTTATCATAAGACTATAGAAGAATGCCAGCGATAATCGTTATCCGCCTGGTCGCTGTCGCTATTGCGGTCACTCACTTGGTTGGGAGCGGCAGACACTCATAGGGCGCTCCCCTTGCGGAAGGCGGGAAGATGCTCAAACAGCGCGGCAATTAAGCGATCTAAAGATTCGCGATATTTTTCGTCGCGTTCGGCGCGGGATTTTTCCGCAAAACTATTAACATTGGCGACATAAAGACTGGCCCGCATTGTTACCAAACCCAGATCGCGCGCTACCCCGGCCAGCTGTTCCACCCCGCGCGCCCCGCTGATTAGCCCCTGGGACACTCCGCAAAAAGCCACTGGTTTGCCGTGATAGCCGCCGGAATCCGCCGCGGCGTCCAGCAGAATTTTTAACTCACCCGGATAGCCGTGGTTATATTCCGGCGCCACAATCAAAAAGGCGTCCGTGCGCGCCACTAATTCCCGCCAGCGGGCAGTAACCGGATTTTCTTCCCAGGGAGGAATAGTGTGCCCATAAAGATAATCACGCACATCCGCGAATTCCACGCTCAAATCCGAGCGTTCCTGTAATATCTCCTGCAGATATTTTGCCACCGCCTCGGAACGGCGGCCGGCGCGGGCCGTGCCTAGGATTAAGGTTAAACGTGGTAAAGCCATATAAATCTAAGAGCCTGTCTAATAAGTCGCTTTCGTAGCGAAAGGCGACAATTTCGAGCGAAAAAAACGAAGCGTGAGGAGGTGTATATGGAATATACGCCGACGAGCGATGAGTTTTTTGCAGCCGGAATTGGCGACTGGCAGCAGAAATGGACTTGTTAGACAGGCTCTAAAGCCCGAGTTTATTGCCGGCCAGCTTTAAACTGCCGGCGGCCGTCAGCAACTGCGAAGGAAAGCTATAGACCAAACGCCGGCGCTCCAGCGCCCGCTCGGCGGCTAATTTTATCAAGGTCTGCAAAACTTCGTCAAACGGCACCCCAGAGCGCTCCCACAAATGATGATACAGCGTGCCCGGGAGAGTATTTACTTCGTTGGCAAACCATTCCCCGGTTTTCTGGTTATACAAAAAGTCAACCCGGGCAATGCCGCTGCACCCTAACAGACGAAAAATTTTACGTGCCACTTCGCTAATCGCCTCGGTTACTTCTGGCGAGAGCGGCGCCGGAATTACTACCGAGGTATCTTTCCCCCCTAACTGGGTACCGCCTTCTTCCAAATACTTCGCCGTAAAATCCAATACTGCGCGCGAAAAAACCGACTGCTGAATTAAAGACAATCTCACTGGTTCCGTGCCTAACACGCAAACCGTCAGATCAGCGACTGGTTCAATCGCCTGTTCTATCAATACTTTATGGTCATATTGAAGAGCCACTTCAATACTGGTAGCCAAAGCATCAGTATCTGGATCGGCTATTTTGGCTACGCCGATCGATGAACCCAAGCGCGCCGGTTTTACTATCACCGGATAGTTAAGCTCGCGGCGCAACCGCGCCAGAATCGCCGCCCGCTCGCGGTTAAATTCAGCCTTAGTGAAGAAAATAAACTTAGCGGTGGGAATCCCGGCGCCCTGAAGAATCAACTTAGTTAATACCTTATCCATCGCCACGGCCGAAGCGGCCACCTCGCACCCCACGTAAGGCGCCTGAAACATTTCGCATAAACCCTGCAGGGTGCCGTCTTCGCCGCCGGAGCCATGGACCGTAGGAAAAACTAAATCAATTTCTACCGTGCGCTTTCGCCATCCTTTAGTACAGAACGCCAACTTGCCGCGGGAGGCCTCTAAATCAAGATAAAACCGATTCCAGCCGCTCCCAGCCAGTTGTTCAGAAAACGATGCATCGTTGGTAAAAAATTTAAGCTTTCCCAATTGTTCCTGAATATACCACTGCCCGTCTTTGCCGATATATACCGGCACTACCCGGTAGTTAAGATCGCGCAAGCGCCGCATGACAAACTCCCCGGTAACAATGGATACGTCATGCTCCGGGCTGCGGCTGCCAAAAAATACGCCAATGGTTTGATTCATAATCAATCAACTACTGTCCGCCGCAAGGAGGGCGACAAATGTACTAAAATCTCGTAAGGAATCGTGCCGCATTGCTCGGCGATGGCCGTTACTGAATTTAAATCAGCCGGATTAGCGCTGATTACCGTCACCGGCGTGCCCTCGCGCACTGCCGGCGCCGCGCTGACATCAATAATGGTGATGTTCATGCTGACGCGCCCCACAATCGGGCAAAATCGGTCGGCGATTTTCACTACTCCCCGGTTAGATAAGCGGCGGTCTATCCCCTCGTGATACCCTAAGGGCAGAATCGCCAGGCGCATCGGCCGCGGCGCCGTAAAAGTGGTATTATAGCCAACTTGAGCGCCGGCGGCAACTGATTTTACGGCTGTCACCACGGTATGCAGGGAGAGCGCCGGCGTTAGACCTAATTCAGAATCCGGCCGCAGGCGATACCCGTAAAGGCCAAGCCCCAAGCGCACCAGGTTGGCGTCAATCTGATTGCTCCAGCGGGTGCCTTCGGTATTGGACAAATGAACGTAACGCAGATCCGGAAAGGCGCGGCGCCACTCCCCTGCTAAATTGTTCCAGGCGGCAATCTGCCCGGAGGTAAAATTATCATCGGCGGTTTCGGCCTGCGCCAAATGCGAAGCAATGCCTTCCAGCCTTAACCGCGGCGAGCGCTGCAAAATTGCCATCGCCTCTCCTGCTTCAGCCGGCGCTATCCCCTGCCGGTGCATGCCGGTATCAATTTTCAGATGAATAACCAAGCGCTGATGCTGTAATTCTGCCAGACGTTTGAGCTGATCCAGACTACTGATGGTAAAAGCGCAATTAGATATTGGCCGCGCCAGTTGTTCATCACTCGCATAACCGATAATTAACAGCGGGGTATGAATGCCGGCGCGGCGCAATAATAATGCTTCAAAGTAAGAATCCACTACCAGGAAAGGGATCGGCAGCGCCTCAAGAATCCGCGCCGCCAAAGCCAATCCGTGGCCATAAGCATTGCTTTTTAACACCGGGGCAAAGGCCAGGTTTGGGTAGCGAATCTGGAAGACTGCTAAATTACGACGTAAGGCTCCCGCCGAAATTTTTATCTCAACCAGCGACCGATAAGGGCGGCGCGGCGCCTTCAGCCGATAAAACCACTGACGCAACTGACTAAGCATAATTATCCGGCCAATCGTTTTGAAAAAGAATAACGTCCCCTCTTTTTAGGAAGGGCACTATTGCCGCGTGCGCTTCGGGCGCCGAATTAAACCAATGAATGTTAGTAGCCAGGTGCCCGGCGCGCCGTAACCCTTCGGCCAAAAACGGCGTCACGCTGTTTTTAATCAACAGCACCTCATCGGCGGCCCGGGCCATTGCCTCTCCTAACTGCGAATGCACCCGCTCGGTTTCGCTGCCCATTTCCACCAACCCAGGCGTGATAATTAATTTGCGCCGGCCGGAAAATTCTTGCAATAAATTAAAAGCCTCGCGCGCGCCTGCCGGATTACCGTTATAGGTGTCATCAATTACCACAATATCCATCGCCGCATTATAACGAGGCTCTAAACGATGCGGCAGGGGGGGCAGCGCCGCGAGCGCCGCCGGAACGATTGACCGCGGCAGACCAAGCTGCTCGGCAATAATCAGCCCCGCCATCGCATTGCCTATTACATAACGGCCGAGGAGCTTAGTGGTAAAAGATAACGGCGCCTCACCCTCTTTCTGTAAAGTAAAATGCTGCGTCAGCGCCGCCGGGTCAAACCGCCACTCCCCCACTTGGTAAGCGGCCAACGGATGATGGTAAGCGCTGTACCAAACGACGCGCCGATCTTTCACCCAGCGCGGCGTAGCCTGGCGCACCAATTCATCGTCGGCATTCAGCACCACCAGGGCGTCCGGTGTTGACTGTTCCACTGCTTCAAAAATTGTCTCCGCGGCTGCTGCGGCCGAGCGCAAGCGTTCGCGATGCGCTTCGTTAATGCCGGTAATTACTGCTACGGTGGGCGGCGTTAGCTTACAAATCTCCGCAATATCGCCCCGGTAATACTCTCCCATTTCCGCTACCAATACTTCGGTATTAGCTGACAGCCGCCGGTTAATCAGCCGGGCAATGCCCAAGGGAGTATTAATGTTTTCCGGAGTAACTAATACCTGCCTGGTTCCTTTAAGAACTGTCCCGATCACCTCTTTCATGGTGGTTTTGCCGTAACTGCCGGCAATGCCCACGATAATCGGCGGCTTAACCCGCGCTAAACGACGTCGCGCCTGATTAACAATAATAAATTTAATAAAACGATCCCAGGGAATAATTAATCCCACCGCCCCGGTGGCAAATATCGCGTATTCCCAAGATAACAAGGTAAAAACGACAATAAAAAAAATCTCTGCCGCGGCACTCCCCCACCCCTGCCAACCGGCAAAAATGACGGCGACGAGAGCGGCAAAACCAGCCTGCAAAATTATCCCTAAAATCCCTACTGCCGCTAATTTAGGGGTAATGATCAACCGCTTGCGGAAAGGCGCGCGCGGCGGCAATACTCCTTTGCCAGAGAGCGCCTGCCAAAACCGGGATAATTCGTAATTTTCCAGCTGCAGCAAATAAAGATGGTATTGAATGGCCCGGTAAGGGGCGCGCCAAAACTTCATAAACTTTTAAAGTTTACCGGACGGTAAAAATTGCCTGATAATTTCCGCACTCCGCTCCAAATTGTCTAGCCAAGGAAAATGCCCGGCCCCTGGTATCAATGCTAAATGGGCTTCCGGCAGGCGGCGCTGCATCAGGGCGGCTACCGCGGGCAGGGTAATTAAATCGCGCTCTCCCCACAAGAGCAGCGTCGGGAGGCGCACTGCCCGGAGCAGCGACGTTAAGTCTTCGCCAATCACCGCCTGGAAAGTCGGCTGCAAATCCAGGCGCGCCAAATAATCTTCCGCGCCGATAGCGCGATATATCCGGTGCCGCGCTCCCCGCAGAGCAGGCCAGCGAAAGAGCGGCTTTGCCAAAGACGCCAGACTTTTCAGAATTACCACCCGCCAGCGCTGGCCGCGAGTAGTTGCTCCCGGAGTCCCCACCAGCACCAGCTTAGAAAAGAGCGCGGCCTCGCCGGCCGCCAGTTTAATGCCTATCCGGCCGCCAAAAGAATGCCCCACCAAACAAACCTGCTTTAACGAAAGCGCCGCAATAAATTGCTTAATAAATTCGGCGTAATGGCCCAAGCTCCAAGCGTCAGGCGGAGCGGCCGTACCGCCAAAGCCTGGCAAATCCAGGGCATAGCCGCCCCAACCGCAATCAGCCAAACGTTCCGCTAATGGCCGCCAAGAATTTTTTTCCGACCGCCAGCCGTGCAGATACAGCAGAATTTCCGGGCGCGGACTCCCGAGCGGCTGATATTGGTCATAACTAGTTAGTATTCCGCTGATGACCCGCTGAACTGAAATCATAACTATCACCTGCTTTACTGCAACAAATATCCCATCGGGTCCACCGGAATGCCGTTCAGGCGCACCTCAAAATGCAAGTGCGGCCCGGTAACAAACGGCCCGGCGCCGACGGTGCCCGGCGTGCCGCCGCTATAACCAATTACGTCGCCGCGATTAACAAAGGCATCATCCGCCACGGCCACATTGCTCAAATGTCCGTATAACGTTGAAATATTCCCGGTATGGACTAACAAAACATAACTATAGCAGGAGGCCAGCGTGCACCGGCGCGCCCGGGCTACATACCCGGCGGCCGCGGCTTTTACCGGCGTGCCCTGGCTGGCGCGCAAATCCACCCCGCTGTGTTCAAATACTTTCCGGAAAGGATAATCCGGATCGTGGAACCCCGCCGTAATATAGCGGCTTTCTATCGGCCAGCTCATCACTACGTCGCCGGTGGGCAGCTCCTTATCCTGGGCCGCCAGTTTGCGCCGCACCTCGGCTTCAAAACCGCGCACTTCATTCTCAATCACCTGGTATTGGCGCTTTAGACTATCTAACAGCGTCCGATACTTCACTTCCGACGATTTGGTAGCAATCAAAATTTGCTGCTTATATTGGCTTTGTTCTACAATATCTTCTTTTTTCCCGTCCAGCTCTGCCTTAAGTTTAGCGTAAGCGGCGCGCCGCTCCGCCACCTGGCGGCGCTTGGCTTCCAATTCCTCTTTGGCCAGGCGCACTGCTTTAGCGGCGCGTCCCAAATCCGCATATACCACTTCGGTCTGCCGCAGTTCATTGTAAAAATCGGCCAGGCTGTTGTAGGTCAACAGCACCTCCAGGGTATTCTTTTGCCCGGTGGCATTAATCTGGCGCACCAATTCCGCAATCACCCGGCGCTGGCGCGCGATTAATTCTTCTTTTTCTTTTATTGAGAGCTCCAGCGCTTCAATTTCCAGAGTGGCCTGTTTGATTTTTTCCTGGGTCTGCTCCAACTCGGCGTTCAGCTGGGCAATCCGGTTATCCAGAATAGCCAACTGGTTGCGCAGGGACACGGCCTCGGTCTGTTTTTGGTTAATGGTTTTGCGATAGGATTGGATTGTTTCATCCAGTTGTTTAATTTTTTCCTTACGCGCCTCAATTTCTTTATTTAATGATTCAATATCCGCGCGCGGGCCGCCAGCAGTTTGGGCAACAGCCAAAGAAACGCCGCCCAGCAGGGCAATAACACTACATAATAAAACGACCAACCAGCGATGACGAAACATATTACCTCATTTTATCAATCGCCTGCTGCAGCCGGCGGCGTGATTCAGCCGGGCCCAGAACGGCCGCTATTTCAAACGGCCCCGGCGAATTTTGCTGGCCCGATAAGGCTACCCGCAAGGGCCACAGGACACTGCCGGTGCTGTAACCTTTCGCCTCCCGCCACTCCCCTACCCTCTTTTCTAATATCTCTTTAGTCCAGGATGAATCATCAAGGGAAACCAGCAATTCATTAAGCTCCGGCAAAATCTTTTGCATCTCCTCCCGTGTGCTTTTTTTCCAAACTAACAACTCTCCCGGATACTCCGGCAACTCAAACACGAATTTCACCGTCGCCGGCAACTCCGCCAGCGTCGTCACTCGTTCTCTTTCCAAAGCGACAACCTGCTCCAGCCACTTTTCATCTTGAATCGTGGTCGGCATGACAGGGTGAAGCCACGATCTCGCCCGTTCTAATAATTCGGTCAACGGCATCCGTTTCAAATACTCCCGATTATACCAATTCAATTTTTCCGAGTTAAATACGGCGCCTCCTTTGCTGACTTTCCCTAAACTAAACTCTTTAGCCAATTCATCCAAGGTAAACAGCTCTCGTTCGCCTCCGGGATTCCACCCCAAAAAAGCAATAAAATTCACCAGCGCTTCCGGCAAATACCCTTTGGCGCGGTAATCTTCCACGGCCACGTCGCCCTGCCGTTTGCTTAATTTGGTTTTGTCTGGATTCAAAATTAAAGGCAGATGCGCAAACTGCGGCGCCTCCCAGCCAAACGCCGCATACAAAGCCAGATGCTTGGGGGCGCTCGGCAGCCACTCCTCGCCGCGAATAACGTGGGTAATTTTCATTAAATAGTCATCCACTACTGACGCCAAATGATAAGTGGGAAAACCGTCGGACTTCAAAATCACCGGATCATCCAGCAAATTATTCTCAAACCGCACTTCCCCCCGGATTAAATCGGACAACGTCGTTAGTCCTTCGGGCGGCATCGCCAAACGGATCACGTTGGCCTCCCCGCCCTGCACCCGCGCCAGCGAGGCCGCTGGCTCTAAATTGCGGCAACGACGGTCGTACCGCGAAGGAAGTTTGCGGCGCTCCTGCTCTTCCCGCAATTGCGCCAGACGTTCCGGCGAACAAAAGCAATAATAAGCGTGGCCGAGTTCAATCAGCCGGCGCGCGTGCTCCTGATAAATGGCCAGGCGTTCGGATTGAATATATGGGCCGCCATCCCCTTCCTGCACCACCGCCGGCTCATCCGGATCGCTGGTTTCATCAAGTTTGACTCCTTCGTCCGGAATAATTCCCGCCCAGTAAAGAGATTTTAAGATATTCAGCGTCCCTTCCGCTACCTGCCGCTCCCGGTCCGTATCTTCAATCCGCAACACAAACGTCCCACCCCCCTGCCGGGCGACCAAATATGAATACAGGGCGGTACGCAAACCGCCCACGTGCAAAAAACCGGTGGGGCTGGGAGCAAAACGGGTGCGGATCATAACTTTTTTATCTTGTGGATAACTTCTTAATATACTCCTTGACATTATTAAATAATTTTGCTACACTTAAATCAAATGGCGGTAATGCCCAACATCATGGGTAATCACTGCGTGTCAACAATAGAGTACCTTGTAAAAGGTGCTCTTTTGTGTTACACTGTTTCCTGCGTGCCCCGGGCCCGTGGTGTAATGGTAGCATTACTGCCATTGACACGCAGTGGTGCCGGTTCGATTCCGGTCGGGTCCACGCCCAAAGCCCCGCTCCAGCGGGGTCTTTGGTTAATGAGCTTTGATTGCTATTGTTTCTCATAATTTTTAAATCTATCACTTGGATCCAAGTTTCTAACGTAACAGCGCTAACGATTGTAAATTTTATTCGTCGTTGGTTTACCACCTTATAGCGTAATATCATCACCTTCGCCAATGAGTTGGACTTCTCCGTCCCGCACAATTATTGCTTGATTGTCATTTAGCATGCGCATCGGAAGTTGTAAATCCTTTGCATTCCTCTTTATCGAGTCCAGATACTTGGGAGCGTAGTGGGCCTTAATTAAAAAAGGCACGAGATTCATTGCCGACCAGTCCGTGACGCCAAACCTGTCGAAGCGGTCAGACCAGGTGGCCATGACTATTGAAGGACATGCGATATATGAACCAGCACTTACACCCCAGTAAACTATTCCCTTATCCATGGCCTCTTTAACAGCTTTTTCGAAGCCACTTTCACGGACGGCCTTTAGCAGATAAAACGTGTTTCCGCCCTCGACGTAAACTATATCACACGAGGTAAGTGCCTTTTTTAATTCTTCCTCGGTTTTACCTGCGATATCAATTTCAGTATAGGAGAAGCTCAACTCACCAATTTTTTGCCGTGTCTTTTCGACATAACTATCATCATTTACTTTTTTTGACGCCGTAGTAACGTAAAGAACCTTAGATTCGCTTAAAGGTTTAGGCAAAAAATTATCTATAGTGGAGGCGATGAACTCACTGCTGGATGCAAGAATAATTGTCTTCATGGCACTAAAATAAAATTTATTTTACTTAACGTTGCCGATATGCGAAGTTTGCCAAAATTCCATTAAAAATCTAATAATTATTTTGGTAAATTTGGGTGAAAGAAAAAGCGCATCCTTTGATAATCATTTACGCGCTTTTTCTTGAACCGCATATCGTGCTGTTAGCGGATGTAATGAATTCACTTTTCGTTCAAAATTATTCTGGTAATTTATCTTCTTTTGCGTTTTTCTCCAAGTTCTATCATTTCCGGATATTTTTTAGATATTGTATCCATCTCGGCCTGCGCTTTTCGCACATTGTCTATTGAGATGCCCTTATCTGTTACAGCTTGTGTAATGAACACGCTTAGTTCATACATACGAGCTGCGTCTGCTTCTGACATCCAGTCCGACCATGGCTCATGTTTAGTCATAATGTTATGGGTAATGAATAAGGTAAGTAAATTACCAGAATAATTTTGAACGGTCAATTGGTAAAAGTGAATTCATTATTTCCGCTAACTTCTTTTAATATACAAATACACAAACCTCGCCGTGGCATTAAAAATGCGCCTGGCTCGCCAGGGCTCGCGAATTAAGCGGTACAGCCATTCTAGCCCTAATTTACGCAAAAGTCCAGGGGCGCGCCCTACCCGCCCCCCTAAATAATCAAACGCCCCGCCTACTCCCATGGCAATTTTAACACTGGGTAACGCACCCAGATTGCGGTCAATCCACTTCTCCTGCTTGCCCATGCCGAACGCCACCAAAAGAATCTCCGGCTGCTTTTGCTTAATCTCATTTATTAAAATACGCGCTTCCGCTTCCGCCACCTCTCCTTTGGCATCCACCGCCGGACCCGGATTAAAACCAACCATACGCAGATTGGCAAACATTTGCTGCAGACGTCCGGCAGTGCGGGAAACTACTTCCCTACTCCCCGATCCTAACAAATATATCCCTCTCCCCTGCTCGGCTGCCAACCGGCAAAGATCAAGCATAAAATCCGTACCAGTGATGCGCTGTAAGCCTCTGACCCCCTGAAACCGCGCGGCCCAATAGAGCCCCACCCCGTCGCAAAGATTAAGATCGCCGCGATTAAGCACCTCCCGAAATTGCTCATCTTGTTGCGCCAAGACTATCATCTCCGGGTTAGGAGTATAAATCCGGTATTGACCGGGCTGGTTTAAAAACATGCGGGCCTGGGCAAGCGCCGCGGCGCGATTTACTAAATCAAGACGAATCCCCAATACTGGCTGATCCATATAAATTTGTCTAAATCTGTGTTAAAATACCATCTATTGACAAATTTTACCAGTCTGATATTCTATTATCACTCTCACCTATAGAGTGACAAATTCAGACTGTAGAAGAATTGGAAAAACCAGTCAGAATCAGGGCGCGGCAGACGAGTGTCTTTGGGCGCGCATCCCGATCTCAAGTCGGGAGAGCACCCAAAGAGTGTCTGCCGCGCCCGACCAGGCAGGCCGAGCAAGAGCGACAGCGCCCAGGCGGATAACGATATAGTTAGTATTCTTCTACAGTCTCAAACCAAGTATGAATCCCCAGAACTTTACCCATAAATCCCAGGAAGCGATTCAGGCCGCGGCCCGGATAGCCAATGAATACGGCCAGGCCCAGGTGGAGCCGCCCCACCTGTTTTTGGCGCTTTTGGAAGATGAAGAGAATATCATCGTAACGGTGCTGCAAAAACTGAATACTCCCCTGCCGCTTTTGGTAGGCGACGCCAAACAGCTAATCGGCGCCCTCCCCCGCCAAACGACTACGGGGCAGGCGGCCGTGGGGCAGATTATGCTCGGGCAAGCAATGGTGTATCTGTTCCAGGCCGCGGACCAGGAAGCCAAAAAAATGGGCGATGAATATATCAGCCTGGAACATCTGCTGCTGGCGCTCTTAGCCCACAAAAATCCGATCAGCGAAGCGCTTAACCGCCGCGGCGTTGCTTACGAAGCAGTGCTGAAAGCGCTCTCCGGCGTACGCGGCAACCAAAAAGCGGATAGCCCCGACCCGGAAGCCAAATACAATGCCCTGGAAAAATACGGCAAAAACCTGACTCAGCTGGCGCGCCAGGAAAAAATTGATCCGGTAATCGGCCGCGACGACGAAATCCGCCGGGTAATGCAGATTTTAAACCGCCGCACCAAGAATAATCCGGTGCTGATCGGCGAACCGGGTACCGGCAAAACCGCCATTGTAGAGGGCCTGGCCCAGCGCATCGTCAACGGCGATGTGCCCGAATCTCTGCGCCAAAAAGAAATTATTTCCCTGGACCTGGGAGCTTTGGTAGCCGGCACTAAATTCCGCGGCGAATTTGAAGAGCGCCTGAAAGCGGTGCTGAAAGAGATTAATGCCGCCAGCGGCCGGATTATTTTATTTATTGACGAACTGCATACCATTGTCGGCGCCGGCGCCTCGGAAGGCGCAGTGGACGCCTCTAACATGCTAAAACCCATGCTGGCGCGCGGCGAACTGCATGCCATCGGCGCTACTACCTTAAAAGAATACCAGCGCTATATTGAAAAAGACGCGGCCCTGGAGCGGCGCTTCCAGCCGGTAATAGTGGAAGAACCCGGGGCGGACGATGCGATAGCAATTTTACGCGGCATTAAAGAAAAATACGAAGTGCACCATGGCGTGCGCATTACCGATGCGGCGATTGTCGCCGCGGTTAAACTGTCGGAGCGCTATATTACTGACCGCTTCCTGCCCGATAAAGCGATTGATCTGGTAGACGAGGCGGCCTCGGCCCTGCGCCTGCAGATTAACTCCATGCCGGAAGAGCTGGATAAAATGAAACGCACCCAAATCAAGCTGGAAATTGAAAAACGGGCGCTGGCCAAAGAAACTGCCCCGGAAGCTAAAGAGCGCCTGACCAACCTGGAAGAGGAATTGGCCAACCTGCAGGAAAACATGAGCGCCCTGGAGGCGCGCTGGAAAAACGAAAAAGAAATTATCAGCAAAATTCACAGCACCAAGAAAGAAATCGACCAGCTGAAACAGCGCGCGGAAATCGCCGAACGCCAGGGCGACCTGCAGAAAGTGGCGGAAATCCGCTACGGCCGGCTGCCCGACCAAGAGCGCACCCTGCGCACCGCCGAACTGCACCTTACCGAAATGCAGCGCGCCCACGGCATTCTGAAAGAAGAAGTAACGGCCGAAGAGGTGGCGGCGGTGGTGGCGCGCTGGACTAAAATTCCGGTGACCAAGATGCTGCGCAGCGAAACCGAAAAACTGGCGGAGCTGGAGAAAATTTTGTCCGCCCGCGTGGTCGGTCAGGAGGAAGCGATTGCGGCGGTGGCCAATGCCATCCGCCGCTCCCGCGCCGGCATTGCCGAAACCAAACGCCCGATCGGCTCGTTTATCTTTCTGGGGCCGACCGGCGTGGGCAAAACCGAGCTCGCCAAAACGCTGGCGGAATTTTTGTTTGACAGCGAAGAGGCGCTGGTACGGATAGACATGAGCGAATACATGGAAAAACACAGCACGGCCAAATTTATCGGCTCGCCCCCGGGTTACGTGGGCTACGAAGAAGGCGGGCAGCTGGCCGAAATCATCCGCCGCCGCCCCTATGCCGTGGTGCTGTTTGACGAAATAGAAAAAGCCCACCCCGACGTCTTTAATCTACTGCTGCAGATTTTAGACGACGGGCGCCTGACCGACGCCAAGGGCCGCACCGTCAACTTTAAAAATACCATTATCGTCATGACCAGCAACATCGGCAGCAAAACCATTCTGGATCTGCGCCAGCGCGGGGAGCTGGGCTTCGGCGACGGCCGCGCCCGCACCCGCCGCCAGGGAGAAACGCAGATCAAAGAAAAAGTCCTGGAAGCCTTGCAGGAAAACTTCAAACCGGAATTTTTAAACCGGATTGACGAAATTATCATTTTCCACTCGCTGGATGAAAAAGCAATTGAGCAGGTGGTGGATTTGCAGCTGCAGGCAGTGCAGAAACGCCTGCAAGAGCAGAAAATGACCCTGATATTTGACCCCAGTGTCCGCAAATTCCTGGCGCGCGCCGGCTATTCCCCCGAATATGGCGCCCGGCCGCTCAAGCGCACCATTCAGCACGAACTGCTGGACCCCTTGGCGATGGCCATTATCCAGGGCACCATTAGCGAAGGCGCCGCGGTGCGGATTATAGCGGAAAAAAACAAAATCAAAATCATCTCCTGAATCTGTTACCCCCGGGGCTACTCGGGGGTAAGTTTATATTAAAGACTGTAGAAATATAAAAAACCAGCTAGCATCAGGGCGCGGCAGACGAATTCTCTTTCTCATATTATTGAACCAATCTTGTTAAGCCTGCCTAATTGTGCTATAGTGATGGTGATATGCAAACCGCGAGAAAAATAACCGCCAGCGCGCTGATCATCGCCTATGGCCTTGCTCTGTTGCCCGTGCCGGCGGCCCGGGCCCAGGCGGATTTTAATCCGCATTTCATTCTTTCCGACGCCGAACTGCAGGACTCCCAAAGCTGGAGCCGCGACGACGTACAGCGTTTTCTAGATGCCAAAGGCAGCTATTTGCGCAATTACCAAACTGCCGACGCCAGCGGCACCCTTAAATATGCCGCTGATATCATCGCTGACGCGGCCCGCAATTACCAGATTAATCCCAAATATCTGCTGGTGGTGCTGCAGAAAGAGCAGAGCTTGATTACCGACGATCGCCCCACGGAAAAACAACTAGACTGGGCCACCGGCTATGCGGTGTGCGACGGCTGCCGGCTGTCCGACCCCAATATCCAGCGCCGCAAAGGCTTCGGACTGCAAGTGGACGGCGCCGCCGGCATTATGCGCTGGTATTACGATAATCTAGATAAACCAGTAGTGAAGAAAAAAGACACACCCGTCCGCATTGACGATGAAGAAGTAACGCCGCAAAACTGGGCCACGGCTTTTCTTTACACCTACACGCCGCATCTGCACGGCAACCGCAATTTCTGGCGGATCTGGAAAACCTGGTTTGAGCAGCTCTACCCCAACGGCACCCTGCTGCGCTCGGTCGACTCGGGCGAATACTGGCTGGTGCAAGACAACACCAAACGGCATTTCAAAAATAAAACCGCTCTGATTACCCGCCTGGATCCTAAACTGGCCATCACCGTGCCGGAAATTGAACTGGGGCGTTACCAAGCCGGCGCGGAAATCAATTTCCCCAATTTCTCGCTGCTGCGCACCCCCGCCGCTACTTACCTGTTAGACAACGACACTCTGCGGCCTTTTGCTTCGGCGGAAGTAATCCGCAAGCTGGGCTACCATCCCGATGAAATTATTGAGGTGAGTGAAATCGATCTGACCGGACTCGCCGCCGGTACGCCGATTACCGCCTCTTCTACGGCGCCGACCGGCGTAATTTATCGGATTACCGATCTGCCCCATACTTATTACCTGCTCAAAGACAGCACCCTCTACCCCATTATTGACCAGCGGGTAGTGGAAATTAATTTTAAAAATCTGGCGGTGGAAAAACGTACCCGCCAGGAGCTAAGCCGTTATCCGGTGGCCGACCTGCCCATAGCGTTTGCCAATGGCACCCTGCTGCAGATTAAAGACAGTTCAGTAGTTTATGTGATGGAGGGCGGCAAAAAGCGCCGCCTGGCCGACGATGACACCTTTGTCGCCCTGGGCTACCAGCGCCGCAATATCCTGTCGGTGGCGCCCGCGGCGCTGCGCTATGTGCCGGAGGGAGAGCCGATTTTCATCAACGCTAATCTGCTTTCCGCCAAACAAAAATACCTGGGCGATTCCGGCGCGCCGGTAGAGGATCTGTTTACCACTGATTTGCCCGGCTACCTGGTAGCCGAGTATCCCAGCGGCCGGATTATTTCCGGTAAAAACATAGACGCGCGCCGCCCCATTGCTTCTCTGACTAAATTGTTAACCGCTTATGAAGTAACGGCGCGGAAAGTTCCGCTCTCCCGCGTCTATTCTTACGATAAAACCAAACATGCCCGCGAAGGCAGCAATCTGCAGCTGGCACCGGGCGACCGGCTGCGCGGCACCGATCTGTTAACCGCCATGCTGGTAGGCTCGGCCAACAATGCCGCCGCGATCCTCGCCAGCGCCGCGGCCGGCAGCGAACAAGAATTTGTTAATGCCGTCAACCGCCGGCTGTCCGAATGGGGCGCCGACAGTACTTCTCTAGCTGACGCCACCGGGCTCTCGGCCGGCAATAAATCCACGGCGCGTGATTTGTTAAAAATCTTTACCAGGGTATTGCAAAACAAACAACTGCGCGCGACGCTGTTTGCCACCAAAGTGACACTGCGCGAAGTAAAAAGCTACGATAAAAAATGGACGCACCAATTCGCCAATTCCAATCTGCTCATTAAGCGCTCTGGCCGGCCCTACCGGATTCTCGCCAGCAAAACCGGCTACACCGACGAAGCCCAGGCAGTATTGGTAATGCTGATTGAGGTGCGCGCCACTAAAAAACAATATATGGTAATTACGCTGGGCAATCCGAATTATAAAAAGCGTTTTGACGAACCGCACCGGTTAGCCGAGTGGATCAGCAAAAATAATCTTACCATTGCCGCCGCTTCCCCTTAATTTTTTCCTTTCTCCTTTATTCCTCAATATGTCCCTTGCCTTCGCCGCCATTACGCCCCATCCCCCGCTGCTGCTGCCTACCATCGGGGCGAACCAGGCCGATAAACTGACCGCCACCAGAAACGCGCTGGCGCGTCTGGAAGAAGAGCTGTATCTAGCCAAACCGAACTTGCTGATAATTATTTCGCCCCACGGCAATCTGTTGGAAGATGCCTTTACCGTAAACGCGGCGCCGGAATTGGAAACCGACCTGCGCGATTTTGGCGACCTCACCACCAGGCTGACTTTTAAGGGCACGGCGGATTTGCCGCACCGCATCCGCGGCGCCGCTAAAGCGGAAGGAATTCCCACCGTGCTGATTAGCGAGCGCCGGCTGGATTATGGCGCCGGGGTTCCCCTTTATTTCCTTACCCCGCATCTCTCCGGTATTACTATTATTCCCCTGGGATTTTCCCGCCTGGATTACAAAACTCACTTTACTTTTGGCACTCTGCTGAAAGAAACCATCATGAAATCCAATAAACGCGTGGCGCTGATCGCCTCCGCCGACTTGTCCCATGCCCTTTCCAGCGAGGCCCCGGCCGGATTTGCTGCGGCCGGTTCCACCTTTGACGCTACCGTCCAGGAATGCCTGGCTACCGGCAATACTACCGCGCTCTTGCAGCTTGACCCGGCTGCCGTACAACCGGCCGCCGAATGCGGCTTGCGCTCTATTTTAATACTGCTCGGCGCCCTGCGCCATGTAAACTACACTTACGAAGCATACGCTTACGAAGCGCCCTTCGGGGTGGGATACCTGACAGCGAATTTTTCTCTATAAAATGGGACTGTAGAAGAATTAAAAATACCAGTACCAGTTAGCATTAGAGAGCCCCGACTAAGTCGGGGCGACCAACCAGGCAGTTACCAGCAATAGCGATAGCGACTAGGCGGATAATGATAAATATTCTTCTACAGTCCAAAATATGTTTGCCGCAGTGATCCCCGCCCGCCGCACGCCGCCCCGCGTGGCGGTTTTTGATTATGCCGTGCCGCCGGAGTACGAGGATGTTCTGCGGCCCGGCCAATTGGTGCGGATTCCTTTCCGCGGCGGCGATATTTTAGGGGTGATCCGCAATCTTAGCGATCAAAGTACGGTACCACCCGAAAAATTACGACCGCTCAAAGAAATAATCAGCCCGGCTCCCTTACTGAATAAAGCGCAGCTGAAATTTTTAACCGCCATCAGCAACCTGACGCGCACTTCGCTCGGCTGGTTATTAACTTTCAGTCTCCCCTCGCTCCGACCCCGTCAATTACCCCTGCTTAAAACTCTGCCTCCTCCTCTCTCCCCGGCCGCCCCTCGTCCCGTTTCCGAAATTATCAAACTCTACCGTCATAATGAAGAGCGGGCCGCTTTGCTTACCGCCGCCCTCCCTCCTTCGCCCGGGCAAACTTTAATCATCGTCCCCGAAATTACTGATGCCGATTATCTCTGCCGTCTGCTGCCCGCCTCAATAAAAAACCTCACCCTGGTTTATACCGGAGAATTAACAGAAAATGAGCGCAGCGCACACTGGCTGGCAGTATACCGCGGAGAAAAACAGATAGTAATCGGCACCCGCGCCGCCTTTTGGCTGCCTTTTTCACAACTCACCGCAATTATTATTGATGACGAAGGCAATCCCAGCCATAAAAATTTTGACATGGCGCCTCGCCTGCATAACCGCGATGCCGCTCGCCTGCTCGCTCGCTGCCAGGGCAGCGTTCTTTATTTAATCTCCCCTACGCCTTCGCTGGAAACTTACGCTACTCTGGCAACCGAACCGGCTGTCCCCGCTCTGCCTCCTCTTCGCTTACCTACTATTATTGACCTTAATGAAGAAAGACGTGCCGGAGAAACCAGTCCGTTAAGCTCCCGCGTGCAAGACTGGCTGCGCCGCCCGCTACGCGGCGACATTTTTCTATTCCTTAACCGCCGCGGCTCCACTCCCTTTATCATTTGCCGCGATTGCCAGGAAGTGTGGCGCTGTTCCCGCTGCCGCCAAACATTTACCTATCACGAGAAAAACGGCCGGCTGATTTGCCATCGCTGCAATGTTAGCGAACCACTCCCCACTGCTTGCCCCCGCTGCCAGGGAATAAATTTTGCCTACTATGGCACCGGCACGGAAAAGCTGGAACAGATCGTGCGCCGGCTGGTGGGGAAAGAAGTGCCGATTATCCGTCTGGACCGCGACACGGCGTTTGGGCGCGCGCGCGCCCGCGCTTTAATGGCCGCTTCTTCGCCGCAATCTAGCCGCCTGATTATCGGCACCGAACGCGCTTGGCCCTTTTTGAATTGGGAAAATCTAGCCGGAATGGTAGTAGTGGACGCTGATGCGCCCCAGTTTATTCCGGAATTCCGGGCCACCGAGTATTGGTGGCAGACGCTGCGTGATGCCAGCTATCGCTTGCCCACCCAGGCGGCATTTTTCCTCCAGACTAAATTGTCTGAATCTTTAATCTGGCGCGCTCTCTCTAAACCGGAATTATTTTATCAGGCGGAATCAGACAGTCGCGCCCGCTTTGGTTATCCGCCTTACACTTTTATCGTGCGACTCTACGCGGGCTTTGCCTCCGAACCAGACGCTGACCAAGCCGCCGCGGCGTTGTATCGCACGCTGTGCCAATTGACCGCCTCCGAGACAAGGATTAAAATAGCCGAGGCTCTGCCCACCGTGCCCCCGCTCTGCCGTACCCTGCATTACCGGGTAATTATCATTAAATTAACGCCCGTTCACTGGGAGGAACAGTGGCGCTCTATCTTACCGGCCGTTCCCGCCGAGTGGAAAGTGGATTTGAATCCCAATACTCTACTGTCATTCTGATTATTCTATGGTCTACGACATTGTTCTTGACCCCAATCCAATTCTGCATCAGCGCGCCGCAGAGGTTGACCCGGCCGGAATCACCGGGCGGGAAATGCAAAAATTTTTCAAAGATATGGTAGAAACCATGTACGTTAAAGACGGCGTGGGGCTGGCGGCAGTACAGATAGGAGTAAGTAAACAAGTATGCACGATTGTAAAAACCCACAATGCTCTTAACCGGCACGAGGATTTGGTGCTGGTGAATCCGCGCTGGGAAAAACTGGACCGGCACGAGGAATGGGACGAAGAGGGCTGCTTATCGGTGCCGGGAATGTTCGGCAAAATTAAGCGCTATACTAAAATTAAGGTGCAGGCGCTGGATAAGCAGGGCCAGCCGCTGCAATTTGTCGCGGAAAATTTTTTTGCCAAAATTGTTCAGCACGAATGCGACCATCTGCAGGGGCATTTATATGTGGAGAAGGCGAAGGATCTCCACCGCGCCGAACAAGCCAAACCCGATTCTAAATATCCGCGTGAATAAACAACGAAGCCGACGGTTCGCGAAACTCCCCTCCCGGCCCGAAGGCACTGGGGAATCTCGGAACCGTCGGCCCGCCATGTATTTAAGCCACCTGACCAAGCCAGCTACGTGCCGCGGCAAACAGGTTGCGTTCCACTGTTTCGCGGCAAGTTTCCATGTCACAACACAAATTATTAAGTGTGTGACTGACCTGACGCTTGTCGTCGATCTGCGCTTCAATAGTTACTTCCGTTTTGATGCAGGGACCATTTCGCTTGCAGACATGGCACCAATATTGACGTGCTGGATCGACTCGGATAACTGCGAAGGTAAAAGTGCTGGTTTGTTTTTTGAACAACATGGCGTTTCCTCCTTTTTGGGTTGCCTATAAAGAATTATGCCTACAATAATTGACCAAGTCAAGCTGCCTAAAATATCTATCTTATTCTTCGGTACCACGGACTTTTCTGCCACCGTGTTAACCGCCCTGGCCACTACCCAGGGTTTTACAGTGGTGGGCGTAGTTACCCAACCGGATCGGCCGGTAGGGAGGAGTAAAAAAATAACGCCCCCACCGGTGAAAGTGACGGCGAAAAAGCTTGGGTTACCGATCTGGCAGCCGGAGAGTTTAAAAAGGGATTCCTCGATTCCGCCCCGCCAAGGGGCTCCGCTCGGAATGACAGAAAAACGACACGCCTTACCTGGTGCCGACATTTTTGTCGTCTTCGCCTACGGGCTGATTATCCCCCAAGCCATACTGGACTTACCACCCTATGGCGCAATTAATATCCACCCCTCGCTCCTCCCTAAATACCGCGGCCCCACGCCGGTGCAGACGGCCATTATCAAGGGCGACACCGAAACCGGTGTCAGCCTCATACTTCTGGATGAACAAATGGATCACGGGACGATTTTGAGCCAGCTCAAAATGCCGATTGACCCAAATGACACTACCGAGACTCTCACCAGTAAATTAGTAACCGCCGCCACTCCTCTGCTGGTTCAAACAATTCAGGATTGGATACACCAAAAAATTACGCCTACGCCGCAAGACGACTCACAAGCTACCTATTGCAAAATGCTCACCCGCGACGATGGCCGCGTCAACTGGTCCCAATCCGCGCGGGAGATTTATAATTTGTATCGCGGGTTAACTCCCTGGCCGGGAATTTGGACGATGCAGGAAAATAAACGGCTGAAACTACTCCGCATTGTCATTCCAAACGCAGCCCCCGAGCGTAGTCGAGGGGGCGGAGTCGAGGAATCCCTCTCGGCAAGCTCGAGGCAAGCTCTTTCACCAGGTATGATAAGAGTTAAAGATCGTAGAATATTTATCGGCTGTGGCGATGACTCTGTAGAAATACTAGAACTCCAACGGGAAGGAAAAAAGGCAGTGAGCGCGGAAGAATTTAGCCGAGGCTATAAAAACTTTGATGGCGCAAAACTGATTTAATATGTTGTCCCGCAAACAACTTTGCCTTTTCTTGGTGCTATATATACTGATTCGGGTATTTTCCTACTTCTTCTCCCCGGAAACCCCGCTCTATGCCGCAAATCCGGTGAACACCATCGTCAGCCTCGCCATACTACTCACTACCCTCTACTTACTACTCACTAAAAACGCCTGGGGCTGGTATATTATCGCGCTGGAAATTATTCTCGGCGGGGCCGGCGGATATTTGGCAGTTGGACCATTATCATTACGTACCACATTACTTTTAGCCTCAATCTTAATTTTTTTCGGCTACAAAATTAAAGACCATCAATTAAAAAATCTACTCAAAGAAAATAAAACGACCGGCGTTGTTTTCTCGCTTCTTTATTTCGCTGTTTTTATCGCCGCCCTCCGCGGCTATTTCGCCGGCCATAACCTGCGCCTGATTTTCTCTGACGCCATCCCCTATTTATTTTTACTCTATTATTTTCCACTGAAAGAACTGCTTGCCAATAACGGCAAAAGGGATTCCTCCACTCCCCCGACTAAGTCGGGGTCGGTCGGAATGACAATAGGAATGACGAAAAAAACCGGCTTCATTCAGATCGTAACCAATACCCTCTACGCCGCCATCATCGGCAACCTTCTCCTCCTTGCCCTCACCTTCATCGGCTTCTCCTCCGGCCTCTTCGCCCTCCAAGATTCCTACTACCACTGGTACCGCGACGTGGCGCTGGGGAAAATTACCGAATTGCCGTTTAACTTTTATCGGTTGGTACTCAACGAACACTTAATTTTGGTTCCAATAATGCTTTGGCTGCTGCACCGTGTCATTGCGAGGAGCGATGAAAGAGCGACGAAGCAATCCACTGGTTTTCAGAACCAACCCGGCTCTGTAGGCAAAGGGATTGCTTCGCTTCACTTCGTTTCGCTCGCAATGACATTGGTTATCCTCTCCCTCAACCTCACCCGCATTTACCTGCTTGCTCTGGCGGTCGGCTATCTGTTTTTATTCAGTAAAACGTACTGGAAACGCTGGCTGGTTCACGGTATCTTAGCCGGAGCGATATTTATCGTTTCTTTCACCTCAATCCACCTCATCGCCAGCCGCGGCCAAAGTTTAGGCTGGGAACTATTCGGCTTACGCTTGCAAAGCATCGCTTCCCCGCAGATTGAGGACAGCTCGCTTAGCCGCCTTCTCCTTTTGCCAAAAATTCTGGATAAAATCAAAGCCTATCCCCTGCTCGGCACTGGCCTCGGCGATACCGTCACCGTCTTCAGCCCGGTCTTCAAAACCGACATCACCACCCCGCACTTTGACTGGGGCTACCTGGAAATTTTGGCGGAAATGGGTATCATTGGCCTGATTACCTGGCTATTACTCATCGTATATCTGTTCATTATTTTAAAAAAGAGCCAGGCGCCCCGCTGGCAGTACACTTCCCTGGGCGCTCTCTTAGTAATTAATCTGACTTCCCCGGCGCTTTTTCATGTCCTTGGCATTATTTTACTAACGTACTTATTATCCATTCACCAATGCCGTGATAAAACTAAATTGCAATCCGTGTAATCCTTTTTAATCCGTGTAATCTGTGTCCAAATACTGGCAACTGCTCAAAAACTGGACGATGCGCCATTTGGCGTACCGCGGCCGCGTGCTCATTTGGTTTATCGTTGACGGCCTGCAGGTACTGGTCTTTCCTTTTATTTGGCTGCACGTTTACGGCGACCGGACGACCCTCCATGGCTTTAGCCGCGCTGATATTGTCGGCTATTACGTTGTCCTCACTTACCTCAATATTGTCGCTACCGGGCATATCAGCCGAATTATCCGGGCCGACATTATGCAAGGAGACCTCAATAGCCATTTAGTCCGCCCCCTTAATTATTTTTTCTTCCGCGCTTTCCACGAGCTGAGTTACCATCTGATCTACTTGCCCTTTACTACCCTGTTACTAGTGGCGCTGACTTGGCAGTTTCCCCAGCTAGTCAGCCGGCCGGCAGCGGCAGTCACCTGGGTATTATTTGCGGTGGCGGTAGTCTTATCTTTTATCCTCTCGCTCTGCTTGGAAGTGCTGGTAGGGCTGGGGACATTCTGGCTAAAGGAAACCGCCGGCCTAGGACAGCTAAAAAGTCTCTTAGAAGCGGTTTTCTCCGGCTCCCTTGCCCCGCTGGCTTTCTATCCCCTAATCCTACAAAAAGTCGCTGGATTCCTGCCCTTCCAATATCTAATTTGGTTCCCCCTGCAAATTTACCTTAATAAACTAACGCCCTTAGCACTGTGGTCCGGTTTCTTCAGTATCGCACTATGGCTGGTGTTTTTGGGGCTGCTTATCGTTTTAGTTTGGCGACGCGGCTTGCGTCAGTATGAAGGGGCAGGTATTTAGATGTTACTCGGCTAAAAATATGCTGACTTACTACCTCACTGTCTATCGCACGCTTCTGTCTAATTCATTTTCCTATGAAGCCCAGTACCGCCGTGACACTTGGGTGAAACTAATTACTAACTTGCTTTGGTTTGCTCTGCTTTTCATTACGATTGAAATCATTTTTAGCCAAACCAAAAGTCTCGCCGGCTGGTCAAAAGAAATGGTATATTTACTGACCCTCTGGTGGATTATGGCCGATGAGGCCTGGGTGACGCTGTTTGGCACGAACTTGCCGGCGCTCGCCGAGCTCATTGTCCGGGGCGACCTTGACGCAATTCTCACCAAACCACTGCCGCCCCTTTTTTTGGTTAGTCTCAAAATATTTCTGGTGAGAGGGTTCTACCGCTTACTCCTGGAGGGAATCCTTTTTATTGTTTTATTCTGGAAGTTTGATTTCAATATAACTCCGACCCGCGTCCTATTGGCTGGCCTGCTCTTTATGGCCACCATCGTCATTAACTATGCGCTCTCGCTATTGGCCAATACCCTGAATTTTTGGTGGTTGCGCCTTGATAACATCAATGAACTGGTGGGGACCCTGCACGGACTAGGAAGATTTCCCCTCGGAATCTGGCCGAAAACAATCAAAATTATTTTGCTGACGGCAATCCCGATTGGTTTTACTGCTTATGTTCCCGTTGCCGCGCTTACCGGACAGCTGGCTTGGTACGGCATCCTATATTCCTTTGTATTTGCCGGATTTTTGTTCTGGCTGGCGGTAAGATTCTGGAATTTTGCCTTAAAAAGATACTCCAGCGCCTCAAGCTGAAATCGCATCCTACCCCTCACCCATAGGTAAAGGATGCGGGGAGTTAAAATCCTCCGTGTAAACCACTTTTTAATCCGTGTAATCTGTGTCTAAATACTTTCATATCTTCAAAATGAGCGTTGCTAAACAGCTCGCCTATCGCTTGAACCTGCTTTTAGGGCGCTTTCAGAGTCTGATTATTCTGCTCTTACTCTACTTTCTTTGGACCGAAGTAAGCAGGTCCACCGGCCAATTTGCTGGTTTAACGAGCACTGAACTGGTGAGTTACATCTTATTGGTACACCTGCTTCGTCCGGTGGTCTTTGGTTCCCTCTCGGCCGGAGTTGCCGACGAGATTAATCAGGGTATTTTTTCTACCTATCTTATTAAACCAATGAGTCATTTTTGGTTTTGTTATTGGCGTGAATTAGGTGAACGCACCGTGCTGTTCGGCGCTGCTACTATAGAAGTATTAATCATAGCTTTTTTAATTAAGCCAACCATGCCCCTAACAGTAGCGGGGTGGGGCTTGGTACTTTTTTTTATTTCGCTCTTAATTGCTCATTTTCTGTATGTCCTCTTAAGTTACTGCATTCACTTGCTAGCTTTCTGGTCGCGCGAAGCTACCGGCTTGCGCTTTTTGTATTATTGGTTGGTGGAATTTTCCTCCGGAGCTTATTTCCCGCTCCATATCGTTGCCCCGGCAGCGCTGTTACTGCTTAAAATCTTGCCGTTCAACCTGATGCTCTACACTCCGGTTATGCTATTCTTGGGCAAGGTGCCGGCCGATACTTTGCTTTCAATCATCTTGAGCCAATTCGGTTGGCTAGCGGTGGCCGTTATCCTGACCGCCGTAATCTGGAAGCGCGGACTGCGCCGGTATAGCGGGGAAGGAATTTGATTATGAAATACCTCCGCGTTTGGAAACAACTTACTAACTGCGCTTTTTCCACCTACGCCTCTAATCGGATTGAATCGGCTACTTTTCTGGCAGCAAAGCTAATGCGGTTTGGTTTCCTAGGCCTGATGATTATTTCCCTGTTTCGTTTCACGGCAACATTCGCCGGCTATACCCGCTACGAGGCCTTGCTGTTTTTCCTCACCTTCAATCTCGTTGACGTGCTCTCCCAAGCGCTCTTCCGCGGCATTTACCTCTTCGCCCGCGATGTCAACCGGGGTAATTTTGACTTCGCGCTGACTAAACCGGTTAGTCCGCTTTTTCTCTCACTCCTGCGCTTGACTGATATTCTAGATATTATTTTCCTGATCCCCATTATCGGCCTTTTGCTGTACGTGATTACCCAACTTGCCATTCCTATTACGGTGGCGATGATGCTACGCTTTATCTTCTTTCTTGCTGTCGGATTCATTATCTCGGTCAGTATTCACATCTTATCGGCTGTCATGACCCTCTGGACATTGGAGAGTGATAATGTGATCTGGTTCTATCGCCGTGCCACGGTAGTAGGGGCTTTTCCTCCGGAAATACTAGCGCCTGGTTGGCAGCTCTTTTTTACTTTTGTACTACCGATTATTCTAATGATGTCGTTTCCGGCCAAAGCATTACTTGGTATATTAACTCCTCCCCAAACGTTCACTGCACTAGCCGTCGCCGCTTTCTTTTTCGGCGGATCTTTGCTATTATGGAGAGCGAGTTTAAAGCATTATTCCAGCGCCTCAAGCTAAAAATTACTGCTAGAGGATACCGAGCCGAGGCGATAAAATACTACGATCTATCAAATAACTAACGCAATCAATAATATAGCATTATGCCCATTATTACAGTAAATAACCTCTCCAAAACTTACGAATACTACCGCAAACAGCCGGGATTCCTGAATTCGCTTAAGAGTTTATGGCACCGCGAAAAACTGTTTACCGAGGCAGTTAAAAAAATCTCCTTCGCGATTAATGAGGGAGAGCTGGTGGGATTTTTAGGGCCGAATGGCGCCGGCAAAACCACTACGCTGAAAATGCTTTCCGGGATAATTTATCCGACGAGCGGTGAGGCAACAGTGCTGGGCTATACGCCCTGGCAGCGTCAGCGGGAATGCCAGAAACAGTTCGCCCTGGTAATGGGGCAGAAGAATCAGCTGTGGTGGGACCTGCCGGCGATGGAGAGTTTTATTCTGAACAAAGAAATTTACGAGGTGCCAGACGAACAATTCAAGGCCTCGCTGGATGAGCTGCTGGCTCTCTTGGAAATACAGGATATTGTAGATATTCCGGTGCGCAAACTCTCGCTCGGCCAGCGGATGAAGTGCGAGTTAGTGGCAGCGCTCCTTCATTCCCCTAAAGTGCTTTTTTTGGATGAGCCGACGATCGGGCTGGATGTGGTGTCGCAAAAAAATATCCGCGAATTCCTAAAGCGCTATAACCGCGACAAAAAAACTACCATCATTCTGACTTCTCACTATATGGAGGATGTGGAGGCGCTGTGTGAGCGGATTATTATCATCAACCACGGCACCCTGGTATACGACGGCGGATTGGAGAAATTACTGGACCAGTATATTGATAAAAAAATGCTGGAGATAACTTTTACCGAAGATGTTCCCAAACAAACGCTAGAAAACTTTGGCGCTATTAAAGAATACACCCCTCAACGGGTATTATTAGAGGTGCCCAAAGAAAAGACCAAAGAAGTGGCGAGTAAAATTCTGAACGACCTGCCAGTGGATGACGTGCTCATCAACGAAGTGCCGATTGATGAGGTAATTAGGAAAATATTCACCGCGACCAAATAACTTCGGATTACAAAACCGAGCGAGGGACCCTGACTTAGTCGGGGGACCAAGCGACTAAGTAATATTAACGATCAGGCGGTGTTTAGCTAACACTTTTTGCCGCGCCTCCTGATAGCGGCGCACTAGCGCGGGACGCCAGGGCAGCTGATACATAAAACTCGGCCACCAGGCACTGATTCCCACCCTGCCCCGGACCAGTTTACGATAAAGCACCTCCGGCACGAACATGCCGGTTTTATTGCGCTCCAGTAAAGTCAGCCATAAATCCCAATCCTGAAAACGTTGCAAAGATTCATCAAACGGGCCGGGAATATCCACCAACACTTCCCGACGAATAAGTGAAGTCGTGTCAATGTAATTATATCGTCGCAAATCATCAGGATTAAACGGCTGGCTCTTCATTTTTTTCCAGCCAAACCGAAACTGGCTATAGGCATAACTGGCTTCCGGATGTCCGGCTAAAGCTTCTTTCAGTTTCGCTAACATTTCTGGCTTCCCCACGGTATCCGCATCCCAAAAAATAACATACTTCCCGTTTGATTCTTTAAATCCTCGATTCCGTGCCGCGGCGGCGCCAAAATTTTTTTGATTAATGACTATGAAATTAAAACTGGTCTTAACACTCTTAATCACCTCGTCAAAATTATCAGTACTCCCGTCATTCACAATAACTACTTCCGGCGGACGATAAGTTTGAAATTCTAGGGAACGCAAACAGCGCCTAAGGGTACGGGCATGATTGTAAACCGGAATAATAACGCTAATCATAATAACTTCTTTACCGTCTCCTCCCAGCGGAACTCCTGCGCTGCCCGCGCTCGGCCAGCCTCCCCCAGTTGCCGCGCCAATTCCGGATTCTGCAACAATTCAACTGCCGCTGATATTATTCTGCTCGGCTGATTCACCTCCACAATTTTTCCGGTCACGCCGTCTACTACCGCCTCTTCCACTCCCCCGGCCCGGCCCGCCACCACCGGCAACCCCGCAGCCGCCGCTTCCAAAAATACCGTCCCCCAGCCTTCCTCGGTATCCACGTCAGGATGAGTAAGCAGGATAAATAAATCCGCAATCTGGTAATAAACCGGTAGAAGAGCATAGGGCACTGCCCCCAAAAAGCGCACTAAATTCTGCGCCTCATATTGCTGAATAATTCCCTTCAGCGTTTCCTCCTTGGGCCCGCTGCCAATAATTAACAGCACGGCAGAGGGCACCTGGCGGACAATTTCAGGGAGGAGACGCAACAGTTGCGGGTACCCTTTGCCCTCGGCCAGCCGCCCCACCGTCAGAATCACCTTTTTCCCGGCTAACCCCAGACGCGAACGGATTAAATAACGCTCCTCCACTGGAGCCGGCGAAAAAAAATGGCTCCCCGGCGCCGGGTGGAGCACCACTACCCTCGGCAAAGAATCAAACTGGCTGGCCAGTTTCGCCTGCAAAAACTCGCTGTTAACCACAATCCGGGCAGCCGCGCCAATGACGCGCCTGAATTGCCAGCGCTTCCCTGGCCGGGATGCATGCCCCACATCAGTGCCGTGCAAAAACACCGTATAAGGCAATTTATACCACCACCGGATAAACCAGGCCGCATAACCGAGCGGCAGGGCCTGATGAACAAACAACTGCCCCGGGCGCTCGCGGCGCACTAAGCGCCAAACCTGCCACAGCTCGGGCAGCCAGCGCGGCCACAGCGGCCACCCTTGCCGGGCCCGGTACACGCGCCAGGGGCAAGATTGGTCAAACTTTTCGCTGCCTGCCAGCTGCGGCGCATAAACTATTACCTCTGCCGCCGGCAGGTGAGCCGCCAGATTATAAACATAGGAAGCGATGCCGCCTACCTGCGGCGGGTATTCCAAAGTCAGGATGAGTATTTTCATATTTCGCTGCTTACCGATAATTCCGGACGGCGGGAAAACAGGGTCTGCCAAAAATCGCGTATTTCTTTGATTTTAAGAGCGCCGGTTAACAGAATCCCCGCTCCGTAGCATACTGCCGCTGCCGGGATTACCAACAGCCACTGCCAATGCGAATAAAAAAACAACCAGTAAGATAAGGCGCTCATTGCCGCGGCCGGCCCGACGATTAGCATGGCCCGCCCGAAGAGCGCCCGCCCCGCCACCGGCGCCACCCGCCTCACTGCCCGCCAACCCAACAGCCAAATCAGCCAGCTGCCGCTGGCCGAAGTGAGCGCCGCGCCAAACAAACCAAAGCGGGGCAGTAAAATTAAATTGCTGCCCACGGTAAACACCAGCCCGATTGCTAAAATACCGGTCTGGGTGCGCTGCCGATCTGCCGCATTAAGCAGGGTACCATTAATTACGCTAAGAAAACTGGCGGCTAATCCTACCAGCACCAATTGCAAAGGCACCACGGCCGGGAAATAAGCCGGGCCGTAAACCGCGGCCACGGCCGGCTCGGCAATGGCAATCAACCCTCCGGCTACCGGCAAGGATACCAATAATAAATAACGGAACGCCCGTTCGTAAATCCGGGCGACCGTTGCCTGATCGCGGCGCCAAAGATTGCTCATTACCGGAAAAACGCTGGCCGCGACCGCCATCGGCAGAAACTGAATGGCATTGATAATTTTAGCCGGCACGCTCCACCACCCCAGCGCCTCTTTAGGCAGCAGCTTGGAGATTAACACCGTGTCGCTGTAATTATACAAACGCACAATAATGCCGGAGAGGGCAAACGGCAGGGCGATGCGGAAGAGTTTCTGCCACTGGAATTGATCAAAACCTAAACGTACCGCTACGCGGAGGCGCCAGTGCACCACCAGCGCCGCGTAGAGCAGATTAAGCGCGCTGGGAATGGTATAGGCCAAAATCAGCCAGACTAACGGCCAGCGGAAGAGCAGCGCCGCCGTGCCGATACCCAAAGTAATCAACTGCGAAGCAATAATCCCGGCTCCCTCGTAAGCCAAATTACGCCGCGCCCGCAGTACGCTGTAGAAGGCGCTGTGCAGATTATCAAAAAACATGGTCAGGCCGGAAATGGCAATCAGGAAGCGCTGCTCCGGCTGGTAGCGCAGCGCCGCGCTGACCAGCAATACCAGGCCGTAGGTAAGGAAACCGCCGATTATCTTGGTGGTGAGCGTGGTCGGCAACAGGCGGCTAGTGGCTTCCGGGGTCCGCGCCGCCTCGCGGGTTAAGACCGGAGCAAAACCAAAATCCGCCACCACGACAAAAATTGAGGTAAAAGCAATGGCAAAAAAGTAGGCCCCAGTATTCTCTACCCCGATGGTGCGGGCAATGATGGTAAAGTACAAAAACGAGATTACCTTTTGGGCAATCGCCGCCGCGGTGTAGAGGGAGGTATTTTGGGTAACGGAAAGCGCCATATCTTGTACTTCAGACTTTAGTCTTTAAACACGATACTCTTCAAAAAACTCAAATATTCTACGGTTTCGGTTAATATGAATTATAGTAAAATAAAATTAAAAAAATTAACCTCCTTCAATCTGCTAGATTGTTTAGTGTTATCAAGAGCATTTTATAAATACCTTTTGGCTTAACTTAGCACTTTTTTGCCTATACTCTTGACAAATAAAAACTGCCATGTTAGAATTGTGTCGTACTCGTGAACCGCAAGGTTTATTCGGCTAAAGGAATTCCCATACGCCGAAAACGGGTACAACAAAAAAACTGTCTTAGATGGACGGTTTTTTTGTTTGTTTATCTTTCTTTTTCCAAACACTAAGAAAGGTAATACTGCCATTGCCGATTCTCCTTAAAACAACAGACACTAATGTGTTTTGTTGTCCGACAATCTCTCTTAATTCCCATATTTCATAGTATTTGCCAAGGGGTTTAGAATACTGTTCTTTTTTATATTCGTGAATCTTACGTGCTATTTTAATAACAGGTATCACCAATGGCAGAAGACCCAATTTATACATTTGGTTTTTTTTACTTCTCTCGTGACTGCCACTTTTATATCTAAGATGAGAAAAACCCTTTGAATTAAAAACTACATATTCACCCAAAATAGGACAGTAAACGCTCTTCACCGTCTTATACCATGCCCTTTTTTCTTTTAGAAATTCCTTAAAAGACATAATCCAGATGTGCTAACTAATCCCCGGGCAGAAGGAATAAATTCATTTAAAAAGCCCGATTTTCAGTAAGAAAACAGGGCTAAATCCTACTGTAGTGCCAGAGACTTACCGCTTGCTCCACTGCGGGGCGCGGCGGGCGCGTTTCAGACCAGGCTTTTTGCGCTCCTTAACGCGCGGATCGCGGGTTAAAAACCCTCCGGTTTTAAGGCTCTTGCGCCATTCCTCATTCTCCTTAAGCAGGGCGCGGGCAATGCCGAGCTGCACTGCCATCGCTTGGCCGGGTTTGCCGCCCCCGGCCACTTTTACCGCGGTATCATATTCTTTTTCCTTGCCGAGCGCTTTAAACGGAGCCACCACCGCGTCCTGCCAGGCAAAATAAGGGAAATATTGCGCCAGCGCTAAACCGTTGATGGTAATGGCGCCGCGGCCGGCGGCCAGCCGCACCCGGGCGGCAGCGCTTTTGCGCCGGCCTACCGTTTGCGCGCGCGCGGCAATAGTAGTGCTGATTTTAGTCATAAGCAAATATCCTCAAATTCAAGAAGCAAACCGCAAACGGCGCAAGCGCGCCGAACGAAAACTATTGCGCGGCAGCATCCGGCTGACCGCCAGGCGCACGGCCTGGGCCGGATTGGCGAACACCGAGCGCGCCGGAACTTCTTTCAGCCCGCCCGGGTGAGCCGTGTGATGGCGATAAATTTTTTGGGCAACCTTTTTGCCGGTAAATACCGCCTGCCCGATGTTGGTGACCAAAACCTTGTCGCCGCCGTCGCGGTCGGGAGTAAAACTAACCCGGTGTTTGCCGATTAAAATCCGGGCGATGTTGCTGGCTAACCGCCCGATTGCCTGGCCGTTGGCGTCCAGGGTAAAAATTTTTCGCCGTCGCCGCGCCATATTTAAACAAATTCAATTACCGCGATTTTGCTCCCGTCGCCGCGCCGCTCCCCTACCAGCGTCAGGCGGGTATAACCGCCAGGTCGCGCCCGATACCGCGGCCCCAATACTTCCAACAGCTTATTAACCGCGCCGCGGGTGTAAAGCGCGGAAAGTAAATAGCGGCGATTGGCTAAGGTGGCCTCTTTAGCGCGCGAAACCAGCCGCTCTACTAACGGGCGCACGGCTTTGGCTTTGGCGAGCGTAGTCTGCACCCGCTCCCATAAAATAACCTGCTCGGCGAGACCCCGCAATAAAGCCCGCCGGGGGGCCGACTGGCGATCCAAAGTAACTTTACGCTTGCGATGCCGCATAATTCAGAGTAAATGCTATTCTTTTTTCTTGGATTTTTTCACTGTTTTGGCTGGTTTCTCTTTCTCTTTTTTGGCGGGCCGCTTAGTTTCTTCTTTGGCGGCGATAGCCGGTCCGGCGGCTTCCTCCTCCGGCGCCGCGGCCGATCCGCCCGGCGCTTCTGCCGGTTCCTCCGGGGGGTTAGCCTCGGCCGCGGGCGCCGCGGCCGTTGCCGAGGAAACTCCCAAAATCAGAGAAAAATGATCCATTAAAATTTGCGTGCTCTGGCGCAGCGCTTCGTGGGGAGTAATAGTACCGTTGGTTTCAATCGCCAGAGTAAGTTTTTCGTAGTTAGTGATATCGCCGACGCGGGTAAATTCCACTTTATAACCCACGTCCCGGACCGGCGTATACAAAGAATCTACTACCATGGTGCCGAGGTCGTGATGAGCGCGGTCTTTTTCTTCCACCGGCTGATAGCCGCGGCCGCGCCCCACGGTAATTTCCAGCTCCAGCGTTTTGGGTTTGGTGAGCGTGGCGATTAATAAATCGCCGTTGACAATATCCACCTGGGCGTTCGGGGTGATGTCGCGCGCAAAAACCCCGCCCGGCCCTTTTTTATGCAGAGTCAAAGTTACCGGCTCTTCGCTGTGCACGGAAACCGCCAATTGTTTCAAATTCAGCATAATCTCCACTACGTCTTCTTTAACTCCTTCCACCGTGCCGAATTCATGCTGCACGCCGCGGATTTTAAAATGCTCTACCGCCGCCCCCGGCAGCGAAGACAGCAGTACCCGGCGCAGGGCGTTGCCGAGCGTAGTGCCATAACCGTGATAGCAGGGAGTAATCACCACCTCGCCACGCCGGGGATTGTCGCTTGGCAAAAACTCTACCTTGGAAGGAAGCAAAAAATTCTCCATAAATAAAACTAACGAGAGTAAAATCCGATAATAAGCTGGGAATCAAACGGCGCCGGATCGAGGGTGGGCGCCCCCACTATTTTGGCCGACCATTCGTTGGCGTTTACGGCAAGCCAGGCCGGCAACTCCCGTTTATTGATCCGCTCCGCCAGATTGGCAAACAACGGGCGGGAACGCGAAGTGTCGCGCACCGCCACCACCTCGCCCTCCCGCACCCGATAAGAGGGAATGCTGACGCGCTTCCCGTTGACGGTAAGGTGGCCGTGGCTAACGGCCTGGCGCGCCGCGGCCCGGGAAGCCGACAGGCCGGCGGAATACACTACGTTATCCAGCCGGGCCGCTAAAGCCGCCAGGAAAAATTTGCTGGTGTCCCCTTTTTTGCGGCCGGCGGAAGCCACGTAATTGGCAAACTGGCGCTCCATAATGCCGAACAGCCGCTTGGCTTTTTGTTTTTCCCGCAGCTGCTTGGCGAAACTGGAAAGCTTGACATTTTTCTGGCGGGGGCCATGCATGCCGGGGGGGTAGGAACGCCGCGCCACCGGACACTTGGGAGAATCGCAAAGTTTAGCGCCGAATTTACGGCACAGTTTATGCTTCGGACCCAACCAACGACCCATAAAATAAAAAATTATACCCGCCGCCGCTTGGGCGGCCGGCAACCATTATGCGGAATCGGGGTAACGTCATTAATCGCCATTACATTCAAACCATTGGTATAAAGAGCGCGGATGGCGCTTTCCCGCCCGGCCCCGATACCTTTGACAAAAACGCTGACTTCTTTTACGCCGTAAGGAGCGATGCGCTCCAGCAAATTCTTTACTACTACGCTGGCCGCATAAGGCGTGGCCTTTTTCGGCCCCTTAAATCCGGACACCCCGGCCGAAGACCAGCCTAAGACGCTGCCGTTCGGATCGGTAATGGTAATAATGGTATTGTTGAAGGAAGCTAAAATATGGGCCTGCCCGCGCGGCACCTGGGTTACTGGCTGGCGTTTTTTCGTTTTGACCGCCGCCGGGGCGGCCGCAGCATTATTTTTGACCTCTGCCATAATGCTATAAAACCTTCATCTGGTGGTAGGATACGTCTAAAGGTCGAACCTTTAATTCACGTAACCAACGTATCCTATGCCAAACGAAACAATGAATAAAGTATTTGTGGGTATGGTTCTCCACAAGAATACGTCCACGTTCTGCGTTAAGAATGAACACGGAACTATTCTCAGGGAGGCCAAGGTGATGACGGATCGGAATCAGATTGGCGATTTTATCAAAGAGCTAAGCGGCAAAGTATCGATTGTCTTGGAACC
>JACPGS010000026.1 GCA_016189025.1 Candidatus Magasanikiibacteriota bacterium | reverse complement strand
GGGCGACCAGATGGTGGAATATCTGCGCACTATGAGTTTTCTGCGCGATGAACTGGAAAGCGTTCTGCGGCTGCCGTCGGTTGATCCCTTATTGGCCCAAATTAAACGGCTGTTTACCAGCCCGGAAGAGAAATTAACGCCTTTTAAGGTGGAGCAGCTGGAGCGGGGGGTGCTGTGAAGATAACTAGTCATTTGACAAACGCCTGATTTTGTGCTATAATATATTTCGTAAGAATGATGAGAGTGGCGGAATGCTACGGATTCCCTCACTCTCATCTTTCGTACTTCCCTGGGGGCGCTAAGTTTTAATTTGTCCCCATATGAGGAGGAACTATCTCGTAGCAGCGGCTACCAGCAGCGCTTTAGTAGCCGGTTTATTGTTATTGTCTAATTTTGCCGCGGCAGATCCGGCAACGGAAACTCCGGTGCCGTCTTCGGTTCCGGCGGAAACTAGAATGGAGGTTAAAGAACCATCCCTGGGCCCGGTAATGGTTGAGCCTAACGGCGAGCCGCCTGGCCAGCCGCCGGTTTCCGCGCGCGAATTGCGCGATTTTGTGCGCCAGTTCCGCGACACCGGGCGGGAAGCCGGCCAGATGCTAAAACAGCTGGCCAAGGTTAAAGGCACGGACGAATGGCAGGCAACGCTGAAAGAAGTAATCAGCAAAGCCGCGGATTGCGTTAAAAATGTTCCGGCCGTTTCCGGCGATGAACAGCGCGAAGCGATGAACGATTGCCATAACGAACGTTTGTGGGACAGCATCAACGAAATCCGCGAGCAGTTTGTGCCGCCCCAGGAAATCAAGAACGTTCTTAACGAAATTAAACGTCAGACCCAGGAACTTAACCGTTACAAAAAGCAATTAGCCAAGCTCGGCGGCGGCACTGAATTGGCCGACAGCTTATTGGCTCAAGTGGAAGTGCATAAGAACAACATCACCAATGCCGCGGGTCGCGATCAGCGCGAAGCGATGCAGGAATACTGGGATGCCCAGATGTGGGAAGAGGTCAATAAAATCCGCGCCCGGGTGGAGCTGCCGCGGGAGATGAAAAATGTTACCCGCGAGCTCACCGCCCTGCAGCGCGACCTGAAGAATCGTACCCTGCAAAAAGCGTTTGAATACTTTGGGATTGATCAGGCTAAACTTCAAACCAGCGTGGCCGAGAAGCAGGCCACGGTGGAACAGGTTAACGCCCTAGTGCAGGCCGGCAATACGGAAGAGGCCTTTGCTCTGGTGCAAGACAGCATTTACGAGGGCTGGCATCCGGGCGATGTCCGGCATTTTTCCGGCATGATGAGGGATACCTACGGCCGGTTGCGCGGCTTGCGCGATACCGAGATTAAGGAGCAGATTCTTTCCCTTCTAAAAGGGATTGTTGATACCTTTAATGAAGGCGACTACCGGGAAGCGCGCGACGGGCTGGTGCAATTTACCGATCAACTGCAGCGTTTTGATCGTTTATTCCGCCCCTATTATCGCGGAGAACGCGAATTTGATGATCGCACTTCCGCGGCTTTGGAGAAATTAGAATCTCTGATTCAGCAAAAATTAGAGAAGGGTGAACGTACCCCGGAAGTGAAAAAGGCCGAGCCGGTTCCCGCCGAGGCCACCCAATAAAATTACCGGAAGAAATTTTTAGCCACCATTTTAAATTAATCTTATATGGCCTCTTCCCATCACTATCATCTTAGCCGCTGGTTAATTGCCGCGGTGGTCGCTATGCCAAGCCTGGTGTTGGCCCAGACCTCGGGGAATTTTGCCCCGGCGCCCGGGGATTCAGTGGCGGCTCCGCCGCCTGGCGGCTCGTTCACCGCGCCGCCCCCCGGAGGCACTGCCGGGCAACCCTCCGGCGGAGATTTTCAACCAGCCCCTGGCGGTCAGCCCGGCCAATTTAATCAGCCCGGAGGCAATCAGTTTGGTCCGCAACCAGACAGCGGTCAATTCGGTCAGCCCGGAGGCAATCAGTTTGGTCCGCCGCCGGGCGGGGGTGGCCAATTCGGTCCGGGTAACGGCAGCCAGTTCGGCCCCGGCAACCAAGGCGGCCAGCAATTCGGCCCGGGCGGCGAGGGTCAGCAGTCCGGCCCTTCGGAAGCAGACATGGAAAAAATGGAACAGCGCCGGATGGAGCAGGAGAAAAAAATGCGCGCCCGCGGATTGCAGCAAATGAAACGCGGTTTGACGCAGTTCAGCAAGATGCTGGAGCGTTTTAAGAAACGGGTGGATCAGTTAAGCGCGCAGGGCACGCCGATTCCGGCCGATTGTAAAGAGAACATTGACAAGACCTATGCTTTAGTGCAAAGCGTGCTGACGGCCGAAGACCTGGACCCGGAAACTTTTGACCCTTCGGAGTTGCAGTCCGCCGGCGAGGTACTGCAGGAATGCGGCCCGAAAATTGAACAAGCGGCCCAGCTGCCCCGCATCATTAAGCAAATCAGCGCCCAGGTTACCCGGTTAGAAAAGCGCCACCAGGCCATGGTAAAGCGGGCCGAACGCTCTAAACTTGACTTAAGCGAGGGATTGACGCAGGTCGGCAATAACATCGCCGAATTCAAAGCCCAGATAGAAGGATTAAAGACGGCGGAAGATCCCTTTGCCATAATGGAAGAGTTGCCGGAAAAATTCCAGGACCTGGAACAGCAATTGCAAAATTTGGAGGCGGTGTTCCAGTTCCAGAAGGTGCTGGTAAATATCCAGCGCCAGATTAATCGCGCCGAAACTATGGTAAAGCGCCTGGAAAAGAAAGGCGAAGGGAGTGAAGCGCGCGCTATTCTGGAGCAGATTAAAAATTTATTCGGCGAGGCAAAACAAGTGGTGAAGACTGACCCGGAATCTTTACCGGAACTATTAGGGCAAATGGATGAATTGCGGGGGCAGTTTGAAGAAGAGTTGAATATTGCCAAAGGCCCGGCGCCGCTCTTTGACCTGAAGGGCGCCCCGCGCGCCACGCCCCAGCTGAATGTGCCCAAACTGGATCAACTCCTGCTGGAAACCGAAATACTCCGGCGCTATCTGGCCGGCGGCGCGGAGCGCGCGTTGGCCCGCTACGCCTGGCTGGAGGATCACTCGGCCTCTACCCGGGTGGCTGGCATCAAGGTAACGGCGGAATAATTAAAATTATTTTACTCGGGCGCCCCGGCTTAGCCGGGGCGCCCGAGTCTTAATCAGAGCGCTGGCAAACGCCGGGGATTACATATATGGCCCGCCTGAAAATATCATTAGTAGTGCTGTTAGCCGCCGCGGTCAGTATTATCGTTTTAGCCCAAACTAACGCGCAAACTTCTACTACTACGGTAGCCGACACCACGCCGCCGGTTATTTCGGCGGTTTCCGGCACTACCAATATCGGTGTTACCATGGTTACCTGGACGACTGATGAACCATCCGATTCAGTGGTGGAACACGGTTCCGGCCCTTCTTACGGATCGGTAATTTCCAATTCATTCCTGGTTACCAATCATTCGGTACAGCTCAACGTCGGTTTTGGCTATGACTATACCTACTACTTTCGCGTTAAATCAAAAGATGCCAGCGGGAACGTGGCCGTCAGCGGTCAGCAAACTATCTTCGTCCCTCTGCCTAATGTTGCCTGTACCGACTCGGATAATGGTTTAACTTATAACCAAAAAGGCACCGGTACGGGAATCTACGCGGGCGCGGTAGTGGGTTACCATAAAATTTATGGGCAGGAACCCCACCCTGCCACCCCCAAAGACACCACGGATCAGTTTTCCACTTATATTGATCACTGCGCCACTGCAACCCAATTAAACGAGGGATTTTGCAGCGGGGGAAAATTGTCGGCGTTTGGATATCAATGCCCTTACGGCTGCACTAACGGGGCCTGCAATGCGGCGCCGGCCAAGGTAGCTTGCACCGACTCGGACAATGGACAGAATTTAAACACCAAGGGAGTCGCCAAAGGTTTTTTCGCTGGCGGCCCGGTGAGCTATTCCGCCATTTACGGGCTGGAGCCGAACCCCGATTCGGCCAAAACTACGGCTGATAATTTTTCCACTTATTATGATTATTGCGTCAACAGCATACAACTAAACGAGTCTTTTTGCGACAGCAATGGCAATCTGGCGGCGTTGAGCTTCCCCTGCTCTTACGGCTGCAATGCCAGCGCCGGGGTTTGCAATTCGCCGCCGAATGATGCTCCGCCGGTGATTACCGCTGCGGTAAAGTCCGCTAATACTCTTCATCCCACCACCATTTATGCCGGTTTGCGCGCCTATATCTCGATCACGGTTACTGATGATAAGGGCATTGCCTTTGCAAACTTTAACGCGCCGGGAATGAGGTATAGTTCAGCCGACGTTACCCTTTACCAATGCGCCAATGTTAAAAGTTGTTCCGAACCGGTATATATTATTATCCCTGACAAGGCGGGTAATTATACTGTTACCGTTACCGCCAAAGACAGCGCCGGGCAGACCGATATCAAAACTGTTGCTTTTACCGCGCAAGGCTGTGCTACGAATTCGGAATGCGGCGGCACTTACTTTAATACCGGTACCGCCACTACCTGCGGCCCCTACGGAGCATCGTTATATACCCAGCGGATGCAGGGGCAGACCGTGGCTGTTTGTTCCGTCGGTACTTGCAGCGAAAAAATTCAGGACGGAGTGTTGGAAGATTGCGGCGTGAACAATAAAGTTTGCGGGTTTTCCCCACAGAACGGCGGACAATTCCAATGCGTGGCTAAACCGGCGGCGGATTGTTCGGCCGGCAGCCCGATCACCAGCAGCTGCCAGTGCGGGCTTTCCAGTTATGAAAGTTATGGCTACTGTTGTAAGGATAGTGCCGGGAAATTATATCATTCCACCAGCGCCTGCCCCACGGTTTCCTCTGCCTCGGTGGTGCCTGGGGCGGGGGCACCCGAGCCCGCTACTAATGAAGCCGGAGTCTGGGCGCAAGTGGATGTCGGGAACGGCCAGATAGCAGGCGCTGCCATCTGTACGCGCGCGGTCTGCGGCCTTAACGGAGAATATCATGGTTATGTCCCGCCCAGTTCCTGGATTTCCGGATCGGTTTGGTGGCCGACTGCCAAACGGTATATCTGGCAATTACCCGGGCAAGCCGGTTACAATTCAGGCACTTTCAATTTTAATACTTACGTATTTACGGTGCCGGGCGGGACGATTTATAACGGGCAGTTTACTGCCACGATAGCTACTTCTACTGCCTCATCCCCCGTTGTTTATCCGGCTGCTTCTTCCGTTACCACTCCAGCGGCCCCTTCTCCTGCCCCTACTGTTGCCGAGCCCGCGGCTAACCCGGTAGTATTCCCTACCACTACCCTCCCCGCCGCGGTGGCTTTCCCCACCACTACCGTAGCCACCACCACCGTGCCCGCCGCCCCGGCGTTCGTCGCCCCCTCCCTGGCGGTTACTCCGCCGGCCGAGGCGCCGCCGGCGCCCAGCGAACAATTCTTCTCCACCCGGCGCGAAATCTTACGCGATTTGCGGGCGGTAGAACGTTCGGTCAAGCGCGGCGAGGCCGAACTTGATCAGAAACAATTAAGAACGATTAAAGCCAAATTATTGACTCTGCCCCCAGGCACGGCC
>JACPGS010000025.1 GCA_016189025.1 Candidatus Magasanikiibacteriota bacterium | reverse complement strand
TGAACAACCGGCCGAGGAAGTGTTTAAACTACAAAAGTCCTAACGAAGTTATTAACGAGGTGGTGCATTGAAAACTTGACTATTCATCATTTTCTGACCGTCAGATCAAACTCGCCCTGCCCCAGCTCGGTCTGGTCGGTGGCGGCAAAAATCACTGCCTGGTAAATGGTATTGCCCGACACGGGAAATTCCACCGTCGCCTCGCCGTTGGCATCGGTTTCCATAAAAGGATTCCAATACAAGAGATCGCTGTCCCGCGTCCCCAGCGCCGTTCCCCCGCCGCCCCCGCCGCCGCGCTCGGCGCCGCCGTAGCCGTTAGTGATATAAGTCATGGAGGAAGCGTTGTTGGTGGACCGGCCGCGGAAATAATAAAAGCGGGAATGCAGGGGCGGAATTGACCCTTTGCGCAGGGCGTAAACCGCCTTATCTACCACGCCTAAAGAAAATTCGCCTTTCACCGGAAGCCCGCGGCTGTTGGTCAGCCGAATCTTCAGTTTTGCCTGATTGCCTGACGTATATTGCAGCTGGTCGCTTTGCAGATCAACGGTAATTAACTTGTGCATCGCCGGCACATTAAAACTTAATCCTTCCACCTGGTAGTGCCCTTGGTAAAAAAAGCTGAAAGTGGGCGTGATGGAGGGAACGTATTCTTCCTGAACTACAAACCGCAGCCGATTTTCCCCTTTTTTCAATTTAACAAAAGCCGGATCGTACAGGCGACCGCGTTCATAGGCCAAGAGTACGGTCATCTCTGCGGGCGCCACAATCAGCATCTCCGCGGTTTCCCCCGGCTTCAGATTATTTTTCGCTGAAGTAACTTTCAACACCGTTTCCCGCTCACGGGAATCATATACCGTCAGCTCGCCCCTAACGCGGTTGCCGCGCGCGTCGGTTTTAGCTACACTAATGCGAAAGCGCCCGTACCCTTCCGGCAGCTCAATTTTATCCGGCAGATCAATTTCTCCCCGGCCGTCGGCGCCAGTCACCACCGTGCCCTGCCCTAGAGTGATAACAGTTTCATCCCGGTAATAAGCACGAATCGCCTCCAATGAATACTCAAACGGCTCCCGCGCTGCGCGGCGGCCGTCCGGATACTCGGCCGAGAAAAAAATTTTCGGCGGCAATCCCGTTACGGTAGCGGCTGGCGGCCGGCGGATAAAAATGTTCAGTTCGCCAGCATGCACAATAACCGACCGGGCCGTAGTAATAGTATTGCCCTGATGGTCATTTTTTTCCAAGACAAAAGTAAGATTCTGGCTATACTTATTAGTGAGCGTTTCGGTATCAAAGGTGAAGGTGGCTTTGCCGTCTGGCCCCAGCTTAATCTCCTCTTCCCTAATTGGCTCGCCGTAGTAATCTTCGTCAAAACCGCCGCCGCACATGCCGCCCCAGTCGTTAAGGCGGAAAGCGGTGCTGTAGACGGCTTTTTCGGTTTCGTAATAATCCAGCGCGTATACCCGCAGCGTTACAGTTTCGTTGGCAAAGGGCTGGCCGTCAAAACGGTAACCGCCCAGAGAAAGGGTAACGTCGTCCCCCCGCACATATTCAGACGCCGGCGCCGCTACTGTCAGGTCAAATGCCGGCTTGCGGTAATCGGCCACTTCGTAAGTAAAAGAGCCGTAGCGTTCCTCTGCCGTGCCCTCATCTACTCTCACTGAAACGGCTTGTACGCCGGGGTTGGCATTTTTGGGAATCTGCCAGCCGCCGTAAAATTCCCCTCGCTTGCCGGCAGTTAAAACCATGGTCTCGTCCTCAAAGCGTAGCCGCACCTCTTTGCCGGCCGGGAATAAATCATACAAGCCGTCGTTATCCTGCCGAATCAGACCGCGAAAACGCAGCGTATCGCCCGGCCGGTACAGGGGCCGGTCCTGATAGACAAAAACCTGCGCTTGTTTCTCCAGGTTACGTTCCACCCCGATTTCCGCTCTTGACCCTCGCATCCGGACCGGAATAATCACGACTTCGCCTTTTATTCTCACCGCCAGGGCGCTGATCGGCTCCGGATACGGCCGAGGCACAAATTCCAAATTTCTCACGGTAACGGTCTGCAATTTTACCGGCAGCGAATTTTCATCGCGCCACCCCAGTCCGCCGTAAATATCAACCTGGGCGGTTAACTGGTTAAGCGGCGCGCCGGTCGCCAAATCCTGGAAACCCAGAAAAAACCCCTGGTCGTCCTGCCGGAAGTGAACGCCTATCGCGCTCTTCACCACCCACGACCAGCGGCGCCCGCCTTGCCCGTTAGAGATTTGCACCAGATAAATGCCGGGGCGGGCGGGCAACCGCAGGGAGTCGCCGGTTTTTATGCCGGACATTTCTCCCGCCGCTATTAAGGCTTCCGGGGGTACCGCTATCGTCAATTGATTGACGGAATTGGGAAAATCGCCGGTAAAACTGCGCAGCAGCGCTTCCGGGTCAGCTACCGAAAAAATTTTGGCGCTCGCCTGCCCCGACCAATTCCCCACTTCAAAGGTCAGCGTTTTTTCATCGTTCACCCCGAAAAAGTAAGAGGCATCACCGTCTTTTGCCAGCTGGAGCGTTACATCGTCATAGCCGAGCGTCAGCTTAGCCGCATAATCAGCCGTTAATTTTTTGCCCAGCGTGGAATAAAAGCCGCTTTTGATGGTTAAACTATAGGTAACGCCCTCGGCAAATGGAGCCGTGGGAATAAACTTAATCTCGGTGGGACGTGCGCCCGGTTCAAATTTGCCCGGCACCGCCGGCCGCAATTCCCAAAATTCTTCCAGATGTTCGGCTTCCACCGGCTGCGAAAAGGTAAACCGCAGGGGGGAAAGCGGACCAGCCAAGCGCCGGCGCGGCTCCTGGTAAGCCACAAAAAATGAATCGGGCAGCAGCGTAGCCAAGGCCCCCCGCGGCGCCAGCCTGGCGGTAAGAGGGGCCGGGCCGCGGCGCTGGCTGCTCCACAGCAAGACGATTACTAAAATCACTACTCCTGCCCCCAAACCCACCCCCCGCAACACTGCCGCCCGTTGCTCCGCCCACAGTTTTTTTAGTTTTTCCGTAAAGGTATTCATAAAATTGCCGGCCGTGTTATGTGATGTATATGTTTTCTTTTAATTTCTGAAAGAGATTGCTCTTACAAAAGAAAGAATCGATTTTGTTTTTCCGTTTTGGGCGAAGGGTAGAGGGGATTAAGGGGTGAATGCCCGAGCCCAAAACACCTTTTTAACACTATTGCATTGAATTTTGCTCACGATTTAAAAATATTTCCATCAATGGATTTAATGTTTTGTACCCATTTTCTACAACCAATAAATCTCGATTATCTTGAGGGTCTTTTCCTCCATGGAAAAGGTTGTTTCTGATTGAATACCAAAATTCAATCATATTTTCCCAATCATCTAACCCGTGTATCACTCCAGATACTTTTTCTTTTTCAATTTGAGTCTTTGAATCAAGTTGATTATGAGAGCAGTTCCACCATCTTATTTCTTCAGCACCTTCACCGTTTCTATTCACATTACCAAGTCTTACATTATTAAGTTCATTAATAATTTTTCCCCAAGCTTCTTTCGCTAAATTATTGTTTTGTAGGTCATTGAAATACTGATCTCTAGTTTGTTGATCCCTTTTTAATTTTTGAATTGCTTCACGGTCCAATCTTGTATTAGTAAATTTTCTCTTTTCCAAAAATGCTATAAATGCTAAATATTCAAAAATAAATTTTGAGAAATAGTCATCTTCAGATGCTTTAGCGTGCCAATTTTTTATAAGACTATCAGTATCCATATTTTATAGTTGACAGACGTGACGCGAGCGAGAGCGAGCGGCGCGGGACACGCCACCCGTTGGCCGAAATGCGGAGTTCGCCGGAGACGAATTCCGAGCGAGCCCCGCACCAGAGCGGAGCTCGGTGCGGGATAGACTCCGCGAGCGTCATTTTGGCCAATATTTTGGCGTATGCGAAGTTTTGGCCTTGTTATTTTATCCACATACCCCCGCTTGACAATCCCTATAAATATGATATGCTTCCCTTAGAAAAAGGCTTTCGGCCGGGGTTTATAAGCCCCAAATTGGCGGAAGGTCTTTTTTATTTATTCCAGCGGAAATACCGATATTAACCACTTTTGTCCGCTTCTTTTATCCTCCTTAACCTGCACGAAAAACTTATCGCCATTTTTTGTTATGCCGGCGAAACGATGTAATATCTCCGACCGGCGGTCCACGTTTTCTTTTGATTCAGGATCAAACCGACTGTGCTGTAACAGCTCAAGCGCGCAGGGAAAGTATCTAACCCGCCTGATTTTATCCCGATGGTTAAGTTTTTCGTGCAGGTGACTCCAAAATAATTCTAAAAAGACCTTTTCTTTATTGAAGTAGGCTGACCGAACGTAGGAACGTCTTTTTGTTTTACGTTTGATGATTTGATAAAGGCCGAAAGCCTTTTTACAAACCTCGCTAAAGTTGCTGCCGTGTAATTTTTCAGTTTTGACTTGGTAGATCTTCATAGTGCCTCTATTCTACTCTACCACGTCGACAGATAAAATAACAGGCCAAAAGTTGGGCGAGCATTTTGGCGATAGCCTAAACACGAACCGCATACGCGCTGTTCGTATAATAAAAGCGTACCATTCGTGGTATGCTTTTACAAGCGAGTTCACCCCGGCAAAAAACACCTGCTAACGCGCACAATACCCCGTAAAATAGCTGGTGGTCTGCGCCAGGCGCGGCTGGCCGATTAAATCCGCGGAATTGGCGTGATCAATAATCTTAAACCAGGCGCCTTGCTGTTTACAGATCTTGAACATTAAAATCAGCGAGGCCGGCGAATCCGTGTAATCGTTATTCAGCGGAGCAACCAATTCTTCATCCAGCGCGAGGAGCGCCCGGGCGGTCAGCTCATCATTTTTTTGCGCCACGGCTTTCGGCAGATAATGGGAAAAATCTACCGAAAAAATAAAAATAGTTTTATCATCAGCCGCCTCGGCTAGTCGGGCGGCTAGTGATTCCAGCTCCGCCCGGGAGGTTTTGGCTTTCAGAATAAACGGCTGCGTTTCTGCCGACAGATAATGCTTCACGTAAGGCAGCATTCCCATTACCGAATGTTCGTTGGCAATCAATCTGGTTTCCAGCTCCGGATATTTTATCCAGCGGCGCCCGGGCTGCACTCCAAACGGCGTTTCGCCGTCAACGGTAGCGGTTAAGATGTTGGCCGGCCCCGCGTTATAATGATTGGGGCCGATGATAAACGCCCGCCGGTATCCCTTGGCCCGCAGCAATTTGAATATGGTGGCGAGCTCGGTGCCGGCAATCAAATGGTGGGGTACCAGCGCCGCAACGATCGGCTGATTTTCGGAGAGAGTCGGGGCCGCCGCCTCGCCCTGATAAAAAGGCTCGGGCAGAAAAAAATCTACCTTAACCAGAGGGTTGCCCGCCGCCGAAAACGAAAAATTTAGCCAGGCAATCCCGGCAGCCACGCCAATGGCAATCGGCAGTACTGCCCGGGGGGCAATCATACATTAACAAACAAAAAAGGGTTGTTTCACAGGTAAACACGAGGCCATTATTGTCATTCCCGCGTCAGCGGGAATTCAGTATCTCAAACTAATGTAGCGATTGCCTAGATTCCCGTTTACACGGGAATGACAGTTTAGTTTGGCAATGACTTCAAATTACACGGGAATGACAGTTTAGTTTGGCAATGACTTCAAAGAGCTAGCGCCTTTAATATACGCGGCCGGGGCGGGCAACGTCAAGTTTAAGTTACACCCGGTCGCGCCGCGCCCGATGAAACTGAATGGCAAACCGGTGCGCCTCGTTGCGCACCTGAATAAGGAGAACCTGATGACGCTCTACCCACTGCCGGATAGCGGCGGAGGAGGCCAGGCCTTGCGTATTTAAAATGAAGTCGTTCTTTTTGCGCTGCGGCCCCTTGGCAATGCCTACCAGCGGCAATGCTAAATGATGCGCGGCGAGCACCTGACGCGCCCGGTTTACCTGCGGCGCGCCGCCGTCAATTAATAATAGCTGGGGCAGGGGCCAATCACGATGACCCAAACGCCGTTCTAACACCTCGGCCAGGCAATCCACATCGCTTTGCCCGGTAACGGTGCGGATAATGAATTTGCGATACCCGCTCTTCACCGGCCCGGACTGATCAAATACTACCATACTCCCCACCTTTTCCGTCGCCCCCAGATTAGAAATATCATACCCCTCAATTCTCATTTGTTCCTTGATCCTGGCCTGCCCGGAGCGAAGCGAAGGGGTTCCTGGTTCTTTACCGATAAAACTCCTATTCAACAACGCCACATCCTGAATCCGCCGCAGCTGTTTAAGCTGATCGCGCGCTCGCGCCGCCTCTTCAAACTGCTGCCGGCGACTGGCGCGCTTCATCTCGCGCGCAAAAAATTTCAGCACCGATTGCTTCTTCCCCTGTAACAACAGCACCAAGGGGCGCACTACCTGCCGCCGATATTCCGCCGGCGTAATAGCTCCCGTGCACACGCCCCGGCACTGCCCCAGGTGATAATAGAAACACGGGCGACGCCGCGGCGCCGCGCCCTGGCAGGTAGAAAATTGAAATAACTTGCGCAGCAGCGCCAGCGCCGCGGTGGTATTCAGCCCCGGATACGGTCCGAACACATAAACAAACTCCTCTATCTTATTCTGCTTATTCTGCTTACCTGGCTTACTCTGCGGCAACGCATACTCCTGCTGCCTAATCGGCACCAAACGGGGGAAAGCTTCTTTGGTAACTCCCAAATAATTCCAGCTTTTATCGTCTTTGCCGAGCACGTTATAGCGCGGCTGAAATTTTTTAATCAGGTTGGCCTCCAGAATTATCGCCTCCAGCGCCGAGCCGGTGGTTTGCCATTTAACGTCGTTGATCTTACGAATGAACTCCCCGATCGGCCGCCTTACTCCCCCTTTGCCCCCGGCAGAAAAATAGTTGCGTACCCGACTCCGGAGGGAAGTCGCTTTGCCAACGTAGATTAGTTCCTGCTTAGCAGTATAGAAAAAATATACCCCCGTGGCGTTGGGAAGCTTGGCTAGTTTACGGGCTAACCGAGAAAAGAAAGAATCCACCAACTTCATAATACTCTTATCCTAGTCAACAATTGTCCGTCTGGCAAGCGACCAATAACTTATCCCCACCCCTCTCCTTGACCGCTCAAATAGTTGTGCTATACTAAACTTTATGAAAGTCAGCTCAAAATCGCGCCACCCCTTTTGGTTCTACTTGAACCGCTCTCGCTTGGCGCGGATGATTTAGTTTCGCTCGACTAAAAGCATCATTCAGCCGCTCCCAGCCGGAGCGGTTTTAATTTATGTTGGGATGCATATTTTTCGTCAGTGAAGGGAATAAGCGAGGGCGGCCTATTTCCTAGCTGGCGAGAACGTTCACCCCAAACCAAACACCAAAGGAGGAACTGAAATGAACGCCGCCAAGCATCTGATCGATCCGGAAAATGATTTCCTGTGCTCCTGCGGAGAAACTCACCCCCCGCTCGACCGGTACGCTGACGGCAACGTGCTGGTTAAACTCAACGGCACCGGCGCCTATGCTCTCGGCTGGGCGGTGGTCGAGGGTACGCGTCCCCTGATCCGTATTGATCCCCGCGTGATGCGCGAGCACTGCATCAACGGTGACGGCCGGTGCAGCTGCGGCCACCGGCACCCGGTCATCCCTGGACACGCCGACTGCTTCACCGTGCACTACGCGGTGGATGGCGAAGGCCAGCCCCAGGAGCTGGCGGAGGTGGCAGAGGACGATGGGGTGCGAGTTTTCTATGCGACGGCGGTGGCCGCCTGAAGAAGTAGGAGGAGACCATGCACCCTAACACGACGCATCAGACAAACCTGCTCTGCCCCGAGTGTTCTGACGGCTCCCGCCTCTTCCGCCTGGTCGCCATCCGGGCCGACGACGAATGGGGGTACCGCTGCACCTTCCGCTGCGCCGCCGAACGCTGCGGCCGGCGCACGGTGCAGGTTTGGCGGGCCGTGATCAAGCCCGCCGACCTCTGGCACCCCGAAAGCGCCCCACCGTGGGAGAAAAACGGCGTCGGCGAATTCCGCCCCTTCAACCTGCCGTCGTCGTTCGCCTGCCCCACCTGCGGCCTCACGACCGGTCCGGTGCCCACTGCTGCCCGGGGCGATCCGGACGGCGACCCGGCGCCCCCGCCGCAACCGCTGCCGACGACGCTCCACATCTTCCGCAGCGGACGGCACCGGGGAGCGGCTATCCACCCGTCCTGCGGGAACACGCTCTTTTCCGTGGCGCTCTAGGCGCCTAGGAGGCTCATGCGACTGAAAATACAGGTAGAGAAACGCCTCAACGTTCACGCGGCTGCCGGCTGGGGGCACAGTCCGCCCCCGGCCAGCGCCGTACAAGAGGAAATCATCGTGGAGGTAACGCCCGACGCGGCCGGAGTAGCCGAAATCAACCTCGGCAACCACCGCGTCACGCTCCGCATCGCCATCGTCAACTAAACGTCAACTAGAGGAGGAACCGATGGACCCGTAACCCAACGCCGAGGTGCTGCCCCGCGCCGCACCTCGCTTCCACTGCTTTACGAATCAAGCATTCGTGAAGCTGAGAAGTATGATAAAAATAAATCGTATCCTTGAAACAAACGCCTAAAACTGATAAAATACCTTCATAAAATCAGCCGTATTTTTCTAAACAACGTTTATAAACTCTAAATTTATGGCAGAACTCCAAAACCCAAATCACCACATCGCCCTATTCAAGGGCAAAGCAATTAGAAAAGCCATTCAAAAAAAAGAGTGGTGGTTTTCAATTTTGGACATCATCGGCGTTTTAACGGATAGCCCTCAACCAAAAACCTACTGGGCGAAAATGAAAGAGCGCGACGAGGCCTTGGCCCAACCGTTCCCATTTTGGGAACAGTTAAAAATGCCCGCCGAGGACGGTAAAATGCGAGAGACCGACTGTGCTAATACCGAGGGCATTTTGCGTATTATTCAGTCAATCCCATCACCTAAAGCCGAGCCCTTAAAACGCTGGTTGGCCAAAGTAGGGTATGAACGAATGCAGGAGATAGAAAACCCAGAATTAGCGACCAAACGAACACGGCTGCTCTACAAACTCAAGGGCTATCCAGATAACTGGATTGAAAAAAGGATGCGCGGTATCGCTATCCGTGAAGAGTTGACGGATGAGTGGCAAAGGCGAGGAGCGGAACACGAGCGTGATTACGAAATTTTAACCACCGAAATATCCAAAGCGACGTTTGGTATCACTCCTTCGGAATACAAAAAAATCAAAGGCCTCAAGCGCCACAACCTGCGCGACCATATGGATGACTTTGAACTGATTCTAACCATGCTCGGAGAAAGAACAACAACAGAAATACACCGGACTAAAGATTCCCAAGGCGTATCGCGGCTTAAAGATGACGCGAGGGTTGGCGGACAAATCGCCGGTACCGCCCGAAAGCAGATAGAAAGAAAAATTGGCCGATCAGTAGTATCAAGCAGCAACTTCCTGCGCCATCAAGACCAAAAGAAAATGCGCTGATTAAAATGGCATTAAGTAAACGGCAGCATCATTTTAAAACCTGCCGCAGATATTGGCCGGTAAACGAACCGGCCTTTTTGCTTATTTCCTCCGGCGAGCCGGCGGCCACTACCTCGCCCCCGCGGTCGCCGCCCTCGGGCCCCAAATCAATAATCCAGTCCGCGCTTTTAATCACGTCCAGATTGTGCTCAATTACTAATACTGTATTGCCCTGAGAGACTAAGCGCTGCAATACATCAATTAGCTTCTTCACATCATCATAATGCAAACCCACCGTCGGCTCATCCAGCAAATATAAAGTTTTGGTGGTGCCGCGCTTAGCGAGCTCGCGCGACAGTTTAATCCGCTGCGCCTCGCCGCCCGATAAAGTTGTGGCGGACTGCCCCAGCGTCAGATAATCCAGCCCCACTTCATTCAATACCTTCAGCTTGTCGTTAATCAGGGGAATATCGCGGAAAAATTCTTCGGCTTCCTCAATCGTCATGATAAGAACATCGGCGATATTTTTCCCTTTATAATGCACCTGCAAAACCTCGTTGGTAAACCGCTTGCCCTTGCACCCGTCGCAAACAATCTCCACGTCCGGCAAAAAATGCATCTCAATTTGGAGCGTACCGCGCCCCTCGCAATGTTCGCACCGGCCGCCGGGGACGTTGCCGCTGAACTTCCCGGGCTTGAACCCGCGGATCCGCGCCTCGGGCGTGGCGGCAAACAGATCGCGGATGTGGTCAAACGCTTTGGTATAGGTGGCCGGATTAGAACGCGGCGTGCGGCCGATGGGGTTTTGGTCAATCGTAATCAAACGATCAAGATATTCAGCGCCGATGATTTCCTGATGTTTGCCCACCGGATGATTGGCGCGGAAAAATTTATTCGTTAACGCCTGGTGCAAGATATCGTGCATCAGCGTGGACTTGCCGGAGCCCGATACCCCGGTCAGGCACACCAATCGCCGCAGCGGAATCGCCACGTCAACATTTTTCAGATTATGCGCGGCGGCTTTTTTGATCTTGAGCATCGGCGTCGCCCGATCAATCTTACGCCGCTTGGCCGGCGTGGCAATTTTTAACTCGCCGCGCAAATACTGGCCGGTGAGGGATTTTTTGGGGTCGCCGATTTGCTTCACTTCCCCGCTGTCATCCCGACCGAGCTCGTGCGAATGGGGGGATCCCTTTTGTTTTTGTTGAGGGATTCCCTTCGGCAGTGGATTCGGCAAGCTCACCACAGGGCTCAGGGCAAGCTCTCGACTCCGCTCCGCTTCGCTCGGAATGACCGACAGCAGGGTGCCCAGCGGCCCCGACCACACAATCTCTCCGCCGTGCTGGCCGGCTCCCGGGCCGATGTCTACCACCCAGTCGCTTGCCCTGATAGTGGCTTCGTCGTGCTCCACCACAATAATAGTATTGCCGACATCGCACAGATTGCGCAGCGTCTTTACTAATTGTTCGTTGTCTTTCTGGTGCAGCCCGATGGTCGGCTCATCCAGCACATACAGGGCGCCTACCAGCCGCGTGCCCACCTGGCTAGCCAGCCGAATCCGCTGGGCCTCGCCGCCGGAGAGCGTTCCCGCCCGGCGGTTCAGCGTCAGATAATGCAGGCCGACGTCGTACATGAATTGCAGGCGATGGCTGATTTCGCGCAGCACCATTCCGGCAATCGCCAGCTGTGGCTCGCCGAGCTCCAATTCCGCGCCGGCCACAAACTCCCGCGCTTCGGCAATGCTTAAGCTGGTCACCTCCCAGATATTTTTACCGCTGATTTTGACGCTCAAGGCCGTTTCGTTTAGGCGTTTTCCCTGGCATTGGGGGCACTCTTCCTCGCTGAATAATTCTTTGGTGCCGAGGCCGGTGCAATAATTACAATATCCGTAGGGGCTGTTAAAACTAAACAGCCGCGGCTCAATTTCCGGAAAACTGAAGCCGTCGCGGGGGCAGGAATACTCGGTGCTATAGATATGCTCTTCTCCGTCAGGATAAATCACGGTGCAAAGTCCGTTGGACAAATCCACCGCGTTCGCCACCGCTTCCGAGAGGCGCTGGTGTTCTTCGCTTGTCATCCCCGACTGGTTCCCCGTTTTCACGGGGATCGATCCAGTGGTCTGGATTCCCGCCGGCGCGGGAATGACAAGTTTATCCACCACCACCTCAATCGTGTGCTTAAAATTCTTGGCTAAAATAATCCGCTCCCGCAAGCTCCGCCGCTGGCCGTCTATCCGCACCTCCGAATATCCGGAATTGTAAATATCATAAAGCTTCTGATAATACTCGCCTTTGCGCCCGCGCACCACCGGCGCGAGAATTATTATTTCGCCGTTATCCCTACTTGTCATCCTGAGCGAAGCGAAGGATCTCTGTCCCTTTGGCAATTGAGATTGAGATAGAGATTCTTCACTGCGCTGTGCTCCGTTCAGAATGACAGTTGAAGCGACGGTTTTAATGATCTGCTCAATCATCTGGTCAGTAGTCATTTTTTGAATCCGGGTCCCGTCCTGCGGGCAATGCGGTTCCCCCACCCGCGCGAACAATACCCGCAGATAATCGTAAATCTCGGTAATGGTCGCTACGGTGGAACGCGGATTCGCGGTATGGGCCTTTTGATCAATGGCAATGGCCGGCGATAACCCTTCAATCTCGTCCACCGCCGGCTTCTGCAAACCGCCCAAAAACTGCCGCGCATAGGCCGACAGCGATTCAATATAGCGCCGCTGGCCTTCGGCAAAAATCGTATCAAACGCCAGGCTGGACTTGCCCGAGCCGGATAGCCCGGTAAACACAATCATCCGGTTGCGCGGCAGTTCCAGATTGATATTTTTCAGGTTATGTTCTCGCGCCCCCTTGATAATAATTTTCTCCTGCATAACTAATAAAACCAAAACTAATCCTGGCCGATTATCGTATTCTGGGGACCGTTGAAAAACTCTTTAGGGGCGCCTTAATTGTCATCCCCGCCCCCGTGTCATTCCCGCGAACGCGGGAATCCACGAGGGTAAACTCCAGCGGGGATCCAGAAACCCGGCTAATTAAAAGGCTACTTATACTGGATTCCCGCTTACGCGGGAATGACAGACGAGTTTGGCAACGGTCTAATCTGCGCTGTTGCCGGCCAGAAGCGGATAGTATATACTATTAGGCAAACCCCTTTACTCTTAATTTTCTCTATCTATGGGTCAGAATATCAAACATCTGGCGGCACTGGGAGGTGCTTTATTGCTCCTGGGCGCCGGCTGCCTGGTTTTGCCAGGCCGCAAAACTGCGGAAGCGCCGCCTCCGGCTGCCCCGAGCGCTCCGGCGCCGCCGGTAATTAAACCCGGAGCGTTGCTGCTCAATAAGGTGGAGGCGTTAAACCCGGGCATTGTCAAACTGGAATGGAGCGCGCCGAGCGATCTTGCTCCCGGCGCCCTCTTCCGGCTGCTCCACAGCTCTTCGCCAGACCCCGAACTGGAAACCGGCGCTTTCTGGTACCAGGTAACGCGCGATACGCGGGAAACCGCCTGGGGGCAGATTCCGGCCGGCAAACGACATTTCCGCGTCTGCGAATTTAAGGAAGGGAAGTGCCAGCGTTACTCCAATACCGTAGAAGCAGAGGTGCCGTAGCCAAACGCCAAAACGACCCGAACCGCGGGCCACTAATGACTGTAGCAGAACAAAAATAACCTGTTAGCATCAGGGCGCGGCAGACGAGTTCTCTTTGGGCGCGCAGCCCGACCTCAAGTCGGGGGAGCACCCAAAGAGTGTCTGCCGCGACCAACCAAGCAGCTTTCAGCAAGAGCGATAGCGCCCAGGCGGATATAGTTAGTATTCTTCTACAGTCTCAACGTGCATCAAAAAAGGACTGGCGATACTCTACCAGTCCTTTTTTATTCCGTCAAACCGCTGGCTGATAATTGACGCCGGGCGGCTTTTTATAGTAACGTTATCCCTGAAAGGAGGCCCGTGATGGAGCAAATTCGTCAGGATGCCTGGGAAGCGGCACGCCAGGAACGCCGGGAGAGGGAAGCGCAGGAGGGAGCGTTTTTTGCCCTGCAGATGTTCTCGGCTTTCGCCGCAATCGTGGCCGGCGCGCTGGGGTTCACCTGCCACCTCTATGGCTGGCAAGGAATGCAGCTGTGGTTGCTGCTTGCTGCCCCGCCGGCGATTATCGGGGTAGGAATCTACATCTACTTCCGCGACCGCCGGCCCGGCCCCGACCCGCTGCAGCGCCTTCCTGGCTCCGGCCCCGAGCCCTGAGACCGGGCGCCAGCGCCGCCGGCCAGACCCTCACCGGGACTGGCCGGCGGCGCCCCCTACTTCATATTTAATCGCCTCTTTAATTCTTTAATCTCATCGCGCAAAATTGCCGCCAATTCAAACTGAAGTTCCTTCGCTGCTACTCGCATCTGACGCTCTTTGTCTTTAATAATCTCCGGCAATGGCCTGGCATCCCCTTGTAAATCCAGCTCGGTTACTTTTTTTCGTAAATTTCGTACTGCCGTGCCTTTCGTAGTCCGTCCGTCTCGATTGATCCCAAATTCTTCCAACAGATTACGAATCGTCTTCTCAATCGTTTTCGGGGTAATCCCGTGCTCCCGATTATATTCCAGCTGAATTTTCCGCCGCCGCTCGGTCTCCTCAATCGCCCGCTGCAGGGAACCGGTAATATTATCGGCGTAAAGCACCACCTGCCCGTTGCTGTTGCGCGCGGCGCGGCCAATGGTCTGAATCAAGCTGGTGGCGCTGCGTAAAAACCCTTCTTTATCCGCGTCCAGAATGGCGACCAAGGAGACTTCCGGCAAATCCAAGCCTTCCCGCAGCAAATTGACGCCGACGATTACGTCAACCTTGCCCCGGCGCAAATCGGTAATTACTTCAATCCGCTCTAAGGTTTCCACCTCGCTGTGCAAATACGCCACTTTGATTTTTTTTGCTTGCAGATATTCGGTCAAGTCTTCCGCCATTTTCTTGGTGAGCGTCGTTACCAGCACTCGTTCTTTCTGCTTAATGCGATCTGCAATCCGTAAAATCAAATCCTCAATTTGTGAGAGGGATCCCTCGGCTCGTCGCTGCGCTCCTCGCTCGGGGTGTTTCCGGCCCGTTACCCGGGCCAAAATCACTTCCGGGTCCACCAGCCCGGTCGGCCGCACCACCTGCTCCGCCGTCTGAACACTAATAGATAACTCGTACTCCGCGGGCGTCGCCGAAACAAAAATCACTTGCCCCACCCGCTCATTAAATTCGGCAAAAGTCAGCGGCCGGTTATCGCGCGCGCTCGGCAGCCGAAAGCCGTGCTCAATCAGCACGTCCTTGCGCGCCCGGTCGCCGTTGTACATCCCCCTAATCTGCGGCACGGTAACGTGGGACTCATCAATGACGGTTAAAAATTCGCTTGCTCTTTGTTCCTTGTTCCTTGTTCCTTGTTTAAAATAATCCAGCAGGGTAAACGGCGGCGCGCCGGCGGTCCGCCCTTCAAAATGCCGGGAATAATTTTCAATGCCGTTGCAGTAGCCGATATTTTTAATCATTTCCAGATCATATTTCACCCGCCGCTTCAGGCGCTCATATTCTAAAACCTTCTCTCGTTTCTCCAACAAACTCAACTGCTCCGCTAATTCTTTTTTAATACTCCCAAACGCCTGGCTACGCGCCGCTTCGCCGACCACGTAGTGGCGGGCCGGAAAAAACCACACGTCTTCCTGTTCCCGTTTCGCAATCCGTGTAATCCTGTCAACCAATTCGATCCGTGTAATCCGTGTAGAAATCTCCAGCCGATACACCGCGTCCTCATTTACCGGCCTAATCTCAAACACCTGCCCGTGCAGCCGGAACTGCCCGCGCTTTAAATCCGCATTGGTGCGCTCAAATTGCATGGCAACGAGTTGCTCTAGCATTGCCCGCCGGTTAAGCTCCTGCCCGCGCCGCAAATGCAAGACAATTTTTTCATACTCCGTGGGCGACCCCAGGCCATAAATCGCCGACACCGACGCCACAATAATCACGTCGCGCCGCGAGAGCAGCGCCTGCGTGCAGGCATGGCGCAGACGATCAATTTCATCGTTAATCTGCGCTTCCTTTTCAATATAGGTATCGGTATGCGGCAGATACGCTTCCGGCTGGTAGTAATCGTAATAGCTCACGAAAAACTCCACCGCATTATCCGGAAAAAATTCCCTGAACTCATTACAAAGTTGGGCCGCCAGCGTCTTGTTATGCGCAATTACCAAAGTCGGCATTTGCACATTCTGAATAACGTTCGCCATCGTGAACGTTTTTCCCGAACCCGTCACCCCAAGCAGTGTCTGCCGCCGCATCCTCTTTGCTAGCCCTTCGGTCAGCTGCGCGATCGCCTGCGGCTGATCGCCCGCCGGCTTGAATTTTGATTTCAGTTTGAATGGCATAACGCTTGTATTCTAAAACTTAACCGTGATAGTATACAATCATCCGTCATCCTATCAAAGGCGGGTAAATTATTCAATTGGAGCTGCTATGAAAACTATCATTCTAGCCGGCGTACTCATAGTAGCGATCATTACATTTGCCAGTAACAAAAGGGATAACAGGACGATTTTAACAAATTCCAATCCGACATTGCCAAGCGCCGTTGATAACAGTCTAATAGCTACGAATACTGTTCCTCAATCACAGCCAGGCGCAACCTCTGCCTCTCTGAAGCCACCAATAAAGCCGGTAACCAAAGAACCCCTGCCGCCAATGGCAGAAGATCCCCGAGGGGGCTTTGCCATCACCGTTCCTAAATCAGTACTGTTGCGCGCGGCAGAGGTTTTCCCCACCTCTTCCCTTGACGCCGATTTCCAAATTATCCGCGTGCCGAAAAATTTATTTGTTTCTTCATATCCTCCGGGAACAAAAGCCTATTACTTGGTCCAATTTATTGGTATCACCAAGCCAGAATACAAAAACCAGATTATTTCCCGCGGCGGCGTTTTCTACGGCTACATTCCCAACAATGCTTTCATTGTAAAAATGGACGCCGCCATAAAATACAAAATTCAAAAACTGGAGTTTGTGCGCTGGCTAGGAACTTTCCAGTCTGCCTACAAACTCGACCCGGACCTGATAACCTCGAACCGAACCGGCGACATAAAATTAACCGTTCTGGTTTTTGATCAGTCCGAACTTGCCGCGACCAAACAAACCATTCAGACGCTCGGCGGCGCCATCCTGCCGCAAAGCTTTGGCGAGCAGATTAAAATTATTATTGACGCCGCAAAAATCCCCGACCTGGCCAACTTAATTAATGTCATGTGGCTGGAAGAAACCGGCGAGCCAGAGGTCGCATTAGATTAAAGTAGGTTTTGGCTAAGATTGGTATGGTTGAAAATTCTCTATGACTAAAAAACCTTGTTCCGTCTGCTCTCAACTCAAAGACTACGCCGAAATTGAATACGAGGCCGACACCGACCGCCCGGATTTTGCTGCGCCGTACGAAAATTTAAAAATTACCGAGCCGACCGTGCGCAATGCCACCGGACTTATTTTCTGCCCGGAATGCGGACAGTATTACCTGGAGCGGGAGTGGACGCCGGGCGGCAGTGAGGACGCGCTAAAAACCTGTTACTACGAAAGTATCGGACGTATTTCTCATCTTACTGCGCACAAAGCGATTGAAGGCGCCGTAACGGAAGCGAAACAGTGGGCAGAAAAAAATAAGCAGAACGCCTTCGGCGAAACCCGCAGAAAAGCCTACGAGGAACTGCGGGCGGCGGCGAGCATTGAATTCAAGCGCCTGGAAAAACATGCGGAAAAAATAGTACAAGACTGTCTGGACGCCTTGGCGGATAGATACGCAAACTCAAACACACATCGAGAAACACTCGAACGATTTTACCCGGGCAGCAAAGATGCCAACGAAAAATCAGTGCAAAAAGAACGAAAAAAAGACGGGGAACGCGCCGCGTATACTGCCGAAATTTTAGGACGCTACTTAGAAAAAATTGAATCTCCGCCTCTCCCGCTCGGGCTGGAGGTGATACGACTTCTCGGCGATAAGCAGGAAGACGTCAGCCGGGCCGTTTACTTGCCATTGCTCATTACCTTGGGAAAAATGAAAGACCGGAAAGAAGATTTACAAAAAATCTACGACGAACTCCAGAAACTCAAAGATGATTCCGAGCCAGCCGCCAACCTCTCCCGCTATGTACGCCGCCTCAAAGAAGGCATCGGCACCAAAGAATTTTTCCGACTTCCCGAAGAGGGCTGGTACGATTTAAGCATTACCGACGATGTGCTGCTGCGCCATCTGCAAAAATTACCCGGCCTCAAAATAATTAACCACATCCCCCCGGGTTATACCGAAGCGACCATAGACTTTGAATACCAGGGCTACGAATTTTCCACGGATAACGGCTATCTGAAGTGGTGTTGGTTTGTGGATGAGGATTGTCCGGAGGAAATTTTGGACGAAATCAAAAACCATCTCCGCAAAATTCCCCAGAACTCATAGCGAGTCTCGTCATACAGTAATCCATTTAACCATCCAGCGGGCTGGTGATGCTACCGATGATATTACTCGCCACGTGCGTATAAATCTGGGTGGTTTCCAGTTTGGCATGGCCCAGCAATTCCTGAATATAGCGGATATCGGTGCCCGCTTCCAAGAGGTGCGTGGCAAAGCTGTGGCGCAAAGTGTGCGGGGTAACGATTTTGGCCAGGCCGGCGCGGGCCGCGGCTTGCGCCACCGCTTTTTGAATGGTGGCTTCGGTCAAACGACCGCCGCGACCGTTGGTAAACAAAAATTCCTCGGCTGGCTTTAACTGCCCCTGCCGCGCCAGTACCGGTTGGAGCTTCGCCGGCAGCATCACCAGCCGGTCTTTCTTGCCTTTGCCCTGGCACACGCGCAACAATTTTCTATCCCAATCAATATCGCGCATTTTTAACCGCACCAATTCCCCTACCCGCACGCCCGTACCATACAACAAACTGATAGCGCAATGGTACTTCGGGTTACTCGTTTTATCAATCATTCGCCTCACCTCTTCTTTAGACAGAACAACAGGTAGGTATTTGTTTTTCTTCGGCTGTTTGAGGTAGGCAAAAAACGACCGCCGCCAGATCTCTCGGTAATAAAAACGGATGGCATTATATGCCACCGAGACGGTACTGGCGGAGCGGCTCTGCGCCAAATGATCCAAATAGTTTTTGATGTCGCCAACCGCTATTGCCCGCGGATCTTTTTGACAAAAGCGCAACAGCTCGCGATTATAATGGAGGTATGATTCGGCTGTCCGGCGGCTATAATTGCGAATCCGCAATTCCTGCGCTAAACTGGCCAGGGTTTGGCCAAAGGGCTTGTCGGGGGACATAATTTAAGATACTATGCCTTATGTCCCCGACCCTATAAGGCTAAAATCCTCCCCACTATAGCTAACTTGACATAAAAAGTCAGCCGCTCGCTCGCCCTGCGGGCACGCTCGCGGACAACGCGGAACTGCGGGTATGCGCCGCTTCGCTACATTTCGCCCGTCCCCCGCCTTTGGCGGAGTCCGGACGAAACGTCGCATACCCGCGACCCATTAAGTGAAATAAATTTTATTTTTTTATGACCAATGATATTCGCAAGGTTGTTAAAGAAGGTTATGAGAAAGGTGACTATGCCGGTCACTTTCGCACCAGTTCACAACCCAACCAAATGGAGAAGGAATTTCTGGATCGCCTAGCTGCCCTTTTACCAAAGGCCGCCAAAATCCTTGATCTCGGGTGTGGCATTGGTATTCCATTCGACAAATACCTTGCTGACAAAGGTTTCAAAATAACCGGCATTGACGTGGCCCACAAGCATATTGAGCAAGCTAAAAAGAATGTGCCCTCCGCAACCTTCATTGAAAGTGATTTTTCACGGACGGATTTTGGCGGCGAGCGTTTTCACGCAATCATCGCCTTGTACTCAGTTTTCCACATTCCTCGCGAGGAACAGCAAGCCTTATTTAACAAAATGCACAACCTACTGGAAAGTGGCGGGGTCATTTTGATGACTCTTGGCACAAGTGGCGGTGAAAGCGTAGAAGAAGACTGGACTGGCGCACCCATGGCGTGGAGTAATTATGACCCCGCCACTTACAAGGCGATGATTGCTCAGGCTGGTTTTGAAATCACGGAAAGCGAATACGAAGGGCAGCTAGGCGATGACGAATATCATTGGTGGGTGCTAGCGAAGAAAAAATAAAATTTACATCACTTAACACGGCATAGCCGGTTCGCGAGCTAAAAACAAATAATTTATTCCTTTATGACCAACAAAGAACTCATCAAGAAAGCGGCGGCAGTTGCCAAAGCCAAAAAGACAAAGAGCGGACTATTCGCAGATGTCGGTTGCGCCCTTCTCTCTGAAAAAGGCAAAATTTATCTGGGTTCATGCGCAGCCAGTGGGTCAAACACATTTTGTGCAGAGCAAATCGCTATCGGGCAAATGATTACTAATGGCGAGTACAAAATCAAAAAGATCGTAGCAGTATGGAAAGACGAGAAGGGCGCAACCTTTGTTATTCCACCATGTGGCAACTGCCGCCAATTCATGCGTGAAATAGACGAGTCAAATCTGGAAACCGAAGTCGTACTGGATAGAGATAAAACTGTACAACTTAAAGAGCTTTTGCCATATTATGACTGGTGGCAACGACAGGAATAAATTATTTGTTTTTTTAACGCTCGCTCACCCAAATTTGGCCGTGGTGAGCGCTTCGCGCAAATTGTACCACGGCCAAACTTCGGCTATGCCGGAACGTTCCGCGCAATCCGCTCGCTTCGCTCGCTCCTTGCGCGGAATGGGTCGCGGGGTGTTCCGGTTGCCGCTCGCTCGCCCTGCGGGCACGCTCGCGGACAACGCGGAACTGCGGGTATGCGCCGCTTCGCTACATTTCGCCCGTCCCCCGCCTTTGGCGGAGTCCGGACGAAACGTCGCATACCCGCGACCCATTAGGCGAAATGCGTTTGGCAAATAGAGGAAGCTATGATTGAAGGCCTTACTATATTAAAAGATTAGTTCTTTCTTCTTCTACATGGATATTCCTGGTTAATTTATTGCCAAAACGCACATCGCCTAACACTGCATATGCGGTTCGCCTTCCTTTTGCTTTGCTCTGCCTTGAAGCCGAAGAGCCGGCGGCAGAGCTACAGCAAAGGATCGGCTCTCCCAACTTGCATTGCGGTGTGCCCTTCGGGCAATATTGTACCGCAATGCAAGTTCGCATATGCAGGAACGCACAAGTGTTGCGTTAAAAATCCAATGAAAACAGGCGTTTCTGAAGGTTGTCCGCAAAACTTTGCGGTTCAAACTCAGAAACCAGCGTGTTTATAGGGGTTTTCTCAAATTGGGATAGCGACAGAATTTGTAGAATT
>JACPGS010000024.1 GCA_016189025.1 Candidatus Magasanikiibacteriota bacterium | reverse complement strand
GTTCTAAATCGCGTGGTGTCATACGAAGGTAGTTAAAGTCAGTATCCATACTAGCGATGAGTTAAGAGTAACTCATCATTCTAGCATAGGGGTGACATTTTAACTTCCTTCAAAGGGTGACATTATCACGTCCGTGGGACATATCGGGCCATTTTTAACCACAAAAACCCCGCCGGAGCGAGTAATTAATAGTAAAGCCGCGGCCGGGGCAATCCCTCGCGGACGCGGCTGCGGGATGATTACTGAACCGACAACCGCGCCAGAATTTTAAGGGGATGCTCCTTAAAAAAGTTGCCGCGCACGGTACGCTTGATTTTTTTCTGAAGAGCCGCCGGGAGGAGCGCTTTAACGGTGGCGCTAATCGGCGCCGGCGCCAGCAGGTAAACGGCCGTAAAATCATGGGCGCGGACTAAGTTAGCCAGCTGTTCCTTAAACTGGCGCCGAAAATCCTGCCAGATCAATCTTTTTCGTGCCTCAAATTTGGCGCCGGACTCAAACACCAGCGCTCCCCCGCCGCGGGAAAAGTCTTCGCGATCCGAATACTGCGGCTTCTCCACTCGGAAACCGCCGACGCGATCCAGTTTCCCCTCGCCGGCAAGAAAAAACTCTGCTTCCTGGAGTCCGGTCACAATCAGCAGAACCGTTTCCTTGGTGAACTGAGGCAACTGACTGGGAATCTTCATATATCATTAACCAAAAACTAAAACTTTGTCAGAGCCCTCAACCATTTTAAGCAGATCGGACATCGAGGAGACCGGACAAACCTTGCTCTCTTGCTTGCCGCGCAGTTTAAGACAAGTGCCGCAGGCATAAATTTCGCCTGCCTGATTTTTGAATTCCGCCACTTTTGCCGAGATATCAAAATGTTCACTATCAGGAATGGTGTCCAGTTCCGACCCTTCGTTCAGCAAAAAAATTTCTACCCGATGACCGGCTTCCCGGGCAGTGATTCCCAGACGAAAAGTATTCCACACGTGCTCGGGTTTATTGGACTGTAAAATTATTCCCAACTTCATAAAGGGTTACTTCCCGACCACATTTTGCGGCCGCCCTGGTAAAAATTTCCGGATGTTTTCAACCGTGGTGTGCACAATTCGGGCCAGCGCCTCGGTGCTGTTAAAGGCATTGTGCGGGGTAACGATAGTGTGAGGGTGATCAATAATTAAATTGTTCAGCAGCGTAGTTTTAAGCTGGCAATCGGAGCACTGCATTACGCTTTCAAAATGCTGAATTAAATTTTCGTCCTCCAGCACGTCCAGCCCGGCCCCGGCCAAAGCCCCCGACTGCAGCGCCGCATAGAGCGCCGCCGGATCCACCAGAGCGCCGCGCGCGGTATTGATAAGATACGCGCCCCGCTTTAATAATTTAAGATTTTTCGCGTTGAGCAGATGGTGCGTCTGCGGCGTTAGGGGCGAATGCAGGGTAATAATATCCGACTGTTTCAAGAGCGCCGGTAGGGAAATGTAGGTAAAATTTAACTCCCGCGAGAGCGCGCGATTGGGGTGCGGATCGTAAGCAATCACCCGCAGACCAAACCCCCGGGCAATCTGCGCCACATGGCTGCCGATGCGTCCGGTGCCAATAATGCCCAAGGTTTTATCTTTTAAATCAACGCCCCGCAGGCCGACAAAATCATAACGTCCTTCTTTTACCCGTTTCACTGATTCAAATAGCTTGCGCGTCAGACCTAGAATTAAAGCAAAAGTATGTTCGGCAACGGTATTTTCGCCATAACTCGGCACGTTCATCACTACCACCCGCCGCTTCTGGCAAGCCGGCAAATCAATATGATCAAAGCCGGTGCTTAAGGTGGCCAGGGCAGCAAGCCGGGGCAGTCGGGCAAGTATTTTAGCAGTAATCCGTGAATCAATAAAGACCCCGACCACCTGGGCGCGCCGGTCGGCATTATTCAAGTCAAGCGGCGCTGCCACAAAACGTGTGGTACAGCCGGGCAGCTGCCGCCGCGCTAGGGCCCGGAACTCCGGCCACAAATTGTAAAAAACTACCCGCGGTTTAAGGCGTGCCATAAATTGCGCCTCTATTCTAAATGATCCCCCTTCCCGTTAGGGGGAGCTGCGCATGCCGGTGCAGCAGCGACCGTGGAAAGCGTGGTAAACCAGCGACGCTAAAAATCCGTAAACGAAAGCCAGAACGCCGCCCCAGATAATACTCCCGACGCTAAATCCCTGGAACCCAGGAAAGGTGAGCTTGAGAGACAGTAAATGGAAATTGGCGACGGCCGGATCGGTAATAAATAAGCTCCACAATAAGCAAATTGCGTAGAGCGCCACCACGAAAAGGCCTACCAGCGCGGCGTGCCGAGTTGATGGTTTGGTCATAAAAATTCGGATTAAAATTAGACGTTCGGCCGACCTTTCTGCCGCTGCTTAAGACGAACGCCCTTAATATTCTACTAACTACGACGTAACCACTCCCGCGCGCTCTTCGGCCAGCCGTAAAGCAACAGCAGGGCGAGCGGCGCCCCCCAGTTCGCCCATCGTTCCACAAAATCCCAGATCGGCTCGCCAACCAGCGGCCGCACCAGCGCGGTCCAGAATCCCCAGAATGCCGCCCAGAGCATTGCTGCCCGCACCGGCTTAACCAAAACTATCAGCGCCACCAACAAATCTAACAAACCGACCAGCAACAGCAGCTGGCCCGCCAGCGCGGCATCAGCGCCGGTCAGCTTACTAATCCAGCCGACCCACTGCGGTTTGCCCTGCAAGGCAAATGCGCCGTGGCCCAAAAATTCTCCGGCCACGGCAATCCGTAATACCCACTCCATAAGTTTGGTGTTCATATTCAGAAAATACACCTAATCATTTTTTAGTAATCTGCTGCCACAGCCACATTATGGCCAGCACCCCCACCACAAACCACACTACCCAGGTGAGCGTAAACAGCCAGCCGAAGCCGACGCCCATCGGACTATTGCCGAGTCCAAACATCATATGATTAAAAATTAAGATTAAACCAGGGAATTTCATCGCACCCGTACCTCTTGAACATTTGACCTCAACCGCTCGGCAATTTGCTCTAATTCTTCCAGGGTAAACGGATGGTAACCGGCGAATTCGGACTTTAAAGTAATCCCGGGCCGGAATTGCTGTAAATAAAGCAACTTTGCCCCGGCTATCAGCTCCCCCATCTCCTGCAATATTATATCAGAATGCGCTTCTTTAATCAAAGTGGAACGGAATTCGTAAGGAATGCTGCTGTCTTTAATCAGCCGGATGCTCTCGGCGATATTCTCGGGCTTAACCAGCGGCCCCACCAACGCCGGGTAGTGCGGGAGCGAGGTTTTAACATCCAGGGCGATATAATCAAGGAGGCCGGCCGAGAGCGCCGCCGCAATCACGGCCGGACGGTTTCCGTTAGTGTCAAGCTTAACCGCTAGCCCTAAATCCTTCAGCCGGCGCATAAATGGTAGCAGATCCGGCTGGAGCGTGGGTTCACCGCCCGTGATTACCACTCCCTCCAGCCAGGGCACCCCCGGCTCGCCTTGTCCCCGGCGCTCGGAGAGAAAATTAAAAAAAACAGCCTCGGGAATAAAACTGGGCCGTAGCTTAGCAATTTGTTCGGGTAACACGAATTCCGGATTATGGCAGTACCCGCAGCGGAAATCACAGCCCGGGGTAAAAACAATGCAGGCGGTGCGATCGGGGAAATCCAGCAAAGTGAATTTTTGGATGCCGGAGATGAGCATATCCTTACCTCCCGAGCCTACTGACAAGATATAAAGGCTGCTGTATAATAAGAACGACTTGATAATGCTGCCCGCAAGTGAAGTCACCGGCAGGTTCCCAATAACACCTGACTAATAGTCAGGTGTTATTATTGGTATACTGCTGGACAAATTCGCAATTGGCCGCCGCCACCTCGGTAAAATGCTTGCGCGAGTAGTGCTCGCTCTTTTTGCCGCGGTTAAAGTGCGACACCGGGCGATGGTACCCCATCACCCTGGTCCATACCTCGCAGCGCGTGCGCGGGGACGCCCCGACAACGTCGGTCATAAAGTTGGAAATTAAGAATGAACTCATTTTAAGTTTTCCTGCCCTCGCCTCAAAAGTACTGATTTTCTAGCGCCCAAACCCGCTAGCGGCGGGGCGTAATGGTCGCCGCGAAAATCAGTAACTTTTTCGGCTCGGCTGACGCGGAAATTGGACTTAACTTGCTATCAGTTCAATAAATAAACTAAATCTATCGAGCGGGCAACGGGCTGGCATGCAGTACGCGCACTTGCGGATCGTAACGGACTGCATCGGTAATGCCAGCCGCCGCGTCGCACTTCGGGCACCAATCCCACTCGCCAGCCAAGTAACCATGCTTGGGACAAATGGAGAACGTGGGGGTAATGGTGATGTAGGGGAGACGAAAATTAGAGAGTACGGCGCGCACCAGCCGGCGGCAAGCCGCCGGGCTGGAAACCCGTTCGTTCAGGTAACAGTGCAGCACCGTGCCGCCGGTGTATTTGGTCTGCAGGGCGTCTTGCAGTTTCAACGCTTCAAACACATCATCAGTATACCCCACCGGCAACTGGGAAGAATTGGTATAATAAGGCGCTTCCCGGGTGCCGGCCTGCAAAATATCGGGGAAGCGCTTTTGGTCTTCTTTGGCAAAGCGATAAGTGGTACCCTCGGCCGGCGTGGCTTCCAGGTTGTAAAGATTCTTGGTTTCTTCCTGGAAGGACTGCAGCTTGCCCCTCATAAAATCCAGCACCGCGGCAGCAAACTGCTGCCCCACGGGAGTAGTAATGTTTTCCTGGTCTGCCGTAAAATTGCGGATTGCTTCGTTTAAGCCGTTGATGCCGATGGTGGAAAAATGATTGTGCAAATTGCCGAGATATCGTTTGGTATAAGGGAACAGCCCGCGGTCAATCCATTTCTGAATTTCTTTGCGCTTAATTTCCAGCGAGGTTTTGGCGAGTTCCATCAGGTGGGCCAGGCGAGCCAAAAAACCCTCCCGATCGCCTTTATACAGATAGCCGAGGCGCGCCGCATTGATGGTAACGACGCCGATGGAGCCGGTCATTTCCGCCGAGCCGAACAGCCCGCCGCCGCGCTTGCGCAACTCGGTAAGGTCAAGCTGCAGCCGGCAGCACATGCTGCGCACGTCGCCCGGGTTCAGGTCGGAGTTGATAAAATTCTGGAAATAAGGCGTGCCGTATTTGGCGGTCATCTCAAACAGCAGCAGGTTTTTGGGGTCGTCCCAAGCAAAGTCTTTACCGATGTTGTAGGTAGGAATGGGAAAAGTGAAAGTACGGCCGCGCGCATCGCCTTTAATCATCACCTCAATAAAGGCGCGGTTGATGATGTCCATTTCCGGCTGCAGTTCGCCGAAAGTATAGGCAAATTCCTCTCCGCCCATCAGCAGGCGCTTATCGCAGAGGTCATCCGGGCAGAGCCAATCCAGCGTGATGTTGGTAAACGGCGTCTGGGTGCCCCAGCGCGAAGGAATGTTAAGATTGAAAACAAACGATTGCATTTGCTGATAAACATATTTATAGACGCGGTCGCGCACGTATTGTTCGCCTTGTTCCGCGCTGGGGAAAGTTACGCCATAACGATTAAGCTCGGCGCGCAACTCCTGTTCATATTTTTTGACAAAGGGTGCCAGGTAAGTATCAAAACTGGAAAATGCCTGGGCGCCGGCCCATTCGTTCTGCAGGGTGCCAAGGAAATTCACCATCTGCGCCACCGCCGAGGAAAGATGCTGGGGGGGGCCGGATTCAATGCGCTCCGGCACGCCGTTAAATCCTTCTTCTAGCAGCATCCGCAGGCTCCAGCCGGCGCAGTACCCGGAAAACATATCCAGGTCATGAATATGGAAATCCGCACTGCGGTGGGCGTCGCCCACGGCGCGCGGATATATCTGCTCCAGCCAGTAACTGGCAATCACCTTGCCGGAGGTGTTAAGAATCATTCCCCCCAAGGAGTACCCCTGGTTGGAGTTGGCATTCACCCGCCAGTCCAGCTGGAACAGATATTCGGCGATGGTTTTTTGCACCTCAACCACGATGTGTTTCTGGGTGCGCAGCCGGGAGCGCTGGGCGCGGTACAAAATGTAGGCTTTGGCCGCCGCCGCGTAGCCGCCGCTGATTAGTTTTTCTTCCACCAAATCCTGCACCAACTCCACCCCGGGCACCACGTCCGGGTATTGTTCTTCCAGAGTGCGGCGCACTTCGTGCGCTACCGCGGCCGCCGGAACGGTATCGGCCGCGCCCGAAGCTTTCAGCGCCTTGGTAACCGCCTGCTCTATTTTAGAGAGGTCAAAATCAACAATGGCGCCGTGACGTTTTTGGATTTTGGTGAGGGGCATAGTAAATAGAGACTAACACAAAATATAGTAGTTAATTCCATTTTTAATCACTAAATGTGGTATTTAGGATTATACCATACTCCCCGCCCGTCCACCAGCTACTCAAGTTATCCACAGCCCAAAACAAAAACCGCCTTACTTCCCTTGGCTAGGAAATAAGGCGGATTTCCAGGGGTTATTTAACTGCCGCTAGATCGCTTAACGCCTCATCTAAATAATCGCGCCGGTTCTCTTTGCCTTTGGCTTTGGCCACAAACTGCTGCCAGCTTTGGCGCGAATCCAGAATGGTTTTGCGCCGTTCAGCATAGTTCTTGGCGCGGTTAAATCGCTGTTTGTTGGTTTCCATCGCCGTGACTAAATTGACCGCCGCCTCGCGCGGCGCGCCTTTTTTTAGGGCGTCCTCCGCCCGCTCCGATAAATCATAGAGCCGGAATTTAATTAGGGCATAAACTTTATCGCGCCCCTCCCGCTGGCAAATCGCGCGCGCGGGGCCGATTTTTTTGGTACATTGCTTGAACATCGCCCCTCTCTTCCCGGTAATTCCTAAAACTTTAACGGCACAAGTAGTGCGCGGTATGCCGGCTGGCTTTTCCCAACAGGACTGCAGGGCGCGGTAGCGTGCCAGACACGCCTCTTGCGCGCCGCTCGTAAGCGCCCGGCATTCTTCCGGCAGATATTGGATGGCCAGCTCTTCTGCTAGTTCGGGCTCGGAAAGTCTAAGGCGGCAAGCCACCCGCTCCCGGAGTTTAGCCAGATAGCCGCAGCGCAAAGTAGGGGCGCTCGGCTTTACTTTTACGGCCGGCACGCTGCCGCCGCTACTACCGCCTCCCCCGCCACCGGCGGCTGCCACAAACGAAAGAGGCGCTAAAATCAACCCCACGATAACGACAAAAAACCCAGGGGAATGCCGCCGCATATTTTTATGGTTAAAATACAAACAAAAGGCGGGGAATTAATATACCACGCCCGCTCTGCCCAAAGCAACTCCTTTTCGAGCTGCCTAGCAGCTGCAAGTGCCGCCGCCTAACATATCTTCCACCTCCTCTCAAATATCAGACGCTGCCAACTGACTGATCGCCGGCGTCAGTGCGCGCCGCCGGCGGAGCGCCGTGAGCAATGATTTCTAAGTTACACGAAGAATTGGCGCGGCACCATGCCTCGCACTGCTCTGCCCAGTTCCGATCAGTATATTGATAGCCGCAGATTTCACAGGCGTATTGTTCTCGTTCGCCTAGTCGCGTCACGGTAACCATATGGTTTTACTAACAACTTGCTCTAAATATGATATACTGGGTATAATTGTACCATCTGCTATTTGCCTGTCAAGTTATTTGCCTATCAAGAAAGGGGGTGAAGTTATGGAGTGACTTTTTTCTCTGCAAACTTATAACGACTGGGGGCTGCTCGCCCTGCGGGTGGCGGTCGGCGCCATTTTTCTCGCGCACGGCACCATGAAGTGGAAGATGTGGAAAATGACGCCGTCCGAGCAGATGCCCTCCGGGATGTTGTCGCTGATGAAATTTCTGTCAGTGGTGGAGCCGCTCGGGGGCATCGCGGTGCTGCTTGGCTTCTTAACGCAGCTAGCGGCCGCTGGCCTGGGTTTAGTAATGCTCGGCGCTTTGCGCTTCAAACTAGGCGTCTGGAAGATGCCGTTTATGGCCCAGGATAAAACCGGCTGGGAATTTGACTTACTGATTCTGGCAGCGGCGATTGCCTTGTTCTTAATGGGCGGCGGCGCTTTCGGCCTTGATCCGTACGTATTCGGATTATGATTTTTGGTTCCCCGCGGCTCTGCTGCGGGGAACCAAAAATGGGGGTTCCAAGGGGGGTACCCCTTGGTGCGACCCCGACTAAGTCGGGGAAGCAGGGGAGCAGCGAGCCGCAGGCGAGCGTTGAGGGGCGAGAGCGTAGCGGAGCCCCTCAAAAACGAGCGAGCGGAGCGAGCGAGTTTATTTGATCCTTAAGAACCAGCCTCTCTCCCGGGCTGGTTTTTTATGATATACTGAAACGGTAGAAGAATACCGGCGATATCGTCATTTAATTGGTCGCTATCGCTATTGCTAAGATTGCTTGGTTGGTCGCGGCAGACACTCTTTGGGTGCTCCCCCCGCTTACGCGGTGGTTGCGCGCCCAAAGACACTCGTCTGCCGCTCCCTAATTCTCACTAGTTATTTTCTATTTCTCTACTACAGCTTAACTAAAAACTGAAATATGCGCCCCGCTGCTCTCACCGCTAAAATCTTCCTGGACGGCGCTGACCCGGCGGAAACCCAACAAGCGCTGGCACTGCTCGGCTTTCTGGACGGCCAGACTACCAATCCAACGCTGCTCGCGAAAAACCCAGCAGTCAACCAACGGCTGGCGGGCGGCGCTAAATTCACGACCGAGGAGCTCCGGGATCGCTACCGCACCGTGGTAACAGAAATCTCGGCACTAATCCCTGCTGGTTCGGTCTCGGTAGAAGTTTACGCTGATACCAATAGCACAGCCGAAGCAATGCGGCAAGAAGGGCGAGAGATGTATTCTTGGATTCCTAATGCTCACATTAAATTCCCGACGACGACCGAGGGATTACGGGCCGCCGCCCAAGCAGCGCGGGAAGGACTCCGCGTCAACTTGACGCTCTGTTTTTCGCAAGAACAAGCAGCGGCAGTGTATGCCGCCACTAAAGGAGCCGCGCCGGGCCAAGTTTATGTCTCTCCCTTTGTCGGGCGCCTGGACGACCGGGGAGAAAGCGGAATGGATGTGATTGCTAATATTATCAAAATGTACCGAGCCGGCGATGGACACGTATTAGTATTAACCGCTAGCGTCCGGACGCTCTCTCATCTTTATTATGCCCTCGCCTTAAAATCAGATATTATCACCGCGCCGCTGCGCGTGCTCTCCGAATGGGCGCAAACGGGCTTATCTTTGCCGCCAACGGATTTTGCCTACAATCACGGGACGCTCCGCCGCCTCCCTTACCAAGAACTTGACCTCAACCGCCCCTGGCAGAGTTTTAATCTTACTCATCCCCTCACCGCCCGCGGCCTGGAGCTGTTTTCTAATGATTGGAATGACCTGATTGATTGACGTGTTATCCCGACCCCTTGAATTTTAAAGTTGAAACTGTAGAAGAATAGAAACAACCTGTTAGCATCAGGGCGCGGCAGACGAGTCTCTACGCGCTTGAGCCCTCGCGAGCACGTAGAGTGTCTGCCGCGACCAACCAAGTGAGTTACCGCAATAGCGACAGCGACCAGGCGGATAACGATTATGTTCGGCATTCTTCTACAGTCTCAAGTTAGCCTCAACCCAACTATACAACTATGAATTCTAATAACATCCCCACTATCCTGGTAGTCCTCGGCGCCACCGGAGACTTGATGCGCAAAAAAATCGTGCCGGCGCTGTGGCATCTATTTGGGGAGCAGCAACTGCCCGAGCGTTTCCGGGTAATCGGCCTGGCGCGGCGCGAGTGGAGCGAGGCGGAGTTCCGCCGAGAGATAAAAAAAATCATCGCGGAACATCAAGCCGCGCATCCTTCCCCGTCCCGCGCTGACGAAAAAAAATTCCTCTCACTTTTTACCTACCACGCCGGCGAATTCGCCGACCCCCGCACTTTCCCCGCCCTGGCTAAACAGCTCTCCCAAACCGACGCCGCCTGGGGCGTCTGCGCCAACAAAATTTTTTATCTGGCTACCCCGCCCCAGCATTACGCCATCATCTTCCGCCGGCTGGCCCGCGTTAAACTCAATCTCCCCTGCTCGGCCGAGACCGGCTGGACCCGGGTGTTGGCGGAAAAACCGTTTGGCGCCAGCGGCCGGGACGCTGAACAGCTGGAAAAATTGCTCGCTAAATACTTCCGGGAGGAACAACTCTACCTGATTGACCATTACCTGGCCAAAGAAATTATTGAGGGAATTTTGAATTTCCGCTTTTCCAATAACCTGCTGGAATGCGCCTGGGATAATCGCACCATTGAACGGATTGACCTGCGCCTGCTAGAAACCATCGGCGTGGAGGAACGCGGCGCTTTTTATGATCCCGTAGGAGCCCTGCGCGACGTCGGGCAAAATCATCTGCTTTCGGTCTTGGCGCTCCTTACCATGGATACTCCCGCGGCGATGAACGCCCGCCAAATCCGGCATCAGCGCGCGGCAATTCTGCAGACGCTAAACCCCTGGACTGCTCCGGCCCTCAAAACCAATTCCGATCGCGCTCAATATTCCGGTTATCAGCAAATTGCCGGCGTGCGCCCGCGCTCCGCCACCGAAACTTATTTTAAGCTCACTACCGCCCTTAACCACCCGCGCTGGCAAGGAGTGCCGATTACCCTGGAAGCCGGCAAGCGCTGCCGGGAGATGCGCAAAGAAGCCGTGGTCACTTTTCGCCATCCGCCGGTCTGCCTGGACTGCCGGCCCGGCGCCCACTTCCAAAATCAAATAATTTTTTCGCTGGAGCCCGATGATTCCATCCGCATCCGCTTTTGGACCAAAAAACCCGGCTACCAGCGGGAGCTGGAAGAGCGCGCTTTCACCTTCTTTTTATACGAAAAGCGCCAGCCGGCGCAATATGTGGAAGAGTATGCCAAACTCCTGCGCGATTGCATCCGCGGCGACCAGATGCGCTTTGTCAGCTGGGGCGAGGTAGCCGCAGCCTGGCGCTTGGTAGATCCGGTAATTACTGCCTGGCAAAAAAATTTAGTACCGTTGCATCACTATAAGCCGGGAGTTACCCCCCTCCCCGCTTCCCCCCCCACCCCTAAAAAAGTAATTCAACCGCGCTCGCTCGGGATAATCGGCCTGGGGAAGATGGGAAGCGGCCTGGCGCGCCGCCTGCTAGAGCGCGGCTGGCCGGTGGTGGGGTATAACCGCACGCCGGAAGCCACCCAGCTGCTGGCGCCAGACGGCTTAAGGCCAGCCGAGAGCATTAAAGATCTGGTGAAAAAACTTTCTCCCCCCGCGGCGCCGAGCCGACCAGAGGAACCCCGCCTGGTGTGGCTGATGGTGCCGGCCGGAGCGGCGGTGGATGAGGTATTGTTTGGTAAAAACGGACTGACCAATTATCTAAAACGCGGCGACATTGTGATTGACGGCGGCAATTCTTTTTATCAGGATGCGGGGCGGCGCGCTAAACGCCTGGCGCGGTGGGGAATTAAATTTATGGATGTCGGGGTTTCCGGCGGTCCCCACGGCGCCCGCACCGGCAGCTCTCTCATGATCGGGGGCGACGCTAAACTATTTGCCTATTTGGAACCATTATGGCGAGACTTGTCCGCCGCCGGCGGCTATCAATTTTTCCCCGGGGTGGGCGCCGGACATTTTGTAAAAATGGTGCACAACGGCATTGAGTACGGCATGATGCAGGCGATCGCCGAAGGGTTCGATATTCTTCACCGCGCCCGCTTCCGACTGGACCTCTCGCGCGTGGCGGATGTCTATAATCACGGCAGCGTGATTGAGTCGCGCCTCCTGGGCTGGCTGCGTAACGCGCTTCAAATCCACGGGCCAAAACTGGCGCGCGTGTCGGCGCGGGTGGGGCATACCGGCGAGGGCGACTGGACCGTAGCCACGGCCCACGCCCTAAAGGTGCGCGACCGCGTAATTCACGACGCGGTGCGCTTCCGCCAGCGCTCGCAAACCCATCCCGAATTTGCCGGCAAAATCCTCTCTGCCCTGCGCGAACAATTCGGCGGGCATGCGGTATAGATCAATATCTCGGGTCAGCGCCGCCGCCCGCGGCCACCCCACCCTCTGCCGCCGCCTCCGGACGAACGCCGGGGCCGGGAGCGCGGGAAACCACCCGAGCGCCCGCCCCAGCGAGAATGCCGAGGGGCCGGCGAGCGCCCGCGGAATGCTTGATCGCTGAAGGCTGCCGGGGGCGGGGAACAACGCGGCGGCAATACCGGCAGCGCCAGAATGGGCAGGGTTTTGCGAATCAGCCGCTCAATGCTTTTAAGGTCGCCGCGCTGATCCGGCGTGGCAAACGATATTGCCTTGCCGGTAAGGCCAGCGCGTCCGGTGCGGCCGATGCGATGAACGTAATCCTCGGAGTTATCCGGCAAGTCATAATTGATGACGAGAGAAATGCCGACCACGTCAATGCCGCGGGCGGCAATGTCGGTAGCCACCAGCACGCGATAAACTCCGGATTTGAAGCCGTCCAGCGCGGCGCGGCGCTGGGAGAGCGAACGGTTGGAATGCAGCTCCGCCGCGCTGTGCCCCAGGCGGCGCACCGCCGCGGTAATTTTTTTGGCGCCGTGCTTGGTGCGAGAGAACACCAGAATCGTCCCCGGGTATTCGGCCAGTAGTTTTTCCAGCAATTGCAGCTTGGCGTCTTTGCCAATCATAAATACTTCGTGCTCCACCTGGGCCGCGGCGGTGCCGGCCGGCGCCACTTCTACCCGCAGCGGCAGGCGCATATATCTGCCGGCTAACTGGGCAATTTCGGCCGGCATGGTTGCCGAAAACAGCATCGTTTGCCGCTCGCGGGGGGTAACATTCAGAATCTGCTTGATTTGCGGGAGAAATCCAATGTCCAGCATTCGGTCCGCTTCGTCCAGCACCACCACTTTTACCTGCTGCAGAGAAACGGTTTTTTGCTGCAGGTGGTCCGCCAGGCGGCCCGGTGTTGCCACCAAGACGTGCGGGGTGTGGCGCAGCGCCTGAATCTGCCGGTGCATCGGAGCGCCGCCGATCAGTACCGCGGTCTTCAGGCCGAGCGGCCGGCCAATGCGCTGCAGCATTTCCTCTACCTGGAGGGCCAACTCGCGGGTCGGCAGCATTATCAGCCCCTGGCCGCCAATTTGCGCTAGCCGCTGAATAAGGGGAACGCCGAACGCCAGGGTTTTGCCGGTTCCGGTTTGGGCAATGCCGATTAAATCTTTCCCTTCCAGCGCCGGCGGAATGGCCTGGTGCTGAATCGGGGTCGGCGCGCGGTAACGCTGCTCCGCTAAAATCGCGAGGAGCTTAGGGGCAATGCCCAGGGTGTCAAAACTTGCCGCTGATGGTAATTTGGGTTGGGTCATATGCTCATTAGTCTAATCTACTGCCGCGCTTTTGTCTATGCTACAAACAAAACAACCCGCTGGCGGCGGATTGTTTTTGATTTTCAGCGCTTTTAACCGCGGGCAACTTTCGCGGCGCGCGGACCTTTTTCGGATTGTTCCACCTCAAAGGTTACCACATCGCCGACGTTAAGCTCCCGGAACTCTACGCCCTGCAGGCCGGTGGCATGGAAAAAAATATCCTGACTGCCGTCTTCCGGCCCGATGAAACCGAAGTTTTTCTCGGCTACCAAGCGTTTAATAGTGCCTTTCATAGGACAAAAGTGAGTGAATAGAAGCAAAAATTAACTGGGAAGAAACCCGACTACGTTTCTACAGCAAATATATTTGCGGGGTATACTATACCAAAATCAGGCTGGCTTGTCAAATACTGGAGATGATTTCTTATAAACCCCAATCATATATCTCGGCACCTTCTTTTCCTTCACCAGCCGCGTAGTTTTCTCGGCGACGGTCTCAAAGCGCCTGGTTTTGAAAAAATGTTGCCGCAAGGTCCTGACTACTTCGGGGATAGAATTGCCGCCCGCCGTTAGACTAAAAATTTTTCCTTTTTTTACCAGCCGCCTGGCTTCCTGTATATCGGTTGCCGATTGAAATACCATTACCGTGATACGCTTACCGCATAAAGCCGCCGCCGTAGTTTTATGGCTTCCGTCAACTATAAAATACTCGGCCTTGGGGTGCGACTGGAAAAATTTTGCTAGCAATTTATTGTACTCCTCTATCTTCTTCCCCCGCCCCCGGATAAATAGCGAGCCGGAGGATTTATGGACAACCGGACACGGCGGAACCAGGCCGTCTGCTCCTTGCCAAAACATCCGATGATACAACTTCAAAACCTGCTCGCTGTGCAGTGGATAATCGTTGAGGGTAATTATTTGATCAGGAGATAATTTTTTTCTAATCATAGCTTACATTTTATACTTTCCTGGGTGCTTTTTCTGAAGCATCGCCACCGCCTTTTCCCGGATATGGCCGTGGCGCTCGGCGCGGCCGGCAATAAAACCGCGCCATATATTTTTGACGTGCGAAAGAGCACGGGCACCTTTATTGGCAAACCACAATGGCACCGGCGACATGCCAGATTTAGCGGCGAGCGCAGCATAGCGCGCCGCGTCTTCTTGAACAATTCGTGCCGCTTCTTTAGGCGGCACCTTTTTTACTTCCGTCAGGTAAGTCATTTTCTTCCAAATCTCAAAGCAACGGTCTTCCTGAAAATCTATTTCGTCTAATGCCGCTTGATTAGACATCGTAGCAAAAAACAGCATCCGCGCTTTTCTCTCATCTTCTGTCAGCTCTTTATCCTCGTAATCAGAATTAATCAACCAATCGTATTTTTGCGCCAATCCGGCAATATCCCGCGCGCCCGCCTCATCAATCCCCCGATCGGAAAAAATATCTTCTTCTACGCAAGCGCGAATATTCATCAGTATTTCTATGGCATTTACCAGCTCTCGTCCTTTTTGGATACGCTCAATTTCCCCGGCCAGAATATCATTGTCCGCAGCACCTGCTCCCTCTGGCTTTTTAACGGTAAAAAGCTCGCGTTCTGTCGCGTCAACTTCTTTAAATGCCACATCATAAAACTTTTTAAATTTTTGCCGGCGCCCGTCTTCTTCGGCATCGCCGGTCGGCTCAAAATACTGCTCAAATTTTTCCTGATATTTTTTAACGTGATTCATAATCAGCTGATACACTTCCGGGTCGGTGTCCTTAATTTTTTCCGCAATATCAACCTCGTCATTATATGCTACCAAATAACCATTCAAACGGGGAGGCAGCGCATCCGGCCCTAATCTTTTGAGGTCAACTCGTTCCGACCCAAATGCCAGATAACAGGCGGCGAGAATTGCCGTGGCCACGCCGCGCTTTTCCGGATTATTTTTCACTGCTTTTTCAACCTCCACAAAACGAGCACGGAAAACATCTTCCGCGCGAAAGGAATTGGGATTGGTTACGTATTTATATTTTTCTTTGTCTCTGGCGGCAGATTCAAGATAAGGACTTGGCTCGGGCATAGATTATTTCTGGTAAGTTTTGCTTGACTCTTAACATCGCGGCTGCTGCCAGCATAACAAAAAACCAGGCCGGGGGCAACCTGGTTTAAAATACAGCAAAATTTATCCGTTCGTTTCTAGCTTCAAATGCAGTTTTTTAAACACTTCCATTTGCTCTTCGTTGGCGCGCTTGGCAGCTTCGGTAAAAACTTTCCTTTTTTGCTCATCAGAAGCATGCAAAAAGAAATCAGAAAAATGACTAGTTTGTGCTGTAACCGGACGTTTTCTAAAAATTTGTAGTAGCTTCCTCATAGAATATTCTCTAATCTTTCTTTAGTATAATCCGCCTCCAAATAATCGTCAAGCCCCCTGCCGTTTGGCTCTATTTCAACCAATTCAACGGTATTCTGCATAAAATCTTTCTTTACAAAAAATATAACGACATCCGTACTAAACTCTTTCCTGGTTTCCCTAACTGTATCAATGGCACCAAAGAATTGCTCAATAAACGCTTCCTTGGGGATATGTCTCCCTTCAGCTTCTTCGCGCGCTTCAGTGAATTTCCAAGCAATTTCTGGCTTTTGGTAGAGATAAAAAATAAACACCTTGCGACCTTTACCAAGTGAACGCCGGATATTATCGGCAGCTTTATCATATTTGGCAAAGGTGCCGTCGAGTACAAAAGTTTGCCGTTGTTCCAAAACGCAATCATGAATTTTTTCCACTATGAGCGATACGGCGCTTTGAAACAAATGCGAATTATCACCTGTATAACCGGGAATCAAGCCTCTAATCTCGTCACCATCAATGCGAATAATGCGATGGTCTCTGCTTTTCTCCAAAATGCCAATGAGCACTTTAGAAAATTCCGTCTTCCCCGCGCCCGGCGACCCGGCCATAAAAACTGAAATCGGGATTCCATCCGGCATATATATTGCCGGATTAGTTAATTCTTGGGCAATGCGCTTTTTATTTCGCCTGGCAAATTCTATAGCGGCTTGGTGAATTTCTTCTTCATGCATAACGCCCTAAGCATAACAAAAAACCAGGCCGGGGGCAACCTGGTTAGCAAGTAGTGCGGGGTTTACTCTACCGCCAATCCCAAGCGATCGGGGTGCTCAAATAAATGCTTGATCGCCTGCAAAAATATTTCAATATCATCAATGTCCTTCGCTAAAACATCATACAGGCGCCCGGCCTCCACTTCCGCATAAAAATGAGTCAACAGATTGCGCATTTTGGCCATCGGCACCAGTTTACTTTCGGCAAATTCTTTGGGAACGACGCCCAGTTCGCCTAAGCGTACCGCCAGTTCCGCATATTCGCGAGCGCGGCCTCCTTCCAGTCGCGACAGCACGTGCGCTCCGATATGAAATACTCCCTCTAAAGCAAGCCGCAGATGGTGCTGGGCTAGCGCAAAGGTGTCTTCTTTTTTTACAAATTCCTCCGGACCGCGCCGGTGCAGTTCGCGCAGCTTCTTAATATCCTTGAGTATGCCATCCAGGCGGGGAATGACTGCTTCACGCAAGAGAGGAAGGATTGGCATATTTGGCTTACAGACGGGCTAAAACTGCCTGGTCAAACATCTTCAAGAGCGGACGAAAATCACAATATGCTTCCATAATGCGCTCCTCCGCGTCCACCCGACGCCGCGGATTACTGTCAAAGAGAACGCGGCCGTGACGGATAATATTAAATTTAAGCTCAAGAGAAACGCGCGGACTGTCTAAGAATACGATATCAATCACATCCGCCTCTAGTGTTTCCGGATGCGTCACCTTGGACAATATCTCATACAACTTGCCGTACAGCTCAAACGAGCTGCGCTGTACCCGTAGCGGATCGTCAAGCAAAACGCCAAAATCATAGTCGGCCAAAGGCCCGGCCACCCCCTGGGCACGCGAACCAAACAAGTACAGCGCCACTACGCCGAGGTCAACTAACTCCTGTTGTATTTTTTGGGGAATAGCGATGGCCATAACAAAACTGATATCTTTACTATATCTAACATGACCACTACTGTCAACCGCTGTCGGCCACCTTAGGACTAAAGGAATCTGGTCTAAACAAAAAACCAGGCCGAGGGCAACCTGGTTTTGCGTTGCAGGCGCGGTAGGAATCGAACCTACGCATACGGTTTTGGAGACCGTAGTACTACCATTATACGACGCGCCCGTAATTGGAATACCCTCCGTCTGGAGGGTAATAATACGGGAAAACGGAGAAAAAATCAAGCCTAATTGATACCGGAAGCAGGAGGCGGTGGGGAAGGCGGTAAGGAATTGCTGAATGAGGGAGGGGGCGTGCCGCTAGCTGACGGCGAAGATGGAGTCATTTCGGCAACAGCAGCTGGCGCTTTATCATCTTTAGTCAGCACCACCGCCAGCATAAAGGCCAGGAGGGCAATAAAGTGGAGGTAAGGTAGGCGCAGGCCGAGGAAGGGAGCGACTAAAGCGATAATAGCCGGTAGAGTCAGGGCGTAGAGGCCGGTGGTAAAAACCGCGCCGAAGCGGGCCGGACGGCGGGCAATTTTACCGATGCCCCAGGAAAGCAAACTTACCAGCAACAGGGTAACCAGTTTGCCGATGGCAATGGCGAGATACATCACGGCCACCAGCAGGGCGCCTACCAGCCACACCGCCGCGCCGCGGTAGCGGGCAATCCACCCCAAAATATTCTGCTTGCTGACGCTGAACTCCGGCGCCTCGCGCCAGTACTGCACCCGCGTCTGCTCGCGGCTGCCGTCGCGTTGCCGCGCTTCCACCCGCTCGGCGGTAATCAATACTCCCAGCCCTTCCGCGTCAGGGGCAAAATAATTAGTGAGCGCGAGCGGCGTGGTGGTTACCGTATCTACCACTACCACTACGCGTTTGCCCTGCAGCGCTTCGGAACGGATAAAAGGCTGGGGCAGCTCGGTTACCGACAGCCGGCCGTCTTTAACGCGGGCGGTAAAATCGGGCACCTCGGTGGTAATGCCGCGCTCCACCTCGGCCACCACCCGCGGCAGACTGACAACGGCCGGCACGATGGTCACCAGCACGATGAGCAAAGTCAGCCAAAAAAAATATCCCCAGGCGCGGCCCGGGCGTTTCCCTTCGGCTTTCAGCCACCCTAAATCGTAGCAGCTGCGATACAGGGCGGTCAGCAAATGGCGCATATCATTTAGTTTCTTTATGCGACGTATGCTTGCGGCAGTGGCGGCAGTATTTGGCAAGCGTCAGCCGCTCTTTGCTGGTCTTTTTGTTCTTGCGCGAAAAATAGTTAATCTGCTGGCACGCGCCGCATTCCAGTTTGATCAGGTTGTCTTGGGACATAAAGATAATTATCAAAATTTTTAACCGCGGTACGACCCGCGCCGTTACCGGCTCCGAGCCGTTGTCGGGAATTGAACCCGAGACCTACGCCTTACCATGGCGTTGCTCTACCAGCTGAGCTACAACGGCATTGTTTTAAAATCTTCAGCGTAATTAATTTTACTTTTCTGTTTATTCTTCGTAGGTATTAATCTCAAGTCAATCAATGTTTTACTGATTTGCTTAGATGGGATAAAATACACTTCTTTTGATTCTAAATCAACTGTCGCTAATATTTCAAAATCTTCTGGTTGGTAATGAATAACGGACCAATTGTTTGAAGACCGACAATTAACATGTAAAACTCCGTTTTTAGGGAATACGGATTTTACCTGAACCCGTTTCATGATGCCTTGCTTTTCAACAACCAAATCATACTTTAAATTTTCTCCATACGGAAAAGCGACGTGCCAACCATCTTGCAAAAGTTTAACAGCAACTACTAATTCTCCGATGTCGCCTTTTAGTTTGGTGTGCATAACTATGCCCTAGCAAATTAGAGCCGCCTGTCGGACTTGAACCGACGACCTTCACTTTACAAAAGTGTTGCTCTACCAGCTGAGCTAAGGCGGCGCCCCTGGCTGTTAGCCGCGAATTAACTGGGCTCTAGTATATAGATTAACCGGATGCTTGTAAAGGAGGCGGGGGGCGGCGGCCTCCGAAAATTTGACAATTCCAAATTAGTGGGCAGGCTAGGATTCGAACCTAGGAAGGCATAGCCAGCTGATTTACAGTCAGCCCCGTTTGACCGCTTCGGTACCTGCCCAGTTACTTGCACATTGACTGGATTCCTGTCCGGTTACATCCGGCTGATGCGCTCGCGGAACTCGGCCAGCTTCTGATTTTCCGGATTCACCAAGCGCAGCTCGCGATACATTGCTTCAGCATCCGCCTGATCGCCGCATAGTATAGCAGTTTCTAGCCTCATGTCAAGATAACGCGGGTTCTTGTCCTCCAAAGTTACTGCGGAACGGATCGCTTCGCGGGCCGCCGCCGGCTGGTTAAGTTTTAACAACAATTCCGCCAGATGATAAAAACGCGGCGCCAGATTGTCGTTCAAAACTACCGCCTGTTCGTAATAGGACACCGCTTCCTCCAGGTCGCCCTGGCTTTCGGCAATTTCCGCCAGGCGCGTCAGCACGCTGTCGTCATCAGGCTCCAGCCGCAGCACGAACCGGTAAGTTTCGCGCGCTTCCTCCAGCATCTGCCGCGCCGCGTAACTGTCGGCCAGACCGCGGTAGGCGGCGGCGGCGCGATTATTAATTTTAATGGCAGCGATGAACAACCCTTCGGCTTCTTCATAACGCGCCGCGGCGAGCGCACTTTCCGCGCGGGCAATCAGAGCCGCTACTTTATCTTCATCAGTGGTAGACGACGCCGGGCGCGCGCGGCGGCGCAGGCGTTCTTCGTGATGCCACAGCCGCTCTACCTTGCCCACATACTGCCGGAAGCGCAACTGCAGCGCTCCCCACCAGCGCGCCAGGGGCTCCCCGACTCCCCGAAAACGCTCGCCGAAGCGCGCCGCTTGGGCCTCCAGCCGGCGGGTTAAAATTTCCCGCTTGCGTCTATTCTCCCGCTCCTCGGGCAGCTGGGCAACATCCAGGTGCGTCAGCTGGGGGAATTTGCGCACGATAATAGTACCGCCTACCAACAGAGCAACGATAATCAGCGCTACTGCCAGGCCGTAGATAATCATAAAGCGCGGGGAGTGATGTTAGCTAACAAGGCCGACCAACGGTCGGGCTGGGTGGAGGCCGCCCCCACCAATACGCCGGCCAGGTGGGGCTCGGCCAAATAGCGGCCAAGGTTTGCGGCCCGCACGCTGCCGCCGAAGAGCACCTGCGGCGCGACCCCGGACATTATTCCCTGCAGCCAGTCGCTAATCCGGGTGTGGATTACTTCGGCTTCGCCGGGCGGGCAGTCCGCTCCCCACCTCTCCGTGCCGCGGCTGATTGCCCACACCGGCTCATAGGCAATCAATAAATCTGTCTTAGCCGGCCAGACCAGATTATGGTAAGCAGCGCGCAGTTGAGTTTCAATTACCTCCCAGGTACGGCCGGCACTGCGCTCGGCTGCGGTTTCGCCGACGCATAAAAGCGGGGTAAGGCCGGAGGCAAGCGCGGCTTCTAGTTTTTGCCGCACCTCGTGATTAGTTTCGTGAAACTGATGCCGGCGTTCCGAGTGTCCAATCAGCGCGTACTGGGCGCCGGCCGCGGCAAACATTGCGGCGGAAACTTCTCCGGTATAACCGCCTTGGTCCACCCAATAAACATTCTGCGCCCCGACCCGGATGCTGCTGCCGGCGAGCGCCTCGGCTACGGATGTAAAGGCAAGCGCCGACGGAAATACCGCCAGCTGGTAGCCGTCGGGCCGAGGAGCGGCGCGCCAGCTGGTTGCCAGCGCCACCGACTCCTCCTGATTAAGATACATTTTCCAGTTGGCAAAAATGTAACCGTGAGTAGCTGATGACATAAATTCAGGATTTCTCCATCATCTGGCGCACTTTACCGGCCGTCAGCGCGCCGATAAAAGCGCCCCTTACCTCTTCCCAGCGCAACAGGCGCCGGGCCACTGCCCGCACGCTTTCGGCGGAAACCCGCTGCAGGCGCCGCACTAATTCTTCGGGAGTTTCCAGCTGGCGGGCAAACAATAGCTGCTTGGCATACCACTCGGCCTGGGCGCTGGATTCTTCCAGACTTAAAGCCAGCCGGCCGGCAATGCTGGATTTAGCATCGCGCAATTCCTCGGGCGTTACCAGCTCGGCAGTTAAGCGATGCAATTCTTCGCGAATCACCCGCAGGGCCTCGGGCAAGCGCGCCGGGTCGAGGCCAGCCTGCACGTATACCGCCCCGACGTCGCGGTACGAAGCGGCGCCAGCGCGGATCATATAAGCTAACCCCCGCTTTTCCCGCACTTCCACAAACAAGCGCGAGGTCATCCCTACGCCCAAAATGGAAAGCAGGAGCGAAGCCGCGTAGCGGTCGGGGTGATTATTGGGGAGCCCGGGAAAACCGATAATTACGTGGGCCTGGTCAGCCGGCCGCTCCTCTACTACTAACCGGCGCGCTAAAGGCGGGGGGCGGCGCGGCCAGCGCACCCGCGCAAATGACTGGCGATACCAGGCAAACGCCGGAGCCCGCGCCAAGGCGCGCCCCTCGGCAAAATATTTAAGATGCCGAGCGAGTTGGCGCGCGCTGATATTGCCTGCCACGGTCAAAACCAGACTGCGCGGGCTGTAGTGCGTGCGGTAAAAATTCCATAAAGCCTCCCGCGGCACCGCGCGCACTGTTTTTGCCGTGCCGCCGATTTCCCACCCCAGGGGGCAGTCGCCGAACAGCGCCTGGTCGAACAGCATGTCCACTTTCATGGTTGGGTTATCCTGGTACATCCGCAATTCCTCCACAATCGCCCCGCGCTCTTTATCCACTTCCCGGGAATCCAGTTTGGAGTGGTAAATCATATCCGCGAGCAGGTCAAAGGCCAGCTCCTGCTGGGCGCTGTCAATTTTTACATAATAGCCGGTGTAATCTTTGTTGGTAAAAGCATTGTACTCGGCCCCGGCGGCTTCCAAACCGCGCGACAGCTCCACGGTAGTGGAGCGCTTTTCCGTGCCTTTAAATAATAGATGCTCCACAAAATGCGCGGCGCCGGAAATCGGCCTGGTTTCGTAGCGCGAGCCGATGGGGAACATGGCGAGCACCGTAGTGGCGCGGGTGCCGGCCAGCGGTACGTGAAAAACAGTAACGCCATTAGCTAAATGAAAACGCCGGTAATGTTTCATACCCTAGAGTCCGAATTGCGCCGTAAGATAAGCGCTAACCTCGGCAATCGCCACCCGCTCTTGCTTCATGGTATCGCGGTCGCGCACGGTTACTTTTTTATCTTCTAATGAATCAAAGTCAACCGTAACGCAGTAGGGAGTGCCGATTTCATCCTGCCGGCGGTAGCGCCGGCCGATGGATTGCGTTTCGTCGTAATCCACCCGGAATTTTTGCCGCAGCGCGGCGGCGAGCGGTTTCCCCACCGCCGCTAATTCTTCTTTTTTGGAGAGGGGCAGCACCGCCACTTGAAGCGGCGCTAAAATTTTGGGGAACTTCATCACCACCCGCGTTTCGCTCTCTCCTTCGGTAGCCGTCGGCGCTTCTTCTTCGTGGTACGCCTCTAATAAGGCAACGAGCAGCATCCGGTCAATGCCGAACGTTGGCTCTATCACGTGGGGAATAAATCGCTCGCCGGTATCCGGATCAGTGTAGTGCAGGTCCGTGCCGCTGTATTGCTCATGCCGCAACAAGTCAAAGTCAGTGCGATAGGCAATGCCGTGAAGTTCTTTAACGCCAAAGGGATACTGGTATTCTATATCCACGGTGCGCTGGCTGTAGTGAGCCCGTTCCCCGTCGGGAATCTCGCGCCACACCAGATGATCCAGGTTTATTTGCATCACTTCCTGCCACCAGCGCTTAATTTCGTGGAGCCACCGCTCAAACGTCTGCTCCCAATTTTCTGGATTGATAAAATATTCAAACTCGGCAATTTCAAACTCGCGGGTGCGGAAAATAAAATTGCCCGGGGTTATTTCGTTGCGGAAGTTTTTGCCGATTTGGGCGATGCCGAACGGCAGCCGGCGCCGAGTAACGGTTTGGATATTTTTGAAGTTAACAAACATGCCGGCCGCGGTTTCCGGGCGCAGATAAGCGACCGCGGCCGCGTCCTCGGTGCTGCCGATAAAAGTTTTGAACATCAGATTAAATGACTTGGGAGCAGTGAGTTCGCCGCCGCATTCCGGGCAGCGCGCCTCGGCCACGGTCTGGGGCGGCGGTGCTTTTTCGTGTTCCGGCTTCAGGCTCTCGGCCAACAGCAGATGATCAGCGCGAAAACGCTGATGGCAGGATTTGCACTCTACCAGAGCATCGGAAAAACTGGCAAGGTGCCCGCTCGCCTCCCACACTTTCGGATTCATGATAATGGCCGTGTCTAACGGCACCATATCATCACGATTCTGGACAAAAAATTTCCACCAGGCGTTTTTGATATTTTGTTTAAGAAGATGCCCCAGGGGGCCGTAGTCCCAGCTATTCGCTAGCCCCCCGTAAATTTCACTGCCGGGGAAGACAAAACCGCGGCGTTTGCACAGGGAAATAATTTTGTCCATCCGGTTCTCCGCCATAAAAAAATAGTTATTTTATCTTACGCTCCATTTCCGCACGTAATAACGTAACCGCTCGTTTATACAGTTGAGAAATTCTCGACTCAGATACTCTAAGTATCTTTCCAACTTCATCTAAAGTTTTCCCTTCAACTAAATACAAATCAAGCAGCTGTTGAAGTCGTGCCGGCAACTTAGCTACCGCTTTACGCACCATCAAAATTCTCTGATTTCGGTCAGCCTCTTCCTCGGGGTTCCTGTCTTCGCGAGCCACCGTATTAAGAGCTTCTGCGCCAACCATTTTCGGACTCGGTAACGGATTATCGGTTGCTCGGCTTTTGTTAATCTCCGTCCGCTTACGCCTAGGCACTATATCACCACGCCGCAGGCCGTCCTGAATAGCGCCCCTAATCCGCTGCGGGGCAAAACCTTCAAAAGGTTCTGGTCGGTGGGGATCATAGTACGCCGCCGCTTCCACTAACCCCAAAATAGCGTCTCCCCTTACGTCCTCGGCCAAATGAGCGGGCACTTTACGCATAAACTGCCGCGCTATCCGCTCGGCCATTGCCAAAGCTTCCGGATGTATTATTTTGCCGCCTTTGCGCTTTGATTCCTCTACTTCTGCGATTTCTGGCGAGGTATCTGCCAACTCTGGCCTACGGGATGGTTTGCCTGAATCCAATGACATAATCTGGATGTTAAATTTGCATTATCTCCTTCTCCTTCCCCTCCCCGATCTGCTGAATTTCTTCGTTATATCCCTTTACCATCTTATCCAATTCTTCCTGGAAGCGGAATTTGGCGTCTTCGCTGATACTCTTATCCTTTTCCTCGCTCGCAATCAGCTCGCGCACTTCTTCGCGCACTTTACGCAGGGCAATCCGCGCCTGCTCCAGCTTTTGATGCAGCACTTTCACCAGTTCAGCCCGGCGCTCGCTGGTAAGCTCGGGCAGGGTCAGGCGGATAAACCGGCCGTCGTTCACCGGATTGATGCCGAGCGAAGATTCGCGGATGCCATTTTCCACGGCGGCCATAATACTCTTGTCCCAGGGCTCCAGAGCCAGCGACTTGGGGTCGGTAACGGTAAGGGAGGCGACGGCTTTGAGCGGTTGCTTGGTGCCGTAAGCCTCTACCATAATCCCCTCCACCATGGCCACCGAGGCCCGGCCGGTGCGCAGAGTGGCAATGTCGGTGGTCAGAAATTCTATTACTTTGGTGAAGTCGGACTGAAAATCAGCCAGGTTCATATCACTGAATCGCCGAGGTAAAACCTAAAAATAACATATTCGGCTCCAAGGGGTGAAGATGGATGCCAACCGGAATAGTATTGGTGGGGAGTTTTTTGGTTACCCAGTTCACGCCGCCGTCGGCGGTTTTGTAAAAGGTGGAGCGCACCGGCAGCTGCTTTTCGTTGAGGATGGTAGCCAGATAATACATCTCGTCGTCGTTTTTGGGGCTGACGGCAAACGCAAAAATGCTGACGCTGCCGGGGGGCGTCAGCAACTTAATATCCTGCCAGGTATAGCCCAGATCATCGGAGCGCAGAATGCCGTATTTAGAAACCCAGAACAGGCTGTTTTTGCGGCCAGGGTGCAATACCAGGCGATAAAAATTATTCGCTTCGCTGTAAGCGTCAAAACCGCGGGAAAGATTCGCCCAATTGACTCCGGCGTCGTCGGAGCGGTAGAGACCCTGGCGGTGCGCTGCCACATAAACGCGCCGGGAGGCAAAGGGATCAACCAAGAGTTCGCGAATCTCAAAGCCAAACCGTTTCACGGCCTGCCAGCTGGCGCCGCGATCGGTGCTGCGGAACACGTCGCCGCCGATGGTGGCGCCGTATACCAGGGTAGAAGTGCCGTAGTCTACCGCGAGCGCCACAAAGCGCTCCAGGGGGCGCTCTTCGGTGTACACCAGCTGCCAGCTGCGGCTGCAGTCCAGGGTGCGGTAAATATGCGGGCCGTCGGACACAAAAATCGCGCATTTATTGTGCGGGTCAACGGCCAGCGCATAAATAAATTTGCCGGAGAGCGGCTCTACCCGGTTCCAGGATTCGCCGCGGTTATAGGTGTAAAACAGCCCCTGGTTGCGCGAAGCCAGGTACAGGGCATTGGGGTCGCCAGGGTCCGGAAAAAACCGGAAAACGTTGACCCCGGCAATGCTTTTTACCCCCTGGGCCGTGGGCAGGCTCACCGCCGGCGTCCAGTTTTCTCCGCGATCCACCGAACGGAAAACACCGGCCGGTCCGGCCTGCTTGCTTTGCAGATTCAGGCACCCCTGGCCGAGCAGAATTAAACCCGCTCCTAGACTGACAAGTAGCCATGATGTTTTGGACATATGATGTTGGCAAGTTCAAGATTCAATTTTGGATTACGAAACCGAGCGAGGGACCCCGACTCAGTCGGGGGACCGAGCGACCAGAAAATAACAACGCGAGACTCTACCACTCCAATAGTGCCTGCTCCAGCAGCAAACGGCGCTGGGCATTGGTCCATAACAAGCTCTGTACCCGCTCTAACCCGCGCAGAATGGTAACTAACTGGGGCAAAGAGCGGCGAGCCGCCGGTTGGCCTAACTCATCGCCCGCTGGCGCCGCCCCCGCCGCCGGCAGCTGAACCTGCAGCTGTTGCTGCCAGAATAATTCCCATTCCCCGATGACGGTAAGCAGATAACCGGTAGCGTCAGCGGTGGCTTCCGCTTGTTTAACCAGCTCCGCCGCGCCGGCAAAACGCTCGGGCAAAGAGCCGGCCGCGAGCCGGGCCGCGCCGGAGCGCGCGGCGCGTAAAATTTTTAACCGTTCCGGATTTTGTAAAAACTCTAAAGCGCGGCCCGGACACCCCGCGGCGTGGGCCACGGCTTCGTCTATTTCCGGCGCGGCAAACCCCTGCGACTGCAGCCCGACGCGCAATTCCGCCTCCGGCAGCGGCGCTAAATACAGCGCGGCGGCCCGCGAGCGAATGGTGGGCAAAAGCGCCGCGAGAGATTCCGTCAGCAAAAATACCACCAACTTACCCCGGGGCTCTTCTAAAATTTTTAACAGGGCATTGCCGGCTTCGCTGTTCAGCCGCTCGGCTTCGTCAATTACGGCGACGCTCCCGCCCTCTCCCCAGGAACGCAGGCTAAACAGCGACCGCAGCTGCCGCGCCTGCGCTACCGTAATCTCTTTTTTAAACTCGCCGGATTTGGCGTCCACTGATCTCTCCAAATAGCAAAAATCGGGGTGACCGGCTAATTTTTCCGGAGTAATGCCAAACCAACGCGCCGCCAATTGCCGCGCCAGAGCGCGTTTGCCTACCTGGGCGGGCCCCACCAAAACATACAAATGGCTCCACCGGGCAGGCGCTAAACCGGCAAAATACTCCTGCAGGCGCTGGTGGCCGATGATCATAAGATAAATTACCAATAGTGCTAATTAAAACACTCTCTTAAGGCTAAAATAATTAGCACTGTTGGTAAGGTAAATTGTATCAGGGTTTAACCAATTTGGCAATCATTCTTGGGGCAACCAAGGCAGCAGACGAATACCCAGCCGGATGCCGGCGTCTTCTTTGGGTCCGCCGCTGAAAGAAAGAGAATAATGTACCGCCGGATTTTGGGAGACCCGGATGGCCGGCCGAAAACCGCCGGCGGGGCGAGCATCCAGAAAACGGGTTTCCGTACCGCCACCAAAGGGCCGGAAGCGGCGGGGCATAGCGCCGGCGCTCTCCCGCACTATCTGAACGTATTCCCGCACGTGCCGGGCGTAAAACTGCTGTTCCAGCAGATATTCAGTCAGGCACGCGGTGCCGAGATTCAGGTGCCGACCCTGAAGCTCCGCCAAATACTCGTGCTGCTCGTTGTTGGAACGATTAAGGAACTGCAATCCGGCTGACGGCGCAAATAACAGTAGATACGGCTGGTCGGGCAGATCAATACCAAAGGTTTCGCCCCGCGCCAGCAAATCTGCCAACTCTTGATTATTTTCAATTTCCACCGGGGCCGTGGGCCGGGAGGCCCCGTTTTCGATCCACTCCGGACGGCTTTCTTCCACCAGTGCTAACAGACTTTCCAGCTGAACGCGGCGGGGCGGGAAAAAATGCGGCACAAATCCCCGGCCGATCCAATAGCTGAGCGCCGCGCGGTGTTCGCCGGTTAGCCACAATTCATCCGCCTCCGGCAAAGCAGCCGCCCAATCCGGCAAAGCAACGGCCTGATAGCTGGTGCGATCAGCGGCCAGCAGCTGGACCAGGTCTACGGAAACATCCTTATTTTCGCTTTCTGACTCACCCACTGATTCGCCCAGCGCCTCAGCCACCGCCTGCTGGTAAGGGTGGCGCGCCGCGGCTACCTGTATTTGTAACTGCCCTTGCCGTTGCCGGTCAAGTTCTCTAAGCTGCTTAATCAGAGTTTCCTCATCACCGCTCTGCTGCAGTTGCCCGTACCGGGGATCAAGTTCCAATTCCAAAGGAGCAATGCCCGCCCCAAAAAATTTACGGTTAAAAATCGCCAAACCGTTATACAAAACTCCCGAAGAAAAAATCGGCAGCCGCGAGAAAAAAATAAACTGGCGCAGCCGGGCAATGTCGGGGGGCGCTAATCGCTGCCCATAATGATCCAATATCGCCCGCAACCGCGCCCGGTAGTCGGCCGGGCGGTAAGACTCATAGCCAGTGGCGCGGGCAAACTCACTGGCGGGACGCTCGGGAGAAGTCATACCGGGTGCTAGTGCGTCGCTAAAATACTGCGCTTATAATGTTCCAGATTCTCCAGGGCAATGCCGGTGCCTTTGGCCACGCACAACAGCGGCTCCTCGGCCACATAGGTTGGCACGCCGGTGGCGGTGGCAATTAGCTCGTCCAGATTGCGCAGCAGGGCCGAACCGCCGGAAAGAATAATGCCCTTATCCATCACGTCAGCCGAAAGCTCGGGCGGGGTGCGCTGCAGCACGTCTTTAATGGCAGAAACCAAAAGTTCCAGGTCATGCTGCAGCGCCTCGGTGGTGTCGTCGGAATTAACGGTAATAATGCGGGGCAGCCCGGAAACCATATCGCGACCCTTAATTTCCATCGTCAGCGGCTTATCCATAAACAGGGCCGAGCCGACGCCGATTTTAATTTCCTCGGCGGTGCGCTCGCCAATCGCCAGATTATATTTATGCCGGATGTATTCCCCAATGGACTGGTCAAACTTGTTGCCGCCAATCCGTACTGACCCCGAGGAAACAACCCCGCCGAGAGCTATTACCGCAATCTCCGCGGTGCCGCCGCCGATGTCAATAATTAAATGTCCGGAAGCGGCGCCGATGGGAATGTCAGCGCCGATTGCCGCCACAATCGGCTCTTTAATAATGTAGGCGGCCCGGGCGCCGGCCGCCACCGCGGCGTCAATCACCGCGCGCCGCTCGGTAGAAGTAATGCCGCCCGGCACTGCTACCATCACTTCGGGCCGGAACAGCCGCACCCCGCCGAGCGCCTTATTGATAAAATAACGCAGCATCGCCTCGGTGGTGTGGTAATTGGCAATCACGCCGTCTTTCAGGGGGCGCTCGGCCACAATCGTATCGGGCGTGCGGCCGATCATGTCCTTGGCTTCCAGCCCCACGGCCAGCACTTTGCCGTCTATTCTGGCAATCGCCACTACCGACGGCTCATTCACTACAATCCCCTTGCGGGGAACGTAGACCAATACATTAGTGGTGCCGAGGTCAATGCCGATTTTCTTGATGAACATAGTGAGACTGTAGAAGAATGTTGACGATAATCGTTATCCGCCTGGTCGCTATCGCTATTGCTGGGACTGCCTGGTTGGTCGCGGCAGACACTCTTTGGGTGCTCCCCCCGCTTACGCGGTGGTTGCGCGCCCAAAGACACTCGTCTGCCGCTCCCTAATGCTAACTGGTATTTTCAATTCTTCTCCAGTCTCAACCTACTCGCCTACCGTCCTACAATCTTAATCTCAAACTCCCGATTCACCCGCAAATCCGTCTGATACCGATACCGCATATCGCCGTGTTCCTCCGGCGCCTCGGGCGGGCGCGCAAACCTTACTTTTGTACCAAAATCCAGGTCTACTGTCAACGCCTGCGCCAGCGTCCCGGCTTGTTTGTCTATGGCCAGGGAATAACTGCCGCTGCCAAGGGCTTGCGCCGCTGCCGGCGCCACCAGGTATTCAAAGGTCAAACTCCCCTCCCGGCCGGCCGGCAGAGTGAACCAGGCGCCGAACCACTGCCGGCTGCCTTCCCGTCCGCTATCCGGCGACGTTAAATCAGCCAGCGCCCCGCTAGACGTAACCGCCTGCAAAATACTATTGCCGGGCGCAAAAATGCGGACATAATCCCGATAGCGGCTGGTGCGCCAGTCCAATTTGCCGCGATGACTAAAAGTCATGGTAGCGCGGGCAAGATACCCGGTACTGGTAGGAATAATTTGATACTGCAGCGACCGCTCCAGGGCGGCATCGGTCTTCAGCGCGCCTAAATTGGCATCGACCCAGAAAAGATAATCAACCGAACTGGTAGTAGGATGCCCCGCCCACCCGGCAGCGAGGAGCGCCTGCTGCTCGGCCGGGGCCACGGCGTAAAATAATAAATGTTTTTCTTTTACCAGTCGTCCGGCCAGCGTAAGTAACTCTTTCCCCCGCCGCCAGCCGGCCTGCTGCAGACGGGTGCCTAATACCCCGGCTAATTCGGCTAGAGGCTGTTTGCGCTCGCTAAATTTCCGGCCGCGCTCCCGATAACCGTACTCCACTTCATATTCCAGCCGTTCCACAATGTTATCGGCGCGCCAAACCTCGCCGGCAATATCTATCGGTCCTAAAATGCGCACTAATTCTTCCAATACCGTGGCGGTAACTCCCGCCACGCCGTCAATTTCGCCGGCGGCCTCGCCTCCTTCGCGCCCATAAAGCTCTAACGCCCGGGCCGATGAGCTGGCAAAATCCGGCGACCAATTGCTGTCGCGGAAATACCAGCGGTCCACTTTTAGATATTCACGAATCGGATCGGGCGGCGGCGGCAGCGCTTCGCGTTTGGCCCGCCCGTCTAATAATTCAGTGCCTTCTATTTTTACCAACTGCGGAATGCCCCGGTTGATTTTCAGCAAAGCATAAGCGCCAATAAACCCGCCCCCCGGCCGCAGTTCGGTATTGTTCAAAAATAAAATCAGGTAGGTGCGCGGTCCGCCGAACCCCAGCGCGGTTTCCATTAGCGAGAGCTCCGCCGGAGGCAGCCCTAGCCGCTCCCCTACCTGCCGCACCGCAACCTGGGGCAAGCGTCCGCTCCGCCATCCCCAGCGCACGGCCAATCCTGCCCCGCCGATAATGACAATAAGTAAACCTAAAATTTTTAACCACTTCATCATATTATTTACGGTTCACTTCGCTTCTTCGCCGACACATTAAACCCTAAATAACGCCCGAACATTAAATGCGTTACCGCGTCCAAACAGGGCAGGGCGGAAAAAAAGAGCAGGGAAAACGGCAGCAGCAGCCACTGGAGAATCATGTAGAGGTAGCGGTGGGGCGGATGCGACTCGGGACGGCGCGGCAACAGGAGTAAGCTTAAAATAGCGGAGATAAATAAACCCACCATTGCCAGGCGCATTAAATTCTCCAGCATGTGGGGCGTATTAAAAAACAGGGCGCTGGTGCGCAGTTCATCCCCGGCTAGCCACAGGGGCAGGCGCCCCAGCAAAGTAATTAAAATCGCCACCACGGCCCAGCTCCACTTGCCCTCCCACTCGGGCAGCAGGAGGCCAATTTTTTTACGCCAGCTGATTTCCGGATGCCGACGAAAGCCCCACAATAGATAAGGAATGTTTTCACTGCCCCAGGCCCAGCGCCGCTGCTGGTAATACAGATTCTTCAAGCTCATCCACCAGCGCCTCTCCCGCACCGTGTCCATGGATACCGGCACATACAGGGGGGTGACTTCGTAGTCGCCGGCGTAATGGAGCCAACACTGGTAAAAAATGCGCGAATCCTCGCTGACAATATCCTTGGCATGCCCGCCCGAGTCCAGCGCCGCCTGAAAACTCATGCTGTGCGAGGAAAAAGTTACCAGGTGGTCCAGGCGCGCCAGGCTAAACAGCATCCAGAAAGTGGTGCCAAATGCCATTAAGCGCAACACCGCCGGCGACTCCCATAGATTATTGTGATACAGCGTCAGCGGCTGGAAGGAACTGCGCTCGGGCCGGGGATGGCGGCAATACAAATAAGTAAGGTGGGCGAAATATTCCGGATGCACCACCGTATCAATGTCAAACACGGAAATGATGATGTCGCGGTATTGCCAGTGGCGGGCGTCCGCGTATTGCTTAAACTGATGTTCCGCCCAGTTGATGTTTGACCCCTTGCCAGGAATTTCGCCGGGCAAATCCGCCGGATGAGTGTAGCAAATTAAATCAGCAAAACGGCCGGTATACCGGGTCTTTAACTGCTCCTGAATCTGACGCCAATGATCAGCCTGCCGCGCTTCGCCGGAAACTACCACATAAAGGCGGGAGGCGGGATAACTGGAATGCCGCAAGGCTTCCAGGGTAGCTTCCACCACCGCCCACTCTTCGTTATAAAGCGGCAAAAAAATGACATTGATTTTGGTTTCCCATCGGCCGGGAAATTCTGCCGCTAATTTGGGTAGCCACCGGGTGGCCACAGCGCGCCGGAAGCGCCGCCAGGAAATGACAAGATAAATGGAAAAGTAGAGCACCCGCAGCACCCAGTACACGTCAAACACCAGAATGGCATATAGCATCCACAGGGGCCGCGCCAGAGAAAGAACGACCACGCCGATAATCGTCCCCCAGATGCTTAAGCCGGGGAGCATTTCATAAAAGCGATAACGCTGATAGTCGGTCAGCATATCTAACTGCCGCCAATCCGCGGCGGGGCGCTATAGGCGGGGGAAACGTAAATGCCCGGCCGCGCCTGCTGCAGACGGGGGGCGAGCAGCGGCTTCTCGGCGGCGCTCTCCCAGGCGATTACCGGAATCCCCCAAGCAAAGCCCAGCGTATTGGCAACGGTTACCGCGGTGCGCAGCGCGGTAAAACTGCCGACCCCCACCCGGACCGCTATTCCGGAGAGCGCCGACAGCGCCAGATTATTAGCCAGAAAAAAATTCGCCAGGGCGGCGAGCGGACTGGCGTAATCGGGGCGGGGATACGGGAATTCCTGCCACTCGCCGCGCTCCGTGGAATCAACGGCAATTAAGTATTGTTCGGGGTTGCTGCTGTCAATTAATAGATACATAAGCAGAAACCGATAGTGCTAATTATTTTGGCTAAAACATATCAATTTTCTAGCGGTCAAACTCCCTCCCCCCCACCAGCGCGCTGGTGGGGGGTCGGTCGCCCCTTGAGGGCGCGATGACCGCTTGAGAAAATTGATATGTTTTAGCCTTAAGAGAGCGTTTTAATTAACACTATCGGTAGACAAAAACTATAGAAAAATTGGAAAAACCAGTTAGCATCAGGGCGCGGCAGACGAGTGTCTTTGGGCGCGCACCCCGATTAAATCGGGGGAGCACCCAAAGAGTGTCTGCCGCGACCAACCAGGTGGGTTACAGCAATAGCGAAAGCGACCAGTAAATAACAGCCTGCCGTCATTTTTCTACAGTTTCAACTAACAAACAACTAACTAATCGCATACTCATTCACCGCCATCAGATGCTTGCTCTCCAGAGCGCCGTAGAGGAACTTGTCGCCCAGTTCGCGCCGGTCATGGAATTCAGCCTCGGTAAGCAGAGTATAACGGATGGTTTTGCCGGTGGCAGCCTCGTGCGCGCGGATCAGGCGAGTGATAGCCAGCGGCTTCAGACGCCCGACAATTAATAAATCGGTAGGCGCTTCGGGCGCGCCGGTAAATACCCCGGAAAGCAGGAGGAGTTTTACCTGGCCGCCCCGCTCGCGCAGATTATGGACAAACACCTGCTCCTCCCACCGCTCGGCTTTGGCCAGGAGCGCCGCTAATTCGGGGTAGACCAGCGCCTCGGTATTAAGGCGAAAATATTTAACGCGCGCCGATGCTACCCCACCCTCCGGCCGCGCCCCGCCGGAGACCGGCTGCAGCAGCTCCACGGCGGACAGACGCAAAACTTCGCGGCGCACGGCATTCAGCGGCAAACCGGCGGCGCGGGCCAGTTCGCGCAGGTAAAATACCCGCTCCGGCTGGCGAAACAACAGTCGTAACAATTTAACGCGCGCCGTTGAACCAAAAAAGTGTTCAAGCATACTGGGAAAAGCGGTTACGGTGCCCGGCATCACCTGAATGCCGGTTGGACTTTGCCGGCTGAATATAGTATACTGGAGAGGACTAGAGTAGTCAAAATTCTGACTTATGGAGGCAACGCTGCATCTTAATGAATTCTTTGTGGAGGGGGGTAACCAGAAAGTTTCCCACGTTATCCTCCACCTCACCGAACCGTCTACCGCGGCCGAGCGCGAGCGCGGGTATTTTTTTGCCATTGCCGAACTGAACGGCGCCGAAACGCGCGACATCGCCCGCCTGCAAACGCTGATTGACAGCCTGGAAAATTCCTTTTTTGAGCTGCCCCTGCCCGCGGGCGGCAACGCGCTGGAAGCGGCGCTGGCGCGGGTCAACCAGGAAAATTACGCCTGGCGCCAAGACGCGCCGACCCTGCACTGCGTAGTGGGAGCGATCCGCGAACCTTTAATCGCCATCGCCACCGGCGGCGCGCCGCTTGCCCTGTTATGTTACAAAAACCGCTCCGGTATTTACCAGCGGCTTAACCTGGCGGAAACCAGCCCGGCCGGTTCCGCCGCGGGCAACCCTCCGGAGCGCCCGGCGATTTTTTCCGAGCTGATTGAAGGCAAACTGGGGCCGGATGATTATCTGCTGCTTGCCACCCCCCAGGTGGGACTGTACTTCACCGCCGACCGCCTGCAGAAAATTATCACCACCCGGCCGGCGCGCCAAAGCGCCGATCACCTGCAGCGGGTATTGCGCGAGCTGCAGGACAGCGCCTCGTTCGGCGGGCTGATTCTGCACCTTTCCGCCAGCGCCGCCAAAGGCGGCCCGGCGGCCGGCAACCGCGTCCGCTCCGCCGCTTCCCTGGAAAATCTGTTTACCACTGCCGAACGCACCAAGGCTACTCTGTCGGCCTCACTCCTGCCTAAACTGCGGACGCTGGCGACAAAAACTTTCGGCGCCGCGGCCGTTTTTAACCTCAAAGCGCCAGCCGCGGCCGACCCCCACCCGGCCCCGACGGCGGCGATCCGCGCCCCTCATCTGCAAACGCGCCTCGCCGGCAAAGCCACCGGCCCTTTCACCAAAAAATTAACCGGGGAACGAATCCTCGCCGCGCTGGTCCGGATGCTGCAAATGTTGGCACAGGCCCTGTGGTGGGGAATCCGGGCGCTCTTCACCGCCCTGGCTACTCTTGCCCGCGGCAGCGTCTTATTATTCTTTGTCATCACCAACCTGCACCGCCGCCGCCGCCCGATTGTAGAGGCCTGGTCGCGCGAATGGCGAGGCTGGCGCGAACATCTGCGGGGCCTGCCGCTGTTTACTAAACTGGCCATGCTATTTGCCGCCCTGGCGGCGCTGATTCTGTTGGGGGGACTCTTTACCGTGCGGCAGGCTAGACTCAATCGCCTGGCAGCCGCTTCCCAACAAGAAGCGGCTAACCGCCTTAATCTGCAGCTCACCGCCGCCGATTCGGCGCTCATTTACCAAAATGATGCGCTGGCAATTCAGGAATTAACCGCCGCCGAGGCTACTTATGCCAGCTTGAACTGCCGGGGCCGGGAAAATAAAAAAACTTGCGAAGAGCTGTGGGAGCGCCTGACTGCCCTATTCGCGCGGGCGCGCAAAATTACCGCCGTTGCGCCCATAGCTCTGACCCGGTGGGAGGGCGGCGCTGCTTTCACGCGCCTCTTTAAGATCGGCAACACCCTGGTGGCGTTGGCTTCTTCCACGCCCGATATTTTTACCTATAATCTTACCAGCCGCGCCGCCGAGCGGCGCCGGACGGGCCTCCCCCGGCCGCCGCAGAGCAGCGCCCTGCCCAAAGAACAGGACTATCTGGCGCTGTTTACTGACGACAAGAAATTCTGGGAACTCTTGCCGGCCGACTGGTCGCTGAAACCCCTGGCAATTAATTATCCCGACCCGGCGGGGCCCGCCAGTATGCTGGTTTACAACCGCCGGCTCTACAGCATTAGCGCCGGGAGCAAACAAATTTACCGGCACGACCGCACCACTGCCGGCTTTACCCCCGGCGCCCCCTGGCTTAAACTCACGCCGCCGGCCCTAGACAGCGCCATTGAGATGGCCATTGACGGCGACGTGTTTTTGCTTACCCGGGCCGGGGAAATCCTTAAATTCAGCGGCGGGTTGGCCCAGCCCTTTACGCCGCTGTTTAATCCGGGGGCCAGCGCCCCCCGCGGCCTTTATACTTACACTGATCTAAACTACCTGTACTTGCTGGACGCCGCCCCGCCGCGCCTGATTATTCTGGCCAAAGACGGCCGGCTAAAAACCCAGCTGACCGCGCCGGTATTCGCGGCGCCCGCGGCGTTTGTGGTGGATGAACCCAACAAAACGGCTTACGTGGTGGACGGGGAGACGTTATATAAGATCGATCTGCCAATTTAAAAACCCCGACTGAATCGGGGTTTTTATAATCTAAATCAATCAGCCAGAGATCCTGACCCCGACTTAGCCGGGGTTTAGATCTTTCAGCCGCTGTGGCGGCTTCAGGATGACTCTAAAATAAATCTATGATTTATTTTAGAGTCACTTTGCCACCCGCTTCCTCAAGCTTCTTCTTCATCGCTTCGGCATCGGCTTTTTTAACGCCGGTCTTAATTACTTTGGGCGCGCCGTCTACCAGCGCCTTGGCGTCTGCCAGACCGAGTCCGGTTATTTCCTTTACCGCCTTAATGACATTAATTTTGTTGGCGCCGGCCTCGGTCAGCTCCACGTCAAACTCGCTCTTTTCCTCGGCCGCTGGTGCCGCGGCCCCGGCCGCGGACGCCGCCATCATCATCGCCGGCGCCGCCGCGGATACGCCGAACTTACCCTCCAGAATTTTAACCAGTTCCGCCAAGTCCAGCACGGACATTTTCTCAATCGTCTCCACCAGCGCTTTGAATTTTTCGGGAACCTCCACTACTTTGGCTTCTTCGGACATATTTTAATTAGATTAGGTGAGTAAACTGAACTCTATCCGCATCTTCGTAGATTCGCCTAAATGCGGGTTCGCATCATCTTTACGCTTTAGCTTTTTGAATATTACCGAGCACGCCGACGAAATTGCGCAAGGTGCCCGAGAGCACTGCCGCTAATCCGGCAAGCGGCGACTGCAGCGACCCCACGAGTCTGCTTAATAGCTCCGCGCGACCCGGAATGCTGGCTAGATACTTCACGGCGGCCTCATCAATAAACTTCCCTTCCCGCATGCCGCCGAAAATGCGCACTACTTCGTGAGTTTTGGCGAAAGTCGCCACCACCTGGGCCGGCGCTACTTCATCGGCGGAGCCGAAAAAGGTGGCCACGCCGCCGCTCCAATCATCCACCGCTACTCCTCGGATGTCGCTTTCCTCCAGGGCGCGGCGCAAAATGGTCTTTTTGGCTACTAACACTTTTATGCCGGACAAACGCGCCTGCCGGCGCAGCTCCTCCAGCTTGGCTACCGACAACCCTTGGAAATTGGCAAACACCACGCCCGGCGCCGCGGCGAGTCCCGTGCGCAACGCCTGCACCGTCGCTTGTTTCTGCTGTTTGGTTTTGGGCATACAAAAAATCTGTGTTTCCACAGACTGATAATTTCGGTAACTTCGACCTAAAGATTCAGTGTCATCATGAGCTCCGACTTAGTCGGGGTCAAAATGACCTTGTCTAGTTTACCTCGGCAGGATATTTAATCCCTGGTCGGGAACCTGCTGTCTATGGCAAGGCCAATGATACTAAACTCCTCCCCATCAGTCAAGGCCGGGGTGGGGATAAATGTTTCCTATTTGGCCTGATTTAATAAAATGCTGATATCAACTAGATTAATTTCGCCGTCTTGATTAAGGTCATAAGTAGAGCGATATCGGGCGCTACGTCGGCTGCTCCAATAACTTAACAGAATGCTGATATCCTGGAGGTTGACTTCTCCGTCATTATTAAAATCCGCCGGCACGATGTCTTGGCTTTTTAGGGTAAAGGATGCCCCGATGGTTTCCTTAAGAATTTCCGTCCCCGCTCCGTCATTAGCCAAGACCGAAGCGCGAGAAAAAGCTAAAGCAGTGCTGCCGGCTTTTTTGGGCTTAAAGGTAATGGTAAAAAGTTTACCAATTCCTTGGTAGCCGTTGGGCGCCAGGCCGGCGAATTCAACTGATCCCGATACATTAGAAAAAGCTGGTTCTTTAAGCCATAAGCTAAAAATAGAATTTTCTTTGGCGATGCTAACGACTTCAACGGTTTCTGGGTTAAAGGTTAAGGCGGCTTCCGCGGCATTGATGCTGGATTTAGCTTTTAAATTAAGAGCCACCGTAAAATTCTTATCAATAAAAAATACTCCGGCCGGAGGAGAAATGAATAAAGAAACCAAATTGTTAGCGATTTGGGGGGGAGAACTCAAAACCAAAAAACCGCCCAGCCAGGCAAGCACGGGAAGCGAAACTCCTAACAACAATTTATGCCGGTATCTCATGGGTATTATTATACTCCCCATCTGGGGCGGCGTAAAGCAACGTCGGGCGCTGCTGTCGGCTGGCTCCTGGGGGGGTTATTATTTTTTCTTATTTCTTTTTCTTTATCCCTGCTTTTTTGCCACCAGCCTTAGTGTTAGCCGCCGCAATTTTACCGTTCGGCTCCTTTACTCCGGTTACCATCTTTTCCTCGGGAACAGTTTCTGCCGCAGCGGGAGTCAGGGCGATTAAAATTCTATCAAGTTTGGCGTTCAAAATTTCCCACTGGCCTGTAAATTGATCGGCGCCTTTCCCCGCGCCGGCCTTGCCGCCTTGATCAAAACATTGCTTACAAAATACCGGCTTGCCGTCAACCGGACGAAACGGAACTTCACAACGGTTTCCGCATTTGCTGCATACTGCCGCAAACATTCGTTTATCCTCAAAACTAGTCCGGCGCTGATGATTGTCTCTTGGTCCCCCTTGCCCCGGGCTTCCTCTCCGTTCAAAACAGTCACGGCAAAAAACGGCTCGGTCGCCGGTTGGTTTAAACGGCACCTGGCATGCTTTGTCGCACTCCGCGCAAATTGCTTGATGCATCAAGGGCCGGCCGGAATCTCTGCCCCCGCCAAATCCTCTCTTTTTGAAATTCCTATTTCCGCCTGGTCGGCTATCTCGGTGAAAATTTTTCATACTATATTTCCTTAATTAATATCGTCAGATAGTTAATGGTAACCTATTCTTAAATATAAAACAATGGCCGGCCAGGGCGCGGGTTTTGCTCGCTTGCCCTTGACTAATTGTCTAATGAGCGCATACTACCAGTATATTCCTTATTACCAGCATATGAAAGAGCAAAAATGCGCTGCCTGCAATACCATGAATGAGTTAGGGTATACGCTTAGACCAGGTAATACCGGGCCAATTACCATTCGCTGTAAGAGATGCAAAAAACTTTTACGAGTGGAGGCGGTAGAGGCGCCAAAGGAGTAGCGGTAAAAGTTTAAAAAACCGAGCGACTAGCTCGGTTTTTTAAACGCGCTCCTGGGGCAGGAATCGAACCTGCAGTAACCGCGTTAACAGCGCGGCGTTTTACCATTAAACTACCCAGGAAAAAATAACCCCCGCCAGGGAAGCGGGGTGAGTTTGTTAGGAAACAGCAAACTAACTCCCGCAGGCGGGGCGATTATTATTCAAATTACCAAAATAAATGGTTTTCATGAAATTATTGTACCACGGAATTTACGTTCCGTCAAGGCCCGGGCCACGGCCGGAAGATTCGTGCCTTTAACAAACTTGACGGTAAGCCCAAGGCGGGCGGCGTGCCGCGCCGCCACTGGGTCAAATGGCAGATTGGCGCCCGGGGTCCAGCGGCTTCCCACTAGACGGCGAAACTCGCGCCAGGAAATTTGCATCAATTTACGCGCCGCCGGAAAACGCCGGGGGTCGCGGTCGTAAACATAATCGGTATTGGAGAGGTTGATAATTTCTTTAGCGCCGTACGCCCGCGCCAATAACACCGCGTCGTGATCAGTAGAGTGCCCGGGCTGCCAGCCGCTGGCGACAATAATTGGTTTACCGGCAACTAAACGACGCCGCGGCCGGGAGATTACCTCGGGGTGAGCATACTCCTTAAATAGACACCGGACAAACTCGGCATTAAGCACCGTGGATTTAATACCAATCCAATCCAGGTCAGTAGCAGTTAACTTTACTGCCCGTCGCGCGGCTTCTTGATAAGCCCGGCAGGTGGCGCCGCCGCCGACTACCAGCACCAACCGGTCGCCGGCGCGCACCCGCTTAATCAGCAAAGCGCGGAATTTTTTCAGAAACCCAACATCAAATCCGCTCTCCGGAATAATAATAGAGCCGCCGACGGAAATAATTTTGTATTTATTCACAAAACTAAAATCCTAACCCCTTTCTAATTCTACTCAATAAACCAGGCCGGCCTGGCTGGCCTGGTTTTGCTAATGGCGCCACCACTACTGTCGGCTCTTGAGCTCCGGTAATCGCCGTAGGTTCTTCGCTACCTGGCGCGCGCTTAGCAGCTAAAGCGGCAGTAGTCAAATCCGTGGCGCGAGTCCGCAATCCGCTAGTTCTAGTTATATGCTGCAACAGAACATCAATTTTAATCTGCTGGTTAGGCAATACTTCCCGCTTTAACAAAGAGACTAAAACGTTTAACGACTCTATGCTACGGTCAATCTTATCTTTGAATTCTGTGCCTAGGCGTTCGGCAGTTTTTTGGGCAGCAGCTAAATTACGCGCCAGGGAACCCAAATCATCGGAACGAGCAACCGCATCAGCAATTTGTTTATCGTATAATTCCTGCATGCCTGCCCTCTCGCCCCGCTCAAAAGCTGCGCCCGCCAGCAATGCGGTTGGCTCATCGCTAATATCGGGCCTTGTCGGTTCCTCTACCCTCATCGCCCACGGCGCTTCTTCCTGAATTGTATCTTCCGCTTCGCCGGCTTCCCCCTGCTCGCGCCCCCCTTCCCTCATTCCTAGCGGCGCTGCTTCTTGTTTAGTGTCTTCATCTGCGCCAATCCCTGCTTGTTCATCAGCGGAAGGGATATTTTCTCTCTCTGGCATATGCTTAGCATTTAAGAATAAACAAATTAACTACTAAACGCTACGGTATCGCTTGCTTATCGGTAATTTAGTATTCGGCAACCGCTTGAACTGCTCGGGCCGGCCCGAGAGCCACCGGCTGGGCGTGCGGTAGGCCACCCGCCCCCGGCGCGCGCGCGAAGCGTAATTTTTCATAGAGCTCATTTCAAAACCTGCTTTCGCCAGCGAGCCGTTTGATTTTCGCAGCGAGGCGAAGCGGCGGAGGCTGAAACGTATTGGCAATACGTTGCCGCCGAGCCGCTAGCCACAGCCGAAAATCAAACGGGGAAGCCGAAATGAGGTTTTGAAATGAGCTCATACACAGATTACGCGGATTATTTGGGATTACACAGATTTAAGATGGCCAAGATTTTTTCTTGAGTAAGGCGTTAGTAAACCAGCCGACAATTCCCATAATCAGTGCGCCCCAGAACGCCGGCCAAAAACCGGCGACCGCAAACCCCGACACCGCCGCCGAGGCCAGCCAGAATATCAGCGCATTGACAACGAACGTGAACAGCCCCAAGGTCAGAATATTCACCGGCAAGGTGAACAGGAGGACTAGAGGGCGAATTAACGCGTTCACCAGCCCCAGCACTACCGCGGCAACGAGCGCGGTGGAAAAATTGGCGACGGTGATGCCCGGGATATAATAAGCGACGAGGAGCAGGGTGGCGGCGCTCGCCAGCCAGCGAAAAATAAGGCGCATATATGTGAGGCGTTAGGAGTTAGCTTGAAGGATAAACCTTGAGGCCATTTCAAAAGTAAGCCTGGGAACGTTATTGTCATTCCCGCGCCAGCGGGAATCCAGTGTCTTAACCAATATCGCAATTATCTGGATTCCCGTTTACACGGGAATGACAGTTTTGAAATGACTTCCTTCGACCTGCTAAAATCATCCTACCAATAACCGGAATAACCCGTCAATGAGCGGCGCAATTAAATCAAACAGGAAAAAGACAAAAATCAGAAGCAGCCAAAAACCATAGCGCTCCAGGGTAAGCTTGAATTGATGCGCCGAGTCCGGCAGCAGGGCATAAAGAACTTTGGAGCCGTCCAGGGGCGGGATAGGAACCAAATTAAAAATCATTAATACCACATTGATGTGAACGATGATACGCAAAAAAGCGGAGAAGGTGGTCGCCGGCAACAGACGCAGGACAATCGCAAAGCTGGCTGCCAGAAGAAGATTAGCCAGCGGCCCGGCCAGCCCCACCAAGGCCGGCCCCCAGCGGGGCAAGCGCAAGTTGTAGGGATTAAACGGCACCGGCTTGGCATAGGCAAACAGAAATCGGCCGCCGGTGCCAAACCACAACAGGAGCGGCAAAAGCAGAGTGCCCCAGGGATCAATGTGCGCGCGCGGGTCAAGCGTCAGGCGGCCGGCATAGCGGGCCGTGGGGTCGCCGAGCTGGTCGGCAGTCCAGCCGTGCGCGTATTCGTGGATAATGGCCGACGGAATGACAATCAGGAAGTAGAAAATAAAAGCCAGCGGATCCATATTGACAGGTATCAAGAAAGGCGATACAATGCAGTATACTAAAACTTACTCTTTCTCGCAACTATATGAGCCGTATTTGTACGCGGTGCGGAAAATCCGCGGTCCGCGCCAATTCCGTCAGCCACTCCAACATCAAAAAACCCCGCCGCCAGAAACCAAATTTGCAACTCCTAAAAATTGAGGGCGGCCGGGCGCGCGTCTGCTCTTCCTGCCGCCGCACCCTGGCCAAAAAATCAACTAAATAAAGACCGTATAAAAACGCCCCGACTAAATCGGGGCTTTTTTAGGGTCTGATTCAAAAGCAGCGTTCCTGTCCCAATGCTGTAAGTGGTAAACCGCACGCCACACCCACGGGCGGGGCAGATCTAGGTAAACCTAGGGTACAGGTTGTAGAACAGCGTACCGCTGCCGCGAACCAGACTAAGGAGTACGTTACCACCCTGCCGGCGGCTGTCAATCAAGTTATCCACCGGGCCTAATCGGTCAGACGCTGATAAGAATAAATAACCTCGCGCCCGCCAAACCAATGGCTAATTTCGTGGGCCGCTTCCGTGGCCGTTTCCGAGGCATGCACTAAATTCATTACGGCGCGGTGCTCGGAATTGGCTACCGCCGGCGAATCGGCCGAGTAATCGCCGCGAATGGTGCCCATGTCGGCCAGATACGGCAGAGTGTGGCCGCAAATTTTGCGCACCATATCTACCGCGTGAATGCCCTCTACCACCAGCCGGACTAAGGGCGCCGAAACCATAAAATCAATCAGCCACTGGCGCACCATTTTGCCAATCGCCAAATCATCAGCCGTGCCTAATTCTTTTGTCGCATCTATTCCGTACTTCTCGTAAGTGCTTAAAGTTTTTTGCCCCAGGCGGCGGATCCAGGCTTCGTCTTTGGGGTAATGATTATCAATCTGCTCGCGGGTGGGCTGGAACATCTCCAGCGCCACAATTTTCAAGTCGCGCTGCTCAAAGCGGCGGATTACTTCGCCCACCAGCCCCTTGCGCACGCCGTCGGGTTTAATGAGCACAAAAGTGCGTTCGGTTTTGAAGTTCATAGATACGGATTTAGCTGAATTACCCGGATTGCCATAGAGTATACCGCAGGGTCTGAACCTAGTCAAGCGACGGTTGACAAAAATGAGACTGGAGAAGAATCAGGTTAAACTTAGCAATAGCGATAGCGGCCAGACAAATAACGACATCGTTAGTATTCTTCTACAGTCTAAAAATATCAACAATATATTGCCAGGCGGAAAGAAATAGTGCGGGTGGCGCGCTTTACCAGCACAATCAGCCCGGCGATAATCAGCGACCCTTCCTCGCCGATGCCGCGCCGATAGCAATAATGCTGAACGGTTTTGCGAAAACGATAGAGCTTGCGCGGCGTAATCGCCAGGTCAGTGGCCAATTCGGGAGTAAACCGGGTTTTTACCTCAATAAAATAATAATCGCCGCCGCGGCTGGCGACAATGTCAATTTCTCCCTGGGTAGAATGGTAATTGCGCTCCCGGACGATAAAACCATGGCGAACCAAAAACTGACACGCTTGGCTTTCTCCCCACTCCCCGACTCGTTGTCGCTCGCTACTCATAGAGTGGGCGAACCAAGTTCACGGGCGCCGGCTGCCGGGCAAATACTTATCACGCGCCAGCCGCGCCGCCTGCTCCTGCCGCGCTACCGGCAGGCGGCGGCTGATATACCAGACTAACCGACCGACCCAAATCAAACCCAGAATAAAAATTAACCATAACCAAAACCGCCAGGCCAAAAAAAACACTCGCTGCTGCCGCCAATATATCCACACCAGTCCCGCGAGCCCCAGCCAGAGCGCCCCCCAGCCAAACCTTGCCCCTAACCGCCGCCACGCGCCGGCGCTTTGCCGGGCGGACCAAACCAGGGCAACGAGGCCGCCGACCGCGAGCAGCGCCGCTATAATCAAGGGCAACCAAAGGACCAGCCCGGCTGCTACCGCGGGCTGGCTGAACCAATAAGAGGAGCGCAGCAAGTTGGCAACATTCATAAATTTTTCTTAAATACCAGACAATAATGATACTCGCCGGCGGCAAAGTGATCGGCGAGCGACAATCCCCGCGTTTCGGCGGCCGGCAAAATCTGCTCGGCCGCAACTAACTGGCCGGGAGTAGGCCCCACCGCGCCCAATGGTTTTTCCCACTCCACTACCACCAGCTGTCCGCCGCTCTTAAGGAGGCGCGCCGCTTCGGTCATCGCCCCGGCGCGGTCGTGCAGTAAAAACATCAGATTCACCATAAAACACACATCCAGACTAGCCGGGGGAATCGGCGTTTTCCCGCTGGCTTCCACATTAGACCAGACTAGCTGGATATTGTCGTACCCTTCGCTGCGCACCCGGCTCTTTAAGCTCTCCAAAATATTTTTTACGATATCCACGGCATACACCACTCCCCGCTCGCCCACGGCCCGCGCCGCGGAGAAAATAAAATGGCCGGTGCGGCCGCAGCCAAAATCCGCCACCCGCATGCCGGGGCCGAGGCCGATTTTAGTAAAAATAAAATGCGGATCAATTAAGGCTTTGCCAGCGTGCACCATATGACACGGATTAAGAGGGGCGGACAAATATCCGGCCCACCGTATTGTCCAAAAATCCTTCAAATAATCCGGTAATCAGCAAAAATCCGATAAAAATAAGAGCGAGGCCGATGAGCTTAAACAGCGTGCGGCTGCCGCCGGCGGTGCCGAATTTGTCTTCGGCCCAGGCGCTCCCGCCGAAATTTTCAATAATCCACTCGGTTTTGAGGATTAGGCCGATGCCGGCGGCTATTATCAAGATTCCGAAAAAAAACTTCATATTCCCCCTATCCTAGATGTGATTTAGGACTTACGCGTTTGGATGCAATGCAAGGAAAAAGCGAGGAGCGGAATAAGCTGTATACAGATATACAGCGTTGAGCACCGGAGCTTTTGACGCCGCAGTGCGCCAAACGCGTAAGTCCTGGTGATTAAGACTGCTGCCTTAGGCATTATATCGCAAACCCATAAACTGTTCAACGTTCCTGCTAAGAATAATATGAAACTGCAAAAGAATCGGAAAAGCCAGTTAGCATCAGGGCGCGGCAGACGAGTGTCTTTGGGCGCGCATCCCGACTTTAGTCGGGAGAGCACCCAAAGAGTGTCTGCCGCGACCAACCAAGTGAGTTACCGCAATAGCGATAGCGACCAGGCGGATAATGATATGGTTGGCATTCTTCTACAGTTTCAATTATTCCCACCAGGAACGAAGGGACGAGTAGAGAGTGCCCCCTCTGACTCTGCTTCGTCCCTCGGGCGACTTGCCCGTGTCAGCCAGCGCCCCGGCGCCGCCGCTCCAGGAAAGCGCCGAGCGACCATCCGCCGCCGATCCCCACCAGCGCCAGGCTCGGGAAAGCGAACCCCCACCACTTGAGCGCCGTGACCAGGCCGGAGAAATCCATCAGGGCGTCGTGCCGCGCCGGGTAGGTAAAGAGCGCTACGCCGATGCAGATGTTCTCCAGGTAGTCCAGCAGTGCCCCGCCGAACGGCAGCAGGCACAGCATCATGCCCGGGGCGAATCGGGCGTTCCACAGCCGGGCGAGGAGCATGGCAGTGAACGGCGCGTAGCAGAGCGGAAAAACGAGGTCAAGCCACCAGGTGTCCTGGTGCGCCGCCCGGCCGGCCGGCCCGAGCGCATTGAGCAGGTCATAGGCCTCCCAGGAGCGATAGCCGTTGAATTGAAGGTCAAGCGGCCGGTATGAACCCATCCCGGCAGCGGCCCACCCAAGCAGCAGATTGAAACCCACGGTCAACGCCGCCCACAACGCCAGCAGCTTCCAATCCTTCGCGATGCTCTCAACCAGGCGCACATAGCGCATGATCTACTCCTTTGGTTGCCGGACGCCACGAATGCCCGTGGCCGGCTCCGGCGCTACTCTTGGGGGAGCGCGCTCCGGTAGAACCGCAAGGCATTCTGCCCCACAATCCCCTGGCGCTGACGATGGGAAAAGTAGGGGCGCAGGGCTTCGGCGAGAACCGCGAAGCGGTCGGTGCCGTTCAGCTCCGGAATGAACGCCGGCCAGCGGGGAGCGAGTACCCCCTGCAGGCGGCCGGTGGCATCCAGCGCTTTGGCGAGCCGCAGAAAGCCGGCGCGCGTTGCTTCCACGTCCGGGCAGCCGGCCACCGGCGCGTCGGAACCGATGGCGACGTGATCAGCGCCGACGAGATCAGCCACGTACTGAACATGGATAAGCCAGGGCGAAATGCTATTATCCGCGCCGTTGAGGAAGAAGGTCATCGTGTACACGCCCACGATGCCATCCCGTGCTCCCACCAGCCGGATTACCTGGTCCGGGGCATTGCGCGGATAGTCGTAGACCGTCCGGCTGCCGGTGTGCGAAATCATCAGGCGCCCTTGGTAGGCCTGGGCTGCCTCCAGCGCCGTCCGCGGCCCGGCGTGCGACAAGTCCAGGATGAAACCGCGCGCCGCGATTTGGCGCAGAAATTCCTGGCCCGCCAGGGTGAGGCCAGTGTCCTCGGGCGCCAAAAAGCCGCAGCCGTACCTCTCGCAGTCCCAGTAGGCGAGCTGAATCACGCGCACCCCGGCGTCCCACAGCTCGTCCAGGCGGCTCCAGGCTTCCCCGATCGCGCCGGGGTTCTGGACCGTCAGCACGACGTAGACAGAGCGGGTGATCTCCAGATCGGCAAGATCCTGCCGGCGGCGCACCAGTCGGAAAAGGTCGCCGTGGGAGCCGAACTGGGCAACCGTGGCCTGCACTTCGGCAACCAGGTGCGCCGCATCCGGCTGCCGGGGATGCGGACCGCCCCACTGCACCAGGCGCACGCCGCTTTTAAGCAAGCGGGCAAAAACTTCGGGAGTGAACTCCGCCGGCCCCATCTGGAGGCCGACGAATCCAAGCGTGTCGGCATAGATGGGCATGACGGCCTCCGTTGGGTTGAGGGTGGCTCGGCCAGCGGGCGTTGGCAGACGCGCGCAGCCGATGATTGTGAAAAGAGCGACTCCGATCAGGATAGCTTGCCGTGCCATTTTTTCCTCCTCCGGAAAAGAGATTTAACCTATTACTACCATATTTAAGGCCAGAGGTCAATCTTTAAAAACCAAAGCAGTAGTCTAATCTAAATGCACCACCTAAATGGTAAAATATGCCTTTATCCATAAAGGTGGTGGGTATGTCAAACGACTTAAAATTGTATGACAGAGAAAAGTTAGAATATCTGCTCAGAACCAAGCAAAGCTTGCGGG
>JACPGS010000023.1 GCA_016189025.1 Candidatus Magasanikiibacteriota bacterium | reverse complement strand
TGGACGTATTCTTGTGGAGATCCATACCCACAAATACTTTATTCATTGTTTCGTTTGGCATAGGATACGTTGGTTACGTGAATTAAAGGTTCGACCTTTAGACGTATCCTACCACCAGATGAAGGTTTTATAGCATTATGATTACTCGCCGCTTGGAAACCGCCCCGCCGCCGGCGCCGCCGGTCCGGTTTTATAAATTCATCGCGGTTTCCTTTTTGCTGCTCACTATCGTGCTGCTCGGCGTGGTTATTTTTATCACCACTAAGCGGGCGGAAATTACCATTATCGCCAAAGCCGATCGCCAGCGGGTAAGTTTATCTGCCGTTATTGGGTCGCCGGCGCGGGGCGGGCTCGCGGGCACGGTCAGCTCCACCCCTTTCTTTTACCGCGGAACTTTTTATCCTTCCGGCACTAAAAGCGTCGCCGGTATTGCCACGGGTGAAATAACAATTTTTAACACCAGCGACGCGGGCCAGCCCCTGGTAAAAACCACCCGGCTGCTTTCTCCCGAGGGTGTACTCTTCCGGTTAGCCGCGGGAGTATCGGTGCCGGCCGGCGGATCAGTGAAGGCTAATGTCTATGCCGATAAACCCGGCGCCAGTTACGACATCGGGCCCGCGCGCTTTACCATTCCCGGGTTGAATCCCGCCAAACAAAAACAGATTTACGCCGAGAGCGGCGCGTCCATGCGCGGCGGGGCGGCGCGGGTGGGGGCGGTAACCACAGAGGATATTGCCGCTGCCCAGGCGCAGTATGCAAAGCAAGTTATTGAGGCGTTCCGCGCCGCGGCCTCCAGCACCATCCCGCCCGGAGCGACCTTAGTGGTTGGATTAGTAGAGTCGCGCGCGGTCCCCAGCGTGTCGGCCGGGGCCGAAGTGGCGGAGTTTACCGTAGCCGGCAACAATACTATGGTATTGGCGGCTTTTCCGGCAACCGAGCTCTCTGCCTTGCGCGAGCGGGAGCGCGCGCGGGTAATTGACCCAGGCGCCGAGCAGATTATTTCCGCGGTCGGCACTCCCGAACTGACCTTGGGCCGCTATAATGCCGCGGCTGGCACTGCGGAGTTAACGGTAGCGGAAACTTTGCTCGTTACTTTGGATTCAAATTTAGATAAACTGGCGCCTTATCGGTTTGTTAGCAAAACCAAAGAAGAGATTGAGCGAATGCTGTTATCTTTGGATCATGTGGAAAACGCCGCGGTCCGGTTTTCGCCCGGCTGGATGCGCCGCGCCCCGGCCCTGCCGGGAAAAATTAAAGTGGTGGTAAAGACGGTAGAATAATACGGATGGGATGCCGCGGATTTCAGCCGACTGCGCAGATTAAAAACCCCGCCAGCCAGGCGGGGTTTAGCGTGCCCATTTTGCGTAATCGTCGTGGCCACCAATATTTACTAACAGAATGCTGTCTCTATCAGCGAATTCAAACAGTACCCGGTATCCGTCGCGCAGACAGAACGCATAATACGAATCTAAATTTCCGTGCAGTTTGTGCGTCCTTAATACAGGGTCAAAAGGATTTTTAAAGAATAACCCAATCCTTTCGTCAAAACTGTTTTTGATTGGAGATGGCAGTTTTTGGTAGGAGCGCTTAAAACGGGAAGAGCGGTCAATCCGCATATCAGGAACGCAATTCTTTGATCAGGGCGGTGGCCGAGGTAAATGATTTTGTTTTACCGAGCGCCATTTCCAGGCGCGCTTCCGCCACCATTTCATCAAGAGTGCTCGGTGTATTTATTTTTTTCAGCGCGGCGAGGTCAATTTCGCACACAATTTTCTCCCCCCGGGCGCTTTTATATAAACAACGCAGAGAAGTTAAAGGTACCGTTACGGCAGCTGGTTTGGTTATTGTTTTAATAAGCATATTTGAAGTTTAAGGTTGTCAGTTTGACATCAGTAATTATAACAAATAGCAAAGTTGAAGTCAATTTGTTGTTTTTTACTCTGCAGTATCCTTTTTTTTACAAAAGATACTCCAGAGTGGGACGGACTGATGCAGAGTAGCCGCGCCACTCCCTCCCGGGCGTCCGTCCGTTGACCCGGGATTTTTGCCCGACCGCGCCGGATGAATACTCATCCCGCGCGCTACGGGCCTACTCGTCGAGGCCGATGCCGCCCGCGGGGGCGGGGGCAGCCTCATCTTGCGGCGCCGCGTTCTTGGCGCGCCGCTTCCTGCCGTTTTTTTCTCCTTTCTTTTTGGCCCGGGTGATTTCCACCTGGGCCGGCTCGGCCGGCACCGCCCCTGCGGGCGCCGGGGCAGTCGCCGGCGGCTTCTCCGGGTCGCCGCTGCCGCGGAATACCAGCAGCGCCCCGAGCGTGAGGGCGGTCACGGCCAGCAGGATGCCGATCACGCCCCACACGCCCACACCGCGACGACGCCTGGGCCGGGCGATGGGGATGACCGGACTGGTGGTGCTGCGTCCTTCCCGTTCCGCTGCCAGATCCCTCCTGGTCAGCTCCGGCTGAAGAGCGTTGCGCCCCCGGAGAGCCGCCGTTGCCGCGGCCACCTTCAGCTCCTTCGCCGTCGGCCGGCGGGCTTCGTGTTCGGCGCTCGGGCGCGTCGCCGGGCGCTCGGCCGAAACCGACCGCGCCGGCGCTGCCTCTGCCTCCGACGCCGGCTTCCACCACATCGCCGGTCGCCGCCCAGCCGCGAGTTCCGCGAGGAACTGCTCGATGCGCGCCATCGGGCCCGGCCTCGCCTCGGGCTGGAAGGCGAGCATCGCGGCAACCAGCCCGTCGAGCTCCCTGGGGATTCCCAGGGTGAGCCGGCTTGGCAAGGGGCTCTGCGTGCAGCTGACGATGCTGGAAAAATAGATCTGCCAGTCAGAAGCGGGGAACGGGAGCGAGCCCGTGAGCATCTGATACAGGATCACGCCGAGCGCGAAGACATCCGCTGCCGGGGTGATTACCTTGCTCGTTATTCCCATTTGCTCCGGCGCCATGTAGCCGGGGGTGCCAAGGACCATTCCGGTCCTGGTCTTCGGCGGCTCGCCCTCCCTGGCGTCGGTGACCGTTAGCTTGGCAATCCCGAAGTCCAAGACCTTGACGAAGTCCGGATCCTGGACCCCATCCACCGGGGTCGGCTCCCGATAGATGTTGTCTGGCTTGAGGTCGCGGTGGATGATGCCGGCGTGGTGAGCGGCAGCGAGCGCGTTCGCGATTTGGGTCGCGATGTGAAGCGCTTGCTGGAGGGTAAGCGATTTGCCCATCTTCAGCTCCTGGGCGAGCGGGGCACCGGTGAGGTACTCCATGATGATATAGTGTACCCCACTGGGGTGGGTGTCTGCCCCAATGATGCCGACGATGTGGGGATTCCGAACCGCCGCCGCCGCCCGCGCTTCCTGGTAGAAGCGGCTTACGTGCTCCTTGTCCTGGCAAAGTGCCGGATTGAGCACTTTCACCGCCGCCCACACCTCGTTTGCGTCCACCGCCTCGTACACGGTCCCCATTCCGCCCTCACCGAGCTTATTCAACAGCGTGAATCCTCCGAGCTCGGTGATGGTTGTTCCTTCTTCCGCCTGAACCCCGCTGCCCTGATTGGGAGCATCCTTGCTCCCCTTGTACATCGTTCCCATGGTTTTCTCCTTTTGCGGGGTTCCCCCCGGTTGGTGGTAGATCTTTGGCGTACTTCGCCAGCGGCTGTGGTCTAGGTTGTTAACTTTACTTTGAATGACGAAATTCCCTCTGTCATTCCGACCGACCCCGAGCGAAGCCGAGGGGGAGCGGAGGAATCCCTTTTACTACAATTAAGGGATTCCTCGGCTCCGGTCGCCTCAGGCGACCTGCGCTCGGAATGACAGTTATTGGACAGTCGGGACACTAGACCCCACGCGTTGGCGAAGTATCTCTGTTAAAGAACTAATTATTAGTATACACGTTAGCTTACCTTGATGTAACGGGGCAAACGGCTAAAGTTGCCCCATTTCACAGGCACTTTAACGGCTTATTCTAGCATATTTCCCGCCCCTTGTCAAGAGAACTCTTGTCAAGAACCCCTAGTTTTGGCATACTAGAGGTATTCTCGGTCGCTTATTTTTAATCTTCCGTATCTCTTTAATATGAGCATAGCCAAGACCATTCAGCTCACCTTTCCGGTTAGCAAATCAGGCGCCAAAGAATGGATAGCAATAGAGAAAGAAAAATGGCAACGCATTCGCCAACAGGTGGAGGAGTTTGATCATGTGTTACGCACCGTGATTGCGGGCGAGCGGGAGCGCCGGATGGGCAAGACCCGGGTGGTCCAATCGCTTAGGGAATTACTGTAGTTTATGGAGCGCGAGCTGACAGTGCAGTTGACGACGAATTTCCAACGAGCATTTAGCAAATTACCGAGTCGCCTCCAGCAACAAGCGATTACTAAAGACCAGCGATTTCGTAAGACTCCTTTTCATCCCTCGCTGCGTACTCACAAATTAAAGGGACCGCTAGACAGTTTTTGGTCGTATTCCGTTAGCTATTCTTATCGGATACTTTTTCGTTTTCTTAAAGAACATGAAGTATTATACTATGACATCGGTACCCACGAAATCTATCGTTAACAAGACAAGCAATTCGCGGAAAATTAAAAAACTGTTAGCAGAGTTAGAAGCAAGCCAAAAAAAATTTGCTGCCGGTAAGGGGAAGGTACTTCGGTCGTTGCAGGATTTGCGTTAGATAGTTGTTTGGTAAATTAGATCATTACCATTAGCGATAAAACCTATTAAGCAATTATGAACAATGAGCAACTTGACCACCTGCGCCACTCCGGCGCCCACTTGCTCGCCGCGGCCGTAATGGAGTTGTGGCCGCATACCAAGCGCACCATCGGGCCGTCCATTGAGAACGGTTTTTATTATGATTTTGATTTTGGCGAGGTTAAAATCTCCGAAGCTGATTTACCCAAAATTGAAGCCAAAATGCGCGAGATTCTCCCTACCTGGAAAAAATTTGAGCGCTTTGAGCTGACGGCCGAGCAGGCAAAACAAGAATTTGCCGACAATCCTTACAAATTGGAGCTGATTGACGAGTTTGCCGGCGCCGGCCAGACGCTCACCATTTATCAATCCGGCGCTTATCGCGACCTCTGCCGCGGCGGGCATACGGAAAACCCGGCGCAAGAGCTTAAACATTTTAAGCTTCTCTCGCTCGCCGGCGCCTATTGGCGGGGCAGCGAAAAGAATAAAATGCTCACCCGCATTTACGGCACTTGCTGGTCGACCCCGGGGGAGCTGGACGCCCATCTGCAGATGCTCGCGGAAGCCAAAAAACGCGATCACCGCCGCCTGGGGCAGGAGTTGGATTTGTTTTCTATCAGTCCTCTGGTAGGCCAGGGGTTAGTGCTGTGGCACCCCAAATTAGCACAGGTCAGAAACGTGTTGGAAGCGTTTTGGAAAGAGCTGCATTATCGCGCCGGCTACCAGCTGGTGGCCACACCCCATATTGCCAATATGGATTTATTCGTCATCAGCCGGCATTTATCCAAATACGTCAACAGCATGTTCCCGGTAATGTTGCACGAATATATTGAAGGCGAGAGCGCGCCGGATTACCAGGTAGACGAAATTTTGAAGCCGATGAATTGCCCGGGGCACATTCAGATTTACCAGGCGCGGCCGCGCAGTTATCGGGAATTGCCCCTGCGGATCGGCGAGCTCGGCACCGTGTATCGCTACGAGCGGGCCGGAGTGCTGCACGGCATGACGCGGGTGCGCGGGTTTACCCAGGACGACTCCCATATTTTTTGCACCCCCGACCAGGTGATTGGCGAAGTGCGCGGCGTCTTAAAAATTATGAAGGACGTTTATGCGCTCCTCGGTTTCCAGGATTACCAGGCCTATATCGCCACCCGCCCGGCGCAGTATTTGGGCAGCATTGAGGCGTGGAATTTTGCCGAAGAGTCGCTAAAGCAGGCCGCGGCGGCCGAAGGGTTTGCTTATAAAATTGACGCGGGCGAAGGGGTATTTTATGGGCCAAAAATAGACCTCAAAGTCAAAGATTCCCTGGGGCGCGAGTGGCAGCTGGGCACCGTGCAGTTTGATTTTAACCAGCCGAGCCGGGCGGAAACTACCGAGGAAGAGATTGACGAGTTTTGGAAACTTAAGGTATTCAAGCAAAAATTCCAGACCCGCGAGAATGCCGCGCGCTATCTAAAGCGCTTAGGCCGGGGGTTTGACGTCCGTTATGTGGATTCCGACGGAGAGGGGAAGCAATGCGTAATGATTCATCGGGTAATCTTCGGATCCCTGGAGAGATTTATGGGGATTTTGATTGAGCATTTTGCCGGCGCTTTTCCCGTCTGGCTCGCTCCGGTGCAGGTAGCGCTCCTGCCAGTGTCCGAGAAGCATGTCGCCGGAGCGCGAGAGTTGGCGCGCGAGCTGGCCGAGGCGGGATTGCGCGTATCGGTGGATGAAGCGAACGAAACCATCGGCAATAAGGTCCGCAAAGCCGCCAGCGAAAAAATCCCCTACACCGTAGTAGTAGGGGATCGGGAACTGGGGGGAGGCAATTGGACCATCCGGGTGCGGGGGAGCCAAGACCCGCTTACTCTCTCTAAAGCAGACTTCATCGCGCGGGTACAACAGGAAAATTCACTACGCCAGGCTAATTAGTAGGTGTTAAACAGAAATTGCTTCGGAACCAGGCAAATGATGCCCGTGGCGCACCGCCTCTTTTAGAATGTATTCGGCGTGCGCGATATTGTAATCAAGTAAAGTAATCAGCGCCTTCTGGGTACGTGGTTCTTTGTTTTTATCCAGGGTATTGGCAAGCAACTGACGGTCTCGTTTTAATTCTACTATCTTCGTTTGGAGCTCGTGCAATGTTTCAGTTATTTCTTGGGGAAACGCGGCGATCTGCTTGGCTAGTTCTCGTTTTTCCATCAGGGCAAATGCCGCCTCTTTCTGTTGAGGTGATAAATCATTACGGTCAACCCCCGGCGCTGACATTTTTTCCAATTGGGCAAGCGGTATTTGGGAATCAGCAATTGTTTTTTCCGCTCGCTTTAGTAGTTCAGGCAAGATTTGTTTTCTTCCCAATAATACGTCCAGCGGCGCGGCCACGGGCAGCGGAATTTTTTCCGCAATGGCCTCTGCCCGCTGGCGCAGCGCGGCGATGCGTTCTTTAGGGAAATCAGGAGCTACTTCTAGGATAGTATCTGCTACCGCATCACCAACCATATCGGGTCGGATCGCATTGAATTTCGGGTGTTCGGCAGTGCCTACCAGGGCAAGACGCAGTTGTTTGATCAATAATTTAACAGTTTCCGGCGCTAACTCCGGGTCGGCATGACGCAATTCTGCCGGCAGGGCGGCAGCCAGATAATCCATGGTAACCCGGTTATGGACGGGCATTTTGTGACTTAGCTCTTGAGTGAAACGACCGGGCTCGTGCTGGGCGACATAGGGAAGAGTGGCCGCTAACGCTTCTGTTCCACCACGCTTTTTGGACAACGGCGCCGGAGGCGGTGAGGCCCCCTCTAATTCTAATGCCGGCTCATTGACAGCTTCCAGCACCACCTCTTCGCCGGAGGCAGTACGACGTTCTTTAGCCGCCGCCTCGCGCGAGCGGCGTTTTCTTTCTTCGGTTTCCACTATTTGGCGCATGGACATACCACCTTCTAACATAATAAAAAATTAGAAAATTTTAACTAGGGGGTAGTAACTTCTTCCGGAGGTGAAGTCGTTGGTTGTGCCGACCCGGCTTCGGCAGCTAGTTGCGCTTCACTAAAGCCAAGCGCGCGGATTTCTGCCAGGTGGGCGGCGATTTTGTCCATTTGTTCCGCTTTCTTATGACCGCGCGGTAGCTGGTCTGCTGTCGCGCGCAGCGCCAGGAGTTCCTGATATCGTTGGAGCGCCGCCGCCCTTCTTTCTTCTTCAGTTTCGGCAACGACCTCAATGCTCTCTTCCCTCGGCTCGGCCGGGGTGGCTTCTCTATTTGTGGAATTTGGCATAGTAAAGAGGCTTAGGTAATTTAACGACATATTATAGCAAATTCTGTCGTTTTTGTCAAGTACCAATGCTAGACCGTTGAAAAACTCTTCAGTGGTGCCTTAATTGTCATCCCCGCGAAGGCGGGGATCCAGAAATTTGGCTAATCAAAAGGCTGTTGATACTGGATTCCCGCTTACGCGGGAATGATAGACAAGTTTTTCAACGGACTAAGCGAAGCGTTCCGGTTTACCAGTTTCCTTCTCGCCTTTTTAAAACATCTTCTTGTTTGCGTTCTAAATGTTGGAGCAGTTGGGCGCAGGTTCGGCTTAACCGGTCAATTTTTTTCGTTAAAGCTCGGCGTTCCCCCGCTGCTTCGGGCGGCAGGGTATGCCGGCGTTCTTCCAGCGCTTTTAGCTCGCGCCAGCGTGTTTGCAATTCTTGTTCCGTAGTTGATAAACGCTGGCCGGCCTTTTTGGCTGGTTTGGTTTCGGTTTGCCTCGCCGGCGGCAGGGTTCCCGTGGTTATTTTTTTAAAACCAGCCTCTACATCAGCACCGACTTCTTTCTGTAGTTCCTCGGTTGCTTCTTGCTTTAGCCGCTCCTCCCGGTCGGGGCGGAGCGCCTGGTCAATCCGTTCGGGGTTAATCCGGACATCGGGATAAAGCTGGCGCAAAGTAGCAAGCAGAGTATCGCGTTGCGATTGTAATTTTTGTAATTCCTCCAGATTATGCGCGGCCGTCGCCCGCACTTCCTCTTCGGTTTTTAAATTACGTTGCGCCATTAGATGCTCGGTTTTCCAGCCCAGTTCAATAATCGCCTCGGCGCGGCGGCGATATTCGGCGTACACCTCCAATAGTCTGTCTTTCACTGCTGCTTCTAATTCTTTCTCTTCGGTAGAAACAGCATGATTGGCGCCGAGGGTGCGGCGGCCGCGTAGTGCTACCAATTGTTGCCACAGACGGAGTATTGGTTCACCATGATAATGCCGTTCTACGCTGGGGGGCAGTATAATCTGTTGGCGAAGGCGGGTTAGTTCCGCGGGCGGCAGGAGGATAAATTGTTCGGCTTCCAGCAGGCAGGCTCGGACTGTTTCCGGCACGCGGAGCAGAGTAGCGGACATAAAGGCTCAAGTTATGTTAGAATTATAGCATATTACACGGCTTTAGTCAAAATTGATAGCAGGTATTTTCTTTGTGGAGGCATCATTGCCCAAATTAGCAGTAATCGTCGGCCCCACGGCCTCGGGCAAGACTGATTTGGCCATCGCCCTGGCTAAACGATTTAACGGCGAAGTGGTGTCAGCGGATGCGCGGCAGGTATACCAAGAACTGGATATCGCGACGGCCAAGCCGGCCGGGCAATGGATGAAGCAAGGAGGGCGGCCGGTGTATTTAGCAGAGGGAGTGCCGCATCACCTGATAGATATTATTGCGCCTGACCGGCCTTTTACCCTGGCGGACTATCAGCGGCAAGCGTTTGCCGCGATTGATGATATTATCGGGCGAGGGAAATTCCCCTTCCTGGTGGGGGGAACCGGTCAGTATGTCAGCGCTGTCATTGATAACTGGCAGATTCCTAGGGTGGCGCCGCAAAGCGAGCTGCGCCGGAAACTGGCGGGCCAGACGCTCCCCGCGCTGCAGCAACAGCTCCGGGCGATTGACCCCGTAAGTGCAGAGATTATTGATCTAAAAAACCGGCGCCGCGTTATCCGCGCCCTGGAAGTGGCGCTTACCTCGGGCGCTTCGTTTGTAGCGCAAAGAAAAAAACAGCCGCCGCGCTACGCGGCGCTGCTACTAGGAATCAACTGGCCGCGGCAAGAGCTGCGGCAACGAATACGGAAGAGAATACAGCAGCAATTAGAGGCCGGATTGCTGGCGGAAACCAAAAAATTCCTCGCCCGCTATCCGGCGAGTCTGCCCGCGCTCTCCAGCCTAGGGTATCCGGAAGTCGCTAGTTATTTACGCGGCGAGTGTACCCTGCCGGAAGCGGTGCGCCGCCTGGAGCTTGCCACCTGCCAGTATGCTAAGCGGCAGATTACCTGGTTCAAACGCAACCCGCGCATCTGCTGGATGGCGGGAGTAGATTCGGTCCAGGCCGGGTCATTAATAGAAGATTTTTACTCTTCGCTCGGTGATTGATCGGCTTCTTCCGGAGGCGCCAGGAGAATCTCTTCGCCCAAAAATTCAATACTGGTATCGGTAACCGCGTCCTCGGCCTGCACCCGCACTTTGGAGAGCAAAGTGGTCTGGGTCGGGTTTTTATTCTTCAGGGTCAGGGTAAAGGGGAGGGCCACGGTGTCCAGATTTTCCGGCAGTTCGGGAATGCTCCAGGTAATGGTTTTAGATGTGGGATCAAAAGTAACCCGGCCCGCGGGGGTGGGCGTGGCGCTCGCAAAACTTACCTCGCCATAAGCAGTGGCGGTTAAGAGGACATTCTTAAGGGGATGGAAAGAATTGGTAAGCACCCAGGTAATGGCATGGCTTTCGCTCCCCGCCGCCTCATCGCTGGTTACCTCGTCGCGGCTTTCCAGTTTCAGATCGCTGCCTAAGGTAATCGTCAGCGGCGTACCGGAGAAGTCAACTTCTTTGCCGGCCGCGTCCAGATAGCGCACCCCGGGCAGGGCGGTAATGGTGGGGACGGCAATGGCGCTGGCCTCAAATTGTTCGGCGTTTTTAATCGGCAGCCGCAGGTCCAGCGTTACCTCGGCGCCCGGGGCCAATTTGCCAAAGCCCTTCACCTCGGCCGGCGTCCAGGTTAGGTATCCCAGCCGGCGTTTATCGCCGCGCTGCTCGCCGCGCACCGTGGCGTTATTGGCGTCGGTGAGTTCGGCCCAATTCAGCATACTCTGGCGTTTTAAGGCCGGCGCGTCCCAGACCAGGGAAACGGTTACCTGGCGCAGGGTTTCCGCGCTGTTATTCTTTAGGCGCAGGGTGGAGAGGAGCAGATCGCCCGGGGCGGCGGTCAAGCGCTCCAGCGCGCCGTTGATGGCGAGCGACAGCGAGAGGGCGTTTTCCAATAGGGTAGTGGTAACGCTCTGTTGCTGCAGAGTAAGGGAGGTCTGGTTAGGCAGAGTCAAAAGCAGGGTGCCGCCCACTGCTCCCACGCCGCTCGCCTCCGGGCGCCAGGAGCCGGTAAGCTTAAAGCGGCGGGGAGAGGTAGTGGCGGCAGTACTCGTGGCGGTTGGAGAGAGGATTATCCAGCGGCCGCGTTTGAGCGCCGGAGTGGCGGTAGCCAGGGCAAAGGAATTGGGAAAGTTCGGTACCAGCTCCAGACTCCCGGGCAACGCCGGCATCACGCCCGGCAGCGTCAGCAGGTATTCCGCGGGGGCGCCGAGACGCGCCGATTCCGGGCCGGAAACGGAAAGTTCAAGCGGACTTTCCGTAATCGTCGCCGGGAGCGTGGCCACGGCCCGCACGTCCGAGGCCAGGGATTCTGGCCGGAAAGTGGCGAAAGCCCGCCAGGATTCCGCGATGCCGATTAGGCCGTAGGGCCGGCCGGTTACCGCTACCTCGGTTTCGTCGTTGCCCGGGAGCGACCCGAGCGACCATTCGGTCTGGGCCGGATTAGCGGCCGCCGGCAAGGCTTCGCTCACCAGGAACCCTTTGGGGTAATTAAGTTCCAGGGTGATATTGGCAAGAGACGCGCGGCTGCGGTTCTTCAGCCGCACGCGATAAGTGCTGGGGGCGCCTAAGGCTACCTCGGCGGGGCCGGTAATGGTCAATTCCAGGGGGTCGGTGGGCGGCGCCAGGCGTGCGCTGATGAATAAATAGGCCGCGGCGCCGAGCGCCACTACCACCAAAGCGCCGAGCAGAGTGCCGATGGCGCGCCGCCAAAGGCTGCCGCGGTGAATTTTGAATTCGCGCATATTAGGAATTTTGCCGTCCGCATCCTGATAAATGCGGGAGAGCGAGTCGGCCAGGCTGCGGGCCGGGGCCGGGGCAGTGCGGCGGGCGCGGGGGGAAACAGCGGCTTTAGGGCGCCGCAGGCGCGGGGAAGATGCTTTGGCTTCGGATTTAATTTCCGTTGCCGGCGCCGGAGCAGTACGGCGGGTCGCCGCCCGACGTTTGGGGCGCGGCAGTTTGGCCGGCGCGGCGGGCGGCAGTTTCACCGGGTTAGCTTCCGCAGACGCCGTAGCTGATTCTGCGGTTTCCGATGCTTCCGCCTCGTCGGCTTCTAGGGGTAGGCCAGTAAAAGATGTGTCCGCCATAATGCTATAAAACCTTCATCTGGTGGTAGGATACGTCTAAAGGTCGAACCTTTAATTCACGTAACCAACGTATCCTATGCCAAACGAAACAATGAATAAAGTATTTGTGGGTATGGATCTCCACAAGAATACGTCC
>JACPGS010000022.1 GCA_016189025.1 Candidatus Magasanikiibacteriota bacterium | reverse complement strand
CCTTGAAGGATACTTCGGCCGTTTGAAAGATCGGTACCGGGATCACCGAGGATTAGCTCGCTCGCATCGGACAGCATACTTTGCGTGGTATTTTACCCTCTGCCCGCGGTAATTAACAACACATTTACGACATTAATCCCGAAATGACAAGGGGTGAAACCCTGTATGAGTTCATTTATGGGTATAGTTTAACCGATTATTCGGAAGTCGGCAACTTCAGGCAGCCAGGCGCGGCGCTTCCCGGCTCCCTCCGGCGCCGGCTTCCGGAGCGGCATTGTCATTAGCAGCCCGCGGGGGAGTGCCGGGTGGCGGCAGGGGGCGCGTTTGGGGAGCGGCCGGAGCAGCGTTATCGTTGGCTGCCTCTTCGGCCCCCGGCGCTACCCCGGGGCGCAGCGGCAGCACCCGTCTTTGGGCCAGCGCCGTATCAATCTGCTGGATTTTTTTGCGCAGCTGGATTTTGCGTTTTTCTTTATTTAATAATTCCTGGAGCGGCTTAATCAATTCATCCACCTGGTCAATCAGTTTTTTCATCGCTCGGGTAATTGTGCCGCCGCCGACCGTGGAATAAACGAGCGCCAGGACAAAAACGATCAACGGAAAAGCCAGGATAGCAAGGATCGGAATAATAATGGTTTCGCTCGTCGCCCCGATAAATTCAATCAGGGCCTTGGCGGCGTCCACGATGCTCCCTACCCCTTTGCCGGTTTCCAGAGCGGCTTTGGCGGATTTAAGTTTTACCAGGCGCGCTTCCAGGGCGACGATTCTAGCCGCGCCCGCGACATTTTTACCGGTGTCAAAAGCGCCGCTGATTTGGGCATAGAGCTTGGGCATAAAGAAGCGCAATACCCGCAGATAGCGCGAGGTGCTTACCCCTTTAATTTTTGCTTCCAGTTCATCCAGCTCTTGTTGGAATTTATCCCGCGCCCGTTTTAATTTGGCGCGTTCGCTGCCCATTTGCGCCGCCGAAGCCAGGGCGTCGCGCAGCGAGCGCTGGCGGGGCGGGGCCGGGGCGCCGCCGGCGGCTGATTCTTCGGTCGGTGGCGCTGGGGGCGGAGCGCCTGGCGCTTCGCCGCCGGGCGGCGCTGCCGGCAAGGGGCGCCCAGCCTCATCCTGGCGCACCAGGGGCGCTTCTTCGGTCGGCGGCGGCCGGCTTAGTTTTTCGGCCGGAGTTTCCGGAGCCTCGCGGGGCGCTTCGGCAGTCGCTCCGGCTGGCGGTTGTTCGGCCGCCGGAGGTTTTGCGGCGGGTTCGCCGGCAGGCGCTGCGGTTGCTGGTTTGCCCTCCTCGCTTTCTTTCGCTGGCCAGCCACCGGGGGGTGCTTCCTCTGCCGGGGGAGGAGCAGGCGATGGTTCGGGCGGAGTTTCTTTAGCTGATGGCGGCGTTTCTTTTTCTGCTCCTTCGGTCGTAGGCGGTTTGGCTACCGGTGGTTTAGCTTCGCCCGCGGTCTCTTTCGGCGCCGACGGAGCAGCCGGAGGCTCTGGGGCGGCAGCTTCTTCTCCTTCGCCGGCTGGTTTTTCGGCCGCGGCCGCCCCTTCTTCTTTCCGCTCACCACCCTCTGCTTCAGCCGGAGGCGCTGCTTCAGCCGGAGCGCCAGCGCCTTCCTTTTTACCCTCTTCACCCTCGGCCGCCTCCTCGGCCTTTCCCTCTTTTTCTTTCGGAGGTTGGACAACCGGCGCCCCTGCTTCCGGCGCTTCTTCTTCCGGTTCTTCTTCTGCCAGCTCGTCGCCCAGCGCCGGGTTAGCGGCCAGTACCGCCAGCCAGTCGTTATAAGACAAGGGCTGGGGCCGGTCAAACAATCCCTTAAAGGTAATTTCCACTTCTTGGGGGCCGAGTTTTTTGGCTTCGGCGCCCCCGACGGCGCTGACGCCTTCCACGGTCGGCGCCCCGGGTTCCGAAACTCCGGTAGCGGGGGCAGGGGCGGCCGCGGGAGTTTCCGTGGCGCGGGGAGTAAGCGGGGTAGTGGCGCCGATTCGCGTAGTGCCGCCCGCTCCCTTACTAACCGAAGCGGCGCGTTTAGTCTGGCGCCGCGCAAAGTTTTTGAGGTATTGTTGATAAGCCGGATCGGCTTTGGCCGCTGTAGATTCTCCGGAATTATCTACCGAAGCATCCGGCGCCACGGGAGCAGTAGGTTCGTCGGGCATATCACCGCACTGCCAAATGATCGCGCTCCACCGTCAGTTCATAGTGGGGTTTCAGGTGGCGCTCTAAAATCAGCTCCGACATCAGCGCTTCCACTTCGCCGCGCACCAGGCGCCGCAGGTCGCGGGCGCCCGCGGCGCCCGCAGGCAACTGGCGCACCAGCCATTCCCGCACCGCCTCGGTAGAAGCAACATTAGTGTGGTAAGATTGCAGCCGCTCGTTCAGCCGCGCCAGTTCCTGGGCGGCAATCCGGGCCAGTTCCGGCTCCCCCAGCGGCCGGAACCAGCAAATTTTATCTATCCGATTAATTACTTCCGGCGAAAATCGTTCTTTTAGACGTTCCGTTAAACGGCGTTGGAGTTCGGTTGCGCCCGCGGCGGCGCGGCCAAAGCCCAGTTCGCCGCGCGCCACCTCTTCCGCCCCCCAGGTGGTGGTAAGAATAATAATGGCGTGGCGCAGGGTGATTTTTTTGCCGGCGGCGTCGGTCAGTTCGCCGTTCTCCAGCATCTGCAAAAGCAGTTTGACGACGTCAGCATGGGCTTTGTCCAGTTCGTCAAACAGAATAACACAATAAGGATGAAGTTTGATTTTGTCGGTAAACTGGGTAGATTCCTTAAAGCCGATGTAGCCGGCGGGCGAACCTAAAATTTTTGCGGTGCTGAAGGCCTCGCTGAATTCGGACAAATTGAGGCGGATAAAGGCATCGCGATCGGGGTAGAGCAGCTCGGCCAGGGTTTTGGCCAGTTCGGTTTTGCCCACCCCGCTGTCGCCGACGAACAAAAACGACGCCAGGGGCCGGTCGGGCGCCGAGAGCCCCAGCTGGGCCTGGCGGATGAGCGCCACCACTTCATGAACAACCGGGTCTTGCCCGACAATGCGCTCGCGCAGCCGGCCCTCCAGCGTGGTAAGCTGTTCCTGTTCGTCTACCAGCAGCTCGGCCGGCGCCGCGCCGATCATTTTGGCCACCTGCGCCACCACGTCATGCGCCGTAACCGTGCCGTAGCGCTTATTTTTTTTGTTTTTGGCCAGGGCGGCGGTGGTTTTCACCTCGCCGCGCAGCTGCTCTTCCTGGCTTTTGAGTTCTACTGCTTCGTTAAAGCGGTCCTCGCGCGCCGCGCTTTCTTTGGCGCGGACGATTTCCGCCAACTTTTGTTCCAGCCGCCACAGTTTGCTTTTCACCGCCGGCATTTTGGCCGAGAGCCGCTTGGCGGCCGCGGTTTCGTCCAGCAAGTCAATCGCTTTATCGGGCAGGAATTTGCCGGTTAAATAGCGGTCGGCCGTCCGGGCCGCCGCCACCAGCGCTTCATCCAGAATCGTTACCTCATGATACAATTCATAATTAGTTTTAATGCCGCGTAAGATTGCGGTAGTGTCGGCCACCGTTGGTTCGGGGCAGAGCACTGGCTGGAAGCGGCGTTCCAGCGCCGCGTCGGCCTCAATCTGTTTTTTGTATTCCGCCGGGGTGGTGGCGCCGATGCAGCGGATTTGTCCGCGCGCCAGCGGCGGCTTAAGGAGATTGGCCGCATCCAGCGCCCCTTGGCTCGCGCCGGCGCCGACCACGGTGTGAATTTCGTCAATAAATAAAATGATGTTGGGATTGCCCACTACTTCGTCAATCACCTGGCGCAGGCGGCCCTCAAATTCGCCGCGGTAAATGGTGCCGGCGATCAGGAGGCCCATATCCAGAGCGTAAATTTTTTTGTTCAGCAAGGGCTCCGGCACTTTGCCCTCCAAAATGCGTTTGCCCAGGCCCTCCACAATGGCGGTTTTGCCTACCCCGGGCTCGCCGAGGAGCAGGGGATTATTTTTGGTGCGCCGGCACAAAATTTGAATGACCCGTTCAATTTCGCGGTCGCGGCCGATTACCGGGTCAATGTTTTTCTGCACTGCCGGGCTGGTTAAGTCGGTGGCAAAAAATTCCAGGGCGGTGGGGCGTTTTTTTTCGGTTGCTTCTGTTTTAGGAGCGGCGGCGGAATTTTTCGGGGGCGCCGCCTCCGGGCCGCCAAAATGCCCTTCCAGGCGATTCACCACTTCGGTTACGTCGGTTAAGTCGGGGAACTGGCCGACGTTATTTAACAACACTTCCAGCTGGCGCTGCAGATCGGCCAGGTTGACCTGGCTTAGGGTAAGCACCTCGGTAATGGCGCGGTCTCCCTGGTGGAGCAGGGCCGTGAGCAAGTGTTCGGTGCCGATGTAGGAATGGCTGTGATGGTGGGCCACCAGCATGGCATGCTCCAAAATTGCCTTGGTGGCAGCGGAGAGGGGAGAGAGGGCAAGTTCCGCGGTGCCGCCGCGCGCCGGCGGGGGCGCCGGCAAAGCGCCTTTAATGGTGGGTAAAGCCAGTATTGCCTGTTCCAGGTTTTTACTGTTGAGGTTGAGCCGGCGCAACAGCTCCGCCGCTACCGAGCCGCGCTGATTAGCCAAAGTAAAAAACAGGTGGATGGGCTCCACCGCCGGGTTTTTCAGCTCCGCCGTTAACTGAATGGCTTTGGCAATCACTTCGCGCAGGTGGTTGGTAAAACGGTCCGCGAGTTCCATATTTGCACTTTTATTGTTGTTATTATACACTAGTTTGAGCTTGCAGTCAAAAGAATTTTTTTATGCAGATTGAGTCCAGTATTTTTCGGGAATACGATATCCGCGGCGTGGCCGGGGTTGAGTTTGATCCGCGGGTGGTGGCGGAGTATGAAAAATGGTATGGCGCTTTCCCCGGCGTTACTATTAATTTAGAAACCAGCGCCGCGATCGGCCAGGCCTACGGCACGCTGATTAAACGCGGCGGCGGCCAGCAAGTACTGGTAGGCCACGAGGTGAGGCCCTACGCCGAACAACTGAAGGCAGCTTTTATTAAGGGCATTACCCGCGCTGGCGTCGGCGTTACAGATGCGGGCAGCGTTACCACGCCTTTTATTTATTGGCTTACCGCGCACCGGCATTATGACGGCGGCGTCAATATCACCGGCAGCCACAACGTCTATTTTTTTAACGGATTTAAAATGATGAAGCAGAATTCGGCTCCGGTTTATGGCGCCGAACTCCAAACGCTCTGCCAGATGATAGTTAATGATGATTATGACCTGGCCGGGGAGGCTGCCGCGGTTACGGCTTTGCCCGACGCGTATCAGATTTATAAAAATTATTTATTAAGTAAAGTGCGGCTGGCGCGCCCCCTGCGGGTGGTGATTGATTGCGGCAACGGCACGCCCGGATTATTTGCCGCGGATTTGTTTACTAGTCTCGGCTGCCAGGTAGTAAAAGGATTATATCTGGAGCCGGATGCCTACTTTCCTAATCATGTGCCGGATCCGGAGTCGCCTTTGAATATGAAGGATTTGATGGCGGCGGTTAAGGAAACCAAGGCCGATATAGGCATTGCTTTTGATGCCGACGGCGACCGGGTAGGATTTGTCAACGAAACCGGGGAGTTTGTGTTTGCCGACGAGGTGTTGTTATTGCTGGCTAAAGATGCGCTGACTCGCCATCCGGGGAAGAAAATTTTATTTGACGTTAAGTGTTCGCAGTTGTTGCCAGAGCTGATTCCAACTTTGGGCGGGGTACCCCTGATGCATCGCACCGGGCACGCGCCAATTAAGGACACCTTGCGCCGGGATGCCGAAGTGATCTTGGGGGGCGAAGTATCCGGCCATTTTTATTTTGTGGAAAATTACGTCAAGGCCGATGACGGTTTTTGGGCCGCGGCCGAGGTATTGCGACTGCTCGCGGCATCCGGCGGGTCGGTTTCCCAGATGTTTTCTTTTATCCCCTCGCGGGTGCGTACGCCGGAAATTAAACTGCCCTGCGCAGATACGGCGAAATTTGCCGTAGTCAAAGCAGTCACCGAGCGGTTTTCCGCTACCCACGATACGATTACCATTGATGGCGTGCGGGTGATATTTGATTCAGAGTCTTGGGGGCTGGTGCGGGCATCTAATACTTCCCCCTATCTTACCATTCGCCTGGAGGCCCCCACCGCCGAACGGGCGCTAGAAATTAAAAAACACCTGGCCGAGGTGCTGGACACTTTTCCTGAAATTACCGAACAGTTGGACCGGGAGCATGTGTATTCCCCGACCGGGAAATTGGGTTATCTTTAGGGATTGATAACGGCTACGCCGTCATCGCCCGCAGCCGTTTTACCCGCTCCTCCACCGGCGGATGGGTGGAAAAGAGGGCGTGGAATTTTTTGCGGCCGAAGGGATTGCTGAAGTAGAGGGGAGCGGTAGCGTCGGAAGCGCGGCGCAGAGGTAGATTTTGCGCGCCGATTTTTTCTAGGGCGCAGGCGAGCCCTTCGGGATAGCGGGTCAGCAGCGCTCCGGAAGCATCGGCCAGGTATTCGCGTCGGCGAGAAATCGCCAGTTTAATCAGCTCCGCGATCAGGGGCGAGAGGACCGCCAAAGCAATGCCGACAATCATCAGAATGGCTCCCGCGTTGCCGCCGCCGCGGTCGCGGCGATCACCCCCCAACCAGCGGGCGCGTAAAAATACATCAGCCAGCATAACAATGGCGCCGACCAGCACCGCCACCAGCATCATGAATCTAATGTCATAATTTTTAACGTGAGAGATTTCGTGGGCGATCACCCCCTCCAGCTCCTCGTTGGCCAATTGTTCAATGGCTCCGGTGGTAACCGCCATCGAGGCCAGTGCCGGATTGCGTCCGGTAGCGAAGGCGTTGATCGCCGGATCATTGATTACATATACCTTAGGCATCGGCAGCCCGGCAGTGATACACACATTTTCGACCAGGTTCCACAGGTATTTATTGGCTTCCCGCGTAATCGGTTTGGCGCCACTCATGGCGAGCGCAATTTTGTCGCCGGCGAAGTAAGAAATCATGGTCAGGCCGAGCGAGAAGATAATGGCAAACCACACGCCACTATAAGTTCGATCACCCTGGGCATAGCTAAAAATGTAGCCCAGGCCGATGATCAGGGCGATGAAGATCATCATGAGGAAAACGGATTTGCGCTTGTTAGAGGCGATTTGGTTGTACATATTACGGTGGAGGGATGCCCAGGTCTTGGCAGATTTTTCTGCTTAAGTAGTCGTCAATTTCATTATGGCGCGGTACGGTAGAAACTTTGTGGAGTAACGGGTTAAGCCAGATACTATGATTAGCGCCTTCGCGAATAAACACACAGCCGCATCGCAACAGGTGGCGGATTAAATCTTTTCGTTTCATGCTAGGGCGAGAGTTAATGGTTCGCGGATCGTTCGTCCGCGAATTTCTTGGATAGTGAGAGCACGATTGACGGTAATAATTAAGGAGAGGGCTTCTTGGAGATTGGCGCGGACCTCTTTAAGTGTTTTTCCTTGGGAGTTAACCCCGGTTATTTCTTCTACCCACCCGACATACCATTTCCCTCGTTTTTGATAAATCGCAGTAAATTGTTGTTTCATAATTTTAGACTGTTGAACAATTATCTACGTCAGCTCTCCGGCAACAAATAATCGTTATGTTATAATCCGAGATCCCTCGGTTTCGCCTCGGGATGAGAGCGTTGAATAGTTATTCAACGCTCTCAATTTGTGTTTAGAATTTTACTTTGATATTTTCCCGTTCGCCGGCCTCCGCTTCAAAGAATTCGCGCGGTTTGAATTTTAACGCGCCGGCAATAATGTTAGCCGGCACCTGTTGAATGGTGGTATTAAAGTCGCGCACGTTGCCGTTGTAAAAGCGGCGGGCGGCCTGGATTTTGTTTTCCGTGTCGCTTAATTCATCCTGCAGCTGCAGAAAGTTTTGGTTGGCTTTGAGGTCAGGATAATTTTCGCTCACCGCGAACAGGGTCTTTAACGTATTGGTAAGCATATTTTCCGCGGCCCCCTGGTCGGCGAGCGAAGCGTGCCGGTCATGGGCCCCCATGGCAGTAGTGCGCGCCTCGGTAACCTTCTGCAAGGTTTCCCGCTCGTGCGTCAAGTATCCCTTAACGGTTTCCACCAGATTGGGGATTAAATCATAGCGGCGCTTGAGCTGGACGTCAATGTCGCTAAACGCCTCCTCGGTTCGTTTTTGCAGGCGCACCAGCCGGTTGTAGGTGAAAATCGCCCACAACACCACCACGACGATAATTACGATAATGATGCCTGTGCCGGTCATATCTTAGAGTAATTTAAGAGTAAAAAGTTGCCTTGGGCTGTAAATTAGTATATAATAAGACGCGATAATTAGCAAGTTAAAGAGTTGATTTATGAAGCGTAATATCCGGCCCGAAATGGCAACGGCGCTTGGCGAATTGCAGGCGAAAGAACGGGCAGCGCGGCGCCAGGAGGGGATGGCCAAGGAATCGCAGGCAATGAACGCCCTTAAGGAAGACCTCCTTAAGCGTTTTGGCGTGGCGCGCGAGAGTGAATTGGAAGCACGGTATATTGGGCCGGGAGGGACCAGGGAATGGCAGTCGGTGTTGGCGATCGATGGGCACGGCGAAGTACAAACCGCCAACCCGCTCATCGGCAAACAGCCCGGGCGGCGGACCGGAAGTTCGGTAAAAGTCAACCTGCGGGGAAGCGGGGTAGAGTTTAGAAAAAGAGAGGTTGCCGCGCCCTGATACTAACCGGTTTTTTCTGTTTTTCTACAGTCTTATGGTGAGAATATGGTAACGGTATTAGTTTTTTTAGCCGTGCTGGCGGTGCTGGTATTATCGCATGAGTTGGGGCATTTTATTCTGGCGCGGCGGAGCGGCATGCGGGTAGAGGAATTCGGCTTCGGGTTTCCGCCCCGCCTGTTTGCCGTGCGTCGCCTGGTAAAACACGCCGCCGTGGCGGCGGCCGCCGAGGCCTCGGGCGGGAAAGCAGCGCGCCCCGGGGGCAAGCCGATGGCAGGCCAAGTGCGCTGGGAAGTAAGCTGGGGCAGGAAAGAGAAACCAGCACGAGTAGATGAAACGGACTGGGGGCGTGGCACCCTCTACTCATTTAATTTGCTGCCGCTGGGCGGCTTTGTGCGCATTAAGGGCGAAGACGGGGCTGCGCGCCAGGAAGCTGACAGCTTCAGCGCCCAGCCCGTGTACCGGCGTATTGCCGTGGTGGTGGCCGGCGTAGTAATGAATGTATTCCTAGGGTTTATTTTATTCACCGTCAGTTTTCGCTCCGGAGTAGCCCAGCCTACTGCTGCCGGGGCCGCGCCCGGCGGAGAAGTAGTAGAGCGGCGAGTGGTAATTTTACAGGTGCGCCCCGACACTCCGGCGGCCCAAGTTGGTTTGCAGGCGGGAGATAAGATAGCGCAGGTAGACGCGCGCGTGGGTTTTTCCGTAGCCGAGCTGCAGCAATATATTCAGGAGCATGCCGGGGCAGAGCTAGCCGTGACGGTAGAGCGAGCCGGCGCCTTGCGGCAGTATCGCGCTACGCCGGTAGTGAATCCTGATACCGGCCGCCCCGGCCTGGGCATTGCCATTGCCGAGATTAGCACAGTGCGCTATCCCTGGGGGGCAGCAATTAGGGAAGGAGCCCAGGCCACGGGAAATTATTTAGCGCAGATTTTTCGCTCGTTCGGCGTCCTGCTGTCTGATATTTTCCAGGGGCAAGGGGTAGGGAGCAGCGTAGCCGGGCCGGTAGGGGTAGCAGTATTAACCGGCGAGGCGGCGCGGCTGGGGTTTGGCTATCTGATTCAGTTTACCGCTCTGCTTTCGCTTAATCTGGCGGTGTTAAATATCCTGCCTTTCCCGGCGCTGGACGGCGGCCGGTTGGTTTTTTTAGTGGCGGAAGCAGTAATCCGCCGCCGCCTGCCGCCCCGTTATGAACGCTTGATCAATACCGCCGGATTTTTATTCCTCTTGCTGCTGATTTTGGCGGTAACGATTAAAGATTTGCGGGTGTTGTTTTAATCAGGATTTACGCGTTTGGCGCATTTCGGCGTTGTCGCTCCGCTGCTCGCTCGCCGTAGTCTTGGCTACGTCTCGCTCCGCTGCTCGCTGCCGCCTTGAACTGCATCCAAACGCGTAAATCCTAAAATTTAATAAAACAACAATGGATATGAAAAGGGAATCATCAGATTTGCCGCCTCGCGGGTTTGAGCGAGCTGATAAATTGCGTCGGCAGGCAGCCGAATGGTTCCGCGATACAGTAGTAGCGCGGCTCCAGCAACTAGCCAAGGGAACGGGAGATCAAGAACTAGCCGGCATCAATTATGATCAACTAGCCGCGCGTTTTGCGGATTTGGTAGAAGCAGTAACCCTGCCGTCGCGTTCCCTTAGAGTAAGGATTTTAGACACGATGAGAGCATTAGCAACTAATGGCCAGAATATGGATAAATTTTTATCCTTGTTACCTGAACTTAGAGGGGTCTGGCAGGTGCAGAATGACATTGACAAGGCAATTTTAGATACTTTTCAGGCGATGGATAAAACAGTGGGGGTAAAAGTGGATTTTCCGAACAAGCAAAAATAATTTTATGGATTTACCGACGCGCATCGAACAACTCAAAACCGGAGCCCTGCCTGCCATCAAAGCAGTCAAGAATAAAACGCAGCTAGAGGAGTGGGAAAATAAATTGCTCAGTCGCAAGAGCGGCCAGTTGACCGAACTCATGAAAGACCTAAAAGATTTATCCGAAGCGGCGCGGAAAGAAGCCGGTAAGCTGGCAAATGAAGTGAAATTTCAAATTGAAACCGCGCTTGCCGGCAAGCGGCGTGAGCTAGAGCAAAGCGAGTGGAGCGCAATGATAGAACGAGAGCGGGTAGACATTACCCAGCCGGCGCTGCCGCCCAAAGAGCGCGGGCACTTCCACCCCAACACCATCATTCAGCGCGAGTTGGAAGATCTGTTTACCTCAATGGGCTTTATGGTGCTGGACGGCCCGGAGCTGGAGAGCGATTATTACAATTTTACGGCCCTGAACATTCCCGCCACCCACCCGGCCCGCGATATGCAAGACACGTTTTATATCAAAGGCCATCCGAATTGGGTAATGCGCACTCATACTTCTCCCGTACAGGTTCGCGCTATGCAAAAATTTGGCGCTCCGCTGCGAGCGATTGTGCCTGGCAAGTGTTACCGCAACGAGGCTACCGATCCCCGCCACGAGCATACCTTTTATCAGCTGGAAGGATTGGTAATAGACCAGGGGATAACCTTTGCACAGATGAAAGGGGTTTTTCAGGCCGTGGCGGACCATTTGTACGGAGCGGGCACCAAGATTAGATTAATGCCCAAGTATTATCCGTTTGTTGAACCCGGCGCGCGCGGGGAATTGACCTGCTTTTTATGTGCTGGCAAGGGATGCCGGGTATGTAACCATACCGGCTGGCTGGAGGTGATGCCGGGGGGCATGGTACACCCTAATGTGCTTAAAGAAGGCGGTATTGACCCGCAGCAATATCAGGGCTTTGCTTTTGGTTTTGGACTGACGAGGCTGGCGATGCTTAAGTACGGCATTGAGGATATCCGATTATTGGAGAGCGGGAAGCTGAAGTTTTTGGAACAATTTTAGTGGCCTCGACAAAATTTTATATTTCAGGTATACTTGAAATATTAAGTAATTTAGTAATATAATTCAGGTATGACCGAATTATTTGATAATCTTAGAAAATATAATTATTGGGATGGCGTATTGCCAGAGATCGGCGTCAGCCGAACCCGCTATCAGCAGCGCATCAGCGGCTATCTGGGGAACCAGCTCATCAAAGTATTGGTTGGCCAGCGCCGCGCTGGCAAGAGCTATCTTTTGCGCCAGATTATCCACCGGCTGATGGAGGCCGGCACACCGGCCAAAAATATTTTTTACCTGAATAAGGAACTGGTGGAATTTGACGAGGTCCGCACCTACGAGGAGGCGCGGTCGCTGATCGCAGCGTATCGGGAGAAGCTAAAGATCAGCGGCCAGTCGTATATATTTTTGGACGAAGTCCAGACTATCTCCGGCTGGGAGAAACTGGTTAATTCGCTGGCGCAAAATCCTCGCGAAGCGTGCGAAGTATTTATTTCCGGCTCTAACTCCGCCATGCTGTCTGGAGAACTCGCTACGGTGATATCCGGCCGGTTTGTCGCCATAGAAGTTTTTCCGTTTTCGTTTTCGGAATTTTGCGCGGCCTACCGCCTGCCAGCCGGCAAAGACAGCTATCTGTCGTATCTGCGCACCGGCGGCTTGCCGGAATTAGCCCGCCTGTCGGGCGAAGAGGCGCGCCGCAATTATGTGGCAGCCGTGCGGGACACGATTATTTTAAAAGACATTGTGGAGCGTTTTGCTATTAAAGACGCGGCCTTATTGCAGGATATTTTTTCTTTCTGCGTTGACGGAATCGGTACTTTATTTTCTGTCAACAGCATTGTGAATTATCTCAAGAGCCATCATCGCAAAACCAATCACGAAACCGTTGCCAATTACGCGTCGTATCTCTGCGACGCGTTTCTTATTCACGAAACGCCCCGGTACGACGTGCGGGGCCGAGCGGTGTTCGCGCGCCAGCGGAAATATTATTTGAACGATCTGGCTTTTCGCGCTTTTCTCTCATCCGGCTATGACGCGGCGCCGGGCAAACTGCTGGAAAACAGCATTTTTTTGCATTTCCGCTCGCTTGGATACCGCATGTTTGTGGGGACGGTCGGCAAACAGGAAGTAGACTTTGTGGCGGAAAAAGACGGCGAACGCCAGTATGTGCAGGCGGCGTATCTGTTAGCCGATGATCAGGTAGTGGAACGAGAATTCGGCGCGCTGGAAAAAATTGAGGACAATTACCCAAAATTCGTGGTCAGTCTGGACGATGCGTCGTTCGGTGTCAGAAACGGCATTCGCCACCTGCGGCCGTGGGAGTTGCCGGAGCAGTTTTAGCAAGCAGATTGAGCGGAAATTATGGAAGCCAATTGTTTCTAAAAATAATTTTTTAGCCAATGGCAGGAGGTTGCAAAAGAGAGAAGGTTAAAACGAGAAATTTGTAAAATTTTAGTATGCCGTGCATTAAATGTGGAAAAGAGTTTGGAGGGCGAGAAGGCGCGCCAGGCTTGTGTAGTAATTGTCAGATAGTTGAATTTCAAACCAAGGAAGAAGAAGTATTTTTTGAAAGGTTTATCTGTATTGAAGAAGCTTCTCCAAAGGAGCTGTTTAAATTTTATGAAGTGGTTATTAGGCGCGCACTTAGGGAATTAGCAGAGAGATTTAATAGGCTAATATTACCGAACGGTAATCGTGACGGGGAAAAAATTTCTGATTTCGCACGATCGATTATGAATCTCAGTGGTAAAGGAATTAAGGAGTCTTTAGCAGAAATTATTCAAAATTATTTCAAAATAGAAAAAAAATTTGTCGAGAGACAAAAGCGCGTAAATCCTACACATACTAGCCCTTTTAGAGTTGAAGCCGATGATTTTGTAGAATATGAAGCCGCTTTAGTAGCAGAGGCAGAAAAGCTTGTTGATTCTTTAGTATCCAATAAGGTGAGCCAGTATAAGGACCATTCTATTTATGCTACCAAACATAATTATTTGGTGGAAAAAGACGAGGTTGCTATGTATGGTAGCAAGACTCATATCTTTATACGAAAAGAAGCATATAACTTATTAAAGAAGACAAAGAAGGGTAGATATTATTTAGACAGAATTTTGGAACATGAGATTGAGGAAGAGGAGCATAGCCAGGGGAAACGGCCTTCGTCTCATGCTGAAGAACACCAGTTAGATAAAGAAATAGTGGATTATTTAAGGTCAAAAGGGTATTTTGATGAAGAAAAGTAAGAAGTTCAATAGCTTAGATAAAAAATTATGCTACTCTCCTTCAACTGGCTCAAACAATACGTCAAACTCCCCGACTCCGTCACTCCCGAAGCGGTGGCGGAGAAATTGAAATTGGCGACCGTGGAGGTGGAGAAAGTGGAGCGGCAGGGGGCGCAGTTGGAGAATATTGTAGTTGGCAAGATTTTGAAATATGAAAAGCATCCGAACGCGGATAAATTGAAAGTCTGCGAGGTAGATATTGGTGCCGAAAAGGTAACAGTTGTTTGCGGGGGCAGCAATGTGCGCGAGGGGATGCTGGTGGCGCTCGCTAAAACGGGAGCCCGGGTGAGGTGGCACGGCGCGGGGGAGTTAGTAGAATTGAAGCCAACTAAGATTAGAGGCGTGGAATCGCAGGGCATGATTTGCGCGAGCGACGAGATTGGGTTGAGTGAAATGTTTCCTAAAAAAGAGGAAAAAGAGATTTTTGATTTGTCAGTTGTCATCCCCGCGAAAGCGGGGATCCAGGACAACGTGGATTCCCGCCTACGCGGGAATGACAAATTGAAGCCAGGAACGCTGCTGGCCGACATCCTCGGCCTCAATGACACCATCCTCGAGATAGACAACAAATCCCTTTCCCACCGGCCTGATTTGTGGGGGCATTATGGATTCAGCCGCGAGGCGGCGGCGTTGTTTAACAGGAAACTTGAAGTATGCCGGACCAAAGATATCAAGCCCGGGAAAGAGGTTAAGATTAAAGCTGAGATTAAGGACAGCAAACTTTGTTCGCGCTATCTGGCGGTGGCGATGAGCAATATCCGGGTAGCAGAATCCCCCCGCTGGCTCAAACAGCGCCTGGCGGCGGTCGGCTGCCGGCCACTCAATAACATTGTGGATATTACCAATTATGTGATGCTGGATTTGGGGCAGCCGATGCATGCGTTTGATGGCGATCGGATATCGGAGATCAGAAATCAGAAAAAAATTATGGTTCGACGAGCGCAGGAGGGAGAAAAGTTTGTTTCCTTGGATGGGAAAGAGCACGTTCTAACGCCGGAGATGTTGGTGATTGCCAACGAAGCGGGGCCGCTGGCGCTCGCCGGAGTGATGGGTGGGGAGGATAGCGGCATCACCAGCGATACCGCGACTATTATTTTTGAATCAGCTAATTTTGCGGCGGCTTCAATCCGCAAGACTTCTGTCAAACTCGGCCTGCGCACCGATTCTTCCGCGCGTTTTGAAAAGAGTCTGGACCCGGCGCAGTGCGAGCTGGCCCTGAAGAGAGCGGTAGAGCTGACGCAGGAGATTTGCCCGGGGGCAACCGTAGCCAGCGCGGTGGCCGCTGAAGGCGCCGGAAAATCTCCGGTCAGCCGATTAACAATCTCGGTTGAATGGTTTGCTCAAAAGCTGGGAGTCAAAATTGATACCAAGATTATCATCGGTATTTTAGAGCGACTGGGTTTTGCCGTGGCGCTGAAGAAAGGAATACTTCAAGTGTCAGTACCCTCTTGGCGGGCAACGGGCGACATTACCATTGCCGAGGACGTGGTAGAAGAAGTGGCGCGAATTTATGGCTACGACAATATTCCGGCGAGCCTCCCCAGTTTCCCCCTTACCCCGCCAGAGCCGAATAAATTGCGCGCGCTGGAGCGCGCGGTGGCGGACGTATTGGTGCGCGAGCTGGCCTATACCGAGGTTTACAACTATTCATTTGTCAGCGCGGCGCAGATCGCTAAATTAGGCGACGACGGAGCACGGTATTTAGAGCTGGATAATCCGCTCTCTAAAGAGAAGCCATATTTGCGCCGTCATTTACTGGATAACTTATTGGAAAACCTTCATCAAAATATTGATGCCTATCCGGTACTGCGGTTATGGGAAGTCGGCCAGGTATTCCACGGGGAAGATGCCGGTCCGCGCGTCGCCGCTAATAGCGATGAATTATTACCGCGTCAGGATACCTGGCTAACAGCAATATATGTTGATAAAGCAAACGACACCCCATTTGGGGAGGCGCGCCGGGCCGCGGAAACAATCAGCAAGCGCCTGGCTTTCACTTTTGATTTTTTACCACCGGCCAAACCAAAACCCTGGCAGCATCCGGCGCGCGCGGCAGCCCTTAAGCACGGCGATCGTCAACTTGGGCTTGTCTACGAACTGCACCCGCGGGTAGCCGGCAATTTTGGTTTAGCGGTACGCGTCGGTATATTCTCGCTTAATTTGTCTGCTTTAGCCGAACTCACGGGAGGGGCGGCTCCGTCGCCTTATCAGCCGGTATCGCTCTATCCCGCAGTGATGCGCGATATTGCTTTTATCGTCCGTACCGAAACTACCCATGCCGAAATTGTTCAGGCATTACAAAAGTCCGATCCGCTGATCAAAAAAACGGAACTCTTTGATGTGTTTGCCGGTCAGGGAGTTAAAGCCGGCCATCAGAGCCTAGCGTATCACCTCACCTATATTCATCCGGAACGGACATTGACCAGCGCCGAGGTGGATGCGGTGGAACAAAAAATTATTAAACTGCTGCAACAAAAATTCAATGCCGAGATTAGGTCTTAATCATTTACTGCCAAGGAAGTACCGTTTGCCTGTTGATAAGTTTTTTGCTATACTGCCTATACTTTATTCATCGGGGAGATTAAGCTTTTTTCTATGGAAAAGCAATTGGACCGCATCGAAACCAATCTCCTCGGGGTAATGGAGATGGTGGTCAAAATGAAGGAGGATCTGATCGTGAGGCAAGACACGAAGTTTGCTGAACACGATCGGCGTTTCGACGCCTATAACAAGCGCTTTGATGCGCATGACCAACGCTTTGATCAGTTAGATGAAAAATTAAAAGAACACGATGCGAAATTCGCCGAGCATGATCGGCGTTTCGACGCCCACGACAAGCGTTTTGATCAGCTGGATAGCCAGATAGATTTGCTGGCGCAAACCGTGGTAAATCACACGGATCGCCTGGATCGGATTGAACAGAACATGGCCACCAAAGCCGATCTCCGGCAAATTATCATCACCCTTGACCATTTAGTTGTTTTAGCGGAAAAGAAGGACCAGGAGTTAACTGTATTAGCGCACCAGCAGCGTGGTACCAATGATCGGCTGGAGGTAGCAGAAAAAGATATCAGACTGATGAAGCCATTATTGGGGTTAAGTTAACCTGGGGTAGGGGGAAAATTTTTCCCTAGAAATAGCCAGCCGCCCGGACCGACCGGGCGGTTTTAAGATTCAGTAGTTCCTGATAAACAAAAAATCATCCGGGGTGAGCGGAGATTTTTTGTCTTGTGTTTGCGCGCAAGCTGGGATGCCGGTTTGGAAAGTGTCCGGCGCACTGGGGAATTGACCCTACTGCCGAGGCGGCAGCGGCGTATTCCATACCCCGAGAATAAATTCCACCGAAGTGAAGAAGCGACGCACCGGACAGTTGCCTGGGAGCAAAATCGGGAGCGCCGTCAGGGTATGGTATTGGTCCACCGCCGTCAGCCGGGCACGATCAAGCTGCACAAAGGCATTAGAACGGTAGGCCCAGACCCGCTCTTTCTCAAAGAGAAACCAGCCACCCACGGGCACGCCAAGCGCCGCGCTGGCCTCTACCAGCTCCTCCGGATGCCAGGGCGGCGAACCCTGCTTTGCCACTTCCAGGTGATGGTGAATTTCAATCGGTAGGGAATCTTGCGGGCAGTACCTTGCTTCCTTCGCGTCCAGCGTCCACACTGATAGGCGCCGGTCGCTGACCCAAGTGGCAGTTTTTTCCACCTTGCCAATCACCTTCTCCAGCTCCACCACCATTCCCCGGGTAGTGGCTAGTTTCGGCAAGAGCCGGCGGATCACCTTAACTGCCGCCGGCCGATTGGGCAACCACACGGTAGAGAAGCAGGCGAAACGCTCGGTGCCCTGTACGGCCGGGGTGTGCGCCCGATAAGCCTCCGGTAAATCCTGCCGTTGCGGCCCGGCCGCGGCCGCCAGCACCGGGTTGAGTTTGCCGCGGTATCCCTGCCGTTGCAGCTGCCGCAGGAGTTTGAGGATCAGGGGCAAGGCGAAACCGTCCACGTGCACGTGAATGGTTCCCAGACGGTTGAAGAAGCCAGGGGGAGTGCGGGGCGAGCGAAAATTTCCAGTGTCCATGAAGTTCTCCTTTGCAAAGAGCTACAGTCGTTCCCAGAGAATTCCGACCCATCGGAATCGGAGGGCGTTTCGGCGATTGATTCGAACTTGTTTACTTGAATTTAGCAAATTCGAATAACGTATCATAGCAAAATAATTTATTTTTGTCAAGCATTTTATACACAATTTTACCTATTGACAGCTAAAAATTGTTATGATATAGTAATATTGTCGAAAGATTTTTACAACACAACAAAAATATGGCCAAGCTTAAAGAGCTCTTGCAACAACTCACTCTTAACGAAAAAGAAGCCCGGGTTTTCCTCGCTCTGGTTAAACTTGGTTCGGCCGCTGCCTCGGCCATTGCCCACGAGGCCAACCTTACCCGCACCCACGTCTACGATTTAGTCGTGGATTTAATCGAGCGGGGATTAGTGAGCGTGGTGGAAAGTCGCGGCGTGAAACGATACGAAGCTACGGATCATGCCGGGCTAATCGCCTATGTTTCGCGGGAGCAAGAACGCCTGAATAAACTGGGCAAGAATCTGGAGCAATGGGGCAGCGAGTTTAATGCTCTGCGTTTGGGGCGCGCGTCTAAAACTCGGGTGCGGTTTTTTGACGGCCCGGATGGCATCCACGCGATCTATGCGGAAATTAAGCGCGACATGGCCAAAGTAACGGCGCCCGCCGAGCTCCTGACGATTTTTTCTCCAGCAGCAGTGGAGCGGGCGCTGCCGGGATGGTTTGAGAGCGGTGAATATATTGAGGTGCCACCGGCGATAGTCAAGCGTGGCATTGTCTGCCAATCGGAACTCCTCCAAAAGTATTTAGCTAATATCAAAACTAGTCCCGCTCAACATTTCTATAAGCTTTGGCCAGGCAACCTAGGCGAGTTCCCGGTAGATACTATTTGCTGGCCGCATAAAATTACTTACATTGATCTGGCTGGGCATCCTTCGGGGATTATTATTGAGAATGAAGCGCTGGTAAAAACTTTTACCATGTGGTTTAACCAGCTCTGGGCCAGCCTGCCCTAGCGGTTTGCCTGTTGATAAGTTTTTTGCTATACTGCCTACACTTTATTCATCGGGGAGATTAAGCTTTTTTCTATGGAAAAGCAGTTAGAGCGGATAGAAACCAATCTCCTCGGGGTAATGGAAATGGTGGCGGAGATTAAGGAGGATATGACGATAATGAAGGAGGACATTGCCGTCCTTAAAGGGGACGTGGGTATCTTAAAGGAAGATGTGGGTGGCTTAAAATTGGACATGGTGGGGGTAAAAAGCGATATCAGGTTACTGCGAAGCGACTTGGACAGTTTCAAGGCAGAAATGACTGGTGAACTGCGGTTGATACGGATGGATCTGGATGAAATTAGGCAGCAGCTAGACCGACTGGAAAAGCGCACTAAAGAAGACGCTGACGCCGCGGCGCACGATATCTTGGAACTTAGGCGACGGGTGGACGAGCTGGAGCAGCAAGTCAAACATTTACAGTTGGCCAATATTTAATTTCATCTTTAATTTAGGCCAGCAGCCTTTAAAGGAGGGTTTATGTTAGTAGAATCATCGCGCGACATTTTATATCTGGTAATTGCTTTCTGCGTGCTGTGGGTGACGGTGTTTCTCTGCTGGATATTTTATTACCTGATGCGGATTTTGAAGAACGCCAACGAAATTGTGGAGGAATTCCGGATGCGCCTGCAGGGGCTGACCGAAGCAATTCAGTACATCCGCGGCAAGGTGGAACACATCTCGGCCGTGCTGACCGCCGCCGGCAGCGGCGTGGGGGGGCTGGTGAAAAAAGTGGTAACGCGCAAAGCCGAACAGTGGATGGCGGGGAAGACCGCCGCGGCTAACGACGCGGCCAAAACAGCGGTGGAGCGGGCGGTGAACGCCACGGCCAAAACCATGCGCCGCGCCGCCAAGCGCCTCCGTCCCAGCGCTTAACTGGAAAACAAAACCTCCCGACTTAGTCGGGTGGTTTTGTTTTTTGTTTAGAAACGTTGCTTTTCTCTCTGCTCTGGGGTACGATGGTGGCACTATGGATTTTGTCCACCTGCATGTACACAGCCATTATTCGCTGCTCGACGGTTTGCCGAAGGTTCCGGAATTAGTGGTGGCTGCTAAAAAACGCGGGTTTACCGCTCTAGCTTTAACTGACCACGGCAACTTATATGGCGCCCTGGAGTTTTACGAAGCCTGCCGCGCCGCAGGCATTAAACCAATCATTGGTCTGGAAGCATACTATACCAGCGCCAGTCGTTCCGAACGGACGCTGCCTATCGGAGAACCATATCACCTGGTGCTCCTGGCCGCCAATCCTGCCGGATACCGGAATTTGCTTCAACTAGCCTCGGTTGGTCAGCGGGAGGGCAATGCCACGGGCACGCCGGTAATTGATCGCGAGGCGCTGGGGCAATATCACGAGGGGTTGCTGGCGCTCTCCGGCTGCAGCGCCGGAGAAATTCCGACTCTCTTGCGCGCCGGTAGACAAGCCGAAGCGCAGGAGCGGGCGCGTGAATACGAGGCATTGTTCGGCCGCTCTAATTTTTATCTGGAATTGCCCGACTTGCCGGCGCTCCCCGGGCAATCCGCTGTTAATCGTGAACTAATCCGGTTGAGCCGGGAGACCGGAATTCCTTTGGTCGCTACCCGCGATGTCCATTATCTGGAGCCCGCCGATGCTGAAGCCCAGGATGCCCTTATCTGCATTGGCGGGGGGCGCACCATTGACGAGCCCAACCGGCCCACTCTGATTGGCGTGGATTACTCGCTCTCGGCCGGGGAAGACATCGCCGATCGTTTTGCCGATATCCCCGAGGCAATTACCAATACCGGAGCGATTGCCGAGCGGGTCAATTTGGAATTGCCCCTGTACCGCTGGCATTTTCCGCCGATTGAAGTGCCGCCGGGGAAAACCGGGGACGAACATCTGCGTGCTCTGGTTTACGAGCGCCTGCCGACGCTCACCGCAGTTACCCCGGCGGTTACCGGACGGGTGGAATACGAGCTGTCGGTAATCACCAAAAAAGGGTTCTCGCCGTATTTTTTGGCGGTGGCTGATTATGTAAATTATGCCCGGGCGCACGGCATTATGGAAACTACTAGAGGGTCGGCTGCCGGCTCCATGGTGTCTTATGCGCTCGGCATCACCAATGTCAATCCGTTATATTTCAAACTTCCGTTTGAGCGGTTTTTGACGCTGGAGCGGCCGAGTCCGCCGGATATTGACGCGGATTTTGCCGACGACCGGCGCGACGAGATGATTGCTTATGTTACCAACAAGTACGGCGCGGACCACGTGGCCCAGATTATCACTTTCGGCACCATGATGGCGCGGGCCGCGGTGCGCGACGTGGGGCGGGTGCTGGGGTATCCTTATTCTTTCTGCGACCAGCTCGCCAAACTTATTCCCTTTGGCGCCCAGGGGTTCCCGATGACGATTGCCAAAGCCCTGGCAGTGGAGCCGGACCTCTCTAAATTATACCGCGATAATCCGGAGGCGCGGCGTTTGTTGGATTTGGCGCAAAAAATTGAAGGCAATGTCCGGCATACTTCCATTCACGCGGCGGGCGTAGTGATTGCCCCTTCCGCCCTGACTGATTTTACTCCGGTGCAATACGAAGCGGGCGGACAGCAGGTGATTACCCAATACGACATGCACGCGGTGGAAGCAGCCGGGCTCTTGAAAATGGATTTTTTGGGGATTCGTAATCTTTCCATTTTGGGGCATGCCGTGGAGATTATTGAGAAAACTGCCGGCGTCAAGATTGACCTGGATAATTTAGCGCCCTGGGACGATGCGAAAACTTATGCCATGCTGGCGCGGGGCGAAACGGTAGGGGTATTCCAGCTGGCGGGCGCCGGCATGACGCGGTATCTGCGCGAACTTAAACCCACCAACATTTTTGACATTATGGCTATGGTGGCGCTGTTCCGGCCGGGGCCCCTGGAATCCATCCCCGAGTATATTAGGCGCAAGCACCATCCGGAGCTAGTGGATTACCTGGATCCGCGGATGGAGGAGTATCTGGACCAGTCGCTGGGCTTGATTGTTTACCAGGATGACGTGGTGCTGACCGCTATTAAACTGGCCGGCTACAGCTGGGAAGAGGCCGATAAATTCCGCAAAGCAATGGGGAAAAAGATTCCTGCGGCCATGGCCAGGCAGAAAGAAAAATTTTTTGCCGGCTGCCGGGGGTTCGGCAAATTATCCGAGCTGAAAATTCACCGCTTGTGGGAGCTGATTGAGCCGTTTGCCGCCTACGGATTCAACAAAGCGCACGCCGCCTCTTACGGCGTGGTGGCTTACCAGACCGCGTATCTTAAGGCGAATTATCCCCGGCAATACATGACGGCGGTGTTGGTGGCCGAGAGCGGCGATATTGAAAAGGTGCCGGCGATTATCCACGAATGCGAGCGGATGGGGATTTTGGTTTTGCCGCCGGATATCAACGAGAGCTTTAAGAATTTTGCGCTGATTACCCCGCCGGAAGGCGGGGAGGCCCATATCCGGTTCGGTCTGAACGGCATTAAGAATTTGGGTGAGCATATTGCCGAAGTAATTTATCGCGAGCGCCTCGCCGGCGGCTCGTACCGCAATTTGGAAGATTTTTTAGCGCGGGTAACCGATAAAGACCTGAATAAAAAATCTCTGGAGAGTTTAATTAAATGCGGAGCGCTGGACAGCTTCGGCGCTGATCGCAATACCTTGCTTACTAACCTGGAGGCGCTGCTCGCCTGGCACCGCGCGGGTGGGGCGGGTGGGGCGGGTGGGGCGGGCGGGGGCGGGCAGCACAGTCTATTCAGCGGCACTAATCTGGAGAAGGCCCGGCGCTTAACGCTCGCCCCTGCCCCGCCCGCCCCGCCCGAGGCTAAGCTCGCCTGGGAAAAGGAGCTGTTAGGGCTGTATGTCAGCGCCCATCCGTTTGGCAAATGGCAGAAATTACTGGCGGATTGCCTGACGCCGTTGCATGCCCTGCCCGAAGCGCCGCGCGCTGCTTGGGTGGTGGTGGGCGGGGTGGTGGAGAAATTGAAGAAAAAAATTACCCGCGGCGGCGAGCCGATGCTGTTTGTTACTATCGCCGACACCACCGGGCCGTTTGAACTGCTGGTTTTCCCCCGCACTTTTGCCGCTACCCGCGAGGTTTGGCAGACGGGTACCTCGGTGTGCGTGGTGGGGCGCACTACCGAAGCCGAGGGCGATGATAAACTGTTCGTGGAGCGCGCCTATTTAATTACCGCTGCCACGGCTCCGGGTTTGCGGGAGCAGCTGCAGGCGTTTGTTTCGCCCCTGCGCCAGGCGGTGCCGGCGTCTCTGCGGCAGCGTCTAGTTCAGGAGAGGGCAGACCAGCCGGCGCGGGTAACCGTCAACGAGGGCGAAGTGATTATCCACCTGACGGCAGAGGAAATCCGCGCCCGGGCCGACCAAATTAAAAAACTCCTGGCTGAACACCCGGGGAGTTTGACGCTTTATCTGGAGGTGGCCGGCAAACGCATTAAGACTTCTTACCAAGTAACGGATACCCTGCAGTTACGCGAGCAATTGGAGCGACTCTTTACGGGAGATCATTAAGATTTTGTAAGGATTTTTCGGCGTGGAGACGGCGGATGCCTTCGGCCAGGCGGGGGGCGACGTCTACTACTTCCAGGCGGCGGATGGTTTTGCCGGCGGTCGGTATGGTATTGGTAACTAAAATACGCTTAAGCGGAGAACGATTAAGCGCCGCCCGCGCCGCGCCGGAGAATACGGCATGGGTAACCACCGCCGCCACGCTCGCCGCTCCGGCCTTGCCCTGCAGAAATTTGGCGTCGCCGATAATCGTCGCGCCGCTGGCAATTTCGTCATCAATCAGGATAGCGTTTTTTTGTTTCACGTCGCCGATTACGCCTTTAATTACCGGTGCGGTTTTATTGCCCACCCGGCGTTTATCCATTATTGCCACCGGCAGTTTTAAGGCATCGGTAAACCGGCGGGTAAGTTTGGCGGCGCCGGCGTCGCCCGCTACCAGCACAGCGTTGGTTAAATCCCAGTGCTTTTTCAGGTGGGCAATTAAAAGCGGAGCCGCAAACAGTTCGTCGCCAGGAATCGAGAAGAATCCCTGAATTTGGGGAGCGTGCAGATCCATTACCAGCACGCGCTCGGCGCCGGCCTCGGCAATCAAATCAGCCACCAGGCGAGCCGTCAGGCAAACCCGGGGTTGGTCGCGTTTGTCGCCGCGGACATAAGGCAGGTAAGGAATTACCGCTGTCAAGCGTGCGGCCGAAGCATCGCGCAACGCCCGCAGCAGCATAAGCAATTCAAATAAATACGCGTCCACCGGCGGGCGGCTGGTTTGGACCACATAAACATCGCTCCCCCGCACTGGTTCGTCTATTTTAACGAAGCGGTTGTCGTTCCCAAAGGTGAAACTAGTGACTTTACCTAATGGGATCTTCAGCTCTCGGGCGATTCGCTTGGCCAGCTCCAGATGGGCGGAGCCGGAGAAGAGTTTTAAGTTCATATTTAGGATAGTAGGCAGGTAGGACGGTAGGATGGTAGGAGTAGGAAGACAGGTTGAGTTTACCCAATTTTCCAGTTGGGGTCAACGTCTAGCTTTTGCCAGTCGGGAAACTTGCCCTGGCGCGCCTGGTAATAGCCGGCTACGGCGATCATCGCGGCGTTGTCCATGCAGTAAGTGTTGGCTGGCAGCTGGAAGCCGGTAGCCGGCAGGCGATGGGAAATTTCTGCGGCGAGTGTTTGGCGCAGTGTTTTATTAGCGGCTACGCCGCCGGCGAGAATAATAGTTTTAGGTTTGATTTGCTTCGCCGCGCGGAGAGTTTTTTCTACCAGTACGTCCACTATCGCCGCCTCAAAGCTGGCGCAAAAGTCGTTGATAGTGGGGGGGTCGGGAGACTGCCCGAAGATGCCGGCCGGGAGCGGCACTGCGGTGAGCTGCATTGCCGCAAGCTGATTATCCCGCAGCCAATAGAGCGCCGCGGTTTTTAGTCCGGCAAAACTGAAGTCTAAGTTATCTTCTGCCAGCATTGGCCGAGGGAAAGGAATTGCGTTAGGGCTCCCGGCAGCAGCTAAACGGGAAATTTCCGGCCCACCCGGGTAAGGTAGACCAAGTAGTTTTGCTACTTTGTCGAACGCTTCGCCGGCCGCATCGTCGCGGGTGGCGCCGAGCCGGTGATAATCACCGTGGCCGCGCATCAGAATAAGTTCAGTGTGGCCGCCGCTCGCTACCAGAGCGAGGACGGGAAAAGTAAGTGATTTCTGATCCCTCGACCGAGCTCGGGACAGGCTGCCGATTTCCACGGAGTGAATATGCCCGGCAATATGATTAACCGCCACCAACGGTATTCCCCAGGCATACGAGAGCGTCCGCGCCGCTTCCACGCCTACCAATAAAGCGGTAATCAGTCCTGGCCCGGCAGTAATGGCAATTACTTCTGGCCGGGGTTGTCCGGCCAGCACAGTTCCTATCAGCGGCACGATTGCTTCGGCGTGCTGTCGCCCGGCCACTTCCGGCACCACGCCGCCATAAGGGCGGTGAATATCAATTTGCGAAGCGGTGCGCTCCGTAATTACGCGGTGCCCCTCGGCGCGGCAATCCACCAGCGCCACCGACGTTTCATCGCAGGAAGTTTCAATACCTAAAATGAGCATGTTTAGTAGATAAAGAAGCCAGCAATTAAGATGTGGTAGAGGAAGGATTACCGATAAATTTCCTTACGATGGCCAACTGCTAGTAATTGGATTGTTTGTTGATCCAAAAATTGAAACAATACCCGCCAGTCGCGGGTAATGCGGAAAGAATAAACGCCAAGCAGTTCTCCCCCTAGACGTTTGGTATGTAGTAGGGGATGAAAAGGCTGATTAGCGAGAAGTTCCAGACAGCGAGCAAGTTTTTGTTGAGCGGCCTTTGGTAGATTACGAGCTTCTGATTCAAAATCTTGATAGTATAGCAGTGCCATATCAGGCGGAGCGCAACCGGCTAAGAAAGTCGCGCGCTCCTCTAAAGACCCGGGTGGGGGACTGTTGGCTGCGATGGAGTATTTTTGCCACAAATTCTGGCCGATACTCGCCCTCCTCATCCTCTCCTAGGAAACCGATGAGAGAAGAGCGCAGCAATTTTACCTCGGCAGTAAGCTGGTACTTATTAACAACAACGGGTTTAGTAATGATTTTATACATAAATCAGGTAGAGATAAGAAACAATGAGTTTTGGTTTGAGTTTAGTCTATAATTTATGGAGTAATTTGTCAAACAAAATCCCGGCTAGTCAGTCGGGATTTTGTTAGTTTTTTCTAAAGACCCCTCCCCCGCTGGCGAGAAGGAGAGTTCTCGGCAACGGGGGTGAAGCGGAGGGGTCTTTAAGGCAGGGGGTGGGGCGGGGAAAAAGAGCGGGGGAGGGGCAGGCGGGCTAGATCTCGTCGTTGCAGCCGGTAGAGCTTCCGTGCAGCTTGTCACGCTTCGGCGGCTGCCTGCCCTCGGAGCGCTTGGCTGGGTCACGCCGGGTCAGCGGTTCGTCGGCATGCCCGGAAGGCGGGTCGGCCGGCGATGCCGTCTCGAAGTGACCGCCCGGTTCGTGCCCCGGAGCGACCGCCCCGAACGGCGAGGTGACCCGGAACCGTTCACGCTTGGCCCGCCGGGGCTGGCGATCCTGGTTGGGGTTGGAGTTGCCCGACGGAGGCTGCTTGGCCTTTGTCGGTTTGTCGCCCCGGTATCCCCGGGACCTTCCTTTTCCACGTGCTTGTCCCAAATTCATCCTCCTGGTGAGGTCTGCGACCGGCCCGCGTTGTGCGGGCAGTGTCAGTCAGACGGCGGTTATTTTAGGCCAAGCAGCCAAGGAAGTCAAGAGGCACTGGATCGCGCCATTTGGGCGGCGCGGGACGGAAATACGATTTTTTTCGGTTGTGGACAATCAGTATTGACAAAATATATAGATTTGATAGGATATTATTGTTGACCTATTGAAACCTCAAAAGTCCGAGACCTAAATCTCGGCCTTTTCTTTTTTATAAAAAGTGCTACAATGTTGCCCAGTGGAGTTTAAGGGGCCACCTCTTGGTGAGGAATCCGTGGTCGACACTCGGATAGAGGGGTTCAATACCCCTTGGCTCCACGCTAAAAACCCGCCCTTTCGGGCGCGGTTTTTAGTTTGGAGAAAATTTTTTCGCTATTTGCTAGCGAGTATTCGCTGGCAAGTAGAGAAGCCCGGCACCAGAACGGTACCGGGCAAGCCTGGCGCGGGGGAAAGCGTTGTCAGGCATTGGGAAGAAAGAGCGAAAGGGGAGGGGAATTTACGGCCGCACCACGAGCTTCTCGGCCACAGCCAGGTGGGGAGAGCGGATCGGCGCAGTTTTTAGGAGGTGCGCTACTAAGTATCGATTGGTCACCTCCCGGCCGTCAATGTTTTCGCCACCCTCAACATCGGGCAGCAAGTCCATAACTGTGAATCCGGTGAGCCCGGCCAGGAGCCGGAACCCACCATTGGTGAAGTACACGTCTTCGCGTACTCCACTACCGCCGTTCGGCAGGCGTCGCACGAATAACCGAGCCAGGTGGTCGTCGTGGTGGCGTTCGCTCCGCACCGCGATAACAAGCGGCGCGTTCGGCGCCAGGACACGGTTCAACTCTGCCCAGGCCATTACTAACTCGCGTGGGTTCGTGATGTTGTGCAGCACCCGCCAGCACAGGGCGCCGCCGAGCGTCCCGTCCCCAAACGGGAGCGCCGTGATCAGCGTTGTGATAAAGTGCACCTTCGGGAAGCGCTGGCGCGCTTTGGCCAGCGCTGCTCCTGCCTCGGCCGTGTCCGTGGCGACTACTTCGCCGCCGAGTGCGAGGAGTGGTGGTAGGTTGCGCCCCCCCAACACGCCGATGTCGGCAAGGGGGCCATTCTTAGTCTCGCGCCGCAAAAATTTAAGGCAAGGCCCAGCCACATGCGGGCTTGGCTGGTCGCCAATTTGATACTCGCCACCGCCCCACCAGGGCGTGCCATTGCGCATGAGTTCCTCCTTTTTTGTACGTTTGGCCGCTGCCAAACGACAGTCGGTTGTTTTGTCGTCCTGAGTCCCGCTTCAGCGGGGCGAAGGATCCCTTGTTTCACCGATAGAGATTCTTCGCTCCGCTCAGAATGACAGAATTGGCCAACGATATTAATTTGGTAAAGAACAAAAAGCCCTCGCGGCGGCGCGAGGGCAATAAATTTTGGATTCAATCAAAATCAGCCCGCGCCGCTTAGGGAAGGAGGCATCATCCGGCTATATTGAGCGCGTAAAATTTCCGCAGCACGCGCCTCGTTTTTTAATTTCTGGTAAGCCTCATCCAGGGGAACCTCGGCCTGGCTGCCAGGCGCAAAGCCGCAATCAGGGTTTAAAATTATCCGCTCGGCCGGCACATAGCGCAGCGCCCGCTGCACCCGCGCCACAATTTCCTCCGGCGTGTCAATATGGGCAAACCGGCAATCCACACAGCCCAGGCCAACGGTGAATCTTTGGGGTAGCAACCGGAGCGCTCGTAAATCACCGGCTACCGGAATAGAGTATTCCATCACCAGTTGGTTAACTCTCAAATTAGCCAGGGCTGGAATAATCGGTTCATAGCCGCCCTCGCCAATCCAACCCCGGCGTCCTTTATTGCGCCGGCACAGATGCAAGGCAGTGGTAGCGCCGGTTATTCCCTCTACCGTGGCATTAACCAAACGGCAGGCCTCGGCCAGTTCTGCTTCCGGGTCCGGGTATTTAGCGCGCACTGCCGAGTCTACAAATAGGCAGATATGCGGGTCGTCAATTTGAATTATGTCAGCACCGGCTTCCGCCAGCAATTTAATCTCGGCGCGCAGAATCGGCACCAGCGCGGCGCGGAATTCGGCGCGGGTGGGGTAAGCCTGGCGCGATCGTTCGGAGTCCCACAGGCGCTCTCCCAGCAAATACGGCGAAGGCAGACAGACTTTAATTTGGCGTCCGGTATGTTGTTTTAAGAATTTTGCTTCGCGGGCAAACCAGCCGGGGTTTACCTGTTGCAGAGGGGTAACTATGGTATGCCAGGATTGCCCGTCTTTAAACCAGTGGGCAATGCCCGAGGCTACCTGGGCAATGGGCTCCAGATACGATTTGCGCCGCCATTCGCCGTCGGAAACAATGTCCAGGCCGGCAGATTCCTGCAGCGCCAGGGCATAGCGCACCGCATTATCCATTTCCGGCGACCAGGGGTCGCCCTGATTCAGGATAATGTCCTGCACGAAAAGCGGCCGGGGGAGGCTGCCGACTATGCTGGCCGGGAAAAGAGGTAAATTAGTCATACGGTAGAAGCGATGAGTTGGGGGTTAGGGAGCTGCCAATATGTTTCGGCATAAGCGTAGTCTTCCAGAGTATCCACCTCAATATAGTAGCCGGGGGTAGTCACAAATTTTATTTCCACTCCTTGCTCCACTAGGTAATTAAGAAAGTGAATTAAGTAAGCGCGCGCCAGGGGGATCTTGCCTTCAAATTGGAAATTTGGCGGCAGGGCCTGGTGATAGGTTTTAAAAATTTGAGCGCCGCGGGGCGAAAATTTAGCCACACCAATAAATTCGCCCGCCGCCTCATTATCGGGAATGGCGCGATGCAGCCGGGCAATCCGGCCGCCCGCGACGGTAACTTTTTCCGCGTCGGTGGTGGGGTGGAGCGAGCGGTGCCGGTAACGGGTGCGCCAGTCCGTGTCTACGGCGATAGTGATGTCGGCCGGGCTAGCGAGCAATTTAGCGACAATTCCCGGCTGGTACAGAATGTCGGCATAGGTGGAAATAAAGCCGTTATCCATGTCGTCCGCCGCATACCAGAGCGATTGCAGGATATTGTTGCTGGCCCATTCGGTATTATGGCGAAACTGCAGGGCAGGGTAATTTTGTTTCACCACGTCCAGCAGATAGCCGCCGATATAGGTGAGGTCGGTGATGCCATTGGCGCGGTGGGCTGCCAATACCCAATCCAAAATGCGTTTGCCCTGGATAACGGTAAACGGTTTTGGCTCCTGGGCGGTAAGGTGCTCCAGCCGTCGTCCCCGGCCGGCGCCGATGATGATGGTTTTCATAGAAAGTGATAAAAACAAAACCGCCTTCGCGCGGGGCGAAGGCGGAGGCAAATTTACGCTTAGCGCAAACTCCAACCAGACCTTCGCCGCGAAGGCATGGCCACCATCATTAATTCGGTAGCGGATTGATAAGAGTTCATAAAAAACAGCTTACGCCTTTTGTTTTTGGCCGTCAAGTAGTTTATCCACAGTTCATGGAATTATGCCATTTGTGCCAGACGGTGATGTTGCGGACGGACCATTTGTTTCGTTTGTCGGAGAAAATCTTTAGCTTGCAAAATTTCTACCAGCACTGGTTGGTGAGTACGGCTGAAATGCACTATCATATTTCCCATTTCCGTTGCGTAATCAATCGGTTTTTCGCTCATCTCCCAGCTTAACACATCTGCCTCCGGGTCATAGGAGAGATGGAAAATTGATTTAAGTTTAGATTTCATACTGTTTTTTTCTACCTGGATAAAAAGTGATAATTTTGGTTGTATCGTTTTCACGTTTATATACTACACGAATTACCCGATTTTGGTCAAGTGGCCCTTGAGCGATAAAAAGTGGAAAGCGAGATAAGTCCAGGCGCTTCGGTTGTTTAACAATAGAAATAACTTGTTCCCGAGTGATACGGATTTTGTGCTTTTGTAAAAGAGCAAATTTTTCTTCCGCATGTCTGGTAAAAATAATCATAACGCATAGTATTTAGGGCGACGCGCTTTTGTACAATGAGCTCATTTCAAAACCTCATTTCGGCTTCCCCGTTTGATTTTCGGCTGTGGCTAGCGGCTCGGCTTCAACGTATTTCCAATACGTTTCAGCCTCCGCCGCTTCGCCTCGCTGCGAAAATCAAACGGCTCGCTTGCGAAAGCAGGTTTTGGAATGAGCTCAATTTAGGTGTAAACTATTTGATGAGTAACGCTAGCGTTGTTACCAGCATTAAGGCCAGGTACAAAATAGCAATGTGAGGCCGCGTGATCATTGCCCGGAAGTCGGATTGTCCTTTGCCCGGCAGTTGCGGGCAGACAAACTCGGCCGGCCAGGAGGCGGATTGCCAGTAATGTTGCAGGCCAGCGCTAATTTCATCGCGGCGTTTTTTATACTGATTGCGGTAATCTTTATTCACCGCGTCTAACACCCACAGGGCAACCAGCAGAAACAGCACCGCCCCGAGCACTTTTTGGTCGCCCCGGCTAAAACTCCAGCCCAGCCCAGCCACCCAGACCGTTACAGCCCAGGCCTTGATTTTTATCGACAGGGCATCGTATTTATCCATCACTCCCTGGGTCAGCTCCCATTCTCTGCTTGCCAGTTCAAATTGTTTGGTTTGTTCCATAGGGCAGATTTAGTGTCAGGGGGCGGAGTCGAACCGCCGACCTTAGGGTTATGAATCCTATGCTCTAACCAGCTGAGCTACCCTGACTTAATCTGCCTCATCATACCGCACGGCCGCGGCGCCGGTCAAGGCAGCGCCGGCGTTGTTAATTAGTCGGGGCTAGAGTACAATATAGGCGTATGCTAAACGCGGAAGTTGCCAAGATTTTTCGCCAGCTCGCCATTTACGAAGACATGGAAAACGAGTTTTTTCGGGCGCGAGCTTATCAGCGGGGGGCCGAGGCGTTAGAAGCGTTGGCGGAAGATGTAAAAGAAATTTATCGGCGCGGCTGGCTAAAAGCCCTGGAAGAAATTCCCGGCATTGGCGGGTCGCTCGCCGAGAAAATTGAGGAGTATTTGAAAACCCGCCGGGTACATACCCAGGAACAATTTAAGAAAAAGCTACCCCTTAATCTGGAGGAACTTTATGCCGTGGAAGGGTTAGGCCCGAAAACCATTAAACTGCTGTGGGAGCAGTTGAAAATTAAGAATCTTAAAGATTTAGAGCGGGCGGCGCGCCTGGGCAAAATCGCCACTGTTCCTCATTTGGGCGAAAAAACGCAGGAGAAAATTTTGCGGGCGATTACTTTTGTGCGCCAAACGGGGGATCGCAAACTGTTGGGCGCAGTATTACCGCTGGCGCGCGCCCTGGAAGAGCGCTTCCGTCGGCTCCCTGGGGTAACCGAAGCGGTGGTCGCCGGCTCCCTGCGGCGGCGGCAGGAAACGATCGGCGATATTGATTTGCTGGTAGTTACTACCAAGCCGAAGTTAGCGCACGAGACTTTTATTAAGATGCCGGAGGTGATTGCCGTAAAAGCGCACGGTGCGGGGCGCTCCGAAGTCCGTCTTTCCCTGGGGATGGATGCGGATTTGCGGGTGGTGCCGCCGGAAAGTTTTGGCGCGGCGCTGCAGTATTTTACCGGCGATAAGCAGCATAATGTAGAGCTGCGTAAAATCGCCATCGCTAAAGGTTTAAAATTGAATGAGTACGGGTTGTTTAGAGAAAAAAAATTAATCGCTAGCCGCACCGAGGCCGAAGTGTACCGCGCCCTCGGGTTAGATTTGATTCCGCCGGAGGTTCGCACTGCGGCGGGAGAATTAGCGGCCGCCAAAAATCACGCGCTGCCCCGGCTCCTGCCCTACGGATCAGTGCGGGGGGACCTGCAGATTCAGACGAAGTGGACCGATGGCGTTAGTTCCCTAGAGGAAATGGCGCGGGCGGCGCTGGCGCTGGGGCGCGAGTACATTGCCATTACTGATCATACCAGGACGCTCGCCATGACCGGCGGGCTGGATGAGCGGGGCCTGGCGCGGCAAGCCAAGGAGATTGACGCCTTGAACACAAAAGTTGTTCAGGGAAAATTCGGGGATAAAAATAAAAAATTCCGCGTCCTCAAAGGCGCGGAAGTTAATATCCTGAAAGATGGTTCATTGGATATTGACGACGCGGCGCTCGCTAAATTAGACATCGTCGCCGCGGCGGTGCATACCAACATGAAAATGCCGCGGCCCGAGATGACCCGGCGGATAATTAAGGCGCTGCAGCACCCGCGGCTTCATATTCTTTTCCATCCGACCGGCCGGCTGATTAACAAACGGCCGCCTTATGAAGTGGATATTAGGGAAGTCATCAAAGCCGCCAAAAAATACCGCGTGGCGCTGGAGGTTAATGCGTTCCCCGACCGGCTGGACTTAAAAGACGAACACGTGCGGCTGGCAGTGGCCGCCGGGGTCAAGTTGGTAATCAACACCGACGCGCACGCCCCCGAACATTTGCGCTATCTGGAATTCGGCGAAGCCACGGCGCGGCGCGGCTGGGCCACCCGCGGCGATGTCCTGAATACCTTGCCTCTCAACAAACTGCTTGAAGTTTTCAGGAAAAAGACTATCATAGGATAAATTATGCCAGCGGAGCGCCCATCTTTTCGATTTTTGTTTTTTGGATTTTTAATTGCGGCATTGGCCGCCTATTTTTTATTGAGAATCCCCTCGGCCCGGGCCTATTTTAACACCGCCAGCACCACCATGTGGATTCCGAACGGCGATACCTATACTACTGTAGTGAACGGTAATACGCTGTATCTGGGAGGCGTTTTTACTATTGTTGGCCCCTATACCGGCGGCGCGGCTGATTTTTCTACTTCCAGCGGCGCTTTGATCGGCAGTTTTCCTAAAATTAACGGATTAGTAAGCGTGATTATTACTGACGGTTCGGGCGGCTGGTACGTCGGCGGATCATTTAGTAAAGTGGGTAGCACTACCCGTAATAATATCGCCCATATTAACGCCGATTATACGCTAGATAGCGCGTGGAATCCCAACGCCAATGCCGCAGTTAGCGCTCTGGCGCGGGATGGCACAACACTGCTGTATGTTGGGGGCAGTTTTACTCAAATCGGTAGCCAGTCGCGCAATTATCTGGCGGCGCTTAATACTACTACCGGCGCTGCCACCAGCTGGGATCCCAGCCTGAATAATGCCGTGTCCGCGCTGGCGGTGAGCAGTACCGTAGTCTACGCCGGCGGTTCTTTTACTACGGTGGGCGGAGTTGCCCGCAACCGTATCGCCGCGATTAATACCACTACCGGCAGCTCTACCGCCTGGAACCCGAATGCCAACAGCGCGGTTAGCGCAATAGAACTAACGAGTTCTACAATTTATACCGGCGGCAGCTTTAGCACCATCGGCGGCAATACCCGCCGCGGTCTGGCCGCCCTTGACCCCGCTACCGGCAGCTCTACCGCCTGGAACCCAAGCGCCAATGTCGGAGCGACTATTAACGATATTGAAATTAACACCTCCACGGTGTATGTCGGAGGCAGTTTTACCTCAATCGGAGGCAACAGCCGCAATAATATCGCCGAGCTTTCCCTTAGCACTGCCAGTTCATCGGCCTGGAATCCCAACGCCAACGGCCAGGTATTGGGAATCAAATTGGATAGTTCAACTATCTACGCCGGCGGGTTATTTACTAATATTGGCGGGCAAAACCGTCAATTTCTTGCTGCTTTAGATACTGTTACTGGTAATGCTGCTTCCTGGGCGCCGGCAACCGATAACGACGTGCGTGCCTTTGCTCTCCAAAACGGGGTCTTGGTAACGGGCGGGCTTTTTACTATTACCGGGGGAGTATTCCGCGATAACCTGGCTGCCATTAATTTAACAAGCGGTCAAGCTACCTCCTGGGTGCCGGGCGCCAGCAGCACGGTACGCGCCCTTGCCGTTACTACTTCTACCGTCTATCTCGGCGGCGAATTCACTACGGTTAACGGCGCCACTCGCAATTATCTGGCTGCCGTCAATCCTACCACCGGCAGCTCCACGGCCTGGGACCCCAGCCTGAATAATACGGTGTATGCAATAGTTTTTACCAGCAATACCGTATTTGCCGGCGGAGATTTTTCCACGGTAGGGGGCGTTAATCGCCTGGGGATTGCCGCGATCAGCCCCACCACCGGCAGTTCCACCGATTGGAACGCCTGGTCCGATTCATCGGTAACCAGCATTGCTGTTGGCACCTCTACCATTTTCGTCGCCGGCTCCTTTACTAACATCGGCAGTGCGGCGCGGAGCGGCTTTGCCCAGCTTCAGCTTTCTACCAGTACGGCTTTGGGCTGGAATCCGAATCCCGATCAGGCGTCGGGTACCACCGTAGCGCTTACCACTTCCACCGTCTATATTTCGGGTAATTTTTCTACTGTCGGCGGCGTGGCGCGCAATCAGCTGGCCGCTTTCAGTATGAGCAATAACGCCCTTACCTCCTGGGCTCCTAATCCGGACAGCGCTCCGCTGTATATTTTGCCCACCACCTCAACCATCTACCTCGGCGGTTTATTCACTACCATGAGCGGCGCTTCCCGGTCCAATCTGGCCGCGGTCAGTATTTTTGACGGCAGTATCACGGCCTGGAATCCGCAACCAGATAATCTGGTTCGCTCCCTGGCCGCTGCCGGAGATAAATTATACATCAGCGGCGCTTATACAACCCTGAACAGCGACACCAATTCCGTATCCAAATATCTGTCGCAATTCAGCAGTCCCGTAGTGCAATTCAGCAGTACTGCCGGCAGCGGCGCTGAGTCCACTGCCTCGGTAACCCTGACTCTTTCCGTTTCCCAAACCCAGCCCGCTACCACCACGGTTGATTACACTTTAAGCGGCACGGCCACCGGCGGCGGTACCGACTATACCCTGGCCGAGGGGAATGCTTTTGTTAATCCCAGCAGTTCCTCCGGCTCTATCACCATCACCATCAATAATGACAGCACGGTAGAATCGGACGAAACGATTATTGTGACGCTCGCCAACGCGGTAGACGCCACTTTGGGGTCTAATACTACTTTCACCTATACTATTACCAACGATGATACTGCCCCTGCCGCCAGTACGGTGAGCGGCGGAGGCGGGGTAAATTTGTGCTATTTTGAAGCGCCGCCCGGCGCCTTGGCCGAGGGTATTAACATTACGGTTTTAGATGGCGGTAGCGTGGCTACCACCGCAACGGTGCCGGTCGGCTGGCAGCTTGATCGTAATATTGAGCGCGCGGTGTTTTCTGACCGCGAGGATTTTTATCAGGCGCGGGCGGTGCCGGTTGCCGCTGCTACGGCCTGGAATTTTTGCCAAGATAATAGCGGCGCCCCCGGGCCGGCCTGCCGCCCCGGCACCAAAACATTATATGTTAAAGTGATCAGCCGTTGCGGGTACAGCTCTCCGGTATTTAAAAAAATAATTCATTACCAGCCGCCGGGCGCTCGGGGGGCGCCGGCAGTTCCGGCGGCGGTTGAAATTCCGGCTATCTCCGTCCCCGGCCGTACGGCGTCGCTGCCAGCGCCGGCATTTACCCGCGATTTACGCCAGGGTTCCCGGGGGGAAGATGTCCGCCGGCTGCAGCAATACCTGAATCAGGCCGGGTTCGTGCTGGCCCGCCGTAACGCCGGGTCACCGGGCCGGGAAACCGCCTATTTCGGTCCGCGTACCCGCGCCGCCTTAATCCGCTGGCAGCGCGCCCGGGCGCGAACGATTCTGCCGGGCGCGCGGTGGCGCCATCCGTTGGGGGTATTAGGCTCTCAAAGCCGCGCTTATCTTAATGCTTTGCCGATTACCCCGTAGCTGCTTACTTTTTAGAAACGTAGCGGCTGCCTTTGATATAAAAGCGCAGGCGGCGGCGGGCCCAGGGGCCGGCGTAGTCTACGCCAATGCGCGGTCGTGCGACAATGGAAAAAGGCGCGGTCGGCGCGGTCGGGAGGGCAAGAAAAAGCTCATCGCCCCGCAAATCGCAGCCGTTGTGGGCGCGGGTAAGATGTAGACTCCGGCACAATAACCCCGGGCCGGTGGTTTTTTCCGGGCAATTTTTTATCGGTTCCAGAGCGCGGATTAAAACCGCGGCTCCCTTGCCTTCTTGTTCCGCGACCACGTTAAAACAGTAATACATTCCGTAGATCAAGTAGACGTAGGCATGGCCCGGCGGGCCGAATAATACGGCGTTACGCTGGGTCAGCCCCCGCGATGAATGAGAAGCCAGATCGTGGGGGCCGAGATAGCCTTCGGTTTCTACAATTCTCCCAATCTGCTCTCCTTTGGCTTCCCGCCGCACCAAAAATTTGCCTAACAAGTCTTGGGCTACTACCGTAACATCGCGAACATAAAATGACCGTGGCAGTTTGCGAATGACGGCAGACATAAAGAAAGGTTATTTCAAAATTGTCAGAGATCAAAAACGGCATACCGCGTAAGCCGTTTTTGATGGCGCCGCGGAGAGTGGATTTCCGCGGCGGCAGGGCGCTTTGGCCGGGGTCCTGGTAGCGGCCTTACGGTCGCTTAGCCGGGAACACCACCTCGGGGTAGAACCACCCTGGCCAGAGCAGCAGAGTGCACAGGAGATAGAGCCCCCCGTGCGCCAGATCGGTCAGCCAACGCTTCATGATGACACCTCCTGGCGATAAAATTACTATACTCTTCGGTACGGCACGGCGTCAAATGGGAACCGGAGCGGCAGCGACTTAGGCATCTAAAATTCTTTTGGAATTGGTAAATAGTTATTTTATTTCTTGTTTTGCCTTTGCTAATTCCTCCTTCACTCCTAGTTTTGCTGCCGTTTTTTGTAAATAATCCCAATCCAAAGTAGCGCCAGAAATGCGGATGATTGATTGAACATCTTCCCATTGCCGGCTGGAGCTGGATTGCTGATGCCAAAGAAGTTTGCTTAGTATTAAATCTTCGGGAGAGCTGAAATAAATCGGCTGTCCTAGAATTTCCCGGGCGACACGGCGCGTTAGGCGTTGTCGATCAAAATTGCTTTGTAAAGTCCAAAAATCCACTTTGACACCGGTATTTCCGTCAATAAAATTAAACTCATTCAACCGAACGCCGGGGATCATTGCCCGCCGCATATCCTCACGGTCTAGATAGCCAGTAGCTCCCAGCGCCTGCAACGCTTCTGCCAGTTGATCGGCTGATGTTTGACCCAGTTCAATTACAATATCAATATCAGCTGTAAAACGCGGCCGGCCCCACACCAGTACCGCAATGCCTCCGGTAACCAGGTAAGGGATGCCTAGGCGTTGTAAAATATTAGCGATCACTACGAGCAGCTGCCGCGGATCGGAGTTTTCCATAGTCAATTTTATCGCCGACTAAAGCCTTAGCTAACCTCCATAACTGTGCTCCCACTTCCAGTTTGCGATCGGCGGACATGGCGCGAAAAATGTCGTCCTGGATTTCTTGGGCAGTTTTTTTAGGGTGCTTGGTGAGGTAAGTCATAAGTGACCCCACCGGGAATCGAAACCGAAGCCGGCAGGATAAAGAGAATGGCGAACAGTAGCGAAAAATAGCTCAACCTCGCAGAGAAACAGCATTCTCAACCGTACTCAAACGTTGTCACCCGATCTCACTGTTCATCAGTTCGTGGGCAACCGGTGGGCAACGCTTGGCGGCAGTCAGGATGACGCGGGGTCGGCGTCCTTGATTCCCCCGCCGCGCTTCTACGTCTCCCGCTCCGGCGCCCGGACGTGGACGGACAGTCGCTCGTCGCCGAGTTCCACCTCGCAGGAGGTTTCAGGTTGCTCGGGAGAAAGGGCGGCGACCGCGCCCAGCGCGCCTGAGAGAAGCGCGAGTTCAAGGTTGCGCGGTGAGGCCGGGCGTCCCTTCTCCACCCGCACCGGAAAAGGAACGCGCGGCAGGGAGTAGGCATCATCCAGGGCCTCAACCGCAAAGGCCGGCTCCTTGTCGAAGGTGACGGCATAGCCGTCTTCGGTAATCGCCGAGCGCCTTCCCGCGGCCATCAAGGCCGCCATGCGGGCGAGGGCTCCCTTGCGGTGGTAGAGCGCCAGCCCATACTCGAAGCCGCCTGCCCCCATGATCGAGCCCTCGAGTTCTTCATTGCGCGCTCCCGAGATGGCAACCGTGAGGGGCGCGGTATGGGCCCAGAAGCGCCAGGGCCGAGCACGCCAGAAGTGGGCAGCGCCTTCGATCAGGAGTTCAACGGCGGGCGGTTCGGTCCCCTGCAGCAGCGTGCCGAGCCCGACGGTCAGCGCCAGCGTAGCCCGAATCGGGGCAGCCCAGCGCGGGAGCTTGGCAGGGCGGAAGCCGAGCAGGGCGCCGGCTGGTTCCAGGGAGGGCTCACAGTACAACTCCTCACCCGGCGCCTGTTGCACGAACGCGCAGAGAGCCAGACGATCGTGGTCACCGGTCACCGGTGGCAGGATGCCCGCGCCACCGTTGCGCAGACCGAGGTAAAGGTAGGTCGTTCCTGTCCCGACCGCCACCGGGCCGAGCTTGATTGCGTACAGCATATACGACTGTCGGATAAGGTAAGCCATCGGGGCGACGAGTAGGGACCAGTGGCATGTGGTACCCTTGACATTGGGCGTCTCGTTGGCTACAAACTATGCAAGTACCCGCCGGGACTCAGGAGCGTGACGGCGGTCATCAAAAAGGAGACCGGAATATTCCGGAGAGGCAATCCGCCGAAACCTCGCTCAGAAAGAAGACGGAGAAGGGTCGTCGCGGCGAGAGCTTGAGTTAGCCCCGAGCACGTGCATTAAAGTAGACCTGGGCGGTGGCACGAAGTCGTGTGCCGCTGCGATGCTGGCTCGGGGGGCTGATCATCAGGGAGACCAGGCCTCCCCGATGGTCGCCTCGACAGATCCTGGGTGGACCTCTGTGACGCCATCAGGCGCGTCACCTCTCCTTTCCGGCGTGTGCTGAGCGCACGCCGGACCGTATCAGGACGAATCGGAGTACCTCTGGAGAGGGAGCAGTCCAAGCAGTCCTGCTCTCCTCAGAGGCGGGTCGGTTAGGCCCTTCGCGCTACGGCGCGGCCAACGCAACGACCAATACCGGCCCCGTGCTCCGCCGAGGGCGTGACGCTGCCACCACCGGTCGATCCTCCCCGCACGCCATCGGCGCAACAGGAGGACGGCGCCTCATGGCGTTGAGACCATCCGGGTTCTCCGGGAAAAGCGCCTCCCAATCGCGACGCGCCAATTCCAAACAACTAGAGCTGATTTTGGATAGGTAATGCCTATGACACTAGCCCTATTTTAGCAACCAGCCCTTTTCGTGTACGGAGGAAATCGGAACGGAAGCCCGGCAATAAGCAGGATAGTTGGGGAGCAGCCGAAAGGCAACCTAGTGAACGGCACGCAACGCCGCCGGCTAGGCAAAGAGTCTCCCCAAGGTGGAGGTATCACCTATGGAAAAACCCCCCTCCCGGCTGCTCCCGCAGGAGCCCGGAATCCATAACCGTCTCGGCCCAGCCGAGACCGGCGACCCGCGCGCCCACGCCAGTGGCCGGGGGGGTGAAACGCACGAAGACGTGCGTGCAAGTATAATAGCGAATACGGTTACTCTTGGCAAGGAACAGCCCGTCGAGTCATCGTCGGAAGAGTCCTTTCCGCAAGACCTGCCTCTCCTGCTACACGCGAACATCCGGGTCATGGAAGGCTCGCTGATATACCTCTCGGACTTGGTGGCTAAAGAGACGCAACTTTCAACGGTGCAGAGGCAGAGTGTGGAAGAAGCGGAGAGGGAGTTCAGATCCGCCGCCGGGTACCTCATCTCGTGGATCGCTCACCTCACCAGTTGGAGAAGTGATCGGGGGGAGCAGCAGGCGAGTCTGGGTGCCGTCCCCGCACCCGCTGAGCTTGGCTCACCGGCGGCTCCGGCCGAAGGTGCCGCCGACGAGAACGACCTCGAGTGTGTTGGTACGCGATGTGTCGCGTTAGGAATCTGCAACGCCACCCGCCGCGTGCGATCGAAGAGCCGCGGGCCGATCGGTGCGAAGGTATGCTGGCTTGAGTTCAAGCAGGCCTCCGTTGCGACTCAGGGATCGCTATCCGGGATGGCACGGTGGCTCAATCGGAAGCGGCCGGAGTCGGAGGAACTCACCGAGGGAAGGATCGAGATTGTCGGGCTTCGCTTCTTCGACGCCGGGCTACTTCGCGCGGCTGACCTTCAGGGCAGCCTGGGTACGGCAACAAGGAGACGAATCGCGAGGCGGCAGGCGGACCAAACGTTTAGAAAAAAAGGGGCACGGGACGGGTAGGTTTCGTGCGGCGATTCCAAACGTTGGCGAAACGTTTGAAGGGAGCGCGACGGGGAAGGGCAGGCGGCGGTCGAGGCATGGAGCTTGCTGGGTCGCCTTGGTCCAGAAACCTCGGACGGAGTGCTCCATGGAAAAGACCGACAAGACCCGCCTTGCGGTGAGGCCGCTTACCTGGCGCGAGCGCCTGGCTGGCTTCTACGCCGGCATGAGCGGCCTGCCCCTCGCCCGCTTCCTGGATCGCATCCGCAGCGCCACCCTGGACGCCCCGCTATCCGCGCGTGCCCCGCGACGAACCGGAGCGGGTAGTCAAGGTATCACCCCAGCGCCGAGCGGGGCGATGCCCTCGGATTCGTCCGAGACCGGGCTCGCGAGCGCGCGAAAGAGGTACCAGGCGCTCCTCGGAAAGCTGCCCGCCGTGGTGGCAAGAGAGCCGCCCTTCTGGGGTCCCCTGCTCTGGATCGGGTTTGCGGGAATGATCCTGCTCGGGGACGCGGCCTTCACCTTCCAGGCGCTCGCTGACGCCCTGGGCGTCGTGACCGAGAGTCTTGCCGACGCACCGTCCTTCACGGTTCTCCTCGTTGGGGTGATGACGGTCTTGGCGGTGCTCGCGAACGCCGCGGCCGGCGTCCGTGCCAAGGAAACCGTCCCCCTGCGCCGGCTCGGCGGCTGGCTGCTCCTGTTTGGCTGCGGCGTGGTGCTCGCGGTACTGCGCGGGGCGGCTTCGGCCGAGGCCTCCTGGGCGCTGACGCTATTCGGCTTTCTGATTCCCCTGGTTGGGGGGCTGGCGGCCGGTGTCGCCCACGAGCAGGTGGGAGCGTTTCTGAAGCGTCGGGCGCGGTACCGCGCCCGCGAGCGAGAGACTGACTTGGCTTTGCGCGCCAGCGCGGCCGAGGTGCGGCGTCTGGAGGCGCACGAGCAGGAGCGCCGGCGGGCGAGCGGCTCTCCGGAGACGGTGGCGAGGGACCCCGCTGCCGAGGCCAGAGGGCGTCGGATTCTCCAGGCGAGGCTCGCGGCGGCGAGGTGGGTCTACGCCCTCGGCGCCCGGTTTGCGGGCCGGGCGGGGAGCGGCGGGAAGGGAGGGGATGGCCATGCGTAGGGCTCTGCTCCTCTTGCTCTTCCTCGGCTGCGATGGGCATCGGCTACCCCACTCCGCCGTGCTCGTCTGTGATCGCTCCACGTCATCGACCTGCGACGAAGTGAAGGTGGAGGCAGCGGCTCTGGCCTTCCTGGGGAGCAACCCGCCCCCTGGATCAACGTTCACAGTGCTCGCTACCGGCTGCGACGTGGGCGACGTGACGGTGGTCTTAGAGCTGCGCGTTCCCCGTCGCTGGGGTGGCGGAGTGGCGTCCCGCAAGCGCCGCTGGCGGCGCGAGTCCGAAGAACTGATCGCGGACCTCATACTGCCGCCCCTCTCCGACTGCAGCGGCATCGTGGCGACCCTGTGGAAGAGTGGGCGGGCGCTCGCCGAGGCCAACGGCCACGGTCAGCTCATCCTGGTCTCGGACCTGCGCGAGGTGAGCGCCGCGCTCGGGTTCAACTTCGAGCGGGAAGTCCCGAAGCCGTCGGCGTTCGTCAAGAAGCTGCGGGAAGAGGGACTGCTTCCGGACTTGTCCGGAAGCGACTCTTACGTCTGCGGCGTGCATGATCGGCGCAATCCCGACGGCACCCCCTGGACTGCCCGTCAGTCGCAGACGCTGCGGGAAGCCTGGCAGGCCGCCTTCGCGGCAATGGGTCTGCCTGGCGCTGTCCTGCGCGAGGAGTGCCGGTTTGAGGATCTATTCCGCCGTTCCAAAGACGCCGACAGTCTCCGGCGGGCCCGGAGTTCTCTCCCTCCGGCCCTCACCCCATCACCGCACCGGAGCAATCGTCCGGTGCGCAACGACCAGGAGGATCGCTGATGGCTTCGCTCGGCCTGCTCTGTTTTGTGATCGCCGCTCTTCTCTTCGTGGTGGGCGCCCGCCGGCTGGCGCTCCGGACCTTCCTGGTGGCGGTGGCGCTCGCGATTGTCGGCGCCCTGCTCGACGAATTGTTCGCGGAGACTGGGTCGTTTGGCGACGACTACCTTGGCGCCTTTGTCGGCGTCGCGGTGGTGCTGCTCGTGGTTGCCACCTGGGTCCGTTACACCCGGCACCGCCGCAGACTCGAGCACTGGTTCGACGAGCCGAAACCTGGTCTCAAGCGCCGCGTCGAGCGTGACTGATGATGTTGGACTTCACGCGGTGGGCGGTGACGTGGCAGCGGTGGCGGGTGCCTCGCACCGCGCCACCGACCATAAAAGAAGGAGAGGTAGTAATCGGCTACGGAGAAGGAGCGGTGCCGATCATCTGGCCGGCACCGTCGCCCGTGCGGGCAAGTCATGGGCTGGTTTTCTCGGCCTCGGGGACGGGCAAGACCCAAATGTTTGCGGCGGCGACCGCCGCCGAGTTCTGCCTCTCGGACTGCCCACTGGAGAAACGGCACGCGTTACTGGGCGTCGATGGTAAGGGCGATTACATCAAGGCTTTTCTCTCCGGCGTAGCAGCGCTACGGCCGGAGCGACTCGTCGACGTACGTGTGCTTGATCCATTTGCGGCCCTTCCGTTCGCTTTCAACCTGAAGCACCTCGCCCGCGGCGGCAACACCCCACTTGAGGTGAGAAGCCTGGGCCTGGCCAACCTCGCCGCCACCGTGTCAACTGGCGTCGGTACGCAGGCGCATTTAGGGGCGGGTTCCCGGCAGATTGATGTCATCCAAAATTGCCTGCTGGCTCCCCTCGCCAGTCCCGACCCGCGTGCCAGTCCCTTGTGGGCGCTTGACGGGCTGATCATCCCTCAGGGCCTCAAGTGTCTCGCTGCCATCACGGACTCGGAGCGGGCCAAGCAGTTTCTCCTTTCGGCACAGCTCAGCGAAGAATTGCGTGCGAGTTGCGCCGGCCGCCTTCGCCTGGCGCTCGCAGCTTCAGAGTCGCTCGAACGCATGATGTCGGCGCCGACCTGCGTGCAGTTCTCCGAATTGCTCGGTCCGGGACGTGCCTGTCTCGTGGATCTTGGGCGCCCGACCGGCGGTCTCTCCGTGCTGACGCGGTTCTTCGCCAATCTCATCGTACGCTTGGCCGTCGAATACCTCCTCGAGCGGCCGAGCCCTTATCCGGGCCATCACGTGCGCCTGTTTGCCGACGAGGCCCACCTTATCGTACCGATTTTGAGCGACTGCTGCGAGGCAATCGAAACGACCGGCCGGAGCCGGAACGTGTCGCTCGCTCTGTGTACCCAGTCGCCGGTTCTGCTCGACGAGGCGAGCGACAGCCTCGTGCCAGTACTCCTCGGCAACACGCCATTCAAAGTGATCGGCCGGATGGATATGCCGAGCGCGGTGGTGTGTACCCTGTATACTAGACACATAGCTCCACCTTTACGGAGCGCTAAGCCTAGTATATATGGCTCAGCCAGTTAGCCCGGAACAACGGGCCAAAATCATCTCGTCCGTTAAGGACGAGGGCATGGCGATCGTC
>JACPGS010000021.1 GCA_016189025.1 Candidatus Magasanikiibacteriota bacterium | reverse complement strand
TTCTAAATCGCGTGGTGTCATACGAAGGTAGTTAAAGTCAGTATCCATACTAGCGATGAGTTAAGAGTAACTCATCATTCTAGCATAGGGGTGACATTTTAACTTCCTTCAAAGGGTGACATTATCACGTCCGTGGGACACGTGCCTTAACTTAGCCAAAATCGCTCTGTTCGACGACGATTTTGGTTGACAATTCTGGTGTTTTGTGGTAAACTTTTGTATCGCTTTTTTGAATTAGGGCGTCGGATTGGCGCCTTAATTCAGCGAAGCGAGCCTCCCCGCCACAGGCGCGGAATCGCTTCGTTAAGCTCATTCCACTGTTCGCGGCCTAAAGAGGAGGCAGCGGACAACAACCCAAAAAGGCAAGGAGAGGAGGGGCGGCATGACCAGGCCCTACGATCTGGGAAAAATTCTCTGGAGCGGGGTGGCGATCGTTGGCCTGATCGTGTACTGCCGCCAACCCCGCGACAACGAACACTGCTCTCTGCCTGCGTCAACGCGGCAACGGCAGGAGGAGCCCGAACCGGAAAGGGAAGAAGACTACCGGGAGCCGGAGCAAATCAAGATTGAGCTCCGGCTCCAAGAAGGCAAGGTGCAGGAAATCTGGATCAAGGCCGAGAGTCGTCCCACTGACTGTGGCCGCAATCCGGAGCAGGAATGCTACCCGGCCGATGGCGGCGGGTGGTGGGTCAGAATCAAAAACAACAACGACGAACCGGCGGAGGAAAATCTGCCGGAAGAAAAAGGAGAGGAGCCATGAGAAGAGAAGAAACGAGCGCGCTCCGCTACTACTGGCCACACGTCGCGGTGGCCATTGGTGTCGTCCTGCTGACGATGGTAGCCGTCAGTAGCGCCGGCTGCGCGACGACCCCAAAGGCCGCCCCCGCCGTAACGGTGTCCGCCCCGGTGCCCCCGGCCCCGGCCGAGGCAGCGACTCCGGCAGCGCTCGACCCCCAAGAGTGGTACTGCCACCAGGGGGCATGGCGACAGGGATGGGAGATCACAAGTGGCATGTGGCCCAAGTGCGCGTGCCTGTGCACGCGACACGCCAAACCACCGCGCGGTCCACACCTCTGCCACTAGCCGCCCGGCCGGAGCGAATCTGGCATACTGAGGAGAGCGTCGTCGCCCCTAAATCAGGAGGGGAGCGACTACCCGCGACGCGCTCTCCTCCTGATTCCTCAATCCTGATTGAATAATGAGTATTGAGGAATCAAAAAAATCCCGACTAAGTCGGGATTTTTTTATACCTTCAACAAAGCATGGTTATGCTCAAGGCACTGACAGCAGGGTGGGACCGAGCTGCCGTTGGGACCGAAGGACTCTCGCGGGCGCGCGAACGCGCTAGAGAATCTGGTCGTGCCTCCTTGAATTGAAAAGATCGTGATGACAGCGAGCGTATTAGCCGCAAACGCCGCTGGTGCAGACACCGCTCACGCAGTCGGAAGCGCTGCTGCACATCTTGCCTGTCGGACAGTTCGCCGAACACCTGCCGCCGCAGTCCACGTCGGTTTCGCTGCCGTTGTGGACCTGGTCGGAGCAGGAATTGGGCTCGCAGGTTTGGTTGCCGCGGTCCCGAGTCTTGCAGACCTTGCTGTCGCAATCGTCGCCGACCAGGCACTCCCGGTAGTCGGCGCACCGCAGACAGCCATTGCCTTGTCCGCCGCAATCCACGTCGGTTTCGACACCGTTCTTCGCGTGGTCAGTGCAGGTCGGTTTGGGCTGGCACCGGTTGTTCACGCACAGCCCGCTGTCGCAGTCCGTCGGCGCCAGGCACCCCTGGCCGTCGCCGCACGGCAGGCAGTCGCTGCCGCCGCAGTCCACGTCGGTCTCCGCGGCGTTCTTGATCCCGTCCGTGCAGGTCGGAGCCGGCTCGCACGTGCCGTTCACGCAGAATCCGCTCTTACAGTCCGTGTTGACCTGACAGCGACGTCCGTCGTCACACTGCGGACACCCGCCGCCGCAGTCCACGTCGGTTTCGCCCGCCTGGGGGGTGAGCGTCCCGCTTTCGCAGGCCGTACCGACGATCGGGAACTGGTACGGCCAGTCGCAGCCCCCCAACCAACAGATACCAACCAAAAGCAAAAGAGCGCTACGCATTGAGATCCTCCTTTTCTGCCGAGCCTGTCCCGGCAAAATCCTTTTACCATAGCCTAAACAATCTGTCAATGGCGGCAGGCCGGGAGAGGTCGGAGGAAATTGGGGGGGGTTGACAACCACCGCCAACTGTGCTAGAGTAAGACATTATTTTGTTATAATAATACTGGCTTTCAGAACGGAGAAAAGCAGACGATCTTTTATTCGGGATCGCCATTTCTCTCCGCTCTGAGTACCCCGGGATTACCCCGGCCCTCGGGCGAGAAAAAAGGAGAAACTCTTTGCGCACCCTTCTGTGGGGAGCCTGCGTGCTCCTGATCGCCTGTGCCCCTCGCCTCGCCAGGCGCGAGGCAACCCCGCCGCTCTGCCCCCCATCAGTCATCCTTCACCTGGAGGATGTCCAGAGGGGCCTGGCCTATCTCCCCCCGAACGGCACGCCGTGCCGCTGGATGGCGGCGCTGGTGCGGTGGTGCTCCGACGGCGAGATCAGGTCGCCGGACGACGAGTGCCTGCGCCAGTGAGCGGCGCAACTACTAGGTGGGCCGGAGGCGGTACGATATTTGTACCTCCCCGGCCCGCCCTCCCATTTCTCTAAGAATTCGGCAATCAAAATATTTCTCACTGATGTATTTTCTAAATACAACTAGTTTATTTTGACTGTTGGTAAAAAATCTGTTAAACTACCCCTATTGATTGCGGCTATGAGTTATACTACTGCCGAAATCGTTGCGTTTTGGCTCCGCTCCGGCGAACGGAACTGGCAGATTGCCCGTGATTTGTTTAAATTAAAACGCTATGACGCCTGTTTATTCTTTTGCCATCTGGCGCTGGAAAAACTGTTGAAGGGATTGGTAGTACGGGCCACCAAAGAGCCGGCTCCGTATATTCATGATTTGGCTAAACTAGCCACGCTGACTAAACTCCAACCAACGACAGAACAGACACAGCACTTGCGTACTATTGCTACTTTCAACGTTGCGGCGCGGTACGACAACATCAAACTCGCTTTCTATAAAAAATGCACGCATCCGTTTACTGCCCGATACCTTGATATAACTAAACAATTAATCCTATGGTTAAAAGGTCACTACCGAAAAATGTAACCAAAGAAATTCACGACTTCATCCGCGCCTTGGAAGCCGACCACCTGCCGATTACCTCCGTAATTGTGTTTGGCTCGTACGCCAAAGGTACGGCCCACCGCTGGAGCGATATTGACGTATGCGTTGTTTCGCCGCGCTTTCGCGATCCTTGGAATGCGATGCATTATTTGTGGTCTAAGCGTTTGCACGACTCCGGGCTCACTATTGAACCAATTGGCCTGCGTCCGGCTGATCTGCGCCAGAAGAATGAATTAACTAATGAAATTAAGCGGAGCGGCATTGTCTTCAGACAGTAAGAACTATCTGCCTTTTTTAGTGTTGCTTTCTCCTCGCTCCCGCATTGCCTCTACCACCCGCTCCACCGCCAGCACAAAAGCGGCGGTGCGCAAATCTACCTGGTGTTTTCCTTTGGCCCCCCACACCGCGGCAAAAGCATCAACCATAATTTTTTTAAGTTTAGGCGAAACCTCTTCTTCGCTCCAGTAATAATTCATTGCGTTCTGCACCTGCTCAAAGTACGACACCGTAACACCGCCGGCGTTGGCCAGAATATCCGGCACCACCAGGGTGCCTTTTTTGTTTAAGATTTCATCAGCTTCGGGCGTGGTCGGCCCGTTGGCCAGCTCCAGAATGATTTTTGCCTTAATCCGGTCGGCGTTAGCGGCGGTGATCTGGTTCTCCAGCGCCGCGGGAATCAAAACGTCCACCGCTAATTCCAAAAGCTCCTCGTTGCTAACCGCGCGGCAAGGCCCGTCGGTTTTAATCTGCTCCAGGGTACACACCGTGCCCAGGCAATAACAGCCGAGCATCCCGCCCGCCTGTTTAATCGCTTCGGCTTTCCGCGGATCAATACCGTCTTCGTTATACACGCCGCCCTGCGAATCGCTTACCGCCACAATTTTATAACCTAGCTGGTGCAACAGCTTGGCCGCGTTAGCGCCGGCATTGCCAAATCCCTGGATGGCTACAGTAGTATTTTTAGGACTGCGCTCCAATTTTGCCATCAGCTCCTGCAATATATAAACGCCTCCCTGCGCCGTGGCCGTGGCGCGGCCCAGGGAGCCCCCTAAAGAAAGAGGTTTGCCGGTAATCATCCCGGGCGCATGCTCGCCGACCAAATGCTCATACTCATCCAGCATCCAGGCCATTATCTGCGAATTGGTGTACACATCCGGCGCCGGCACATCTTTGGTCGGACCCAGGTGCTGATAAAACGCCTGCACATAGCCGCGCGACAAGCGCTCCAGCTCGCCCGCGGATAATTCTTTGGGGTTGACCACCACTCCGCCTTTGCCCCCGCCCAAGGGAAGCCCCACCGCGGCACACTTCATCGTCATCCAGAACGCCAAGGCCTTAACCTCGTCCTCGGTAACGCCCGGGTGATAGCGGATGCCGCCCTTAAACGGCCCGCGCGCATCGTTGTACTGAACGCGGTAAGCAACAAATTCACGCGTCGTGCCATTATCCAGGGGAACCGGAATTTTTGCCGTCAGCACCCGCTCCGGAGTCTGCAATTTGTTTAACGTCAAATTATCCAGCGCCAAAATTTTCGCCGCCCGCTTCAGCTGGGCAAGCGCATTGGCAAAAGGAGAAAATGAAACCATAAGTATTTTTCTATCATTCCGACTGACCGAGACCAGACTGGATCGAGACGAGAGTGTGGAGGAGCCCCTAATTGTCATTCCGACCGGAGGTCGCCTTAGGCGACCGGAGTGGAGGAATCCCTTCGGTCAATTTACTTCAACCACTCTTCGCTTAAATCTCTCCAGCCCGGGTTTACTGCCTTGATTAACCGTTCCTTCTTCTCTCGTCTCCACCGCTTTAATTGTTTTTCCCGTGCGATTGCTTCATTAACATCGGTATGATGTTCGTAGTAAACTAACCGATGACAGGAATACTTCTTGGTAAAGCCCTCTATCAATCCCTGTTTGTGCTCGCTCACACGACGAGCCAAATCATTGGTTATACCAATATACAAAGAAGTCATTTCAAAACTGTCATTCCCGTGTAAACGGGAATCCAGACAATTGCGATATTGGTTAAGACACTGGATTCCCGCTGGCGCGGGAATGACAATAACGTTCCCAGGCTTACTTTTGAAATGGCCTCAAAGTACCGCTGTCGCTGGCTATAATGTAAACATAAAAATCATATTGCCGGTGATAACGCATAAAGGGATTCCTCGGCTTCGCTCGGAATGACAAAAAGAATGTATTTACTACCCCCGCCAGCGCCGATACAGCCGGCGCCCCAGACGGAATAGCAGTACCCAGACAATCAGGCCGAGTACCAAAACCACCGGTACCACCACAATTACCAGCTGAATGGCAATCTCCACCAGCCGTTTGCCAAACCCCAATAATTCCCGGGCCGAATCCTTTACCACGGCCCAGGGCTTCCACTTGGTTTCCTTTTTAATCACCGGCAAAGCCTCGGGGTCGGTAGCCAGATACACGGTAAGCGTAGCGAACTCCGCGCTCTGGCGCAGATATTTCATCCGCCCCTGAATCTGCTCAATTTCGCCCCGCACCTGGTTCAGCTCCTGCGCCACGGCCAGCACATCGGGAATTTTGCCAGCCCGCTGCATAATAGAGAGCAGGGCGGTTTCGGCGGCGCGCAAATTCCGCAAACGCGATTCCAAATCCACAAATTCTTCGGTTACATCCTGCCCACGGGTTTCTTCGCTCGCCACTTCGCCGAGCGCCCGGATTGCTCCTGCCCCGCGGTCAAACTGTGCGGCCGGAATCCGTACCGTAACGCTGCCGGAAGGCGCTACCCCTGACTTTTCAACTTTACTCACCGAACTTCGCACCACAAACCCGCCCTGTTGCTGCGCGTACTGAATAATTGCTTCCACGGCCTGCCGCACGTCTTTTACCACCAACGAAAAGGTGCCGGTTTTAATAATCAACCGCTCTTCCCGCTCCGTGGCGCCCCCCCTCCCCGGCTCCGGCGGTGCTGGCGCTCCGGCGGCTTCTTGGTCTGCCTCCGCAACTGATGAAACCGCGGCCCGCCCTAAACCAAAAGCTAATTTTCGCGACGGCCCAAACCCTGCCGCCAGGGGCGCTTTGCCGGCTTCTCTGGTATTGTAAAACCCCCCGTCCGCCGTCGCCGAAATCAATAATCGCCGCTGCCATACCACTCCAACAACTGCTAACACCGCTGCTAGCGCTACAATGCCGCCAATTATTTTGGTTCGTTTGGTAATCATAGGCTGAGACTATAGAAGAATTAAAAATACCAGTTAGCATTAGGGAGCCCCGACTAAGTCGGGGCGACCAACCAGGCTAATTTTAGCAATAGCGATAGCGACCAGGCGGATAACGATTGTGTACAGCATTCTTCTTCAGTCTCAGGCTCTAAAGGTGTTTAGCAATCAAAGCCTTAAGCTGCTCCCGGGACACGCCGCCGACAATTTGATCCGCCGGCTGCCCGCCCTTAAAAATCATAAAAGTGGGGATGCTCATTACGCCGTACTGGCTGGCGGTAGCCGCGTTCTCGTCCACGTTTAATTTGCCGATTTTCACCGGCTGGCCTTCAAATTCGGTGGCGAGCGCCTCTACGAACGGCCCGGTCAGGCGGCAGGGCCCGCACCAGGGCGCCCAAAAATCCACGAATACGGGAACCTTGGCTTGCAAAACCTCGGCCGAAAAATTTTGATCAGTAAGAATAAGCATATACATTAAAGCATTAAGTCAACACCAGCTTCTTCTCTTTGGTCGCCTCACTATAGGCTTCCAGGGTGTCGCCCACCTCCAGCTTAATTTTGCCCTCAAACTGCACCCCGCATTCGCTACCCGCCGGCACTTCTTTTACCGCCTGCTTGCCCGCCTGCAGGGCGCCGAGGCGCCCGGCGCCAATTTCCTGCCCGCCCCGCTTCACCCGCAATTTTGCCTCCGGAATGAGCTTGCCGTCTTCTACTACTACTCCCACAATCTGGGTACTCTTGCCAAACCGGAACAGCTGCCGCACCGTCGCCCGGCCCAGCTCGCTGACTACCACTTCCGGATTAAGCAATTTTTCCAACTCGGCTTTCACCAAATCAATCAGCCGGTAAATAATGCTGAACTGGTGAAACGGCACGCCGCTGGTGCCGAGCATTTCCTGGGCGAGCGGAGTGGCGGTAACGTTAAAGCCCAGAATCATGCCGCCGGCAGTTTGGGCGCGGCCCACGTCACCCTCGCTGATATTGCCGAGGCCCTTCCCGACTACTTTTACCCCTACTTCGGGATGGCGCAGGTTGCCGAGCGACCCGACAATCGCTTCGAGCGACCCTAAGGTGTCGGCTTTGATAACCAGGTTCAATACTTTGCGCCCCTCTTCTTCGGTTGTCTCGAGCGTCAGCGCCGGGCGCTCGGCGCCGGTCTGTTCCGCCCGCTTGGTGCGCACGTCCACGGCTTTGGCGCTCGCTGCCCGCCCCACGTCCAGGACATCGCCCACCTGGGGGGCAATGCGGAATCCGACAATCTGCACCGGCGTAGAGGGCGGGGCTTCCCGCACCTCTTCGCCCCGGTAATTTTTCAGGGCGCGGGCTTTGCCGTAAATTTCTCCGTTGATGATGAGCGGATCGTTTACCCGGAGTGTGCCGGTCTGCACCAAAATGGTCGCTACCGGCCCGGCGCCGCGATCCACGTGCGCCTCAATTACCGTGCCGGCGGCCGGACGCGCCGGATTGGCCTTAATTTCTTCGCCGTGCAAATCAGCCAGAATCAATAAGGTGTCCAGCAGCTGATCAATGTTGCGGTTTTCTTTGGCGGAAATTTCCACCATCGGCACGTCGCCGCCCCATTCCTGCGGTACTATTTGGTGCTGGGTTAAATCAGTGCGCACCCGCTGGGCATCGGCCCCGGCTTTATCAATTTTATTAATCGCCACCACTACCGGAAGTTTGGCGGCCTTAATAATGTTAATCGCTTCCACGGTCTGCGGCTTGACGCTGTCATCGGCCGCCACCACCAGAATGGCAATGTCCGCCACTTTGGCGCCGCGGCTGCGCATTACCGTAAAGGCCTCGTGGCCGGGGGTGTCAATAAAGGTTAAGGCAGAATGAGTTTTAGTTTTGGGATTTACCCAAATAGTCTGATAAGCGCCGATATGCTGGGTAATGCCGCCGGCTTCCCCGGCCGCCACCTGAGCGCTGCGGATGGCGTCCAGCAGTTTGGTTTTGCCGTGGTCCACATGCCCCATTACCACCACCACCGGCGGCCGCGGGGTAGTGGCGCCGGCGGCGAGCGCCTCCTCCAGGGCCGCGACGTGCTCGGTGGAAACGGCCGCGGTACCGGGCGCCGTGGTTTCTTCAGTTATGGTAAAGCCCAGATCCTGGGCAATGAGCACCGCTGTATCGTGGTCAATGTTTTCGTTCTGGGCCGTCAAAATTCCGTTTTTCATCAGCTCCACAATCAATCGGTTAAGCGGCAGCTGCAGCCGCTCGGAAAGCTCCCGCACCGTCAGCACCGCCGGAATTGATACTTTGGTGCCGGCCTCGCGGCGCGCCGCCCGCTCTTTTTGGCGCTCCTGCTCGCGCTCTTCTTCTTCGCGCTTCTGCAGAATGAATTTTATCCGGCGCCACTCGCGCTTAATCTGCCCTGCCACCCGATCGTCAATTTTCACCGCCCGGGCGCCGATATCAAAACCAAACTCGGGCAAAATCTGCAGGAGCTTTTGGGGAGGGTTAATATGCAGCTGGCGAGCCAGTTCCGAGACGTTCATGAAGGAGGGCTGGTATTACTGACTAAAGTTTTGGTAGTATAGGGGAATATTGATTCTCCGTCAATCTTATGTTCCTCCTCATCAACAAACCCGCGGGCTGGACTAGCCACGACATAGTGGCGTATCTCCGGAAAAAATTAGGGCGGGGCAAAAAATTAAAAGTCGGCCATGCCGGCACCCTGGACCCGTTTGCCACCGGACTGTTGATTGTCGGCGTCGGCCGCGCGGCGACCAAGCGGCTGGATGAATTTAAGAAATTGCCTAAGACGTATGTCGCCGCCCTGCGCTTGGGCGCGGTAAGCGATACGCATGATCCTACCGGAACCATCAAAATCACCGACCAAAAAACAATCGAACAATTTAATAAACCCACCTCGGCCTTAACTAGAATTACTGACACCCTAAATTGTTTTGTCGGAAAACAAAAGCAAACTCCCCCCATGTACTCGGCCAAAAAAATCAACGGCCGCAAACTGTATGAACTCGCCCGGCAGGGGAAAGAAATAGAACGCCCGCCGGCGCCGATTGAAATTTACGCTCTGAAACTGCTTGATTATCAATGGCCGGAATTAAAAATTGAGGTCCTCTGCTCGGCCGGCACCTATATCCGCTCGCTCGCCCACGACCTTGGGCAGCGGCTCGGCGTCGGCGCCTACTGCGCTGAATTAACGCGCACCCGCATTGGGCAATACTCGCTGGCAAAGGCCAAGCCGCCGGAGGCGATTGACAGCCAGACGATAATCGGCTATAATGAGAGCGAGGAGGGATAAGAAATGAGGCGGAAACCGCAAAAAAAGAAGCGCCGGCACGGGCGCCGCACCCGGGTGGTGGCATATTACGAAGGCCGCCGCCCTCGCTATCAATTCGTCCCTTGCCTCAGCCAGAAGGTCTTTCGGCCCAAGAAAAAACGGCCGGGGACAAAAAAACGAAACACCCAAAAACCAAAAACAAGGAGGTAACTTCCCCCGTGAACCTGAAAGGTGTGGACTACTCGTCTCGCCGCCACGGGGGTCCACATCGCCATCATTTGCAAATTAAATATTCCGCTTATGCACCCTTGGGAGCGCCGCCCCTACCCGCCGCAGGAACCTAAAGGCGAAGCGGCGGCGGTAGACCGAAAACGAAAAAAACTGCTCGGAGAGAAGGAGCTTTTTGGCCGCGCCGTCAGTCTAGATGATGTCAAACCAGGCACCCCGAGAATCTTCAGCGCTGGTATTGCGGAAGGATACGGTAACGTAGCCGCTGGCTACGATATAGTAACAGAACCAGGCGAGGAAAAGCCGTCCGATGCTGATGAAGAATCGGGCTAAAAGCTTTCTGCCGCCCTCGCCACCCTCCGGGGTGGTTTTTTTTCCGACTGCCCAGAGCCTTGACAAGGGCAACGCCCTTTGTTATACTACCCTCACTCTAATCATTAACCGATCTTCACCGGGTGCAACGGAGCAGAAATTAAACGAAAAACCTCTCGGCAGAACATGAGCTATGTCTTTTACGGCGTTGAATCGGCAAGCCTTTAATCGCGCTCAGCTCTTCCCTTCCTGTTGCTAAACACACAGGTTGAGTTGGTTTTTCGTCTAAAATTCTGCCGCCGCCGGTCAACTGCGGCGTCCCCGCTTAGCGGGGTTTATTGCACCTCCTGAAGATATCAGCGAGGTTTTTAATTTATGAATTAAATAGGACTTACGCGTTTGGCGCATTTCAGCGTTGTCGCTGCGCCCTTCGCTCGCCGTAGTCTTGGCTACGGCTCGCTCCAGTGCTCGCTGCCGCCTTGAACTGCAGCCAAACGCGTAAGTCCTAATAAAAACACTGCCTATGAACATTCTGATCATCGTCGGCCTGGTTATCGCGGCGCTCGGCGGCGGCCTGGGCCTGGGGTATGTACTGCGCAAAAAACTGGCGCAGGCTCAGGCTAACTCAATTGAAGCCAAAGCCGCCGCCATGCTAACCGAGGCCAAAAACAAACAACAGGGGCTGATTCTGGAAGCAAAAGAAAAGGCCGTGCGCATTCTGGAAGAAGCCAAACAGGAGGAAACCCGCCTGCGCCGCGACCTGCAGGGCGAAAAACAGCGGCTGGAAAAACGCGAAGCGGTGTTTGACCAAAAGCTGCTGGAGATCCAAGATAAACAGCAAAAACTGCAGGAAAAAGTGGAGCGCGTACAGCAAATCAAACAGGAGATTGAACAAATCCGCGACCAGGAAATCGCCAAGCTCCAGGAAGTTTCCGGTTTAACCCGCGAGGCGGCCAAAGAAGAAATTCTCAAAAAAGTGGAGGAGGCCAGCAAAGCTGACCTGCTCGGCCGCGTGCTGAAGCTGGAAAAAGAATCCAGCGAAGTTTACGAGGAAAAAGCCCGCGAGCTGGCCGTGGGGGCGCTAGAGCGCTGCGCCGCCAGCCACGCCGCGGAGTCTACCTCCACCATCGTCAACATCCCTAACGAAGAAATGAAAGGCCGCATTATCGGCAAAGAAGGGCGCAACATTAAAACCCTGGAAAAGCTCACCGGCTGCGAAATTATTATTGACGATTCGCCGGATTCTATTATTGTTTCCGGTTTCTCCAGCATCCGGCGCCAGGTGGCCAAAATCGCCCTGGAAAAATTGATTCTGGACGGCCGCATTCAACCGGCGCGCATTGAGGAATTTATTGAAAAAGCCAAACAGGAGCTGTCGCTGGACATTAAAAAAGCGGGCGAAGAGGCGCTCTACAAAATGGGCATTACCGGCATTGACCCGAAGCTAGTGGCCATTGCCGGCCGGCTTAAATACCGCACCAGCTACGGCCAGAACGTGCTGAACCACTCCAGCGAAGTGGGGCACCTGTCCGGCATGATTGCGGCTGAACTTGGCCTCAACGCGACGCTCGCCAAAAAATGCGGCTTTTTCCACGACATCGGCAAAGCGGTAGACCACGAAACCGAAGGGTCGCACCCGGAAATCGGCCACCTGATTCTGAAAAAATTCAACATGGACGAGGATATCTGCCAAGCGGCCCTCACCCACCACCAGGATAAAACCTACAACATTTATTCTTCTGTTACTAAAGCCGCCGACGCCATTTCCGCTTCGCGCGTCGGCGCCCGGCGCGATACTTACGAACAGTACGTCGCCCGCCTGCAAGACCTGGAAAAAACTGCTGGCAATTTCCCCGGCATTGAAAAGGTGTACGCCATTCAGGCCGGCCGCGAGGTGCGCATATTTGTTCGTTCGGGCGAGGTGGACGACTACGCCGCGGTGCAACTGGCCAAAGACATTGCCCGCCGCATTGAGCAGGAATTGAAGTACCCGGGGGAAATCCGGGTCACCTTAATCCGGGAAACTAGAGTAGTAGAATACGCTAAATAACCTGTGGACAACTAGTAGTGGCTAAACGTAGCCAAAAAATTTAAGGGGTGGTATACTACGAGCCGATGTTAAGCCAAAATATTGTGGCGGCGCCACCTGGCGCCCCTTAATAAACCCTAAGCAAAGAAAGGTGGTGACCCTATGAACAAAGCCGAACTAGCCCAAATGTTAGCGGAAAAAATGAACATCTCCAAAAAAGAATCCGAAGACATGCTTAACAATTTCGTGGACCTGGTCATCGCCACTCTTAAGAAAGGAGAGGAAGTAGTGTTAACCGGTTTCGGCGCCTTTATGTCCAAAACCCGCGCCGCCCGCACCGGCGTTAACCCCCAGAACCCTACCGAAAAAATTCAGATTCCCGCGGTGCGCGTACCGAAATTTAAAGCCGGCAAAGCCCTCAAAGACGCCCTGAAAAGTTAATTTATTACAAAAAATCAAAAACCCCGACTAAAAGTCGGGGTTTTTTGACCATTTTTTGATCCTTGGGGATCGCTGAAAAACAGCTTACAGCACCGCTTCCTTGGCCGCTTTAGCCACGCGGAATTTGACTACCGTTTTGGCCGGAATCTGGATAGTGGCGCCGGTTGCCGGGTTGCGCCCCATGCGGGCGGCGCGGTTCACTTTCACCAATTTCCCTAATCCCGGTACCACGAATACACCGCTCTTTTTAACCTCCTGGTACGCCATGTTGACCATAGCGTCCATAAATCCCGCGACGTCTTTTTTGCTCATGCCGGTCTTTTCGGCAAGAGCGGCCATTAAGGCCGATTTGGTCATGCCTGCCATACTACGAGTATGATTAATAATTAAAATAGTTTAATAAATTCCTTCCCCCAGGAGCTTGTCCCCAGGCTAAAGCTCCTCCGGCGGGTTAGGTATATAGTATACCGGTTTTGCCGTCAAAGCACAACTGGCGGCTGGTTTAATGCAAAATAGGGGTTAAATGTTCAGCGCCGATAATCTCTTCTACCTGCGCAATCGCCTTGTCGTTATCAAAAACTTTGCGGATAACTTCCCGCTTTGTTGGCTGATTATGCTTCAGGTTATAGACGATAGTTTCAATAAACTGATCTAGCGCTCCCAGCGGGTCGGCGTGCTGTCGGTCGGCTAACCATTTGCCGCAAAATTCCCTTAACTTAGCGACAATTTCATCGTTGCTTGATTCTGGGGCCTCGGCCACCGCACCCTCCGGGGAGCTCTCGGCTGCTATATCGGCTGCTTTGTGCATATTGGTGGCTAAGGTTGAATAATCAAACCTATCATATTGTAGGCTAAATCCCTCTGCCTGTCAATTGACTTTTAGCCATTGCAGTGTAAAATGGAGGCACTTGGCCCCATCGTCTAATGGTTCGGACATTGCCCTTTCAAGGCGAAAATCCGGGTTCGATTCCCGGTGGGGTCACTGAACGTCTCTACCAAAAAGGGTAGAGATTTTTCGTTAGTAGAGCGGAAAATAGACTGACCATAGGCGGCGACCGGTAGGTCGGGAGTGGGCGGCGTTGCCCACCGGTTGCCCAAAAGTTCGTCGTCGGAGCAAGAGTTGAGGACGGCAATGGCGTCCCGCAGGGTGCTCGGGGCAAGATGGGCGTAGCGCATCGTCATGGTGATGGTGCTGTGGCCGAGGAGCGCCTGGACAGCGGGCAGGGGTACTCCAGCCGCCACGAGACGTGATGCGAAGCTATGGCGGAGGGTGTGCCAACCGATGGGCCGGTGGTGTGTACCCTGTATACTAGACACATAGCTCCACCTTTACGGAGCGCTAAGCCTAGTATATATGGCTCAGCCAGTTAGCCCGGAACAACGGGCCAAAATCATCTCGTCCGTTAAGGACGAGGGCATGGCGATCGTC
>JACPGS010000020.1 GCA_016189025.1 Candidatus Magasanikiibacteriota bacterium | reverse complement strand
TTCTAAATCGCGTGGTGTCATACGAAGGTAGTTAAAGTCAGTATCCATACTAGCGATGAGTTAAGAGTAACTCATCATTCTAGCATAGGGGTGACATTTTAACTTCCTTCAAAGGGTGACATTATCACGTCCGTGGGACACTCCGCCCCCAAAATTCCCATATTTTAGCCAAATTCCGCTAAACTGGGCAGAAAAACCTTGTTTCCCCTGCTTCCCCATGGTATCATTAGCGAAGTTGATGAACAACTTTTTTGCTATGCCACTCCCCGTCGGATCCCTCATCGCCTCCGGCCCGGTGATTATTGAGGGCGGCAAGGTGCTGCTTAACCGCGAACGCAAACCGTACGGCATCACGCCCTGGCTGTTTCCGGGCGGCGAGGTGGAAAATGGGGATGCAACGCTTGAAGATGCCTGCCGACGCGAAGCCAAGGAAGAGCTCGGCATTGAGGTAGAGTTAATTCAACCTTTGCGTCCGATCTTGCGGCGCGACGGCGAGCGCGTAATTATTCTGATTCATTGGCTCGCCAAACGCCGCGGCGAGATTGTGCCGGGCGGCAATACCGCCGAGTGGGGATGGTTTGATGTTAATAATTTGCCAGCTGACTGTGCTCAAAATGTTTATGACGTAATCAAAGATTATCGCGCCGCACCGACGAATTAACGATAAGGGATTCCTCCGCTTTGTTCGCTGCGCTCACTCCGGTCGGAATGACAATAGCCGCCAAACGCGTAAGTCAATGAGAAAATTTTAACTCTGTAGTATTTTATGAACTCTTCACTGCAATCCGCTGATGCCGAAATTTACCAGCTGATTCAACAAGAAACCCAGCGCCAATCCGAAGGGTTAGAAATGATCCCTAGCGAAAATCATACCTCACCGGCGGTGCTCGCGGCCCTGGGTTCGCGCCTCACTGACAAATACTCCGAAGGCTACCCTGGCCTGCGCTACTACGGCGGCTGCGAATATGTGGACGCGGTAGAGAATCTGGCGCGGGAGCGAGCCAAAGCGCTATTTGGCGTGACCCACGCCAATGTGCAGCCCTATTCCGGCTCGCCGGCTAATCACGCCATTTATTTTGCGCTGGTGAACCCGGGCGATACTATTATGGGCATGCATCTTTACTACGGCGGGCACATGACGCACGGGCTCAAAGTTAATTTTTCCGGCGTCTACTACCGTTCGGTGCAGTATCAGACTGGGCGCGACGGCTACCTGGATTACGAAGCCATGGCCGAATTAGTCAAGCAAGAACAGCCTAAACTGATTTTCGTCGGCGCTACTGCCTATCCGCGTATTTTTGACTGGATGAAGTTGCGCCAGATTGCTGATTTATGCGGCGCCTGGTTGGCGGCTGATATTTCTCATATCGCCGGCCTGATTGTGGCGGGCGCTCATCCTTCGCCAGCCGGTATCGTGGACGTGATGATGACTACTACCCATAAAACTCTGCGCGGCCCGCGCGGCGCTTTGATTTTATGCAACGGCAATCCGTCTACGCCGCTCAAAAAAGTAGAACGCACTAAAAATAATCTCCCCACTTTGATTGATCGCGCTATTATTCCCGGTCTCCAGGGCGGCCCGCATAATCATCAGACGGCGGCGATTGCCGTGGCGCTAAAAGAGGCGGCCACGCCCGCTTTCAAGGAATACGGAAAACAAATCGTCCGCAACGCTAAAAAATTAGCCGAGGAATTATTGGCGCGTGATTATCAACTGGTCACCGGGGGCACGGATAATCATTTGCTGCTGATTGACCTTACTAATAAAGGCGTCAGCGGCCAGGATGCCGAAAAAGCATTGGGCCGCGCCGGGATTACGGTAAATAAAAATACCGTTCCCTTCGATCCCCGCTCGCCGTTTGATCCCTCCGGCCTCCGCCTCGGCACGCCCGCCTTAACCACCCGCGGCATGCAAGAGGCGGAAATGACCCGTATTGCCGCCTGGATTGACGAGGCGTTGCGAAATAGCACGGATGAGGAGAAATTGAAGAAGATTCGGGAGGAGATACGGGAGATGACGAAGAGGTTTCCGCTGTATCCGACGCTCTAGCCGGACGCAAGGCGAGGTGTGGATAAAATAAATTGGGAAGCTATCCAGATAGCTTTGCTTCACCGTATTTCTCTAACCTCCACCAAATTCACATTCCCCGCCTGCCCCACGGGTTCGCCGGCCACAATAATCATTTTGTCGCCGACCGCGGCCAGCTGGTGCTGTTTAATGTAAAGGAGGGAGCGGGAAATTAATTCTTCAATGGAAGCGCAAGGCAGAATAACAAAAGACTTGACGCCCCAGGACAGATTAAGCTGGCGGGCGACGTGCTCGGTTTCGGTGGCGACCAAGATCGGGAGCGGCGGCCGCACCTGGCTGATGAGCCGCCCGGTTTCGCCGCTGATGGAAGCGGCTAAAATCAACTTCGCTCCCACTTCTTCAGCCAAGAGGCGCGACAATTCGCTAACCGCTTTTTCCGTGGAAACGTTGGTTTTGGGCACGGTAGAGAGAACGGTATCATCGTAGGGCGAGGCCTCGGTGGTGGTAATAATTTCCGCCATGGTGGCTACCGCTTCTGCCGGATACGCTCCCGTAGCGGTTTCGTTGGTCAAAAGCAGGGCATCGGAGTGGTCAATTACCGCGTTGGCGACGTCACTCACTTCGGCGCGCGTGGGGCGGCGGTGGAGCTGCATGGAATCAAGGAGTTGGGTGGCCACCACCACGGGCTTGCCGGCCGCCCGCGCCACGGCGATCAATTTTTTCTGCAACAGCGGCACCTGCTCTTCGGGCAGCTCCAGCCCCAGGTCGCCGCGGGCCACCATAATGGCATCGGCGGCCGCGACAATCTCCTCAATATTGCGCACCGCTTCGCCCCGCTCAATTTTAGCCATCAGGGCCGGCAATTCTTGCTGCCCGGCGCCCAGCCGCCGCAGAGTCTGCCGCGCTGCTTCCACCTCGCGGGCGCTGGTGATAAAAGAAAGCGCCACATATTCCGCCTGCACGGCGACCGCAAACCGCAAGGCCGCTTCATCGCTCGGCTGGAGCGCAGGCAATTTAAGCGCGGAATCGGGAAAATTAAGGCCCTTGCGGGAAGCCAGGGTACCGCCTTCGGATACTTCGGCGAAAATGCGCTCGGGAGTAAGGCGGGAAACGCGCACTTCTACCCGGCCGTCGTCCAGCAGTATCCGCTCCCCTGCCTTAAGCTGGCCGGGAAGCCCCGGCCAATCCAGGGGAATTTCGCCGTCCTGATAATCCACCGCCGCGGTATTAAAGGTAATAATGTCGCCGGTGTTAACCGTTACGCCGGCGGGGGGCAGCAGCCCGAGCCGGATTTTGCCGCCGCGCACGTCTACTACCAAGGCCAAGGGTTCTCCCTGCTCATGAGCAAGCTGGCGCAACAGCGCCGCGAGGGCGTGATGACTCTCCAGGGTGCCGTGGGAAAAATTAAGACGGGCGAAATTTAATCCCGCCCGTACCATCTGTCCTACTACTTCGGCCGTGGCCGAAGCCGGACCAAGGGTAGCCCCAATTTTGGTCGCCCGAAACATAGCAGAATCCGATCAACGCTGGATTTGTTTAAGTACTGCCCCGGCGGCTTCCCCCTGAAGTTGCGGCAGCAAGCGCTGCAGTTCGGAGAGTGGCAAACCGAAGGGAGCGGCCGTCGGCGAAGACTGGGGGCAGCCGGCTCCCCCGATAATGGCGCAGCGCGCTTTACGCACCAAGGGCGGCAAGAAAATCAAACCGAGAATAATGGGAGTGAGCAGGATCAACAGACGCAACCAGCTGCCGACGGCGAGCCAGGTGAGGCGGCGGCTGATTTTGCGGTTCTGCTCGTAAATAATCTGCGACCACTTAAGGTTTTTCTCCAGCAAATCATGAACTGCCCCCGAGCCGGAGGGATGTTTACTCTCTTCAGCCGGAGTAATAGCAGGAATCGGCATAATTTTACTAATAGGACTTACGCGTTTGGCGCATTTCAGCGTTGTCGCTGCGCCCTTCGCTCGCCGTAGTCTTGGCTACGGCTCGCTCCAGTGCTCGCTGCCGCCTTGAACTGCATCCAAACGCGTAAGTCCTAACTAACTTACTTGGCGAGTTTTTTCAGCTCCCGCTCAAACGTCCGCACGTCTTTGAAATCGCGGTAGACGCTGGCGAAACGGATATAGCCCACTTTATCAAAGGTGTGCAGGTGCTTCATTACCAGTTCCCCGATTTCGCTGCTGCGCACTTCGCGCCGCTTCTTTTTTTGAATATCCCGCTCCACGGCATGCACCAGGCGCTGGAAACGCTCTTCGGTATAGGGACGCTTGGTGAGCGAGCGCCGGATGCCGTTTTCCAGCTTGGCGCGCGCATAAGCTTCGCGGCTGCCGTCGGCTTTTACCACCGTGGTATCCAGTAACTCCGTTTCTTCAATGGTGGAAAACCGATAATGGCAGCGGTCGCATTCGCGCCGGCGGCGCACGCTCCAGTCATCCTCCCCCGCCCGCGTGTCTACCACGCTGACTTCCGTATGATTGCACACCGGGCAGCGCATATTTTAAGTTATCAAGGAGAAAGGAAAAAGTTATCAAAAGAGATGTTAACCTAGACGCCCATTTTGCGGCGAATAAAAGCGGGAATCTCCAGTTCATCAGCCGCCGCCTTACTGCTGTCCAGGGCGGCGGCAGAAGCCGCTGCGGGAGCGGAGCGCTGGGTGAAGTGTTTAAATTTTTTGGCTTCCTCTTCTTCGGCTTTCTGGGTCTGGCGTAAGAAGTTGCTAGGCAAAAAACCGCGACCAGCGGCGACACTCTCTTCTTCGCGTTCGCGTTCCCGGATGAGGGTAGGCCGGCGATTATCAAAGCCGGTAGCCACCACGGTAATGCGCACGCCGCCGGAGAGCGCTTCGTCAATCACGGCGCCAAAAATAATTTTGGCGTCCGGCGCCGCCGAGCTGGTAATAATTTTGGCCGCTTCGGAAACTTCGCTCATGGTAAGGTCGGCGCCGCCGGTAATGGCAAATAAAATGCCGTGCGCGCCGTCAATGGAAAGCTCCAACAGCGGGGAAGAAATTGCCATCTTGGCGGCTTCCACGGCCCGGGCTTCGCCGCTGCCGGTGCCGATGCCCATCAGAGCCGACCCGGTATCGCGCATAATGGTTTTGACGTCGGCAAAATCCACGTTAATCAAACCAGGAATGGTAATCAGCTCGGAGATGCCCTGCACGCCCTGGCGCAACACGTCATCCACAATCTTAAAGGCTTCCAACAGAGTAGTCTTTTTATCAATCACCTGCAGTATCCGGTCGTTGGGGATGGTAATAATGGTATCCACATTGCGCGCCAGCTCGTCCCAGGCCGCCTCGGCAATGGTAGAACGTTGCGGCCCTTCAAAAGAAAACGGCTTAGTGACTACGGCCACCGTGAGCGCCCCGAGCTCGCGGGCAATTTGCGCGACCAGGGGACTGGCCCCCGAGCCGGTGCCGCCGCCCAGGCCGCAGGTGATGAATACCATATCGCTGCCTTCCAGCGCGGCGCGAATTTCGGTTTGCGATTCTTCGGCGGCGCGCCGGCCGGTTTCCTTATCCATTCCGGCCCCTAACCCGCGGGTAACGGTTTTGCCGATGTGAACTTTGGCCGGCGCCGCATTGTGATGCAGGGCTTGCACATCGGTATTCATGGCGACGAAATCCACGCCGCGAATCTTCATGGACAGCATCCGATTGAGCGCCGCGCCGCCCGAGCCGCCTACTCCCACCACCTTAATTTTGGCAAATGATTCTATTTCCGGTTTTACTTGAGGCATATTAAATCAATTGAACACATTTTGTGTTCAAAAAGTTTCCTCCGATTAAAAAATAAAGAGCGCTGTTAATTTCGCTCTTTAGTGTACGCCCCTTAAAATGGCTTGTCAAGCAAAACTCCATCTGCCTGTGTATAACTTGAGAATGTAAGGGACTACTTACTGTATTGTTTTTTGCCTGGTCGCTATCGCTATTGCTAGGATTGCTGGGTTGGTCGCGGCAGACACTCTTTGGGTGCTCTCCCGACTTGAGATCGGGATGCGCGCCCAAAGACACTCGTCTGCCGCGCCCTGATGCTAACTGGCTATTGCTATTATTCCACAGTTTCAACTTGCCCTGACTAAGTCATAGTGACCTTGGGCTGATTGCTTAAGGAATCAGCGCCCGCACCCATTTTTTAATCTGCGCCCCGGCGGAATTCATCGTGCGCCGGACTCCGCCTCCCCAGGCGCTCCGCCCGCCACCCGTGGCTCCGCCGTAGAGGCTGGCCCACTTCACCAACCCGACCGCAGTGGAGTATCCCAGGTCATTAACTTTTTCGGTAACGCTCGCGAGCTGCAGCGGGTAACCCAGCATCGCCGGCAGGCGCAGCACACTTTTGCTTAATTCGGCAATCCCCGGCAGTTTGGCCCCCCCGCCGGTTAATACCACTCCCGCCGGCAGCAAGCCGCTGCGTTTAACGCGAGACAGCTCCCCGTCAATTTTACGCAAAATTTCCTCGGCCCGCGCTTCAATAATCTCGCTGATATACTGGCGCTTGACTGCTTCGTGTTCAGGACTGCCCAGCGCAAACAAATCAACTTCATCGCGTTTGGAAACGGCCGCCGGCAGGCATTCGCCGTATTCAATTTTTACGTTTTCGGCCACCTCCAGGGAAGTGCGCAGCCCGATGGCCAGATCATTGGTAATATGTTCGCTGCCGATGGGCAGCATCGCCAGATGCACTAAATCACCTTCCTCCCAGACAGCCAGGCTGGTGGTGGCAGCGCCTAAATTTACCACCACCACGCCGATTTCTTTCTGGCGTGCCGTTAGTACCGCCTCGCTGGTGGCGAGAATCCCGAGCACCAGATCATCGATCTGCAGACCGGCCCGATAGACGGCTTTGGTAAGATTTTTAATCTGGGTAGAGGCGCCTAAAATAATCAACGAATCCACCTCCAGGCGGATGCCAGTCATTCCTACCGGATCTTTGATGTTGCCTTGGCCGTCAATGCTGAAGCGCTTGGGCAGCACGTGCAGCACTTCGTGATTAAGGGGCGTGGCGATCGCCCGCGACGCCTCTACCACCCGCTCCACGTCGCTTTCGGTAATTTCGCTATCGCCCGCGGAAACCGCCACCACCCCTTTACTCTCCTGGGTCATAATATGGAGACCGGCAATACCCACGGTAACGCCCGGCACCGGGAAACCCACCATCCGCTCGGCGCGCTCCAGACAATGGGAAACGGCGGAAACTACGTCCTCAATGCTGGCAATGGTGCCCCGGTGCACGCCGCTCGCCTCGGTTTCGGCCACCCCCACAATCTGCAGCGTCGGACGACCGCCCGTTTCCGCCGGCGGCACTAATTGCCCCACCGCCAGGCGCAGCTGCGACGAGCCAATGTCAAGTCCGGCAAGTAATTCCGGCGAAGAACGCTTCATAAAAAAAATTATCTTGAATCAATAATACTATTATACACCTTTTTCCCTTATCTAAATAGAGTAGCGCCGCGCCACCGGTTTAATTACCAGCTCCCCAGGAAAAATCGCAGCAAATATGGCAGAAACAAAACCAAACCTCCTATCAAAGCTACCAGCACCGCCACGAGCAGGGCAGCGGCCAGGGTATTTTTAACTAAAGAAACCAAGGGGTGCAGGCGGGGCTGCAGTAAATCGGCTAAACGTTCGACGGCCGTATTTACCAGCTCCAAACTTAATACCAAACCAATCAGCAATAACCCGCCAATCCGCTCGCCGGCGGTAAAGGGAAGCGCGAATAACCCGACCGCGACCATCATCCCGATTAATACTTCCAGACGAAAATTCTGCTCGCCGCGCCAGGCCGCCAGTAAACCGCGCCCGGCGGCCCGGACGCTCTCGGCCAAACGGCGGCGACCCAAGAAAGCAGGGAGTGTTTTGGGTTTATTGGTCACAAACAATTACCGACAGTGCTGATTATTTTAGCCCTGGCGTAATTTTTAATTAACAACTATTGATAAATTATGTAGCCTCACCTGGTTCACAATCAGTTCCTGAACCTTAAACATCCGCGCCGCTTCCCGGACCCCCTGATGGTCGTAGCCCGCCGCATGCAAAAGCCCATGCGCCAGGGAGCGGATAAATTCCGCATCAGCCTTTACGCCAAAAGCGCGCGCCTGCCGCCGGATTATCGCGGGGCAGAGATATATCTCGCCGAGCGCCGCGGACTTGACGCGCCGCTCCTCGGCCCAGGCATAAGTTAATACATCGGTCGGACGATTAAGGCCGCGGCTGCGGCGATTCAGCGCCTGCATAGCGCGCTCCCCCACCAGAATAATCGCTACGCCGCGCCGCAGACGGGGAACGTATTGCCGGGCTACTCGCACCGTCCGGTTAATCAACCGGCGCCGGGCTAGTGTCAGCGGCACTGATTTCCGAATCTCCACCATCATACTACCGCGGGGTGGTGGTGGCCGGCGTAGCGGTGGCGGCAGAGGGAATAACCGGCAATACCGGCGTAGCCGGGGGAGATTCCAGCGGCAACTCGGGCAGGGTGGCCGAAGCGGGAACGGTGAGCCGGAAACTGCGGGCAACGAGTTTACCGACGGTGCGATAATTGGCCAGCCGCGCTTCGGTGGGGTGATAAAGCATCAGGTAAACGCGGCGCGGATCAACCAAATAATAAACCAGGTAATCGGCGCGCCGCCAGCCGCGGGCGCGGAAGACGCTGGCAAATTCCTGCAGTTCACCGAAATTTTCCCCAGACGCCGCACGGGTGAACCAGTCGGCAAATTGTTCTCCGGGCAAGAGATCAAATACGCGCACCTCCACAAATTCGCCAGTGATGGTGCTAAAGAGCACCGTACGCTGATTGGCGTCCACATTGCCCACCGCCCAGTTAGCCGGATAATACAGGGCGTAGCCAAACGCCGGATTGGTAAATTCTTTCACCAGGCCGGAATCAATAATTTTCTGCGGCTCGCGCCCCACCGGATTATACAGGTTATAAATTTCGTGGCTGTCCAGGTAGCGGTCGCCGTCGGTATCGGTCACCCCGGCATCAGTAAGAAACAGCTCTTCTTCCGGATCGGTGAGGCCGTCCTGGTCCAGGTCAGCCGCGTCGGTGGTAAAGAGCGGCGGGAATTGCCGGGCGGCTTCGGCGGGGCGCAGGGGCGGCGCGGCGGCCGGCTCGGGGGTGGTGGTGGCTACTTCCGGGGGAGGCGGGGAAACCGGGGGGGGTACCGGGGAAGCCAGGGAAAGCGAAGGGGGCGGCGGCAGTGGTGCCGGGGGCAGCGCCGCCGTACGCCAATAATACCAGCTGGCGCCGGCGAGGAAACCGATAAAAATCACACTGCCGCCGATAATTAACCAGCGTTTCCTCCCCGACCAACCAGCGCGCTTGCCGGCGCCGGCCGATATTCCCGATCCTCTTGGTGAGGCCGGTTCACCTCCTAAAGTTACTTCTTCGTGAATAGTTTTGAATTCTACCACCGGATTTTTGCCGCCATAAAACTCGGCCGGAATGGTGCCGACCGAGACGGGGACGGGCTCTGCCCCTCCTGGTGGTGCGCGATGGGGGCGCCGCAGGCCGAACATATTAACAAAACATTTTGACTAATAGTAACTAACCGCCGAGGAGCGAGGCAAATTTTTGAGTGAGGACGCTGGGGTAGAGCCGCGCTCCCGTTTGTCATTTCGAGTGAGGCCAAAGGCCGAATCGAGAAATCTCTTATCGCTATGTTAAGAGATTCCCTTCGGCAGGCTCAGGGCAGGCTCTCCACTCCCTCGGTCGCCTCAGGCGACCTCGGTCGGTCGGAATGGGATTAATGTCGTAAATGTGTTGTTCAAATCACTGTTTTTTCTCTCACATTAGCGGTATACTGACCCACATCATTCACTACCTTGAGCATTATGCAGAAAAAAACAGTGTCCGGCATGTCAGTCGCC
>JACPGS010000007.1 GCA_016189025.1 Candidatus Magasanikiibacteriota bacterium | reverse complement strand
TTCTAAATCGCGTGGTGTCATACGAAGGTAGTTAAAGTCAGTATCCATACTAGCGATGAGTTAAGAGTAACTCATCATTCTAGCATAGGGGTGACATTTTAACTTCCTTCAAAGGGTGACATTATCACGTCCGTGGGACAGAGGAAACGCCCTGTGGATAAGCGGTTTGACGCCTGGTAGCGGTTCATGGTAGGCTCTACTCTGTGCAAATATGAGAACAAACCTGCACCAACGTTTGGTACTCACCCTCAAGGGGCTGATCGTCGCCCTTATTTTCCCGTTCGCGGGTTCCCTCGGGGTAGTGCCTAATGGGTTAACGAATTAAAGCGATTCCCTAGCACATCCCGAGCGAACCTCGGGGTGTTTTTGTTTAGAACGGATTACACAGATTGTGAGTGATGATTACGCGGATAGTAGTGACAGTTCTTTACCAAACGGGTTCGGCGCAATGAGGCAGTTTGTAAAAAGCTGTTTCATTTGGCCGAACCCCTACCAACTGCGCCAGTTGCTCCCGAGGGGAGGAGCATGAGGAGACTGGTGCAAAAACCATCAACGAGAGAAGGAGAACACGGCGATGCGGACCTTCATGGATGACGAAGATGGGGACCGTCCCAGCAGGAGCAGCAGGGCCCGTGAGGCCGAGCGCGACGTGCGCGCTCGGCTGACCGACCAGCAGAAGATCGAGATGTGGGTCACCAAGCACCAGAGCACCGTCGGCCTCCAGCAGCTCCCTGGTGACGTCCAGCAGCTCCTGTGCGGGCATCGCCGCCTGACCGACGAGGAGCTCCAGTCGCTCTCGCCGGCTGCGCGCAAGCGGTTCCAGGCTACCGGGCTGCGGGTCAAGCGCTCCAGCGTGGACGAGCCCTGGCGCTGCGCCGAGGAGGGCTGCGGGGTGGACATCACCATCACCGGGCCGCTCGGCGGCAATGGCCGCACGTCCGGGAGCGAGTGCGACGACCGGCGGCCGGACGGCGCGGAGTAGCGCGTCGTCGGCCAACACCGAGGAGGCGGCGCGGTAGATACATTCTGCTGTCGCCGCCCCTCTTCTCGCTTTTCTCGTTTCCCAGAGCCACAGGAGGAGAGAAACATGACCAAGACGTTGTTGGCGATGTTGCGTGATCGTGGAGTGACGGGCACCGGCGAGAAGTTCAGCTTCCAGTTCAAGGACCGGCGGCTCACCCTGCGGCGGGACGCGTTCGGCAGTCCCGAGAGGCTGCAGCGGGCGCTCACCAAGCAGGGCATCACAGGCGACGACCTCGCTGCGCTCCTTGGCAACAAGGAGGAAGCGCAGTCGGCGTGCGAGTTCGTACTCGCGCTGTCGGCGGGTCGCGTTCTCACCCCGCGCGTGGCGGCGGCCTAGGCGAGGAGGGAGCCATGCCCGAACCCACGCCCCAGCCTAACTCCACCCCCCGTCCGCCGCCCTACGTCTGCCCGCCGGCGCCCAGCACCGGGCTCGGCACGCCCCGGCCTTCGCGCCCCGCGCGCCGGCCGTCCACCCCGCCCACCGAACCGGGCAATTGAAGTCGCGCCATTTCGAGTAGAGCCTCCCGACTTCCGTCGGGATTCGGCTCTCCACCTCCACCCCACCTCTCGGGGGGAGTCCCGGGAGGGCGGCCAGCAGCAGCTGGCCGCCCTCCCTCCGAAGTTCTTTATAGACAGTCATTTCTAACGGAGTGAGTAATCGCCTAAAATTTACTCATTGCGTTAGCTCTGGCTGTAAGCCGTTCTCGGCTTGACAACTAGCCTAGTTTCACTTAGGATTAGTGGCAACTAGAACAGAGAAACGCGGAATAGTCCGCGCCGCTCTTTTCACACACCCTAGAAAAAGGGGGGAACCATGCGTCAGCCAAGGGAAAGCTCCTCCGTGTGGGGAGCTTATGTTCGCGAGGTCAGTCAGTATCCGTTGCTTAATTCATCAGAAGAAGAGCGCAGGCTTGCCGTGCAGGCCAGGGCCGGAAACCAGCCGGCGCGCAATCGGTTGGTTACCAGCAATCTTCGGTTGGTAATCAAGATTGCGGGGCAGTATCGGGGCTATGGTTTTCCTTGGGAAGACCTGGTAAGCGAGGGTAACCTGGGCCTGTTGCGGGCAGTGGAAAAGTTTGATCCGAACCACGGCACACAGCTCTCCACTTACGCGGCGTGGTGGATTCGCGCTTTCATTCTGCGTTTCATCATCCGAAATTTCCGGCTGGTGAAACTAGGCACCACCCACGAGCAGCGCCGCTTGTTTTTTCACATCTCGCGGGCGCGCCGGCAGCTGGAGAAAGACGGGCTCTTGGCTGATGCCAGGGGAATCGCCGAGTGGTTGGATATGCCGCTTTCCGTGGTAGAGGAGATGGCAGAGCGGATGGGGCATCCGGAAATCTCGCTCGCTACTCCGGTGGATACAAAACGGACGCTCTCTGATGTGTTGCCGTCCGAGGCGGCTTCGCCGGAGGAGTTGCTATTAGCGGCCGAGGAGAACGCATTCGCCGCCCGGCAGCTACAGATCGGTTTGCGGGCACTCAATCCGCGGGAGCGGGAGATTGTGAGGCGGCGGCACTTGGTTGAGGAACCGGCTACTTTAAAGACACTCGGCAGCCAGCAAGAAGTAACCCGTGAGCGCATCCGGCAGGTCGAACAGCGCGCTCTTAAGAAGCTCCGGGCGCACTTTCGGAGACTAGAGAAGTAGTAGATAATAGCCAATGTTGCCTGCCGCTTCGGCGGTTAGCAACTAGGGTGCTAGCAACAGGGGCGGTCGGGAGGAAAACGCTCGACCGCCCGACTCGCCTTTAATAACGGCATAGCGGCCGTTGTTTTTTTATGGTAAAATGTAGGAATTGGATACCCGCTGGCGCGGGGATGACAAATTATGTGGCTGCAATTTGCTCTGGTTGGTTATGCCATTCTCGCCGCCGTGGCGGTGCTGGATAAATTTTTAATTTCCAAGCGGCGGGTGACGCCGGCTTTGTTTACCTGGTTTTCCACTTTTCCGGTTTTGCTGGTTTTAGTTCTAGTTCCGTTCGGCGTGCGCTTTCCGGCTGCTCTGGGAGAAGGACTGGCGGCAGCCATTTCTGCCCTGGCCTTTACTTTTGCCCTGTGGACCATGTATCGGGGCTACCAGGAAAGTGAAGTGAGCCATGCCGGGCCGTTGGTTGGGGCATCAGTGGCAGTATTTGCGGTGTGGTTTGGCCGGTTATTCCTCGGCGAAGAACTTAGCACCTGGCAGTACTGGGCCGTGGCATTGCTCGTCGCCGGTTCGCTTTTAATTGCCTCTGAACGCAGCCGGCGCCACAACGGCTGGCACCGCGGCATGCTGTGGATTATCCTCGCCGGCGCGCTGTATGCCACCTCTCACGTCGCTTCGCGTTATCTTTATGGCGCTATCGGTTTTTACTCTGGTTTTGTCTGGAGCCGTGGGATTATGGGGCTATTCGGCGTTTTGCTGTTGTTTCACCCGGCCGTGCGCGCCGAAATTCGCGGCTGGTTTTCCCGCCCGGCAGCTTCCCGCGCGGGGCGTCAAAGCCAGCCCGGCCACTTGGCGCTGATGATTGTTAATCAGAGTTTAGGGGTCGGGGCAGTGATACTGCTGCAGTACGCAATTTCGCTTGGGTCAGTAGGGTTGGTAGGCGCTTTAAGCGGCGTGCGCGAAGCGCTGCTGATTATCTTAGTGGCCGTTATCTCTCGTTTCCGCCCGACCCTGTTCCGCGAACAGTACGCGCGCGGGGAATTGCGGCAAGAGGTGCTGGCGGTGGCCTTAATTGCGGCTGGGATTATAATGTTGGTGAGGTGAGTTTTATGACTTCGCCTAATCGTCTGCTCGTTGTTAGTACGATCGTTGTCATCGTTCTGTTCGGTATTTACGCCTATTACCAATGGTTTGACCGGTTCCCGCCGCGGCAGGATATGGTGATCGGCGTTAGTTTCAGCGCCGAGCAGGCGCGGTGGTTGGGGCTAGACCCGGCGACTGTTTTTCAGAAACTTCTTGATGAATACCGGTTCCGCCGTCTCCGCCTCTCGGCCCAGTGGGCCAGCATTGAGCCGCGCCGCGGCGAGTATCAGTGGACGGATTTAGATGATTTGATGAATCGCGCTGCCCGCGCGGGCGCCAAAGTTATGCTCGCGGTTGGGCAAAAAACTCCCCGCTGGCCCGAGTGCCACCTGCCGGAGTGGGCAAAGGATTTATCGCACCAGGAGCGCATCGCTGCGCTCTACCGCTCGGTGGAAGTTATCGTGAAGCGTTATCGCAATCATCCGGCCCTGGAAATGTGGCAGGTAGAAAACGAACCGTTTTTAGGTTTTGGCATTTGTCCGCCTTTTTTGCCGAAAGATTTTACTGGCGAGCTGGCGCTGGTTAAACGCCTTGATCCGGCGCACCCGATTCTTACCTCGGACTCCGGCGAACTTTCCCCCTGGCGCCGCACCGCCCGCGCTACTGATTATTTTGGCACCACCCTGTATCGCGTAGTCTGGAATCGTCTTATCGGTTATTGGAATTACGACTGGCTGCCGCCGGCGTTTTACCGCGCCAAGCTGCGTTTAACCGGGCGCGACCGCGCCAGCACTTTTATTACCGAATTGCAGGCCGAGCCCTGGATTCCGCACGGGGTAACTACCGCTACGCCGCTCACCGAGCAGGCGCGCTCAATGAATTTGCACCGGCTCCGGCAGAATATCGTTTATGCTCGGCGTTTGGGGGTGCCGCGAGCGTATTTATGGGGCGCCGAGTGGTGGGAGTGGCTGGCGAAGCAGGGGAAACCGGCAATGGCCGAAGATGTTAAAGCAATGCCGAAGGAATAGAACGTTGAAAAATTCACCTGTCATTCCCGCGTACGCGGGAATCCAGAAGACAGGTTTCGCAAGGATAACAACTGTGTCTCAAAAATAGTTTTTCAACGGGTCTAAAGGAATAGCATTGACAACCGTAGGGAAAACAGCTTAAAATACGCCATCACCCAGCGCACGCCTAGCTCAGCTGGTTAGAGCGTCTCGTTTACACCGAGAAGGTCAGGGGTTCGACTCCCTTGGCGTGCACACCACCCGCGCCGCGCTCCAGGCGCTGTCTATTGTCCACCTCCTTTCACCTTTAGTTAGCGATTTCCATTACGGTCGCCAGATCTGCTGAATAGCGGTGCACATTTTTTATCTTGTTAATTTTTCTTACTTCCGCGGCGGAAACAAATTTTGCCCTAAATACATATCTAGCGAGAGGCGACAGCCACCAGCGCACGTACCAGCGCGGCGTTGCAAAGAAAATCAGGAAGAATCTGCCGCCGGGCGCCAGCCGGTCCGCCGCGCGATTTACCAAAACGGACGGTGACGGAAGATGCGACAATACCCAGGTACAGATGATGAGGTCAAATTTTTCGGCGATGTCATCCAGCTGCGTAATGTCTTGCTGCCTGAATTCCACATTAGGCCGGCCGGCAAATTTATGTTGCGCAACCCGCAGCATGTCGGGCGAAAAATCCAGCCCCAGGTATTTTTTAAAAGTCAGGCCGAGGGCTGATATTTTTTCTAAATTCAAGGCCGTGCCGCAGCCCAGCTCCAGGATGCTGGCGGCGGCGGTAACATTCTGTTGGAGAAATTGCCCCAGCTCTTTTTCCGCTTCCGCTGCCACCAGTTTATTCCAAATCTTCTTGAACCAATCATACCAGCGGGCGCTGCCCAGGGCATAGAGTTTTTTTACGCTTTCCCCATCCATATCAAATTCAAGGTTTGAAACTGTAGAAGCACACTCACTTTATCATTATCCGCCTGGTCGCTGTCGCTATTGCTAAAACTCACTTGGTTGGTCGCGGCAGACACTCTTTGGGTGCTCCTCCCGACTAAAGTCGGGACTGCGCGCCCAAAGACACTCGTCTGCCGCGCCCTGATGCTAACTGGTTTTTTAATTTTTCTACAGCCTCAGGTTATTAAGTAATGATTAACAGGTTAGATGTTATCTATTGCTTGTTTCAGTTTTGCTTCGGCTGCTTGGGCAAGCGGCAAGAGCGCCGGATTATTGATTCGCTCCAGGGAGATGGTCGGCCGGATTGCCGCTACCTGTACCTGGCCCTGATCTTCGTAGACAATAACATTGCACGGCATCAGCACGCCGATAGTTTTTTCGGTATTTAAGGCCTGATAAGCCAGCGCCGGGTGGCAGGCGCCGAGAATGGCATAATTGTCAAAGTCAGCGTTCAATTTGGCTTTCAGGGCAGCCTTGACGTCAATTTCCGTCAGCACGCCAAATCCTTCGGCTGCCAGGGCTTGTTTAGTTTTGGCGAGCGCTTCTTGGTACTGATAGGGGACTGATTTTTGGTAACAGTAAGGCATAAGGTTAGTATTTTCAGTCTGATGCTTTAGCCCAGGGATGGGCAATCAGTAAATAAACGGATCCCAGCACCAATAACAGCGATCCGTACTGGGCCGGCGTTAAACCGGCGTAACGGGCATCGGCGCCGATTATGTCGGTAGCGCGGTTGAAGTCCAGCATAAATCTGACGCTGCCGTAAATCAGCATAGTCAGAGGCAGAAATATTTTTCGGGGCGTTTGGCGCAGCCAGAAAAAATAAACTCCGAACAGCAGGAAACCGAACAGCGATTCCAGTAGCCCCAGGTCCAGCCGCGCTCCGCCCGGGTAAGCCACGGCCAGGAGGGAATTGCTCAATCTGCCCGGGTGCATATGAGTAATAAAGCATCCCAGCCGGCCTACCCCTAAGCCCAAGGGGAAGCCGTACATAATAGCATCAGCATAGTGCCAAAAGTTCAGCTGGTTCCGGCGCGCGTAAATTACCGCTGCGGCTGCCGCGCCGATAAATCCGCCGAACGATGATAGCCCACCCTGCCAGATTTTAATGATCTCCCAGGGAGAGAGGGAAAAATAGGACCAATTATACAAAAATACATGGGCCAAACGCGCTCCCAGGAAGGCGGCGATTATAATCCAGACCGCTAAATCCAACAAGACTGCAGTATTCAATCCGGCGCGTTTGGCCCGCCGCGCTGCCACACCCAGGGCAGCGCCAAAGGCCAGCGCCACCATCAGCCCCCAGAGATGCAGGCGCACCGGGCCGATGTTAATGGCAGTCAGCGAGAAATAGGGGATCATGGGAATAGTTTACAGCTTTTTCAGCTCCTCTACCAGTTGATCGTTATGCAGCGCCATTCGGGGGTCGTCATAAACATGTTTTATCACGCCTTCTTTATCAATCACCAGGTAGGTATGGCCGGGGAAAGATCCGTAGTGCATGGAAGAGGGGGCGGTGAGCATGCCGAGCTGCCGGGAAACAGTGGAATTAGCATCAAAGAGCACGTTTGCTTTCCCCAACTCCGGCATTTTATTTATCGCCCGCTGCCATTCCCCTGGCGGGTCAATTACCACGGACAACATTACCGCATCGGCGCGCTGCAGCCGGGGGTCGGCAGCGAGCCCGGCAATCTGCTGCCAGCAGGCCGGGTAGCACATCAGCCCCTCGTTAAAGAACAACACGGCGGTTTTCCCTCGGAGCGTTTCTTTATTGTAAATTTTGCCGTCGCGGTCCGCCAGGGTAAAATCCGGCAGGGGTTTCCCCACCAGGGCGTCCAGGGGAACTGCCGGCGGGGGCGGGGCGCCGCCGCCATGATGATCGGCCATACTATCGGCGGCGGCCGGCGGGGCGCTGCTCCCCTCCCTGGCGCTGCTTTCGGGGTTTCCCCCGCGGGAAAACATTCCGATCGCCGCTACAATCACCACGGTAATCCCGGCGATAATTCCCAAGACAATGGCGTTAGTTTTCTGGTCCCCTGGTTTATTGTTTTTGCTCATAGGATTCTTTCTTAAGAATAAAAATTATTTTAATCAGTAAGGCAACGAGCAGCCCGATAAAGAGCAGGGCCCAGCCGTACTCGGGCAGCAAAGTGACCACACCCTGGAGGGCATTCAGGAGCTTAGTCAGATAGATGTTTACGCTTACCTGGAAACCCGAGCGCATTGTCAGTTGATTGGTAAACGCCAGACTGATGGTGAGAATGCCCATGGCAATAAATACCAGGCCCGAAATTGCTTCGGACAGCGTCAGGTTTACTTTAACCGGTCCCAGGGAATATTGTAGCGGCCGCTTCAGCGCCATCAATTTTTTGGTAGCCTGCGTTTTATCCAGCACCGCGGACAAAAAGAACAGCGGCGCTACCATCCCCAGCACATAGCTTAAGGTGTACATCACCCCCCAAAACAGGGAGCCGGGCAGCGCGGCGAGCGCTAACACGCCGGCCAACACCGGCGCGCAGCAGGTGGTGGCAATGCCGGCGAATATTCCTAACACAAAAACCGAGGCCGGGTGATGGCTCTTGAGGGCGGGATTAACGCGCCACGGTAAAGAGAAGTGGATGCCGAAGACCAGCGTCAGCCCCAGCACCAACAGAAAGATGCCGCCGACGAGAAAGATGGTGTTGTGATATTTGGTTAACAATTGTCCGAAAGCGGCCGACCCCAGCCCCAGCGGCAAAAATACCAAAAGCACTCCCAAAAAGAAGATAAAGGTCATCACCAACACGCGACGGCGCTCCCGGAAGATAGAACCCAGGTAAGAAGGCAAGAGCACGGTAATGCAGCAGGGCGCAAACAGCGCCGCCACGCCGGCAATAAAGGCGGCGACTAGCGAAGTTCCAGAGATCAAGTCCATAAGGATAAATCGGCTAAAATATATCAATTGGCTAGCGGTCGTCGCGTTCCGACTTAGTCGGGGCGAATAGATTTCTATTCATATCGTAATTCGATTTTATCGCCGTCTTTCATCAGGTAGCTTTGCAGCTCGGCATTTTCCTCGCCGTTGACTGTCATTTTGACCACGGAGCCGAACTCCATCAGGTCCTTGCCCCACACTTCAAAAAAGCGGCCGAGCTTCAGGTTATCTTTGCGAACAACGCCGGGAAACTCCAGATGAATCACACCGCTTGAATCGTGAGTGTGCATAGGATTATGCACCGCGCCAATGCCAAGGTTCGCGGGTATTGTCTGTTTTTCTCCTTTGACGAAAATTGCCAGTGCCGGGTGCCAGTGTAAACCGCGGCGGGAAAGTATTTCCTCTTTAGGAATAGGCGGGCGAGTAGCGATATACCAACCAAAAGCCGCGATACTGCCGGCTGTTATAATCGCTATCAGGGCGATTTTTACGGCACGCCTTATAACGCGTTGCCCGGCATTTTTTTGCCTTTCTTCAAGGCGTTGTTCGCGGCGCAATTCTTTCCGCTCTTTTCTACTTAACTCAATTTGTGATTCGTTTTCCATAATAAGCGTTAGGTTACACCCCGCACCCGCCGCCGCCGCCCTGCTGCACCGGCTGCACCCGCGATTGAATGGCGCGGAAACCGCCGGCGCTGGAATACTCGGCGCTTAACAATTTTTTTGGGTCAACCTGCTCCCAGGCCGTGTTGTTGGTGGCCTCGTATTTAGCGAGCGTCAGATAAGTATCGGGGAACCAGTAAGCATTCACCTGCAGCGCCGTTTTATACATTTCGGCTTCGCTCACCCCTTTCGCCGCCATCAATTCCAACAGCCCCAGCATCGCCATGCCGTGGTTGCAGTCCGGGAAGTACGTGGCATTATTGCAGCAGGGTCGATAAATCCCTTGGGAGACCCGCTCCACCAGCGCTTGTTGCGTGGGGTTAAGTTTAATGAATCCATGTTTACTGTAATGATCCATCGCCTTGCCTTTAGCCAGCGACCAGCCGCCGGTAGAGGCAAAGTTGCCGGCGCCGCCGTAGCGTTTGTCCACCATCGGCCCGGTATCCAGAATGGGATTTTTATTGCCTAGCCCCAGGGCCCAGAGCAAATTCAGCAGGAAGCCGGAGTTTTCCGGGGTGATTTTCAGCCGGCCGTTGTTATTCCCGTCCAATAATTTTTGCTCGTCCGGCAGTAGGCCGCCTCGGCCCTGGTAAAGGGCCAGGAATTGATTGCGGTCAATTACTCCGTTTGCCACCAATTGCCTGCCCAAATCACCCCAGCTCACCGGCAGCTCAATACCGGCCGAAGGGATTACCGATTCGGCGAGGCGAGCCACCTCGGCTTCCGTAGCAGCCGGGGGCGCGGTTATGCCAGGACTCGCGGCAACGTTGGCGATGCCGGCTGTTTTATTGGTAAGACGTCCGCGCAAGTCTGGTCCGTAGATTACGCCGAGCAGAAACACCACGGCGATCGCTACCACGGCAGCGCCCGATCCGATTCCGTAAAGCAGATACTTTTTTGCTGTTGGGTCTAACATAGAATTAAATATCAATAGTGCTAATGGTAGGATAAATAAAATTTTTACAACAAAAAATCGCTTTGGACTATCAGTTTCCCCATCTTAAATTAAACGCCGGTACGGCGAGGGGGAAAACTATACTGCCAAAGCGACTGCCGTGTAATTACCCAAAAGATTCAGGAAGCGCAATAATTTTCTTTCCCAGAGCGATTTGATGGCCAGGCGATAGCGACGGTACCAATATTGGCCGCGCGTTAAAGCGGAGCGGAACCAGGATGATAAAATATCCCGTTTCAGCCAATAACCGATGGCCGCCGAAACCAGCAACAGCAGCAGCGCTGCCGCCGTAGTAAAGTCTTGGGCAATCGCGCCGGCCGCGGGCAGATGAGCATTAAGACAATTCACCATGCTCATAGCATTATTAAGGGAGGCATCCCCCGAGTAATTTTGGCAGGGGGAGGCATGGCTGCCCGTTATCATTGCGCTCATTCCGGTCAGGCCAGGGGAACAAACATAAATCAGCGCTACTAAAATAATCAGGCCGCCGGCCAGTAGCCCAGAGACTCTTTTTCTTGAGGGTTTGTTCATGATAATGATTCTAACACGGGGGCGGTTATTTGTCAAGATTATAAATTTATGCTATAGTGGCTTCCTATGGAACCAGTAGCCTATAAATTTTCTCTGCAGCCGGCGCTGGAATCCGGCGCTGGCGAGCGGTTGCGTGAGCGTTTAATTCATTTAGCCGGCGTCAGGCAGGTAGATGTTAACGTCGCTAAATCTTTGGTGCGGGTAATCGGCCACGCTAATTTGACGGCAGCGACAGTGAGCGAAGCGTTGCGCCAAGCCGGCTGGCAGGCCGCGGCAGTAGCAGCCGAGGCGGTGGCGAGCCCGCGCGCCCTGACGGTAGCGATCGACGGCATGACCTGCCGCAGCTGCGAAGTAACGATTGAGCGCGCCTGGGGGAAGCTCCCCGGCGTGGCTAAAGTAGAGGTTAATGCGGGGCGCGGGGTAGCGCACCTGACGCTGGCGCCCGGCACTCCGGCCGACACTAATTTACTTCAGCAAAATTTGGCGCAAGCGCTCGGCGCTACTCATTATCGGGTGCGTTCCGTCGCGGCTAATCGTTCGGTTTCGTCTGCTCCGGCGCCCCGTAGTCAGCCGGCGCACCGGGTATCATTCATCAGATTTCTGGGGCTCACGGCCTTAATCTTTCTATTGTATACATTATTGTCGCGCCTGGGTCTGTGGCAGTCAAACTTTGGCACTGGCTCCACAATGACTTTTGGCGCGGTATTTTTGGTGGGGCTGGTCGCGGCCAGCTCTTCCTGCATTGCGGTTACCGGCGGCCTGCTGCTTTCGGCGGCGGCTAAATTTAACGAACGATATGCCGGGGCCGGGTGGTCGGGGCGCTTTACTCCGGTTTTGTTGTTTGTCGCCGGGCGGGTGGCGAGCTACGCCTTACTGGGCGGGCTCTTGGGAGTAGTCGGGCGCGTTCTGGTTCCCTCTCCCTTGGTTACCGCGTTCATCACCCTGCTCGCCGCGCTCTATATGTTTATGATGGGGTTAGAAATGCTGGGCTGGGCGCCGGTGTGGCTCCGCGAACTGTTGCCCCGGATGCCCAAAAGCATTTCCCATCGGCTATTGGCAGTAGAAGGGAAAAATCATTGGGGCACGCCGTTTGCTTTGGGCGCCGCCACTTTCTTTATTCCCTGCGGCTTTACCCAGGCGCTGCAACTCTATGCCTTAACTACCGGCAGTTTTACCGCCGCGGCCACGGTACTGTTGGCCTTTGCCCTGGGCACGGCGCCGGCTTTGCTGATTTTGGGGTTTGCTTCCAGCGGTTTGAAAGGCCGGGCTGGGCGGTGGTTTGTGCAATTTTCCGGCGCTTTGGTGGTAATTTTAGGCCTGTGGAATTTTCAGAATGCCTTTAATATCGCCGGTTACCCGCTGGCGCATCTGTTGCCGGTGGGCAGCGCTAACGCGGAGGCGCAGGAATTAAGCGGAAAAATTATTAGCGGCAAGCAGGTAATTAAAATGAGCGTGGAGCCGACCGGATTTACGCCGGCTAATTTTGTGGTGCGCCAGGGCACGCCAGTGCGCTGGGAAGTGGACGGTACCCGGGCCGCGGGCTGCACCTCGGTATTGGTCTCCCGCGAATTAAATATCCAGCGCTATTTAACGCGCGGCCCGAATCTGATTGAATTTACCCCGCCCCGCCAGGGCCGCATTGCCTTTAGCTGCAGCATGGGCATGGTGCAGGGGAGTTTTACGGTGCTGCCGAAGAGCAGTTCATAGCTTAATAGGACTTACGCGTTTGGTGCATTTCGGCGTTGTCGCTACGCTCCTCGCTCGCCGTAGGCTTTGGCTACGTCTCGCTCCGGTGCTCGCTGCCGCCTTGAACTGCAGCCAAACGCGTAAGTCCTACTTAATCTGAAGTCTTCAGAAGAACGCTTACGATATTAATATTCTAGAAGAATAGGAATAATCAGTTAGCATCAGGGAGCGGCAGACGAGTGTCTTTGGGTGCGCACCCCGATTAAATCGGGGGAGCACCCAAAGAGTGTCTGCCGCGACCAACCAAGTAAATTTTAGCAATAGCGACAGCGACCAGGCGGATAACAATGTCATATTCTTCAACAACCTCAATCTGGATATGAAAAAAATTACTTTTGGCATTCAGGGCATGCACTGCGCTTCGTGCGTGGCGCGCAACGAAGGAGCCCTGAAAAAGGTGCCGGGGGTGAGCGATGCCAGTGTTAATTTTGCGTTCAAGACCGCGACGGTTACTTACGATGAAACTAAAGCCGACGAACACGCCTTGCATCAGGCCGTGCGCGGCGAGGGATACGAGGTGGCTGCTCCGGCGCCTACTGCTGCCCCCGCTCATGCCGGTCATCACGCCGCCGGGCCGGATAGCGCGGCCCCGGTTGATCACACCGCTCATCTGCAGGCCGAAGTCGGCGTTGCCAAACGCCGGGCCGTCGTGGCGCTGGTTTTAGCCACTCCCGCTGCCATTATCGGCATGTCCGGCTGGGAATTTGGGCAATTGCTTTATGGTTATCCGCTTTCTTTATGGCTCTCGGCGGCGCTGGCGGCGATTGTTATTCTTTACGTCGGGCAGCAGTTTCACCGCGGCATGACCCGCGAAGTGCGCCATCTGGCGCCGGGGATGGATACCCTGATTTCGTTAGGAACACTTGCCGCACTTGGTTATAGTGTGTGGGCGATGGCAACCCAACACCCCAATCTTTATTTTGAAATCGGCGCTATCATTACCGCTTTAATTCTGCTCGGTAAATTTTTTGAAGCTAGAAGTACCGGCGCGGCCAGCGCGGCGATTGCTAAATTATTGGCGTTAGGAGCCAAAACTGCGCGGCGGATTAAGGAAAAAGCAGCATCCGACGAGACCGGGGAAACCGAAGAAGTGCCGATTGAAGCAATCAGCGTAGGAGATTGGCTGATGGTGAAACCAGGCGAAAAAATTCCCACCGACGGCAAAATTATCCGGGGCGCGGCGGCGCTGGACGAATCGATGCTGACCGGCGAGTCCATTCCCGCAGATAAGCAAGCAGGCGATTTAGTATACGGCGCTACTATTAATACCAATGGGTCGCTGGTAATTGCCGCCACTAAGGTAGGAGAGAATACGGTTTTGGCCCAGATTGTAAAACTGGTGGCCGAAGCCCAGGAAAAGAAAGCGCCCATTCAAAAATTAGCAGATAAAATTTCCGGCATTTTTGTGCCGGTGGTGCTGGTGATTGCCGCGGTTACCGCGGTGGCCTGGGGGCTGAAGACGGGCGACGTTACTGCCAGCCTGATTCCGGCGGTAGCGGTGCTGGTAATTGCCTGCCCCTGCGCCCTGGGGTTAGCTACTCCCACTGCCATTATGGTCGGCACCGGGCTGGGGGCGCGGCGGGGGATTCTCATTAAAAACGGCGAAGCGCTGGAAAAAGCCAAACGGATTGATGCGGTGGTGTTTGACAAAACCGGCACGCTCACCGAAGGCAAGCCGCGGGTGACCGATGTAGTTGTTAGCAATCAGCAGATTCAGCAATCAGCAGATTCAGCAATCAGCCGCCAGCTTTTGTTGCAATTAGCAGCATCCGTAGAAGCTCATTCCGAGCACCCTTTGGCGCGCGCCATAGTGGAGCGCGGTACGGCGGATAAAGTTAAACTACTGCCGGTAGCCACCTTCCAGGCCGTACCGGGTAAAGGGGTAACCGCCGAAGTGCAGGGGGGCGAGGCTAGGCGCGCGGTGCTGATTGGCACGCGGGCATTATTAGCCGAACGCGGAGTTACTTTAGACGCCGCGGCGGAAGCGCAAATTCAGGCTCTGGAAACTAAAGGTAAGACCGTAATGATGTTAGCCGTAAGCAATCAGCAAATTCAGCAATCTGCCGGCCAGCCGGCCGAGCTCATGGGTTTGATTGCGGTGGCGGATACTCCTAAGTCTGATGCGGGAGAAGCCGTAGCCAAACTCAAGGGAATGGGAGTGGAGCCGATTTTAATGACCGGCGACAATGCGCGCACGGCGCGCGCCGTGGGCGAGGCGCTAGGGTTCAAAACTATCCTCGCCGAGGTATTACCGGCCGATAAAGCCCGGCAAGTGCAGCAGTTACAGGCCAAAGGCCAGCGGGTGGCCTTTGTCGGCGACGGCATTAACGATGCGCCGGCTCTGACCCAGGCAGATCTTGGGGTAGCGCTCGGCACCGGCACGGACATTGCCATTGAAGCCGGCAGTATTGTTTTGGTCAAGGGGAGTCCCTTGAAAGCAGTAGAAGCGATTATCCTGTCGCGCGCCACCTTCCGCATCATTAAGCAGAATTTATTCTGGGCTTTTTTCTATAATGCCGCGGCTCTGCCGCTCGCCGCTTTTGGTTTGTTGAATCCGCTGATTGCCGCGGCGGCGATGGCTTTTTCCAGCGTCAGCGTGGTCGGCAACAGTTTGCGCCTGCGCCGCCTGGCCCCGGAACGTTAGCTTTAGACTGTAGAATAATACCGACTATATCATTTTCCGCCTGGTCGCTGTCGTTTTTCAATTCTTCTACAGTTTCAGTTTATCCACATGAAGTCTATATAGACTTTGCCGCAGCGCTGTAGTATACTGATTTGACTTGGCACCTTTCATTTTTTACCTTTGAACTTTATGTCTCCTCTCCCTCACGATCCGGATTTTGACGCGCCGGAACGCCCGCCGGCGGGTCAGTCGGTTTTCAATGCGCTGTCGCCCAAGCAGGCGCTCCTCGTTGGCGTAGTCGGCGGCATTCTGGTGCTCTGCACCATCGGTTTTTTTGTTTTATTAGGGCTGATGCTGCGCGGTAATGCTCAGTTTAGCCTGGGCGCGTCCGATAGTTTGGCTGGTAATGCTCCCACGGGTCAGGCCCTAGGAGGGGCAGGCGTTGCCGCTCCCCCGGAGCTACCCACCGGCCCGGTGCCTCCTTTAGCTGCCAGCGACCATGTGCGCGGCAGCCGCAACGCCCGGCTCACTTTAATTGAATATTCGGACCTGGAATGCCCATTCTGCCAGCGTTTCCACTCCACGGTGCAGCGCTTGTTGCAGGAGTACGACGGTAAGGTAAAGTGGGTGTATCGGCATTATCCTTTATCGTTCCATGCTAATGCCCAAAAAGAAGCTGAAGCCTCGGAGTGCGCGGCCGAACTGGGTGGCAACGACGCTTTTTGGCGATATGTAGATAAAATTTTTGAACGTACCACTGCCAATGGCACTGGTTTTGCCCTGGATGCCCTGGCACCTTTAGCGCGGGAATTAGGGTTAAGCGAAAGCAGGTTTAAGGCCTGCCTGGATTCTGGCAAATATGCCACTCCAGTGCGCGAGCAGCTGAATGCCGGGGCCGCGGCGGGGGTGCAGGGCACGCCCGGGTCATTTTTGGTGGACGCCAACGGCAATGCCCAGTTGATTTCCGGCGCGGTTTCGTATGAGCAGCTTAAAGCAGCGGTGGAGGCTAAGTTAAGGTAAAGCAAGCAGTAAATCAGGTTATCCACACGCCCCCTTGACGGGGCGTGTTTTTATTTATCACTTGGGTTAGGATATGCTATAATATTCTCCGGAAGCGAAAATTTAATTCGTATTAATTTTATTTATTTTTAGGAGGAAGCTCTATGCAATCCACTACCACTCCCCGGCATTGGCGCTGGCTATTGTTAATCGGCCCCACGCTGATTATGCTAGCCGGCGCTACTATTTTAGTAGGTTATGCCGTAGCCCAAACTACTGACAGCGGCACTGGCTCTTCCGGCACCGGTACTTATACCGGCACTTCCGGCACTTCCGGTGGCACTTCCGGTACCGGCACCTCGGGAACTGGTACCACCACCGATCCCCAAACCACCTGCACCAGCCAGGGATATAAATGGTGCCCCAGCTCCAGCGGGTCCTCCTATTGCTCGTACAGCACCGGTTCTTGTCCGGCTTATGATTCGGCGAGCTGCAGCGCCCAGGGGGGAGAGTGGTGCCCGGGAATGAGCGGCGCCACCGGCTGGTGCGCCAGCGGCTCCGGCAGCAGCTGCCCAGTGAACGACAAAGCCACCTGCGAAGCCAAAGGCCGGCAGTGGTGCAGCGGCACCAGCGGCGGCTCGGATTGGTGCGCTGCTACCGGGCAGCAGTGTCCGGTTTCTGATGCTCAAACTACTTGTACCAGTTCCGGGGGTAAATGGTGCAAGAATTCCGATGGCGTGTCCGGTTATTGTTCCACTGGCAGCAGCCCTTGTCCGGCCTATACCTCGGCAGATTGTTCCACTCAGGGCGGCGAGTGGTGCGCTTATACGTCCGGTTCGGGCGGTACGACTAGCGGCAGCTCTGGCAGTAGCGGCTGGTGCGCCACGCCGCCGGGAGCTTGTCCGATTTATGACCAAGCCACCTGCGTAGCCAAAAGCCGCAAATGGTGCGCCAGTTCGGGCGGAGCGTCCGGCTCCAGCGGTTATTGCACCTCCTCGGCAACGGAAAGCTGTCCGTCAACTACGCCCACTCCTACGCCCACTCCCACCCCTACCTATACCTGGCCCAGCGCGCAAACAGAATGCGAGGAATACTATGGCAAGTGGTGCGCTGCTACTGGTGGGGCTAGCTACGGGGGGTCCTGCATGATGGGAATCCAAACTTGCTATACCCCCACCCAATCGGGTCAGATGCGCTGTTGGGATAATTCAGTAGTTACCTCCCCTGCTACTTGCCCCACCATGCCTACCACGCAGTCTAGCTGTCAAGCCGCCGGAAAAAACTGGTGTACTTCCGCCAGCGCGGCTACTGCTGCTAGCTCTGGCTGGTGCAGCGCAGAACCTTGTATGGCCATGCCCCCCTCCGGGCAAATGACCTGCCCGGACGGCAAGAGTTTTGCGGCGCGGCTTTCCGGCTGTCCCAAGAAAGGGTCCGCTACCCCTGACACCAGGACTTGTGCCGACGGCTCAAAAGTCGCTGCTACGGCTGATTGCCCGGCCGTATATACCTGCCCCAATGGCACCGTAGTTAAAACCGCTGATCAGTGTCCCAAGACCGAAGATCCGATTACCGTTTGTCTGAACAAAGGCGGCACCTGGTGCACCGATAAAACCGGGGCGAAAAGCGGATGGTGCGCCGTGCCCGGGCAAACCTGCAGTCAGGTAGTGCCGCCGCCAGAGCCCAAGCCAGAACCAAAACCTGAACCAGAGCCCAAGCCGATTATTACCGAATTAACTCGCCAGCAGGTGCGCCAGCTTAATTCGGAAAAGCGGGGGATGGCGCGGGAATTAAAGACTATGGAGAAATTCTTTAAGAAAGTTAAAGACGAGGCGATGTTAGCCAAAATCGCGGCGCTTCAGGATAAAATAAGTGCCTTCACTCCTAAAGATTCCACCAGTTTTGAAACGATGAATGTTTTCCGCGAAGAGGTAGAGCTGCTGCGCGATGCCTACCAGGATGCCCTGGAAAAGGAGGGGGAGATTGATGAACGCGGCCGTGACCAGGAATTCCAGCGCCGGGCGCTGCGCGATATGCAGCGGGGGATTCGCCAGTTTGAGCGTTATCTCACCACCCTGGAGAATAAAATTAAAAAATTGGAAAAAGACAAAATTACGGTGGACCCCAAGGTTAAAGAAGTTATTGCCACGGCGCGGGATTTAGCCAAACGGGTGAAAAACGCCAAAACTTACGATGAGGTAAAAGACCTCACCGAACAGTTGCCAGAAGTGGCAGCGCAATTAAATGAATTATTGCCCGAGCTGGAGCAGCTGTCGCGCCTGCCGCGGATTGTAAAAGTGCTGTCGGCCCGGCTGCAAACCGCGGATGCCGCGCGCAAAGAGGCGGTGGCAGTCAGCCGGCGCTTTAAGCTGGAAGTAGTGGAGGAGCTGGGCCAAATGGCTACCCTAATTGCCGAAGCTAAGGCAGCGTTAGGGGAAGTAAGGGGCGGCGCCGTGCCGGTTAGCGAAGTGGCTGATTATCTGGAAGAGAATGTTCTGGACAAGCTGGGTCAGGCCGAGTCGCTGGCTGAAGCAATCCGGGCGGTTGCCAATGTTCAGCGCTTTTTGAATAAGGCCAGCGCTGATTTGACGCGCTTTACGCGGCGCCTGACCGCGCGCGAACGCGCCGGCGAGGATTTATCGGAAGTCCGTTCCCTGCTCGCCGAAGCGCAGCAGCAATTGGCAGAAGTGCGCACCCTCGCGGGCAAGCGGCGCACCGCCGAGGTTAATGTTGATTTAATAGAAGGACTGGGGAAGCTGGGCGAACAACTGGATGAATTGGCCGAAGCGCTGGGGTTGGTAACTCCCGGCCCCTTTGAGCAGGAGTTAAAGAAAGTGCTGGAAACGGGGGGCGAAAAATTTGATCAGTTCAAGGTGAATGATCTGGAGAAGCTGATTGTCAGCGCTTATCGGCGCGGCAATTTCTTCCGTCTGGCCCCCACCCGCGCTCTGACCATTCTGGCGGAATAACCGGCGGCATCAATTTTCCACTCTGTTCATGTCAGCTGCGATTACTCGGGCGGCCGCCTTGGGCGGCCGCCCTGCTGTATCTGGTAATCCCGCGCCGCGCGGCAGCTTATCCCGCGCTGTGTTTTTGTTAACCGGCACGGCCATTGGCGCCGGGGTTTACGGCCTTCCCTATGCCTTTGCGCGGTTCGGAATGGTCCGCGCCGCTTTGGCGTTAATTATTCTGGGAATCGCCGTACTCGGCCTGCATCTGTTGCTCGGCGAAGTGGTGGCGCGCACCCGGGAACCATTGCAGCTACCGGGCTTAGGCGGCAAGTATGTCGGCGTAGCGGCCAAACGGCTACTCTCGTTAACTTTCTTGGTTACCTCGCTGGGGGCATTGCTTGCTTATCTGGTGGGTGAAGGTGAGGTGTTGCAGGCAATTTGGGGTGGGAAGGCGCACGTTTGGAGTCTGGGATTTTGGTTTTTGGTGGTTCTTTGTCTTTCCGGCGGTCTGCGGCGAGTAGCGGGACTGGAAAAATTTTTAAGCAGCCTGGTGATGGCGCTGTTATTGGGGTTATCACTGTTACTGTTTACCCGTCCGGCGGCGCCGTCTTTGCCCGCGTCCCCGGCGCCGTTTTCGGCGCTGCTGCTTTTATACGGCGTGGCGGTTTTTTCTCTGCGGGCGGCGCCGGCGATTGCCGAAGCTGAAGCGATAATTCCAGGGGAGCCCGGTCGGTTGCGCCAGGCCGTGGTGCTTGGTACCCTGTTGCCGCTGGTTTTATATTTATTATTTGCCGTCAGCACTGCCCGCGTTTTAGGGGGCGCCACCCCCGAGGTAGCTACGGTCGGGCTGGGTGGGGTTCTGTCGCCTTTACTCGCCCGCCTGCTTAATTTGCTGCCGGCGCTTTCAATGGCCGGAGCGGCCTTGGCCCTTGGCACCGCGGTAATTGATTCCCTGCGCTGGGATTGGCGTTTGCCCCGGCTCGGGGCGCTTTTGGTAGTCGGCGGGGTGCCGCTCTTGGCTTATGCTTTAGGCGCCCGGAGCTTTATCGGGATTTTGGAGGTAGTAGGCGGCATTTTTGTCGGCCTGGAAGCCTTGGCTCTGGTTTTGGTGTATCAACGCGCCCGCCGCGCCGGCGATGTTTCCCCGGGAGCCTTTGCCCTGCGTCGCCCAGCGCTCGCCATTGTGCCGATAGTCCTTATTTTCGGCGGTTTTACCCTGTGGCGGCTGCTGGCGCTGGTTCGGCGCTAAGGAGTCCATTCCCTCTTGTAAATCTACCAGCAGTTTGCTAAACTATTTCTAATCTGAATTTTGAATCTGTTTTATGTCTGATAATTATCTTTTTACCTCCGAATCAGTTACCGAAGGGCACCCGGATAAAATCTGCGACCAGATTTCCGATGCGGTGCTGGATAATCTTTTGGAGCAGGATCCCCAGTCGCATGTGGCCGTGGAATGTTTTACCACCACCGGCCTGGTAATCGTCGGCGGCGAAGTAACCACCAAGGGGTACGTGGACGTGCAGAAGCTGGCGCGGGGAGTGCTGTTTGATATTGGCTATACCAATCCGGATTACGGAATTGACGCGGATCACGCCGGCATTTTAGTTTCTATCCACGAACAATCGCCGGACATTGCCCAGGGAGTGAATCGTCCCACGGTAATGAGCCAGGGCGCCGGCGACCAGGGGCTGATGTTTGGCTATGCCACCGCCGAGACGCCGGAGTTAATGCCGCTCCCGATTACCCTGGCGCATCGTTTAGCCGAACAACTGGCAGTAGTGCGAAAAAATGACACTCTGCCCTATTTGCGTCCCGACGGCAAAACCCAGGTAGCGGTGGAGTATGTTGACGGCAAGCCCAAACGAGTGCGCAACGTGATTATTGCGGCCCAGCACCACGAAACAGTGGAGCTGGAACAGCTGCGTCGCGAGATTACCGAACAAGTGATCAAGCCGGTTTGCGCCGGGTACCTGGATAACGAAACCCAATTTTTTATCAACATGACCGGCCGCTTTGTAGTCGGCGGCCCCCAGGGCGACACTGGACTAACGGGGCGCAAAATTATCGTTGATACTTACGGCGGCATGGGCCGCCATGGCGGGGGCTGCTTTTCCGGCAAAGACCCTTCCAAAGTAGACCGCTCCGGCGCCTATATGGCCCGTTATGTGGCTAAAAATATCGTCGCCGCCGGCCTCGCCGAGCGCTGCGAACTGCAGGTGGCCTATGTCATCGGCCGGGCCGAACCCACCAGCCTGCACGTTAATACTTTCGGCACCGGCAAAGTTCCCGACGCTAAGCTAACGGCGGTAGTCGGCGAAGTGTTTGATTTCCGGCCGGGCAAAATCATTGAATCTCTTGATTTATTGCGCCCCCTTTACCGCGCCACAGCCGTGTACGGCCACTTCGGCCGCGCCGAATTCCCCTGGGAGAAAATTGATAAAGCAGATGAGCTGAAGCGTAGGGTGTAGTTTTAGAGTCTAAGCGATGTTCTGGAGCAGCTGTGGATAACAAGTGTTGACTAAATTCCTGAATATAGTATAATTGAAGCAATTCGGGGTGTTATCCGTACCTTACGGGTGGCATCAATAAACCGGGATATCACAAAAAGTGCCCTTGTCAGGGGCACTTTTTGGTTGTACAATTATCGTTGGACCTGTGCGGGCCTGTGGTGTATGTAGTTAACACCCCGGATTGATATCCCGGGTAAACGGGTGCAAATCCCGTCAGGTCCACCGAGGCCGTCTCTGCCGTCAAGAGGCGGTTTTCTGTTTTCTAACGTATCCAGTGGAGGACTATAGGTTGACGAGCGGAGAGGCGCGTCTGCCGCGATCAGCGGGAGGAAGCTCATTAGTCAGAGCAGGAAACTCCTGCTGCAGTTCTTGTTTTACCACCGCGTCGCTTCCCCTAATTCGGATAGTTTCTACCAAGGTTGGCGCTTTCCCTGCCATTTCCGGCGTAGGAGTAAGCGCTACTTCAAAATAAAGTCCGGTTATGCTTTGCGGGGGAAGCTCTGGATGCTGCCAGGAAACGACCCGCGTTGCTGTATCGTAAGTAAACGGGGCGCCCAAAGTAACGCTTTGGCGGCCGGTAAAAGTGACGCTGGGAGCAAGCGCAGCCTGGAATTTTACTTCTGACACCGGGCTAACGGTGTTCGCCAGGCGCGCCATTATCCAGTACTTGGTAGTTTTGCCGACCCGAGGCGGCAGGGGGCCGCGCCCCAGCTGGTCGCCCTCATCCGTATAATAGCGCACCTCCGGGGACAATTTCAGTTCGGTCAGAATCGGGATAGCTAAAGGAGTGCCGGTCGCGACAAAAGTTTCCTGGGGCACCTCGGCCAAGGTCGCCTGCAGAACAGGCGTAATAGTAAAGGTAGCAGTAGTAAGATTTAAGGCCGAGAAAGTAGATAATAGTTGAAGCGGAATAGTAAATTGATCGCTTCCCCCTGGTTTTACCTGCTGCAAAACAGTCCTCTCTTCCGCAGTGAAGAGGAGCTTGTTGTTTTCGGTGGGCAGACGGTTATTGATTGCCGTGGTTTTAAGATCTACCAGGGGCGGCGAAAATGCCAGCAGCAGCCGGCTCTTTAGTAAGCGATAAGGGCTTAAGTTTTTCCAGCTAACCTCCAGCGGCAGTTCTCCGGCCGCTTCAGCCCGGGGCGGCCGTTCTTTTACCTGGATAGTCAAGGAGACCGCCGGGGCTAAACGCTTAAGGGAGGGAGAGAGAATATTTTGGGTGACGGCTGTTCCCTTGGTTATTACTTGGGTGGTAAGAGTGAGAGGGATATTAGCGGCCGGGCCGCGGGCGGGAGAGTAAGCGCCGGTGATAGTCTTTGGCTGGCCGGGAGGCAAGGGAGCAAAGGTGGTGGCGGCAATTAGCGTTTCCTGGCGCGGCGTTACTAATAATTGGAGCGGCGGCGAAACAGCATCAGTATTATTGGTAAGAGTGACCGTGAAGGGAAGCGCTACCCCGCCGAAAGTGGCGCTGGCAATATCCAGGGTGGCGGTTAAAGCGCTGGCCGGGAGCTTTACCTCAACGGAAGAGGTTTTTTGTACTCTCTCCGCCGTATTTTTATCAGGGGAAAAGGAGATGATGGCGGTCAGGCGTTCGGTTAGTCCGGGGGTAGCCCACAGACGGCCCGAGAAATCCAGGCTTGCCTTTGCCTGGGGCGCTAAATCTCCCAGATTAATTTCCTGGTCAGCAGTAGCGGCGGCAATGAACGAGGCAGGCATCATCAGCCGGAGGCGAGCGTCGCGAATAGTAGTCTGGTTTTGATTTTGGTAATTAACCGTGAAATTTATTAAATCGCCGCTCCGAATACGTCCGCCGGCTAATTCCAGGGTAAGTTGAATTTTATCAGCCGGGTTTGGCTTCCAGATTAAAAAATATAGGGTTGCCCCGCCTAAAGCAAGAGCCGCCGCCAGCAAAACCAGGTCAAAAATAAATAATTGCCGGGCATGGCGGAAGACCGGGCGGTAACGCTGGCGGTAATGTTGCTGTAAAAATAGTCCTACCCGCATACTTTTTGTATTATGAGGCTGTAGAAGAATTAAAAATACCAGTTAGCATTAGGGAGCGGCAGACGAGTATCTTTGGGCGCGCAGTCCCGACTTTAGTCGGGAGGAGCACCCAAAGAGTGTCTGCCGCGACCAACCAGGCAGTTACCAGCAATAGCGATAGCGACCAGGTAGATAACGAAATAGTTGATATTCTTCTGCAGTTTCATTATAGCAGGCTAAGTATTGCGGTCAAACTAAAATCCTCCCGGTGAGAGGAGGATTAAAGGTTCCCTGAAGTAATTGGCGGGGCGGGAGACTTTGGAGTAATTGATTTAGGATTGGGGGAATACAGCGGATTTTTAATTTTCCACTTATCCACAAACTGGCCAATGCCGCGATGCGCCAGTTTGTTCTTTACGGTAGTATGGATTTGCGACCAGCGCACCAGGCTTTCAAAATTAAGTTTATACCGTCCGGACACTACTACATAAGTAATTTCCTGATTTTTAATGGCGCGCCGGATAGTTTGGCTGTTAACGCCGAACAGCCGGGCTGCTTCCGAGATAGAAACACGGATAATCTCCTTTTTTTCTTCAGTATTTTTCGTCATTGCCATAAGTTTGTATACATTAGTGTATACAAATTTTAGCAAAAATTGGCTAAGCTGTCAAGGGGTTATTTTTAATCAATAATTTGTATACACTGTTGTATACAAATATATAAAAGTAATGTTTAAGGAGTTTTTGCTAATTTTAGGCAAAAATGATAAAATTTGTATAGACTAGTCTATACAAATTTTAGTGAATCAATAGTGCTAATTAAAACGCTCTCTATATATAAGGCTAAAACATATCAATTTTTTCGCGGTCAAACCCCCTCCCCCGACTTAGTCGGGGTCGGTCGGTCGCCTTAGGCGACCGCGATGACCGCTTAAGAAAATTGATATTTTGGCCTATTATTAAGCCTGCTAATCAGCCTAGTCGGTAGTTTAAAGGTTGCTATTTTCAGCTGATTTTGCTATGATAGTGGCTATCCTTTGCAACCAGGGGGTGTAACATTTTCTGTTTTTAACCGTCTTCTATAATGTCTAAAACGCCTTCAGACCAGGAACTATTGTATCAGGTAAAAACCGCCGCGGATCCGGAAGCCTACGCCGCTCTTTACGATAAATACATCCAGCAAATTTATCGCTTTGTTTTTTTTAAGGTGAGCAGTCGCGAAGAGGCCGAAGATATTGCTTCGGAGGTATTTTTGAAAGCCTGGCAGTACTTCCAGGAAGGCAAGGCCATCAAAAGTTTCAGCGGCCTGCTCTATCGCATTGCGCGAAACTCTATTATTGACTGGTACCGGAAGCGGGCCGGCAGCCAAAAGATTGAAGCATTAGCAGCGCGGCGTGAAGCGATTGAACCGGGCGATGGGGGACGGTGGTATGCCGAGCTTCATACTTCGTTGGACGCCGGCGTTATCGTCAATGCTCTGAAACAGCTGAAGCAGGAATATCAGGAAGTAATAACCTTGCGCTATATTGATGAATTAAGCATTGAGGAAATTGCCGAGATCACCGGCAAGCGCGGCCTGACGGTGCGAGTAATGATTCACCGGGCGCTGAAACGGTTGCGGCAGAAATTAGGTTAGTTTGAGATAATTTGAAGAAACCAGTTAGCATCAGGGAGCGGCAGACGAGTGTCTTTGGGCGCGCACCCCGATTAAATCGGGGGAGCACCCAAAGAGTGTCTGCCGCGACCAATCAGGCAGTCCCAGCAATAGCGACAGCGACCAGGCGAATCAGGTGAAATAGTTTGGATTCTTCTGCAACAATTTCAGTTTAGTAATGATCAGAGTAAGCAAAAGGAATTATGCGCGAGATAGTGGAACAACTTAAACGTCTGCGCCAGGGGGAAGCTAGTCCCCGGGCGGAATGGGTGCAGCAAAACCGCGCCCTGTTATTGTCGCAGATTAAAAATACGCTGCCGGCCAGGCCCCGGGAGCGGGTTAATGTTTTAGAAAATCTGTGGTCGCGCCTGTCCCATTATCTGCCGGAAAGTTTGGTGTACCAGGTGTTGCGCCCGGCTTTGGTGCTGTTAGTAGTGGTGGCAGTGCTGGCGAGCGGCGCCGGCGCGGTGGATGCGGCCTATGAAACTCTGCCGGGCGACGCCCTTTATCCGGTGAAGCGCGCCGCGGAAAAAACCCAGGTGGCAGTGGCGACGATTATCGGAAAAAAAGACGCGGCCACCCGTTTGCATATGGAATTTGCCAAACGCCGCGCCGTGGAAACTAAAAAATTGGTTCGTTCGGAAACGGCGCCCGCCAAAACTGACAAGGTGCGGGTAGCGATGGCCGATTTAACCAGTGAAATTACCACGGTGGAAAATAAACTGGAAGCGGTCAAACAGCGGCCGGTTAACGGTCTGCCGGCCCAGGCCGTGAAAGATGTTAAACAGAATACCGAAGAGATTAGGGCCGTGTTGCAAGAAGTGAAAGAGAATTTATTGATTAGCCGCGATACGGCTGATCAGGCTCTGTCGCAGGAAGTGAATACCACCAAGAATTTGGTTAAGGACGTAGCAGTAAAGGCGGCGGAAGCGATGGTGGCCAAGCACCTGGGCGGCGATCGGAGTGTTTCTAAAGAGGAGGTCAAGCAGGAATTAACTGCCACCCTGCGGACTGTGGCGCAAGACGCCGCGGCAACCCAGCAGAGCGTGGACGGGGCAAAGACCATGGTGCAGACCGCGCAAAGCGAGGCGAAAGAGCTGGTAAGTAGCACTAAAACTGCGGGAGGCGACACCACTAAATCCACCGAATTAAAAGACAAAATCACCGATGTCGCCAACCAAACCATTAAAGCGGTATTGCAGAACGAGGTTGCTACGGCCGAAGTGACCAAACAGGTAACCGAAGCCTCCAGCTGGTTAAAGCAAGATGATTTAGCGCAAGCGGTGGATAAGCTTAAGCAAGCTTCCGACGCCGGCACCCAGGCGGAGCGTATCAGCGACGCCGCGGTCAGCAAGATTCAGGAGGTATTGCCGGCAGTAGCAGTAGTTAAAGAAGCGATCAGCGCTTCCACTACGCTGCCCTTGCCGGTCGCGCCGGTTACCACTATGTCCAGTACTCTGCCCACCACTACTTTGCCGGTCGGGGGCGGGGCGGGCGCCGCTATCAACCGCCATCCGGTCAGCCGTTAGTTTTTCTATTCCCTGCTGTCCGGAATGTTTCCGGACAGCAGGGAGAGGGAAAAATTGTCAATCTGATCAGCGCCGCAAGGTCGAGAGTCCATATCGGACTTGCCTGATCACTTGTGCGCCGGAGAAGGCGGAAACCTTCCGCTGACCCGGCACCATAATTACTTAATTAAATTATGTCCAATATCTTTAAATTGCTTAAGAAAATTACCTCAATCGGGGTAACTTTCACCACCATCATGTGGTCGGTAGGCGTTTCGGCCTTGCTGCCTTCGGCAGCGCTCGCCGCCGCTTGCCCCACCCTTAACGCGGGTGACATGATTAAAGTGAAAGGCAAACCCCCTATCTACGCCATTAACAATGATGGCAAGTACCTCTATTTCTGGAGCGGCGATCAGTTCAAGACCTGGCGGCTTAACTACGGCGGCTATATTACCGTTACCCAGGAGTGTTTTGACACCCTGATGGCGCCGAGTGGCTTCCCGGTGGGAGTTAACTTCCGCCCGGGCACCTTGGTCGTGAAGCGCGTTGCTTCGGATCAGCTCTATGTACTTGAGCCGGGTAACACCTTAGCGCCCATCACTATGGAAGCGGCCAAAGTGCTCTACGGCACCAACTTCAAGGCTTACACTATTGACGATCGCGACTGGCCGAACTACGTGAACCGCGGCCCGGCTATTTCCGAGGCCAAGGTGCACCCCGGCATGCTCGTCAAGAATGCCGGTAAAACCTGGTATGTTGATTCCGAGGGCAAACTGCGCGAGGTTTCCGAGAGCGGCATGACCGCGAACGGCTTCCTCTCTAAGTACGTCCGCACCGTGCCGGATTCGGCAGTTATCGGTGTTTCCACCGGTGAAGCGGTTTCGGCCGAAGTAAAGGCCTGGACCGACAAAACCCAGAGCGGTGGGGTAGTAGTCGTGGGAGGGCCAACAACTGCCACATCCACTCCGGGCGGCGCGCTTAACGTATCGCTCGCGGCGGACACTCCGTTTGCGGCGACCGTGGTTACCGACTCGGATACGAGCGGCAATACCGGTGGTCAGGGCATGATTTCGGTAATGAAGTTGGCCTTTGCCGCCGGCAGCGATGGCGATGTGAAAGTTACCAGCGTCAAGCTGAAGCGGGGTGGCGTTTCTGCCGATACAGATATCAGCAATATGTACCTGTACGACGGAGATATTATGGCCGGCAGCAACCCGACCGTATCCAACAGCTATATTACCTTCACCAAGAGCGCCGGCCTCTTTACCGTTGCCAAGGGCTCCAGTAAGAGCATAACGGTTAAACTTGACCTGCGCAACAATACGTCTGCCGGCAAGACCCTTAGCTTTGCGGTAGAGAACAAGGAGGCGGTAGTTTCCAATTCCACCTCGGTGGGCGGGAGCTATCCGGTAACGGGTAACACCTTTACCACGGCGCTGGTTTCTGACCTCGGTTACCTGCTGCTGGCTACCCAGTCTCCTTCGGCGAACGGCACAGTTGATCCGGGTACCACGGGCTTTGAGGCCTGGCGGTTTTCCCTCACCAACGGCGACCAGGACACCGAAGTGCGCAAACTGACCTTAACCATCGTCGGTTCAGTCAGCGTCGGCGACCTCGCCAATTTTAGTCTGTGGGAAGGCGGCAAGCAGATTGGTTCTACCGTACCAGAAATGGCGACGGACAAATCCATCACCTTTGACTTGAGCGCCGCGCCCTACCTGGTAACTAAGGGCCAGGTTAAGAATATAAGCTTCAAGCTGGACATCGTTGGCGGTACCAACCGCACTTTCCGCGCCAGTTTGCAGAACGCGGGCGACTTCGTGGTCTACGATAAGGGCTATAACGTCTTCCTCAAGTCTAACGGCACCGACACCTTTACGGTGATTCAGCCCGTTACCGGCAGCACCGCGGTGGATTACTCCATTAACGTTGGCACGCTTACCCAGACTGTGCCCGCCGATTCGCCGAGCGGCAACATTGCCGATGCGGCTACCACCATTACCCTGGCTAAATTCCTGTGGAAAGCCAATGGTGAAAACGTTAAAATCACCAGCCTGAATGTGTCTTCCACTTCAGCTGGTTCGGTAGACAACATATTAGCCAATGTCCGCCTGAAGATAGACGGCTCGCAAGTGGGCTCCACCATCTCCAGCTTAACTGCCAACGGCGCCTCCAACAGCGGCTGGGGATCGTTTGGCAGCAGCTTTGTGATTAAAGCCGGCAAAACCGTTACCGTAACGGTAGACGCCGACACCACCAACGACACCGTAGTCGCCGGCGAAACCTTTGTGGTCGGCCTGGTCGGCACCAGCAACAATGCCCAGGGCATGACCTCGCTTACCTCCCTTACCACGGTGAACCAGAACGCCAACACCCTGACGGTGCGGGCGGGCACGGTAAGTCTGGCGATGAATGGAGCGTTCGGTGATAAATCTTCTGCTAACCCGACTGGCACGGTAAATGCCAGCAGCGTCAAAGTAGCCTCGTTCGTCATTACCGCCGGGGCAGGTGAAGATGTAGAAGTCTCGCAGATAACCCTGGCCGACCGCACTGCCAATACTTGTACCGGCACCTATCTGCAGAACCTGACGCTGAAGAATTCGGCTGGCACGCAACTGGGGCAGACCTTGCCTAACCCGTCCACCACCTGTTCCACGGTTAACACCTTCACCTTTAACGTGTCGCCGGCAGTAACTATTACTAACGGCGCCCAGTACACGGTGGATGTGTATGCGGACGTGAAGTCTTCCACGCTTTCCGCCACGGCTCTCCTGAACCTCACCGGTGTGACCGCTACTGGCAAGACTACCGGCTCCAGCGCCAGCCTTACCGGCCAGGCCGTCCGGCTCCAGAATGTGGAAATTGCCGCGGCAGGCAGCTTTATGGCCTCGGTAGATTCAGACTCGCCGGTAGCCAACAACTACCTGATGGGCGATCTGAATCAGACCATTGCCAAGTTTGCTCTGCAAGCGAGCACCACCGAGCCGATTAAGATTACCCAATTCGTGGTAAGCGCGCGCTTCTCCACCGGCGCCACCGGCACCATGAAGAACGTCAAGCTGGTGGATGACGTTACCGGCACCCAGATCGGCGGCACCGTGTCTGCTTTCAGCGATTCTGTTGCCGGCACCTCGGCTGCTTCCACCACTTATTCGCACGCCACCTTCACTGGTCTTAATCTGGAGATTCCGAAGGGCGCCACCAAGAAGATTAAGCTGATAGCTGACTTTACCACCTTTGGCGAACTCGGCGCCGCGACTACCGGCCAGACCGTTGAACCCGTAATTCTTTCGGCCTTCAATGTGGGCAGCATTACGCCGTTCACGGCGACCGGTATGCAATCCGGCGTGTCGATTTCCCCGACCGTTTCGTTCCTGACGAACGCCAATCAATACGGTTTGAGCCTGGGCGCCCACGCTCCCACTACTACCTTGTACCGCGCCAAGCTCACCGTGGGCTGGGATGCCAGCTTCCTCGCCACCGCCAGCGCTTCCTCGCCGAACAGCGCGCAGACCGTTGGAATCTTTACGATTACCAACAAGGCGAACGTGGAAGGCCACACTGCCACGGTGCAGCTGATGAACTTCAACTTAGGCACCACCATCTCGCAGGCGGCGGGAGTGGCGGCAACGCGCGCCCTGACGGTATACAAAGATTCCGTGGCTACCGCCAACCTGTTGGCTACCACCAACTATGCATATTCCATGACCTTTGCTCAAGGCACTGGTACTGGTACCACTGCCAATGGCAATTCTTCAATTACCGATGCCAACTTCACCGATCTTCAGATTTCCTCGGGCGCTTCCAAGGCGATTCACGTCACCTTGGACACCACCGATGCCGCCACCAAGACGACGACCAATCCGAATCCCAGTCTCTCGGTGCGCATCGGCAGCGGCCAGGTTACCTGGGGTGATGGCGTCTCTACGAACGTAACTGCCATGGGCTCCGACCTGCCGCTCCAGTCCAAGACCCTCACTTACTAATTATAGGTTGTCATCCGGAGGGAGTCCCGGCTTAAGGCAGGGCGATCGAAGAGCTTGCCCTGAACGCAGTGAAGGGATCCTCCTCCTATTTTAGTCAAGCCAGGTTAAGGATAACTGGATCCGTTTAAGGAAGTTTGCCAACTAGCAAAGCCCTTAAACAGGCAAAACACCCCCCGCCAGCGCGCGCTGGCGGGGGGTTGTTTTTTGCCGCGCCGGTGGTACAATCGTAACACCCCTGAATACCAAATGCCCTAACCTGGTCGCTCGGTCGTGGTAGACACCCTCCGTGCTCCCCCCGCCTACGCGGGGGTGCGCGCGTAGGGAACCCGTCTACCACTCCCTCGCTCATTTCCCTCGCTCATTATTGCTTACACCGGGCTTACTCTGCTGTTATGTCTGATCGTATTTCCCGCTTTATTGTTTGGCTGCTTTACCTTACGCTGTTACTCCCTCTGGCGATTACGCCCGGGTTGCTTTTTGGCTGGCATTTGGGCAAGACGATTTTATTCCAAGCGGTGGTAGAGGTAGCGTTATTTTTGCATTGCTGGCGGTGGCTGCGACTGGATTCCCGCTGGCGCGGGAATGACATTTGGTGGATAGTCAGGCGGTTAACCGGGCTGGACTGGGCAGTGGCGGCATTTTTGACAGTGATTACGGCCACCGCTCTTTTAGGGGGTGACCCGGTTTTTAGTTTTTGGGGCAATCTGTCGCGCGCGAGCGGAGTATTCACCTGGTGGCATTTTGGCGCCTGGTACGCCTTGGCGCGGCGATACCTGCTCTCGCGCGAGCCGGAACGTGGGCGGGCTTTGGTCCTGATGACCATAGTCGCCGCGCTGGTAGCCTTAACGATGTTTGGACAGTCGCGCCTGCCTGCCAGCTGGCAAAGTATTGCCGGTGGGGGTATTATCGGCAATCGGGCGTTTGCCGCCGAGTATCTGTTGTTGGCTCTAGGCATTGCCTTGGCAGCTTTGGCAGCCGATTGGCGAAATTGGTCAGTAACCAAGCGCAGCCTGGTGGTAGCCGGAGCATTTTTAATTATCAGTGCCTTGTTTTTCAGCGGCAGTCGCGGTCCACTGCTCGGCTTTTTGATCGCGCTAATCATGGGGCTTATTGCCGGGGCGATGGTTTTGCCTATGGCGCGGCGTTGGTGCCTTGCCGCGCTCGCGGCGATAATCTTGCTTCTGGTAGGCGGTGCTTGGCTGGCTGGCGTACCGACTGTCACGGCGCGTTTCTCTCTCTTACCGCGTTTGTTTGATTGGCGCAGTTTTACTACTGGTACGGGCGAAACGCGCTTACTCGCCTGGGGGAGCGCGCTAGAAGGAGTGCGCGAGCGGCCTCTTTTGGGCTGGGGCTGGGGGAATTTTGAGCCGGTGTTTTTAAAATATTACCGTCCCCGTTTTTTGCAGTATGGATTTGCCGAAACGGTCTGGGATAAGCCGCACAATTTTCCCCTGGAGGTGGCGGTGGGGAGCGGAGCAGCTGGTTTACTTGCTTACCTGGCGCTTTATGGCAGTGCGCTGGCGCGGGCGATTAGAAAAGTAAAGCAGGAGGCGGTTTTGCGCGGGGCAATCGTTATTTTATCGGTCACGCTGGCGGGATATTTTGTCTCCTTATTATTTTTATTTGAAACCAGCAATTCGCTGCTGTTGTTTTGGTTTATTTTGGCCTGGCTCGGCAGTCAATCCGGTATCGTGGCTCGGCAGCCGGCAGCCAGTTTAGCCAACGGGAGAAAATTGCCCGGCGCGATTGTTGGTTTGGCTAGCGTAATACTTTTGGCCGGTCTGGTTTACTCGTTAGGGGCATGGCATTTGGTTCCCTGGCGCGCGGCACGCGCGATGCAGCGGGCCGCCACGGCGCCGGACGCTAATCAGTGGACTTCAGCCGCGGCCTCCGCCTTGGTTTTAACCACCCCCAAACAGGATGAAGGATTGATATTTGTCGCCGAGCAGTTTGTCCGCCTGGATCAGGCCGGTGTGCGCCTTAATAGTTCCTCTACGGTTGCTACCGCACTCCGGTTGGCCGAAGCCTTGGGCTTTGCCGCGCGCCGCCACCCCGGGGCCGCCGGCTACCCCATCTGGGCCGGGCAGATTTATCTGGTGCTCGGCGAACAGGTTGACCCGCGCTACTGGGAAGAGGCGGGAAAGTACCTGGAAGCAGCGCGCGCTCTTTCACCGCGCAAGCAGGATATTTTATTTTTAGCAGCGCGCCGTTATTTATTGGCGGGGAGTTTCCGTCAAGGAATTGAGATTTTGCAAGAGGCGGTGGATATTGATCCCTCAATCGGCATCAGCCACTTCTTTTTAGGATTAGGTTACGAAGCGGCTGGCGATCGCGTCCGCGCCCTGGCCGAGATTGATCGCGCGCCGGCCCTCGGCTACCTGCTGAATCGCGATCAGACCCTGCATTGGCTGGATCTATTGGCGACCGCGAAAGAATATGGTAGAGTAATAGCAGGCTATCAGAAATTATTGAACGCCGAGCCGGAGAATCCCCTGTGGTACGTGCGCCTGGCGGCTGCTTACGCGGTCCAGGGCGACAAAATAAAGGCGCGCGAGCTGGCGGAAACGATCCGGAAACTGTTCCCGCCGCTCCATGGCGAGGTGGAAAAGTTTATTAAGGAGTATCAGTTAGATTAGGCCGGTAGGATAGTAGGCGCGTAGGGATGGTAGGCGAACGAGAGAGTTTTTTACATCTCCTACTTTCCTACCATCCTAAATAAAATAACAGGCAATAATGATTATGAAAACGCGTTTTCTACTTATTATCAGCGGCGTCATTGCCCTCATCGGGATAACGAGCGCTATCGTGTGGCGGCAGAGCGGCGATCGGCCCCTGCAACGGGCAATTACTGGCAACGCGGAATTGCTGAAGTTATTCAGCGAAGCCAAGACTGCCGAGGCCGAGATTGCGGCCGACCCCGAAAAGGTGCGCCGCTATTTTGATGCCGGGCTGGCCTGGAAGAGTATCGGCGAGCTGGCGACTACCACTTCTCCCTTGCCCTATTTCCGCCGTTCGCTTGCCGTGTACGAAAAAGGGATCGTCAAATACGGCGAACAAAATATCTTGTTTTATCTGAACGCCGCCAAACTGGCGGAACGCCTGGAAGATTTTTCCAAGGCCGAGCGTTATTTCCGCAAAGCGATTGAGATTTCTCCGGCGGACGAGAGCAGCTACCTGGCGCTGGCCGAAATGTTAGATTATCGCCTGCATCGCCCCAAAGAACAGGTGGTAGCGGTATTAAATTCCGGCCTAAATAAAATGCTTAATCCCACCCCGCTCATTATCGCCCGGGCCGAATATCTGCGCCGGCGCGGATTCTACGCCGAGGCGCTCTCCGATTACCGCACGCTTACCGCTAATTTTCCCCGCTATGTGGGGTATCAGCAAATCATTAAAGAATTAGAGGAAATTTTAAAGAGCAAATAATTAGCATAGTCGGTAATTATGTCAACTTCTACTCTGGAGCGAATCGTGAAAGGGTTTATCTATGCCACTTTTTTCGTGCCGCTCGTCGTCGTGCCGTCCTCGTTTATTTTCCCTTTTATTGTCCCCAAAGTGCTGCTGCTGCGCACGCTCATTATCTTTGCCCTGGCGTTTTATATCGCGCTGTTAGTTCACGATTGGGAGCGCTATCGCCCCCGGCTCTCGCCTTTAAGCTGGGCGCTCTTAGCCTGGGGCGCCAGCTTTACTGTTTCTACCATCCTGGGGGTTGACGCCTATCACAGTTTTTGGGATAACCACGAGCGGATGCTTGGTTTATTCACCATTCTGCACTATCTGGTGTATTTTTTTATCTGCCGGGGGGTATTCCGCTCCTGGGGCGAGTGGCGTTTAGCGCTGTGGGGATTTTTGGCGGCCGGATCAATCGTCATGATCATTGCCCTGTTGCAGGTAGGCAACCCGGATCTGCTGTTGAACCAAGGCAGCGACCGCACGGCCAGCACCCTCGGCAACCCGATTTACGTCGGCGGCTACGGACTGTTTTTGTTCTTTGTGGCACTGCTCTTGGTATTCCGCGAGCGCAATAATGTGTGGCGGGGGGTAGCGGGGGCATTGGGAGTATTGGCTTTTTTAGGAATGTTTTACAGCGGCACGCGCGGCTCGCTCTTGGGCTGGATTGTCGGCATTGCCAGTTTAACCGTGGGGGGAGCGATTTTAGCCAGTGGCCGGCCGCGCCTGCGCCAGCTCTGCGGCGGAGCGGCGGTATTGGCCGTGGTAATTCTCGGCATCTTCTATTATTATCGCCGCACGGATTTTGTCCGCAATATTCCTACCCTGGGGCGCCTGCTCAACTCTTCCCTCTACAGCGGCACCGGCAGCACCCGGCTGATCGCTTGGCAGATTGCCGTGGAATCCTGGCGCGAGCGGCCGGTGTTCGGCTGGGGGCCGAATAATTATTTTTACGCTTTTAATCAGCATTATAATCCGCGCTCTCTGGAATTTGGGCCCGGCGAAACCTGGTTTGACAATGCCCACAACATTATTCTCAATACTCTTACCGTGCAGGGGGCAGTGGGGATTGTCAGTTATCTGGCCATTTTTATTACCGCGCTCTTGATTTTACTGCGCCGCCGGGTGCGTACCGAAACCATTTCCGTAACGCTCGCCGGCGGGGCGTTTTTAATCGCCCATTTGCTTCAGAATATCACCGTTTTTGAAAATCCCACTTCTTATTTGTATTTTATGTTCTGGCTGGCGCTGGTAGAAGGCGCCGGGGTTGCCCCGGCCGTTAATCCGGAGCCGGCCGAGCCGCGGCGCCGTTTTTCCGCGGCGCCGCCCTCCGGCGCCCAGGCCCCGGTTGCCTGGGTAGGGGGAGCGGCCGTCGCCGCTTTGGTAGTTATTTTTATTTTTAACCTGCAACCGGCGCGCGCCAACCAAAAAACGCTTGCGCTTTTGGAGATGCTGGCGCGCGATCCGCTGGCGGCCCTTGGCGTTTTACGCACGGACCTACAATTCTCTTCGCCGCATATTGACGATATCCGGAGCGACATTGCCCGCTCCATCATCAGTCTGCTCGGGAGCAGCCAAGCCGAAGCGCTGGGCCGCGACCGGGCCTTGGAAATGGTGCGGTTAATTTACGGCGAGCTTCAAACCAACGTTACCCTGCACCCGCGTGACATTCGCAATCACATGACGCTGGCGCAACTAGGGCAATTTGCCGCGGTAGGGAGCGGCGATCCGCGCTACTGGCTGGAAGCCGAGCAGTATTTGGAAACGGCGCGTCAATTTTCGCCGCGGCGCCAGCAGCTTATTTACGCGCTCTCCGGCATCAAAGCCCAGCTGGGCAAGGGGCCAGAGGCCGTTACTTTATTGGAAAGCGCCATCAGCGATAATGCGCGGATCGGAGAAAACTACTGGCGCCTGGCTTATCTCTATTATTTTTTGGGGCAAACTAAAAACGCGCTCGCGGTGTTGGAGCGCGCTAGGGAAGCTGGTCTGGCATTTGACGACCAGGGAATTCAGGTGGCTAATCTCATCCGCGCGGCGGCCGGGGCAACCGGTACAGCGCCGCGGTAGCTTTTACCATCGCTTCTAGACGGTAGGGTTCTTTGGGCGTTGCCGTGGCAGCAGCATAGCAGCGCATTTCCTCTGGATGATCATGAGCAAACTGGAGAGCCTCAGAGAGCGCACGGGGGTCGCCCGGGGCAACCAGGAGGCCGGTTTGGCGGTCAGTAATGACTTCCGGAATGCCGCCTACCGCCGAGCTAATAATCGGCACGCCCGCGGCCTGTGCTTCTAAAATAGTATAAGGCAGGCCTTCTTTCAGCGAGGGGAGCACAAAAACGTCGGCGCCCGGGAGGAGCCGGGCCGCGTCGGGAACAGCCCCGGGGAGCAGCACCTGGTTAGTCAGATTATATTGCTGAACCAGCACCGAGAGCGGGACGCGCTCCGGCCCCTCGCCAAAAATTACCAGCCGCCAGGGCTGGATTTTGTTTTGTATCCTACCCAGCGCTGCCAGCAAATAGCGCAATCCTTTGGCCGGGTAAAGATTGGCGATGACGGCGATTAGCCAAGTCCGCTCCTCCGCACCGGATTCCAGCGGGAAGCGCCATAGTTTATTTATTGCCTGGCGCGCGGTGGCGCGGCTTAAGGGAGAATCGGGAACAGCAATCCCGATCGGAATAACGGAAATTTTTGCCGGGGAAATGTTTAATTCCTGTTTGGCCTGCTGCGCTTCCCGGCCAGAGAGCACAATAAAATGATTCTTGGCCGGGGCAGTGTATTTTTCCAGCCACCAGTAGAGCCATTGGCGCGCTCTTCCCAGCGGTTCGTTGAACACCCAGCCGTGGACAGTGTAGATGAATTGAGTAGTGCGCGGCAAGCTCCTTCCTGCCAGTGATTTAGCCAGTGAGCCGATAATGCCGGCTTTGGAGCTGTTGAGGTGGATAATGTCAGGCCGTAGCAATCGGAACAGCTGTGCCAACTCCCTTACTGCCAGCAGGTCGTGGTACGGCGAAATGCGCCTTACCAAATGTTTCAGCTGGACCAGTTTAATGTTCGCCGTCGGCAATTTCGCCGGTAAATCTTTTTGGCCGTCCGGTTCACCTACCGCCACGGTAATATCAAATTCCAGCGCGAGGTAACTGGCCAGATCATATACATACCGCTGCGCGCCGCCCCACTGCCCTTGGGTGATGACGTATAAAATTTTTTTCTTAGGCATAATCTGGCGTTGACATTTTTGGCTTGGTATAGCATACTATAGCTATTGTTTTTAAGCAACTATGCGGATTTTAGTAACCGGCGGCGCCGGATTTATCGGGTCTCATCTTTGCGATCAGCTCATCGTCCACGGCGATGAAGTTGTTTGCGTTGACAATTTGTTTACCGGCGCTGAACAAAATATCGTTTCGTTAATGGCCAACCCGAAGTTTATTTTTATTAAGCACGATATTGTAGAACCGCTCTATCTTGATAAATCCGTAGACCAGATTTATAACCTGGCTTGTCCCGCCTCTCCCCCTCATTATCAACTTAATCCGGTTCATACTATCAAGACTAGTACCATCGGGGTAATGAATATGTTGGGAATCGCCCGCCGGCATCAGGCGCGCTTTTTGCAGGCCTCTACCTCCGAAGTGTATGGCGATCCGGAAGTGCATCCGCAAACCGAGGAATATCACGGCAATGTTAATCCTTTTGGCCCGCGCGCGTGTTATGACGAGGGCAAGCGTTATGCCGAAAGCATTTGTTTTGATTATCATCGGACGCACGGCACCGGAATAAAGATCGTGCGGATTTTCAATACTTATGGCCCGCGGATGGCCTTTAATGATGGCCGGGTGATTTCTAATTTTATTTTCCAGGGCTTACAGGACAAGCCGATTACTATTTACGGCAGCGGTTCGCAAACGCGGAGTTTTTGTTATGTGGAAGATATGGTGGCGGGACTAATTAAAATGATGAATTCCCCGCCGGAGATTACCGGCCCGATTAATGTAGGTAACCCGGAAGAGAAAACCGTTACCGAACTCGCCCAAAAAATTATTGCTCTCACTGGTTCCTCTAGTATTATTACTTACTTGCCCTTACCCCAGGACGACCCCCGCCGCCGCTGCCCCGACATCACTAAAGCAAAAACCCTGCTCGGTTGGCAGCCGACCGTCGGGTTAGAGAAGGGTTTGCAGAAAACCATTGCCGACTTCCGTCAACGTTTAGGTAAGTGATTTTTTAGTCTGTGATTAGCCCCCTAACCAGAATGATCGAACGGTACGACAAGCGGTTGCTCCTCATTTTGGCGCTAGCCGCGTTTTTTTTGTTATTCCGGATTACGACCGTAGATATGATCGGCGACGACGCCATTTACAGCACGCGCTCTATCGGATTAGTTGATCACATGTTCGGCGACGACGAGTCGCAGTCCACGCCGCTGCAGTGGTTTAGTCGCTTCCCCTGGTGGGCTAATTTATCCTGGCACGATCACCCGCTGCTTTTGTTTTTAATTCAGCATGCTTTTTTGCGCTGGCACCCTAGCTTGTGGCTCGCCAAATTACCCTTTGGGTTAATGTCACTGGGGACGATTGTCCTTACTTATGCCTGGGTCAAGCGCTGTTTTGATCGCCCCACCGCGCTCCTCGCCGCTTTATTGTTGGCCCTCAATTCCCATTTTATCTGGCAGGGGAGAACCACTTTTTTAGAGGCCGGTGTGTTATTTTTTATCTCTCTGGCCTGGTATTATTTCTTACGTTTTTTGGATAATCCGGCGCGGGAATGGTGGAAATTAGGCCTGGCGGTCGGATTAATGTTGGAAACTAAGTTTACCGCTCTTTTTATTATTCCCGCCTTTTTTGTTTATTTAGCGTTAAGACGGCGCGAGCTTTTTCGTCGGCGCCAGCTTTATTATGCGGCAGGGTTAGCGCTGCTGTTGTTGGCGCCAGTAATAATTTACAATTTGATGATGTATCAGGCGACCGGCCATTTCAGCTTACAGTTGGTGCGTCTGTTGGGGCAGTCCAGCCCTTGGAAACTGGGGGGTATTGCCCCCGAGTGGTGGGAGGGTATATTGGTAAACGGCCGGGCGGCAATTTATGGTTTGTCGTTTCCCTATGCCTTATTGGTTTTATTGGCCGCTAGTTTTACGCTGGCGCGGCGCCGGCCGGGATTGCTGCTGACCGGTTTAGCAGTGGTTTGGCTGGTGATTGAAGACACTTTGATTGGCGCACGCAATTTATACGGCATATTTTTAGCGCCGGTAGTTGCAGTGTTTTTAATTGATTTAGGGCGGCAGTATTGCCAAAAGAAGTGGCGCCGCTCTTGGTGGTTAGGAGGAGTAGCAATTTTGTCGGTCTATTTGATGGTATTTGTAGCCAATTCTAACTTATTGCCCAAAGGGTTTGGCGCCCCGGGTTGGTGGCGAGAATCGGAGCAGCCAATTAACTTTGGAGTAGCGCAGTTGGATCGGTATTTAGATCAGATTGCTGTGATGGACCGAAGTTTAACCTATTTTGATCCCCAACAGAGCTTAAAAATCAAAAAGAACAGTCTCCGGCGTTATTTATTGGTAGCCAGCGCCGCCGAGCGGCAGGAGCGCGCTGCCCATAGCCGTGTTATTTTGTTTGACGGGAACATTAACTGGTTCTCGCGCGTCTGGCTGTTTGAGCGCCGGCGATTTTATAATAATTTCCCGGCGTTTTCTTTGAATGAAGCAGAGTTATTGTCGCAGCTTAATCTGGAAGCGTTTTATTTTATTAAAGCCACCGAGTACGCGCCGCTGGATTTGCCAAAATTTCGCACTCCTGCCGCGGACCAGACCGAACAGCGTCTGGTGGCCGCTGGTTTTCAGCCGGCGTTAATCAGCCGCTCCGACGGCCAGGTGGCGTTTAAGGTTTATCGCGTTACGGCCGATTCTTCCGGCGCGGTCGCGTGGTAACTATGTCGCCTTTGCCCGCTAAAAGGGTTCTGATTTTTTCCACTGCCTATTTGCCACTGGTGGGCGGCGCCGAGTTTGCCGTAAAAGAAATTACCGATCGACTCGGCGGCGAGTTTGAGTTTGTGATGCTCACCGCGCGGTTAGATGCAAAATTGCCGGAGATTGAACGTATCGGAAATATTGAGGTGCACCGCATCGGAGAGGACAATCACTGGGATAAGTACCGGCTCGTTAAAGTTGGTTGGCAGGAAGCCAGGAAGTTAGGCCGGTTTGATTTGGTGTGGGCGATTATGGCAAGCTACGGGGGATTCGCTGCTTTGCGTTATAAAAAAAGAAATCCGGCCGTTCCCTTTTTGCTGACCCTGCAAGAGGGCGATAGTCGGTGGCAGATTTATAAACATGTCTGGTGGTGCTGGCCGTATTTCAAACAAATTTTTCAGCGGGCCGATCGGATTCAGGCGATTAGCAATTATTTGGCGGCCTGGGCGCGCCAACTCGGCGCGAAATGTCCGGTGGAGGTGGTTCCCAACGGTGTAGATATTGAGCGGTTCAACTGTCATTCCGACCGACCCCGACTAAGTCGGGGGAGTGGAGGAATCCTTCTCGCTAAATTAAGAGATTCCTCGACTACGGTCGCTAGCGCTCCCTTTGCTCGGAATGATGTTTCTTTAGTAATTACCGCCTCGCGTTTGGTAAAAAAGAATGGGGTAGCCGATCTCATAAAAGCCATGCAGTTTTTACCGCCATCCGTTCATTTATTGATCGCTGGCAGCGGTCCCCTAGAAGGCAAATTGAAGAGTTTGGCCAAGCAATTGCATTTAGCCGAGCGAGTGCATTTTTTAGGAAGTTTATCGCACGATGAATTGCCTAAGTATTTGTGGGACAGCGATGTATTCTGTCGGCCCAGCCGTTCCGAGGGCCTGGGCAGCGCTTTTTTGGAAGCAATGGCCGCTGGTCTGCCGGTGGTGGCGACGCCAGTCGGCGGTATTCCGGATTTTTTGCAAGACGGAGAGACCGGTTTATTCTGCCAAGTCGGCGACCCTAAAGACATTGCGGAGAAGATTAAAAAGATTTTCGACGATAAATTATTAGCCGAGCGGTTGCGGGAGAATAGTCGAAAGCTCATCGCCGAGAAGTATATCTGGCAAGGCATCGCCAGAGATATGCAAGTAATTTTTTCCCAATTATGACTCTGCGCATTAAGTTATTGTTAAGGGCAGTGGTACTATTTATTGTTTTGGTTATTGGGTTCGTATTCGGTTTGTATTGGTACGATATTTTACGCCCACCATTATTCAGTACTAGGAGCTTCCGCGAAGAGAAGCATGAACCAATGCCGGCAGCTATTATAGCGAAAGCCGATCGTTTTATTATTTCCAAAATTGATGAAAAATTTTTTCGCCAGTACGTCACTTTTAGTACGCAGAAAAGCAGGCTTTATCCGGCGAATGAACACTGTATCAAAAATCCCTCTTTTTGTTTGCAGTTTTTACAAAAGCCCTATTATTTAATGGTTTATTCTTTTACTATTCCCGACCGACCTTTTGTCAAAGATCAGCTTATTGAATTTGCGCTCGATAGTAGCGGACAATTGATTGTTGAACGCGACGTATTTGGTTTGCCGGATTGTGTGAGGGAACCTAGAGAGTGCAAATTTCCCATTGACAAACAGCAGGCGCTCGCCATTGCCGAAGCCGCTGGATTGAGCGGGGGAATTAAAGGGCGGGAGGCGTGGTTTAATTGGCATGTTCGATATAATACTTATATCTGGGGGGTTTCCAATATCTTATCGGATTCTCGCGATGAGGCTAACGGCGAAGAGTTATATATTGATGCTAACACCGGAGTGGTGCTGGACAAGCTATTTTGGAAGAGCATAGATGATTGATCTATTATATGAGGTTACTTATTGCCGCTGATATTTTTCCGCCCGAATCCGGTGGGCCGGCGACGTACTGCGTTACGCTGGCGAATGAATTGGTAAAGCAAGGAATAAAGGTAAAAATTGTATCCTTGAATAAGCAATCAGATAAGGGCGTGCTTGATCCGAAAGTTAAACTATATCGGGTTCATTTTAAAAATATGCTGTTTCGCTATGGTGAATACTTTTTGCTCTTGTGGGTACTCATTTGGCGGACAGATATTGTGTATGCAATGGGGCCTGTTAACGCTGGCTGGCCAGCGCGGTTGGCTTGCCTGCTACGTCCGAGAAAGAAAAAGCTGGCAGTGAAGGTGGTGGGCGATTATGCCTGGGAGCAGGGGCAGGTGCTGGGGCTAGTAAAAGAGGGGATTGACGACTTCCAAAAACGTCAGTATCGTGGTAAAATTGGATCTTTACGGAATAAAGAAATAGCGGTCACTAAACATGCTAGTTTGGTCATTGTACCAAGTGAATATCTGGAAGAATTGGTGATCGGGTGGGGGGTTAATCCGGAGCGAGTGCGGGTTATATATAATGAGGTATTTTTACCGACCGAACTTCTAACTGAATTAGCCTCCTCGCCAAAAAATCTAAAGAGGATAATTATTATTGGTCGGCTCATGCCGTGGAAAGGAGTAATGACCATGGTAGAAATAATGCCAGAACTACTTCGTCGGGACAGTAGTTATCAGTTGGTCATTATTGGAGATGGACCAGAACGTGGACGGATTCAATCTTTAATTCAACAGTTACAATTAGAATCCGCCGTACAGATGCTCGGCCCTTTGTCGCATGATCAAGCGTTGCGCGAAATGGCCAAATCCGGTCTGCTGGTTCTTAATAGTCGTTATGAAGGTTTACCGCATGTGATATTAGAATCGTGGTTAGTGGGTTGTCCGGTGTTTGCGAGCAACATTGTCGCGCATGTTGAACTGTTACAACGTCGCTATCAATTCCCTGACGGCTTGCTTTTTAAGCCGGACGAAAAAGAGGTAATGATTTCAGGAATACTAAAGCTTACTACTGATAACAAAACAAGAGAGATAATTATTAAAAATAGACAGCAATTATTACCCAATAAGGGTTTATCAGGTGATAACATGATTGCCCTGACTAGGCAGGCCCTGCAGCAGGTTTGCGCCAGTTGATGACGCCAGCTTGATTTTAATTATGAAATTAACCGATAGAAATTTTGCCTACATTGACGGCGCGAATTTGCACAACGGCGCCAAGCAACTGGGTTGGCAGCTAGACTACGGCAGATTACGCATTTGGCTTCGCGAAAAATATAGGGTAGAACAGGCCTATTTATTTTTGGGGTTGGTTCCGAAATATAAAAATTTGTATACCTATCTGCAAGAAATAGGGTTTACCCTAGTTTTTAAAGAAGTAACCTACGACGACAACGGCAAGATAAAAGGCAATTGCGACGCGGATCTTGTAGTGCGAGTAATGAGGGATGCCTATGAAAATACCTTTAATAAGGCAATTTTGGTTTCCAGCGACGGCGATTATGCCAGCCTGGTCGCTTTCTTAGGGGAAAAACAAAAAATTCAGGTTATACTTTCGCCCTATGAAACACGGCGATGCTCAATTTTGCTTAAAAGAACAGGGGTAGCCATTGCTTATATTAACGATCAAAAAACCGTATTACAGGCCCAAAAAGAAAAAACCCCCGATGCGGACAGAACCGCATAAGGGTTTTTTTCGTAGGAATATTATTATTATAAATGAAAGCAGAAATTTGTCAAGTGTATTTGTGTGGATAAACTATGCGTCAACTAATGATTAGCCTGGATCGCTCTATTTTGGATCCGCACTCGCGCGCCGCCGGGCGGATGCGGCAATATGGAGAGACGGATGAATTATTTATTATTATTCCCGCGCCGGAGCGGGCGGCCTTGGATTTAAGCCCCACGGTGCACGTGCAATCCACCGGCGGCAACAAACCGCAGCAATTTTTTCGGCTTCTTGCCAGCGGCAAGCGGCTGATTCAGGAGCGGCAGATTCCCGCGATTACCGCCCAGGATCCGTTTGGAACCGGGCTGATAGGTTGGTTTTTGAAATACGAAACCGGCGCCGCGCTTACGGTGCAGGCGCATGGCGATTTTTATCTGTCGGCTTATTATCGCCACGGCAGCCTAGGGGAGCAGTTGCGCTGGCACTTGGGCAAGTTCGTCTTGCGCCGCGCTACTTGGGTGCGGGCAGTGGGGGAGCGGGTAAAGCGCGGCGTACTCTCCTTGGGAGTGGCGGCAGATAAAATTACGGTGCAGCCGATTGCGGTGGATACGGCAGCGATTCGCGCTTGGGCACCGCGATTTTCCGCGCGCGAAAAATATCCCGGGTTTGGCCCTATTTTTTTGTGGCTAGGGCGCTTAGATCCGGTAAAGAACGTGCCTTGGCTGGTTAAAACATTCGCCGCCGTGGTACGCGAGCGGCCGCGGGCGCTGTTGCTTTTGGCCGGGGCCGGGCGCGCGGAAGCGCGGATACGCCGTTTGATTAAAAAATTGCGGCTGGAGAATAATGTCAAGCTGGAAGGGTGGACCGCTGACCCGTGGAGCTATCTTAAAACAGTTGACGCCCTGCTGCTCCCCAGTTTAAGTGAAGGTTATGGTCTAGCCGTAATGGAGGCGATGGCCGCGGGTACTCGCGTGATTATGAATGACGTGGGCGTGGCGAATTATGAGGTGCTGCCCGGGGAATCAGTACAAATTTTGCCGATCAATAATCAAGAGCAGTGGGTTAAAGCATTACGTGCGATTTAATGAAACTGGAGAAGGATACCAACTATATCGTTATCCGCCTAGTCGCTATCGCTATTGCTAGGATTGCCTGGTTGGTCGCGGCAGACACTCTTTGGGTGCTCCCCCCGCTTACGCGGGGCTGCGCGCCCAAAGATACTCGTCTGCCGCGCCCTGATGCTAATTAGTTGTTCCTATTCTGCTGCAATCTACTATGTTTCAGTCTTGGCGGCGTTTAATTAACAATAATCGGCTGCTGGCAATAATTATTGCCGCGTCTTTTTTGTTATCGCTTGGCTACTCATTTTGATTCCGCATTCCGCCGGCGGTGGACGCCAAAGCTTATGATTCTATTGCCTGGAATCTGGTCAGCGGTGATGGCTTTCGGGAAGATCGCAGCCAGGGGTTTACCCGCGATTTAGCGATTACCCGCGCCGGGCCGGGGTATGAATTTTGGCTGGCTGCAGTTTATGCTCTGTTTGGCCATCGCTACCAGCCGGTTTGGGTAGTCCAATCCCTGCTGCACGCGTTTTCCGCTCTCCTCTTATATCTAATCGCGCGGCGCGTGTGGGGCGAGCGGGGGAAACTGGTGGGGATTATCACCGCCGCTCTGTTTGGGCTGCATCCAGATTTAATTGAAATCTCGGCAATGCTTTTAACCGAAACGCTGTTTCTTTTCTTGGCCGTGCTGGTAGTGTATCTTTTTGTAGAGTGGTGGCGGAGTCAGGCGCGGCTTAGTTCAGCTCTTGTCCTTGGCGTCGTCAGCGCCCTGGCGATTCTCACCCGCCCTACGGTAGTGCTGTTCGTACCGGTATTTTTAGCAGCGTTTATTGCCACCCGCCGTTATCGGGCGTTGATTCCGTTTTTTCTTGGCCTGATTATTCCCCTGGTCCCCTGGACCGTGCGCAATTACCTGGTGTTTCATGAGTTTATCCCCACTACTCTGATCGGCGCTTTTAATCTATGGATCGGCAATACTTTGGCGGCGGACGGCGGGCAACTCTCCGGTGGACTAAATCCGGTGCGTGTTTACGGCGAGCAGTATGGCTATGGCGGACTCTCGGCCGAAGCCAGCCGCGAGTTTTGGTCGTTTTTGACCGCTCATCCTTTAGTTTTCCTTAAACTTACTGCCCTGCGACTAATTCGCTACGGGAGTTTGATCCGGCCGATGGGATTTTGGTTTTATCAGTACGGTTTAAGTCAGCTTATTTTTGTTGCCTTTTCGACGTTAAGCATCGCCATTTTATTCTTAAGCGGCGGTGCCGGGCTGGCACTATTTTGGCGCCAATCACCCCAGCCGCTCCTGAAATATCTGCTGGCTTTGGCTCTTACTGCCCCCTTGCCGTTATTGTTTACCGTTGTGCAGTCGCGTTATCGCTTTCCGCTTTATCCATGGTTGGCTTTGGGTGCCGGACTATTGGTAGTCTGGGCGCGCGAAACCCCGGGTTGGTGGCGCCGCGCGCCGGCGGTGGGCGTTGCCGTTTCTCTTTTGGCGCTCACCGCCGCTGATGTGCTGTTGAATTTTGGCACTGTCAGCGAACGCCTGGGGCGTTGGTGGTAGATTTATGCGTTTATTGGTGATTACTCAAAAAGTAGACCGCGCCGATCCGGCGCTGGGGTTTTTTCTTGAATGGCTGCGCCGCCTCTCGGCGCGCACCGAGCGCTTGATTGTGATTTGTTTGGAACAAGGTGAATTTGAGTTGCCGAATAATGTTACCGTATTGTCGCTGGGAAAGGAAAAGATGTTAAGACTCCCTAAACTACTACGGCGTTTGGTTTATTATTTCCGTTTTCGTCGCTTGATCCGGCAGTATCAAAATGATTATGATGGTGTTTTCGTTCACATGAATCCGGAATATGTGGTGCTCGGCGGTTGGTGGTGGCGGAAACATCAGAAAAAAATTCTCCTTTGGTATGTGCATAAATCAGTTAACTGGTGGTTGAAGCAGGCGGAAAAGCGAGCGGACAAAATTTTCACCGCCTCGCCGGAGAGTTTTCGCTTGCCGAGCGCCAAGGTGGAGGTGGTGGGGCACGGGATTCCGGTGGAATTATTCGCGGCGGGACCGGAAGAGATTGCCGATCCTCATGAATTGTGGCTTTTAGCGGTCGGCCGGATTAGTGCAGTGAAGAATTACGAAATTATCTTCCAAGCCTTAATCCAACTCCAGCAGGTGCCTGATTTTCCCCATTTACGTTTTACCATTGTCGGCAGTCCAATTACGGCAGCCGATAAGCATTATCAAAAGTATTTAGAGGAAATGACTAATAACTTTGAATTACGAATGAGCGAGGGAGCCGCAGACGAGTTCTCTAGGCGCGCAGCTCCGCGAGCACCTAGAGTGTCTGCCGCGACCGAGCGACCAAGCCGGGGCAGGGCAGTAGGTTTCCGCAGTGAGCGGAAGGATTATCTGGAGATGCCCAGTATTTATCATCGTTATCATCTTCTTATCCACCCCAGCCGCACCGGCAGCGCGGATAAGGTAGTGTTGGAGGCGCTCGCCGCCGGCCGCTACGTTATCACTTCTAGCCCTGCCTATGCTGATGCCGAGCGCGCGGGAGTAGTGTGGACCTTCCCCGCCGGAGACGCGGCGGCCCTGGCCCAAACCATTGAAAAAATGTGGCAGAATGGTATACTAAAGCCGGAAAAGTTGCCTAATCAAGCAGCGATTGGTTTTGTTCGCGCGCATCATAATTTGGATACGGTGATTGGGAAAATTATTGATTATTTTGAGGAGTAAGTATGAAACTTTCCGTAGTGATTCCGGTATACAACGAAGCCGCTACTATTCTGCCGGTGATTGCAGCAGTAGCCGAAGTAGATGCTGGCATGGAAAAAGAACTAGTGATTGTAGACGATGGCTCCACCGACGGCACGCGGGAGATTCTGCAGCGGCTGGCCGGCCAGCACAAAATTTTTTTTCAGGAGAAAAATTCCGGCAAGGGAGCAGCCTTGCGCCGCGGGTTTCGCGAGGCCACCGGTGACTTTATTATTGTGCAGGACGCGGATTTGGAATATGACCCCCGCGAGTATCGCGATCTGTTGGCGCCTTTAGTACAGGGCGTGGCCGATGTTGTTTATGGTTCGCGCTTTGTGGGGAGCCGCCCGCATCGGGTGTTGCTGTTTTGGCATTACGTCGGCAACAAGTTTTTAACCTGGCTTTCCAACCTCTGCACCAATCTCAACCTCACCGATATGGAAACCTGCTACAAAGCATTTACCCGCGCCGCGCTCGCTACCATTGCGCCAGAGCTGACGGCCAACCGGTTTACCATTGAGCCCGAGATTACGGCGCGGGTCGCCAAGCACCGCCTGCGGGTGTATGAGGTCGGCATTTCTTATTATGGACGCACCTATGCCGAGGGTAAAAAAATCGGCGTGCGCGACGGCTTTAGCGCTATTTGGGCAATTGTAAAATATAATTTATTTGCTTAGGGTTTTTGTCATTCCGATAATATTGTGTCCAAACGCATCCTCGTCATCACTCCCCGTTTTCCCGAGCCGGCGAGCGGCGCCTGCGAGCAGGATCGGGCCGAGAATCTGCGCCAATTGCCCCGCTTAGGATATGAGATTGAAGTAATCGGTAAGCTCTATACCTGGCAGGACCCGGAGGAAATTCGCGCTAAATGGAAAGCCAGCGGGGTGCCCTTGACCCTGGTGCCTTACCGCTATATCGGCGGTGGTTGGCGCGAACAGTTAGAGCGGCTGCGCTATACTCTGCCGCATCCCGGGCGCCTGGACCCGGCCACCTTGGAGTATGTGGAGCCGCGGATGCGAGATACGGTGCGCGAAGCAGTCAAGCGCTTTCAGCCAGATATTGTCTGGTGCGATTATACTTATCTTTGGCCGCTGTTCCGGCTGATTCCCCGCGCCACCCCGATCGTGGTGCGCTCCATTAATTTTGAAGCGCGCCATTTTTTGGAGGAAGACGGCCGCACGCTGTTTAATTATTTGCGCTCTTTGCCTAAATTTTATACCGAGTATATCAGCGGCCGGCGGGCGGGCGTGCTGTTTTCCATTACGCCGGATGAAGAGCAGCAGTACCAGCGCTGGGGGGCGCGGCATGCCGTGAATTTGCCCTTGCGCGGATTTTCTCATACTATCGGTACCCATACGCCGCCGGGGAATCGCCAGCCGTTGAAAGTATTTTTTATGGGTTCCACCTACCACGTATCGCATAACCGGCAGGCGCTGGAGTTTGTGGTGCGCCAGGTGGCGCCGCGGGTGTTTAAGAAATTTGGCGATGCTTTTCAGTTCCACATCTTCGGCATGAAATTCCCGGCGGATTTGCAATCATTTATTCGCGATAACGTGCATTATGAGGGATATGTGGATGACCTTAATGCCGCCCTGCAGCCGATGGATATTGCGATGATTCCCTCGCTTTCCGGCGCCGGCATGCAGCAGAAAATTTTTGAGCCGCTGGCGCGCGGGTTCCCCACCATTACCCACGGCCGGGGGGTTCCCCACCATTACCCACGGCCGGGGGCTGGCCGGCTATCCGTTCCGTCCTAATGAATCAGTTTTAACCGGCGTAACTCCGGAAGAGTTTGTGGCATCTTTGGAGCGTTTGCAGTCTTTTTCCCTGCGGCAGCAACTGTCGCAGGCCGCGGTTGCCCTGGCTACTAAATTATTCAGCCAGGAAGTGCTGGATAACATAGTGCGTACCGAATTAGAACAATTATTACTATCAGCTGATCGCTGAATCTGCTGATTAGCTGATTGCTAAATATGCCCAAGCGCGCCTTCATTACCGGCATTGCCGGCCAGGACGGCAGTTACCTGGCAGAATTATTATTAGGCAAAGGCTATCAAGTGCACGGGCTGATTGCCCGCTCCAGCCATAATCCGCGCGAGCGCCTGGCTCACCTGGCAGCGGCGGAAACTTCCGGCCAACTCCAACTGCATTACGGCGACCTGACCGACAGCAGCAGCTTGTTTCGCATTCTGACGCTGGCTGATCCGGATGAACTTTACAATTTGGGAGCGCAAAGCCACGTGGCAATCAGCTTTGAGATTCCCGAATATACCGCTAATATCGTGGGCCTGGGGACGGTGCGCTTGCTGGAGTGGATGCGCGCCAGCAAAAAGCCGATGCGTTTTTTTCAGGCCTCCAGCGCCGAAATGTTCGGCGCCGCGCCGGCGGAAGTGCCGCAGCGGGAAACCACGCCGGTGTTTCCTACTAGTCCCTATGCCTGCGCCAAAACTTTTGCTCATTTTATGACCATCAATTATCGCGAGAACTATCAGTTGTTCGCTTGCACCGGCATTATGTTTAATCACGAATCGCCCCGGCGCGCCGAAAATTTTGTTACCCGCAAAATTGCCCGGGGGGTGGCGGAGATTCTGGCCGGCACCCGCCGCGAATTGCGGCTGGGGAACCTCGCCGCGGAAAAAGACTGGGGCTATGCGCAGGATTTTGTGGAAGCGATGTGGCTCTCGCTGCAGCAGGACAAGCCGGACGATTATGTCATCGCCACCGGCGAGTCGCATGCAGTGCAGGAGTTTGTGGACGAAGCGTTTCGCCTGGCGGGTCTCCAGGCGTCTGATTATGTGGTGATTGATTCCCAGTTTTTCCGCCCTACCGATACCCGCCGCCTGGTGGGCGACCCCGGCAAAGCCCGGGAAAAACTGGGCTGGCAGCCGCGCACTTCGTTTCGAGCGCTGGTGCGCCTGATGGTAGAGGCCGACTGCGCCAGGCTAGGGGTGAAATTGCCGATGGTCTAATGTTATGTGCGCCATTAACGGTTTTACTTTCGCCGATCGGCAGAAAATTGAGGAGATGAACCGGCGGACGCGCCACCGCGGCCCGGATCAGACTAATTGCTGGGTGGGGGAGGGGATTAGCCTCGGCCATAACCGGCTCGCCATTATTGATTTGTCGGAGCGCGGGGCTCAACCGATGTGGGACGCGGCCGGCGAAATTTGTATTGTCTACAACGGCGAGCTGTATAACTTTCAGGAATTGCGCCGCGCCCTGGAGCCCAAATATCAATTTCGTTCCGCTTCCGATACCGAAGTAGCGCTCTATGCCTACCGCGAATACGGCCGCGACTGCCTGGCTAAATTCAACGGCATTTTTGCTTTTGCCATCTGGGATGCCCGGTCGCGCGAGCTGTGGTTAGCGCGCGATCCGGGCGGAGTCAATCCCCTGTATTATTTTTGGGACGGCCAGCGGCTGATTTTTTCTTCGGAAATTAAGGCGATTTTGGCGCACGATATCCCCCGTGCCGTGGACCGAGAGGCCTTTAGTTTATTTTTTGAACTTCTCTACGTGCCGGCGCCCCACACCATGTTCCTTGGCATCAAAAAATTGCCGCCCGCGCATTATTTGCGCTGGCAGGAAGGGGAGGGGATTAAAGTGGAGCGTTATTGGCAAATTACCGATTGGTCAACGCTTACCGATCCGGCCGAAACCGTTGGCCGCTTGCGCGATCTGTTCCGTAACGCTGTCCGCGACCAGCTGGTTTCCGATCGGCCGGTAGGGATATTTTTAAGCGGCGGCCTTGATTCCACGGCCGTGTTGGGAGCGGTGGCCGAGCGCGGAGGAGGCAAAATTAAAACTTATTCCGTGGGTTTCCGCGCCAGCCGCGATGAGGAAAAATTTAATACGGATTTTCGCCTGGCGCGGCAGACTGCGCGCTGGTACGGCGCCGATCATCACGAATTATTAGTAGGGCCGGATGATCTGGCGCGGGAACTGCCGGCGATTGTCTGGCATTTGGATGAACCTAACGCCAACGCCACCGCCGCCGCGATTTTTTTGCTGGCGCGCTTGGCCAAACAATCGGTCGCGGTGGTACTGGGCGGCGACGGCGGCGATGAATTATTCGGCGGCTATCCGCGCTATTACTACAGCGCGCTGATTGAGCGTTTCCAGAAACTGCCGGGCGGGGCGCAAACGATAGTCCGGCGCTTGTTCTCGGCTTGCGGTTATCAGAAAACAGCCGATAAATTGGGATTACCGCCGACCATGGCGCGCGCGGTGGCTTTTTTGTGCCAAAAAGAGCAGGCGCTGGCGCCGCTGCTTAATCGCGAGCAGTATCATTCCGGCGCCGCTAGCAGTTTATTGGCAGCGCAGTTTCCTTTGCCTCCCTATATTAAGCAAGATTTTGTCCGCTGGTTTCAGCAGTTGGATCGGGGCAGCTGGCTGCCCGACGAATCGCTCTTGCGCAGCAATAAGCTGACAATGTCTTCGGGGCTGGAGCCGCGGGTGCCGATTTTGGATATTCGCTTGGTGGAGCTGGCGGCAAAAATTCCCAGCCGGTGGCAGATTAAAGTAGGCCGTACGATCCCGGGTTCGTTTGTCGGCAAACACTTGTGGCGCCAGGCAATAGATTCATATCTGCCGCCGGCAGTTAAACGCCAGCCCAAGCGCGGCTGGTTTACCCCCACCGCCAAATGGCTGCGCCAGGAGTCGCTCCGGAGTACCGTGAACAGCATTCTCTCTCCGGATCGCCTGGCCGCTGAATGGTTTAACGGCGACGCGGTCCGCCAGATTTGGCGCGAGCATTTAGCCGGCGGCTACCATCTTAATACCATTTGGTCAGTGGTAATGTGGCAGTTGTGGTATGAGAAGTTTATTAAGAAATTGTAGTAACAACCAAGTGAGTTTTAGCAATAGCGATAGCGACCAGTTAAACAGTGGGTATTGCCGGTATTTTCTACAGTCTCAAAAATTATGAAACTGTCAATCATTATTCCAGTCTACAATGAGCAGGCGACGATTGCCGAGGTGCTGCGGCGCGTGGGGGCGGTTGAAATCCCTGATGTTGTCAAAGAGGTGATTGTGGTTGACGACGGCTCTACCGACGGAACCGCCGCTGTCCTTGCCGGAGCCCATGATTGTTTGGTCATCAGGCATCCGCGCAATCGCGGCAAAGGGGCGGCGGTGCGCTCGGGTCTTTCCCGCGCCACCGGCGAGTGGGTAATTATCCAGGATGCGGACCTGGAGTACGATCCGGCGGATTATGTTGCCATTATGGCGGCGGCGCGCGTTACCGGCGCCGAGGCGGTTTACGGCTCGCGCTTATTGGGGCGGCGCTGGCGCGAAGCAAAAAAGAGCGGCTGGCTTTTCTTTTTCGGGGGATTATTTTTAACTGCGCTCACTAATTTATTATACCAGACAACGCTCACCGACGAGCCGACCGGCTACAAATGCTTCCGGCGCGAGGTATTATTGAGCCTCCCGTTGCGGGCCGATGATTTTGCGTTCTGCCCAGAAGTGACGGCGCAACTGGCGCGGGCGGGAAAAAAAATTGTTGAGGTTCCCATCAGTTATACCCCCCGCACCAAAGCTCAAGGCAAAAAAATCAACTGGCGCGACGGCTTAATTGCCATTTGGACCTTATTTAAGTATCGTTTTTATTAAGAATACCAAGTATATCGGCCTCACCATCCGCATTTTCTGGCGCCAGAACTCGCCGCCCCTCGCTGCATCGCTCGGGGCACGCGCTCGGCTCTGCAGACCGCAGCCATGGCAACGAGCCGAGCGCTGGCTCAAACAAGCTGTCGCTGCGAAAATGCGGACGGTATCGGCCTTAGTCTTTAATATTTTGGTATGTCCTGGTTTAATAGCTTAAAAAAACAGTGGTGGCTGGTAATCATACTGGCGGTTGCTTTTCTGCTGCGGCTGCCCGGCATTGGTTACGGATTGCCCTTTCACCTTTTGGGCGACGAAGAAGCGCACATTTACGGCGCGCTGAAGATGTTAGAAATCCCCACCCTCCTGCCGGTGTTCCATTGGGCGGCCTTTAATGATTTGCTCTATTACCCCCCGCTCTTGAGCTATCTTTACCTGCTGATTTTTGTGGTGGCGCTGGGAGTAAAATTTTTAGCTGCCGGATTGCCGGCGCTAGTTCAATTTAAGGCGATGATCGCCGCCGATCCGTCTGCGCTCTGGCTCACGGCGCGCTCCCTGAATGTAGTTTTGAGCGTGGCCGGGGTTTATCTGGTTTATCGTTTGGGGCGGCAGATTTTTAAGAATTATTTGGCGGCCGCCGCTGCCGCGCTTTTTTTGGCAACCAGCTTCCTGGATGTAACTCTTGCCCCCACGGCGCGCCATTGGGTGCCGGCAATTTTTTTAAGTCTCCTGGCCTGGGTCGCGGCTTGGTTGCCCGAGGGAATCAAGCGGTGGCGGATGGCCTTACCCGGAGTATTATTAGGCCTTTCCTTTGGCGCCGGTTATTTGGTGTTTTATTTCCCCCTGGTTTTGCTTACGGTGTGGTGGAGTACGCCGCGCCTCCCCGGCGCCCGTCGTATTGCCCTGTTGTATTTTGGCGGCGGATTTTTAGCCGTCGCCCTGGCTTTTATCGCGGTCCATCCCCAGCCGTTTGTGGAACAGGTGCTTGCCCATACCTATAGCGCTCCGGGGGAGCCGAAGGAAATCAGCCGTTTCTTAACTTATTACGCCAGCACCCTGGGGCGCTACGAACTGCCGCTCGTTATTTTTTCCCTAGTCGGATTATTGATGCTGGGGCGGCGTTCCTGGCGCTGGGGATTAGGCGCCCTGCTGGTCATCGGCAGTATTGCGGTCATTATGTATGCGTTCTTTTGGAATATCCCGCGCTATCTGCTGCCTCTCTTGCCACTCTTCGCGCTCCTTGCGGGCTATGGCGTAGGGGTTTTAGGAGAGGGGAGTAGGCGGTGGCAAAGGGGAAGCGCGCTGGCAATTCCGATTTTTTTAGCGGTTTACAGCGCCTGGCTGTTTATTCCTTATCATCGCTTAATTTGGCGCAATGATACGCGAGTGGCAGCCGTGCAATGGCTGGTACAGCATTTGCCGGAAAACGCCGGGGTGCTGATATATTCCGAACGGCTGCGTTTGTCGCCTAGCCTTCGGGCTCTGCAAATTCAACAGCAGGTGGCGCCCCAGTCTTTGCGCTCTGCCGAGCGGGCGCTTGCTTCTCCCGGCGTAGCAGCTCCCTGGCCGCTCCTTTATACCCATAATTTATTTTATGTTAATAACAGCGAGCAGCGCTCCCAGCTCATTACCGGACTGACGCAATCAGGGCGGGCGCCATACTTGGTAGTTGACTCCTGGGCCTCCTTGCCCCCCGACCTCGCCGGTCTCCCCGCGCGCGCTACTTTAGTAAAAGAATTTAAGGGAAGCGATGATTTGGCCGGCAGCGATAGTCCCGATGGCCGGGGCGCTCTATTTATCGGCGGCGAAGCGCACACCGTGCGCCAGTGGCTCCCGCCGCTGTTATGGCGACTGCCCCAGCTCGGCCCTACGGTTTTGGTTTATCAACTGTCATCAAAGTAGAAATTATGAAGCCCCGCGCTTTCCTGGGAAAATTATTATTGGCTCTGTTCGGCATCGTTTCTTCTTTACTTTTATTGGAAGTAGCAGCTCGATTATTAGTCCCGCCCCGGCGCACGCCGCTTGATGCTTACTATACCGCGGACGAGCGCGGCTATACTATCCATCGCCGCAATCTTAATGCCATGATTCCCGAGCCGGAAACCAACACGCCGGTATTGGTACAGACTAACCGCGAAGGATTTGTCGGCCGCGATTATACTATTGATCATCCGACCTCTACCTTGCGCCTGGCCTTCCTCGGCGATTCCTTTACCGAGGCGCTGCAGGTGGACGTTACCTCCACTTTTGCCGCTCTCCTGGAGCGCGACCTTAATGCCCGCTCTCCGCAAATTAATTTTGAAGTAATGAATTTTGCCGTGGGCAGCCAGGGCACGGGGGAAGAATTATTGCGCTATCAGCAGTATGTGCGCAAATATCGTCCCGACGTGGTAGTATACTTTTTCTTTCCCAATGATTTTGAGAATAACCAGTATTACCTGAAATACCGCGATCGTTTTCTCTCCTCTAATCCCGCCGACTGGCAGGATATTCCCGAAGCGCAGGCGAATCTCAACGCCGGGCGCCGCGATCTTAAATTCCGCTTGCTGCAAACCTCGCGTTTGGCGCAGGTAGTAGATCGGCGGGTGCGCGAGGTGCCCTGGCTTGCGGATTTAGCGGTGCGGGCGGGTTTGCACGATCGCGGGGTGATGGGAGCCAGCCAAAACGGGGTGCATCCCACTTTTTTTATTTTTCATAATCCGCTGCCCGAGGCGCACCGCACGGTGTATAAATTTACCCGCCAGTTGCTGCAGCAGGCAGCGGAGCGGGCGGTTGCTGATGGGAGTGCTTTTGTAGTAGCATACCTGCCGCAAGCCGAGCAGGTAGATCACGGGTTATGGTCAGCACTCCAGCAAGAACTTCCGGCTTTGCGGGAGCCAGGCTGGGATTTGCGATTACCTAATAGTTGGTTAGCCGAGCAGGCTAAAGAGGGCCAGTGGCCGTTGGTAGATTTGACGCCGGCCTTTGCCGGCCACTACCGACAGGCTTCCACCACCCCGCTCTATAACTGGCGCGGCCAGTATTTTAACGGCCACCTGAACGTCCGCGGCCACCAGTTAGTAGCGCAGGAATTAGTCAAATTTTTTACTGATTATCTGCAACGCTCCGGCATTATCACCCGTCATTTTCAAAATATTACAAAATAAGCCAACCTTTTCAATATTGAGACTGTAGAAGAATGCCGGAAATACTGCTATTTAACTGGTCGCTATCGCTATTGCTAAGTTTAACCTGGTCGGGCGTGGCAGACACTCTTTGGGTGCTCCCCCCGCCGACGCGGGGGATGCGCGCCCAAAGACACTCGTCTGCCACGCCCCGATGCTAACTGATTTTTCAATTCTTCTACAGTCTCAATATGCTGGACACGCGCCAAAAATTTGACATCGGACTCCACGAAATCGTGCCCGAGTATCAATCGGCCAATCCGCTGGTGCGCTGGTTATTCCATCGGCGCCTGACGATTGCCCGTGATTTTCTGCGGCAAACTGAAGCGAGGAATTTTTTAGACGTCGGCTGCGGCCAGGGAGCATTTATTGAGCTAGTACTGAAATCGGGCTGGACCGGCGGCGAGATTTGGGGGATTGATCTGAACCCGTCAGTCGGGGAACTTAAGCAAAAGCTCGCGCCGGCGCACTTTGCCGTGCAGGACCTGAATGCCCTGCAATTCCCCAGCCATTCCTTTGACGCTATTGTTACTTTGGATACGCTGGAGCACATCGCCGACTTGCTGCCGCCTCTCGCCGAATTCCGGCGCGTTCTTAAGCCCGGCGGCTACCTGATTACCAGCGAGCCGGTGGAGTCGGCCTGGTACAAAACCCTGCGCTTTGTGCTCAAGGGAACTTATTCGATGGAGCACGGCCCTGGCGCCGGCGTGCATTATCACAATGCCCGCGGCGTAGAGCGTATTATCCGCGCTTCCAGGTTTGAACTATTAAAGCTGAAAAAACTTCCCCTCCCGGCGCCCCTGGATTTATTCCATTTGGCGCTCTACCAAGTGAAGGAGTAATTGGTATGAATATAGAAGAATTATTTCAAGACATCGCTGACATCAAAGCGCGCAACGCGCGGGTGGAGCTGGATAAAGCCTGGGAAACCAGCTGGACCCGCCGGCTGTTCCTTGCCGCGCTGACGTATATTGTCGCCGCCATTTGGCTCCTGATGATCCACGACCCCAATTCTTTCCTTAAGGCGCTTGTTCCTGCTGCCGGTTATTTGCTCTCCACGCTGTCTTTGCCGATAGTGCGGCGGTGGTGGGGGAGAAAAAAGTAGAGTTAGTTGCTAAAGAGGAAAATTTATGCTCGTATTCATAGATGATTCTGGTGATCCGGGATTTAAGCTAGACCGGGGTTCGAGCCGGTACTTTATCATTTCCTTGATTATTTTTCGCGATCCACTAGAAGCAGAAAAGGCGGCCGTGGCCATCAAGGAACTGCGGCGCCGACTGGGTTTCCCCGATACGGTAGAGTTTAAATTCGCGAAATCACGCAAGACTGTCCGCGAACAATTCTTGAGAACAATTTTACCTTTCTCATTTGCGGTGCGGAGTTTAGTTATTGATAAGTCTATTATTCGAAGTGAGGAGCTGCGAACAAATAAGAGGTCGTTTTATAGTTATGCCATTAAGTTGGTGTTGCAATATAGTGATGGAAAAATTCTGGATGCGAAGATAAAGGTAGACGGCAGCGGGGATCGTGTTTTTCGGAGAAGCTTTGTGAGTTATCTACGTTCACAATTAAATAGTGATGAGCGACGTATTGTGCAGCATTGCAAGTTAGTGGATTCAAGGGAGAATGTGCTCATTCAAATGGCCGATATGATTGCTGGTAGTATTCATCGTTCGTATGAGGATTTCAAGACCGACGCTGTAGTGTATAAGAAAATAATTAAAAATCATATCCAGGACGAATGGAAGTTTAAATAACAAAAAACAGCCCCGAAGGGCTCTTTTCAACCACGTTCCTATGCTGGATGTCCCAGCCACGCCACCGTCCGGTGACAGTTCGGAATACAGGTTTATGTATTTCTACATTATCAGAAAATAGGAGGTTTGTCAATTGCATTTTGATTCCATAAACGATAAATAGCACAAGTTAGCCAAAAAATTATCCACAGCCATATATTTTATTTATTAATTTTGAGATCTTGCCTCCTATGCCCCGGCCCTTTTACTACCTCGCCACCATCCGCCTGCCCAGCGACCGGGCGCATGGGTGGCAGATTATCAAGACCGCGGCGGCGCTGACCGCGGCCGGGGCGCCGTTGACTATGCTGGTGCCTGATCGGCGCGTTGATTCCGCCGTTGATCCGTTTGAATTTTTTCAGGCGGCGCCCAGGTTTCCCCTTGTCCGCCTGCCGGCGCTTGATTTGGTAACGAGCGGGGGGTGGGGGAGGGTAGGCTTTTTCATTTTGAGCTATACTTTTTACCGCGCGGCGCGACGGTATTTGGCGACAGCCCCGCCTGGCATTTATTATACTCGCGATAGCATCATTGCCTGGTTCCTGGCGCGCCGCCTCCAGCCGGTATATCTGGAGCTCCACACCCTGCCGCAGCGGATAACCGGGTTCCACCGGCGCACCTGGGAGCGCTGCCAGGGAATTATTGTGATTAGCGCCGGCCTGAAAGAAGCGCTAGTGAAGATAGGAATCCCCGCTGGCAAAATCACCATTGCCCGCGACGCGGTTGATTTAGAAATGTTTGCGGGATTGCCCAGCCAGGCCGAATGTCGCCGGGAACTGGGTTTGCCCCTGGACCAGCCGATTGTTGTTTACACCGGCCATCTTTATTCTTGGAAAGGGGCAGATACTTTGGCTGCTGCGGCCACTCATTTACCGGTTGCCAGCAAGGCACAGATTTATTTAGTGGGCGGGAGCGCGGCTGAAGCAGCTGTTTTTCAGCAGCGCTACAGTAATCCCCAGCTGACTATTGTGCCCTGGCAGAGCCCGGAGCGTATCCCGCGGTGGCTAGCAGCCGCCGATGTATTAGTGCTGCCGAACAGCGCGCACACTGACATTGGCGCGCGCTATACCTCGCCGCTTAAACTGTTTGAATATCTGGCCGCCGGGCGGCCGATTATTGCCGCGGACGTCCCGGCGCTGCGCGAGGTGCTCTCAGAAGAAACCACGGCGTGGTTTAGGCCCGATGACCCGGCCAGCCTAGCTAGAAGCCTTGCCAATTTGTTGGCAGACCGGGCGCGTTGTGCTATACTGGCGGAAAATTCGCGCCGGTTGAGCCGGCAGTTTAGCTGGCAGGCGCGGGCCGCCATCATTTTAGCCGCGGTGAATAAATAATTTGTGTCGCCAGTTACCGTTGTCGTTCCCACCTATAACGAACGCGAGAATTTGCCGCCGCTGCTTAGCGGAATTTTTAGTTCTCTCCCGGAAGCGCGCGTACTGATAGTAGACGATAATTCGCCGGACGGCACCGCCGGGCTGGCGCTCTCCTTGCGTTCCCAATTTCCGCGTCTTTCCGTATTGCGGCGCGAGCGCAAGGAGGGCCTGGGACCGGCTTATCGCCATGCTTTCGCTGAAGTTTTGCGCGATCCAGAAGTAGAGACGATAGTAATGATGGATGCGGATTTGTCGCACGATCCGGCGGCGCTGCCCGGTTTAATCGCGGCGCGCGCGAACGCTGATGTGGTCGTTGGTTCGCGCTACGTGCCGGGTGGCAAATTAATCGGCTGGGAAAGCTGGCGGCGCCTCTTAAGCCGCGGCGGCAATTGGTATGCGCGTTCCATTACCCGGCTGCCGGTGGCGGACTGCACCGGCGGGTTTAATGCCCTTGCCACCAGGCTCTTGCGCCAGCTTGACTTAAGGCAATTCAGCGCCTCGGGTTATGCTTTTCAGATTGAGCTCAAATACCGCCTGTGGCGGGCGGCGGCGCGGTTTGCCGAACTGCCGATTACTTTCCGCAATCGCCGCACCGGCGAATCCAAAATTTCCGGCCATATTATTCGCGAAGCCATTTTAGCGCCATGGCAGATGATTTGGAGCAACCAATAATTTCCCCTTGTCCGGTCTGCGGCAGTGGCCGTAGTAAATTTTTTGTTGTTAAAAATAACTGCCGGATTTACCGCTGCCAGGACTGTGCCGCTCGTTTTGTCTTTCCCTGGCCGGAGCCCGATTGGTCCGGGCTCTATGGCGAGCAGTATTTTGCCGGCGGCCGCCATGGTTTTGGCTATTCTGATTACGATGCCGACAAAGCGGCGATGCGGGGTACCTTTTTACAATATTTGGATCGCTTAGAGCGCCTGCTGCCGGCGCGGGGGCGGCTGTTGGATGTGGGCGCCGCGACCGGATATTTTGTTAAATTAGCCGGCGAGCGCGGCTGGCAGGGGAGTGGTGTGGAACCTTCGGATTATGCCGCCGGGCGGGGGCGGGCGCAGGGGTTAGACGTCCAAACCGGCACCCTGGATACGGTGACCGGGGCCGAAAATTATTTTGATGTTATTACCCTGTGGGATGTGATTGAGCATCTGCCTAACCCCCAGGCTGCTCTGGAGCGGGTTTTAGTTTTGCTGAAGCCAGGAGGAATTCTGGCGATCAATACTCCGGACGCCGGCAGCTGGTATGCGTTGCTCCTCGGGCGTTTCTGGCACCAGTTAGTGCCGCCGGAACACCTGGTTTATTTTAATCCGCGGAATCTGTCGGCGCTGTTATCTGCTTTAGGATTTGCCGTATTGCCGGCAGAAAAAATCGGTAAGCGATTTACGGTTGCTTATCTATTGGCAACGATCGCCCGCTGGCAACCATACTGGCCCTGGCCGTCGCTGGCGCGCCGGGCCCAGCAGTCAGCCTGGGGCCGGCGTTCGCTCTCGCTTAATCTGCGCGATAACTTTTTTTTGCTGGCGCGCAAGAAATAGAGTTTTTATTAAGACTGTAGAAGAATGTCAACTATGTCATTTTCCGCCTGGTCGCTGTCGCTATTGCTAAAATTTACTTGGTTGGTCGCGGCAGACACTCTTTGGGTGCTCCCCCGATTTAATCGGGGTGCGCGCCCAAAGACACTCGTCTGTCGCGCCCTGATGCTAACTAGTCATTTCTATTCTTCTGCAGTCTCATGATTATGAAATCACACCTTAAATTTTTAATCGGCTTATCGGCAGTCGCTATCCTGCTGGCCGCCCTGCCGGGAATAGTGGCGGCCTACCAGGTGCGCCAGTGGTCGCGCGGCGAAATTTTAGCCTTGCTGGCGCATCACACTTACGGCTCCACTTATTATAACGCGCGGCTGCGCGAAATTAAGGACGGGTTTCCTTTTATCGGCAATCCGTATTTTAAGGAGCATAACCGCGATCCGGCGCCGGCGTTTTTTGTGGCCGACTGGCTGGCCGCCCTGCCTTTGTTTGCCGGGCTGCCGCTCGCCGCGACTATCCTCCTCAACGTTGCGATTTGGTCTGCCGTATTTATCTGTTTCTCCTATTTGATTTTGTCGCAGTTGGGGGTGTCTAAATGGGGAAGCGCTCTCGGGGCGTTGCTAACCTTTGCCCAAGGATACTTTATTATCATTACGCCGGTTTCCATGCAGACCGTATTTCCCTTTTGGCTACTACTACTGCTGTCGTTTATTGTGTGGTTTAAGCAACCAACCGCGCGGGCGCGGCAGGTATTTTTTGTTTTGTCCGCCGCCGGTACTTTTTACGTTTATACCTACCTGGCCCAGGTAGCGCTGGCCTGGTTAGTGCTGGCCGGTTTAATTTTTTTGTTCACGCGGCGGCAGCGCACGCTGCTCCTCCGGCGCCTGTTGCTAATGGCAGCCGGAGTGATTGTTTTGTCGTTGCCGATGATTATTTATACCGTCCGACAACTGCAGCATCCTTATTACTGGGAAACTATGGAGCGCATTGGTTTGGTGCAGACCCGCCTGCCGATGGCCGAGGCGGTTTATACCAGTTTTGGCGTGGCGGCGCTGGTAGGGCTATGGTGGCTGACCTACCGCTTCTTCAATCACTGGCGAGATAATTCGCTAGCGCGAACCGCGTTCTATACTTTTCTTGGCAGCGGGTTGGCTTTAATCGGAGTAACTTTCAGCAACATCATTACCGGCAAAGACCTGGAATTGCCCGGGCACATTTCCCGCTTTATGACCGTCTGGCAGCCGTTAGCATTGGTGGCTTACCTGGCATTAGCGATAAAAGATCGGGATGGTTGGCGGGTTTTAAATCGTGCCCGGCGTTATTTGCTGCTGGCATTATTCGTGTTTAGTATTCTTGGCCTGGGCTACCTGGCCCGCCACTACTGGTCGTTTTTCCGCTCCCGCAATGATACCGCAGCGCTCTACGAGCGGTTTCGCCACTCCTTGCCAGCCCTCCAATGGCTGGAGCAGGCCGCGCCCAAACCCCAGGTAGTGTTGACCGGCCCTGCCGATCCTCTCTCCAGCTATATTCCGGCGCTCACCAAACATTACGTGCTCTTTGCCAATGGAGGCATTTTGCATCTGTTGTCGTCGCGCGAGGCAGAGGACCGCTATTTGGTCGCTAGTCTATTTAAAGAATTGACGCCGGAATATCTGGAGCGGGATTTTCAGACTTACGCCGGCGTCGGTAATGCCGTGCATCAGTATCGCACGCATAACCGCGCCGTTAAAATTTGCTGGCTGCTGCAGCTGCCGCGCCTGGGGCGGCCGTGCGGCGAATTGGCGACGGCCGTTTCCTGGCGCGGAGAGCAGTATTTTATTGATTTATTTAAGCGCTATGTTGCCGAAGTAAAAGTGCGCCCGGCCGAATCGTTGCGCCGCTATAATGTTACCTATGTCGTCCACAATAAAGAGCTTGACCCAGCGGGCGGGGAGCGGTATAATCAGACCGGCTTGCGGCCGGAATATGCCGATGATTTTTATGCTATTTATAGCGTAAATTATCTTCCCCAATAATTTTATGGAGCCGACTAAAACCGTTTTGATGACCGGCGCCGCCGGATTTATCGGCAGCTATGTTTTGGATTATTTTTTTACCCGCCATCCCGAGTGGCGCTACTTAGTGCTGGATGCTTTGACTTATGCCGGTGATTTTCGCAATATCCCCAGCCGTATTGCCAGCGCGCCTAACTTTCGTTTTATTTACGGCGACGTGCGCAATGCCAAGGTGGTAGAGCAATTAGTGGCGCAATCGCACATCGTTATTCATTTTGCCGCGGAAACGCATGTCACGCGCTCCATTCACGACGACAGTCCGTTTTTTGAGTCCGACGTGATTGGCACCCAGCGGGTGGCCAATGCGGTGGCGGCGCACCGCGACACCGTGGAGCGTTTTATTCACATTTCCACTTCCGAGGTATACGGCACGGCGCTGCAGCCTTTGATGAACGAGGACCATCCCTTAATTCCCCAGAGTCCTTATGCCGCGGCCAAGGCCGGCGCCGACCGGCTGGTGATGGCTTACTATCTTACCTATAAAATTCCGGCGGTGATTATCCGGCCCTTTAATATGTTCGGGCCGCGTCAGCACCTGGAGAAAGTGATTCCGCGCTTTATCACCAGCTGCATTTTGGGCGAGCCGTTGACGGTGCATGGCACGGGGGAGAGCCAGCGCGACTTCAGTTATGTGTCGGATTTGGCGCGGGCGATTGAACTAGCGGCACTGGCGCCCGCCGGTTTGGTGGTGGGCGAAGTGTTTAATGTCGGCGCCGGCGCCGGCATTGCCATCCGCCAAATTGCCGAGCTGATTCTGCAGGAGATGGCGGGCGGGGCGGCATCGGAGATTAATTTTACTTCATACGCGTTAAACGTCGGCGATCGGCCTGGACAGGTGTTCCGCCATACTGCCGACACCGGCAAAATCCAGCGGGTGCTGGGCTGGCAACCCGAGGTGAGTTTTCGCGAGGGGCTCCGCCAGACCATTGACTGGTATCGGGCAAACGAAGACTGGTGGCGCAGCAAACTGTGGATGCGAGTAGTGCCGATTGAAACCGAGGGCGGGAAGATTGAACTGCATTGACTTATGCCCCTGCCCTCGCTCATCGCCCGCAAACGTTTTGTGCCCGGCCAAGACTGGCTGTGGTATGCGCCGAACGGCGGCGATGCGTTTGGCGAGCACGAGGGGCGGGCGGTAGAGCAAGCGCTCCGGCAGCGCTGGCTGACCACCGGCAAGATTACAGCGGCGTTTGAAACTAAAGTCGCCCGGCTCTTCGGCAAGCGCTATGGCTTGTTCGTTAATTCCGGCTCCTCGGCCAATTTATTGGCGCTCGCGGCGAGTAATCTGCCGCGCGGCGCTGAAGTGATTACCCCGGCCTGTACTTTTAATACTACGGCGAGCCCTATTGTCCAGCTGGGGTTTACGCCGGTATTTGTGGACGTAACTCCTTCTTACGTAATTGATGTGGCGGCGGTGGAGCGGGCGATTACCAAAACTACTGCGGCCTTAATGGTGCCGCATTTAATTGGCAATTTTGCGGACTTGCCGCGATTGCGCGCCCTCTGCCGCCGGCGCCGGCTGCTTTTGATTGAAGACAGCTGCGACACCATCGGCGGCACCATTAACGGGGCGCCCTCGGGACGCTGGAGCGATATTGTTACCACCAGCTTTTACGCTTCGCACGTGATTACTGCCGGCGGCGCCGGCGGCATGCTGATGACTAATGACCAGGCGCTCTGCGAGCGCGCCCGGGTGTTGCGCGACTGGGGCCGCGGCATTTCCCGCCACGATCAAAAAATCCGCTCGCGGCTCGCTACCTTTAAGTTAGACGGCCGGCCCTACGACAGCGCTTTTGTTTTTGTCGGCCTGGGCTATAATTTCCGCCCCACCGAGATGCAGGCGGCTTTTGGCCTGGCGCAACTGGATCGCTTGTCCGGATTCTTGGCCTTACGTCGCCGCGCTTTTAAGCGGATTTATAATTTCTTAGCGCAGTATCCCGAATGGTTTTATCTGCCGGAAACGCTCCCAAGCACGCGGGTTAACTGGCTGGCGTTTCCGGTAACGATTAAATCAGAGGCGCCGTTTGACCGCAATACCCTGGTGCGCTATCTGGAAGATCATCGCATTCAGACCCGGCCGCTGTTTTCCGGCAATATCCTTAAGCATCCCGCGTACCGCGGCGTGCGCTACCGCTCGGTCGGGTCGCTGCGCCATTCGCAGACCATCCTGAATCGGTCGTTTTTAATCGGCTGCCACCATGGCCTAACCGACGCGATGATTGATTATCTTTGTACTACCATCGCTGCGTTTGTGGGGCGGTACCGCTGATCTATGCGCGTGATGGTAACCGGAGCCAATGGCTTTGTCGGCGCCAATCTGGTGGCGGCTTTAGTCCGCGAACCGGGGCTGCTAGTGCAGGCGCTGGTGCGGCAAGAGCCCGGCTGGCGTTTGGCCGAGGTGGCTGGCCGCCTTAAAGTCTACCCTGCTGATTTGTTGGACACGAAAGCGGTTAACGCCGTATGGCAGGAAGCTAGGCCAGAGATTGTTTATCACTTGGCTACTTACGGCGGATATCCCCGGCAGGCGGCGGTGGAGCAGATTTTTCAGACCACCATTTTTGGCACGCTTAATGTTTTATCAGCCAGTCGCGCCGCGGGCGTTAAAGCGATAGTGAATGTCGGCAGCTCTTCCGAGTACGGGCCCAAAGACCGGCCGATGCGGGAAGACGATGCGCTTTCCCCCAACACTTATTACGGCGTCGGCAAAGCCGCCCAGATGCTTTTGGCGTTGCAATTTGCCCGACAAGAGGGTCTGCCGGTAGTGGGCGTGCGGATTTTTTCTGCCTTTGGCCCTTACGAAGAGCCCGGGCGCTTGGTGCCCGCCGTAATCGCGCGCGGACTGCGGGGAGAGCCGATCGAAATTTCCGACCCCGGCAATGCGCGGGATTTTTTGTATATCGAAGACGTGGTAGCGGCCCTGCGGTTGGCGGGCGAGCATCCGGAGTATCGCGGCGAAATTTTTAATGTCGCGAGCGGCGCCCAGCACACGCTTGCGGAAATTTGCGAATTGGTGGGGGAACTGTTGGGGCACCCATTGGTAGTACGCCCCGGAGCTGTGGCGCGCTCTTATGACACCAAACAATGGCTAGCCGATGTCAGCCAATTAAGGTCCCGGCTGGGATTTGCGCCGCGCTATAGTCTGCGCGCAGGATTACAGCGCACGATTGAGTGGTTCCGGGCGCATCCGGAATTGATGAATAAATACCCATAAAACCTGTCAAATAAATCACTAAACTACACACAATTATCCGGTCGGATACGCCGATATTTAATTGTTTCTTGTTCTTTGAAAGATTACAAACCTGCTGCAGTGGCAACTGCAAAGAATTTATCTTTGTAG
>JACPGS010000019.1 GCA_016189025.1 Candidatus Magasanikiibacteriota bacterium | reverse complement strand
AAAACCGACTTATCCCAACTGACTGACCGAGATATTTACGAGATTCAAGAGAAGCTGAACAACCGGCCGAGGAAGTGTTTAAACTACAAAAGTCCTAACGAAGTTATTAACGAGGTGGTGCATTGAAAACTTGACTATTCAAAAAAAAGGCATCCCGACCGGGATGCCTGTTTGGTAATCGTGCGCGGGAGAGGACTCGAACCTCCACGCCTTGCGGCACACGCACCTCAAGCGTGCCTGGCTACCAGTTACAGCACCCGCGCGTTAAAATTTCCGGTCTCGCCCCACAATCATCTCCACCTGGGCGCGGGCCAGCTTTATTGTTACCTCGCGCTCTTTGGTAATTTTGCCGTCCGCTGCCACCACAAACGGCTCGCGCCCCCGAATCATCATCTCGGTAAAAGGAAAAATGCTCGGTTCTTCATACCTATACCCGAACCAGCGGCGCTTTGTCAAGGGACGCAAAAACGCCTCCAGCTTGCCGTCTTGCGGATGCACCACCTCGCTTTTGGGCACCCGGCCATGGCGGCGCCACACAAACGGCTGCAGATTGCACACTACCACTTCTAACAAATCGTTGGCGCTGGCCTTAAACCGGTCGTCGTAAAACACCTCCACCCGCGCGGGCGGCACCCGTAGTTGCGACACAAAATAACGGCTGTTGACCCAGCCGATATCCAGGCGCTCCTTGCGCCGGCGCGACAGCACATCCGCCGCTCCCCCGCCCACCGGAATTCCCAATACCCCGGCAATGGTATTGCCGGGACCGATCGGTAAAAATCCGAAAGTTACCGGGCAGGTGGCGCTGCGCGAAAGCACGGCGCCGAACGTTTTATCGTTGCCGACAATCACGACGGTTTTAGCGCCCCGTTTTACCTCATCGTCAATCAGCGGCTTGACATCAATAAAATTGTTGAGGCGCAGGATTTTCCCGGTAATGCCATAATCGGTGAGGCTGATTTCAATCGCTCTGGCCACGGCCGCGTATTGGCGCTGCCGCAAAAACTGGTCGTAAAGATAAACATACATAACGGAAATCCGAAATCCTCAATGAGCAGTCTCCCGGACATTAAACCGCCGGCGGGGGGGCATTTTCTGCCTTACGCGAAGGCAGCGCTTTGGCTTTGCCGCCCTTTACTTCAATTCCCTCTATCCCGGGCATTGCCACTTTGCCAAAAATCAAGGCGCCTGCCTCCACCACCAAAATTTTGGCTTCAATATCGCCTACCACGCGGGCGCTGGCGGTAAGCTCTAGGGATTCTTTGAGCCGCAGATTGCCGCGCACTTCGCCGGCCACCTTAGCGCTGCCCGCCCGCACGTTGGCCATTATCCGGGCGCCTACCTCTACCGACAAGTGCTTGCTGGTATGGACGCTGCCGGCCACGCTGCCTTTGACCACAATGTTGCCTTCGGAGGCAAAATCGCCTTCTACGTTTACCGAAGGGCCGACCACGGTTTCCACTTCGTCGGGGCGGATCTCGTAAGGCTCCCAGACCGGGGCCGCTGTTTCGGTTTTATGCGGGGCCGAAATTTTTTGGAAAATCATATAACCTCCTAGGAGTTTAAAAATTAAAGGACTTTCGCGTTTGAGCGCAGTTCTAGGCGCTCGCGAGGAGCGGAATAAGCTGTATACAGATATACAGCGCTCCGCACCGGAGCGAGCAACGACGAAATGTGCCAAACGCGAAATTCCTAAATTAGTTACCCGGATAGTATACACCCCCGTCAAAAAGAAAACAACCGGAACAGCAGAGGAAGAGGGATAAAAAACGCGCTGATACTGCCGGCCGCAATGGCTAAACTGTAGGGGAAGGGAAATCTCTGCCTGATCGGGCGATTACCTGCCGCCGGGTGACGATAATGATGCCAAAAGAGGGTGCTGGCCGCCTGCATGCCCCCTGCCAGCGCGATGTAAACCGTGGCCGCGATTGCTTTTGGACTCCCCAGGATCGCGCCCACCGCCAGCATCAGCTTGGCGTCCCCTCCGCCGAGGTAACCTAAGCGCCAAAATACCAGCCAGACGCTGGCCAGGGCAGCGCCGGCGAGGTGAGGAAAAAAAATGACGGCGCCGTGCAGGAGCGACCAAATCAGCGCCAATCCTAACCCGCCGAGCGTCAGCCAATTAGGAATTTGGCGCCTGGTTAAATCAGTATAGACCGCGATTGACAATACTGTAATCAAAAGTACCGGAAAAAAGACAACGGACAACATATTCCTTTTCGTTCGTGCATATATGATGTGTGCTTTTTTTGTCACGACTAAGTCGGGACCGTTTTGATATAACGGCGAAATTTTAATCTTTATCCTTTTTGGCGGGGCGCAAGAGGGGCGAGGGGTGAATTGCGTCCCGCCAAAAACTTTACTCATTATTCTCTAGACTAAATAGATCTTCTAGAAATACTCTTATTGCCACACCAGCGCCTTCAGCGTCCATTATAGTAACATTTAAGGTATATGAATGTTGTGAACTATCTAGCACAAGTTTGAAGTTTAAAATCGTTTGATAAATTTTTTTTGATTTTAATATTTTTTCTGCTTTTCCGACCAGACTTCTTGTTTCCAAATAATTACCGTCTACTTTAATTTCATTCTCTTCGTCTAAAATCTGAAATTTCCTAACTATTGATAACGGCAGTATTCTTCTTAATAGAAGAATGCAAGCATTTGGTTTGCGATTTTTATAGTTAAAATTAAATTCTGCGCACAATATTTGTATATCTTTTGGTAATTTTACAATCAACTCGTCAGGAAAGATCCCAGAAATCTGTTGTGGTGTTTCTGCCTTAGTTTTTTGTATTTCTTGCTTTTCTTCCCCAGGAAATTTTAAAGCACCTTCGTTTTTGTGCTTGAAAAATAACATGCTTTGATTATTAAACTGTGCTTCTAAAGGCCAAATCAATTCTTTCAAAGTATAAAATTCGTCTTCGTTTTTTTCAGTTAGATAAGGTTTGTTTTCAATTTCATTTTTTCTATTTTTCCATACTTCCAATAAACGTAGAGCGAGCCTCGAAAAATGTTCTATCATGCGTTCGTCTAAATTTAAATCAATTTTGTCTGGTTCATCAGCATAAGATCTATTAGGATCTTCCAAATTTAAGTTGTACCTATCAATTTTTGCAGCAATTTCATCGTAAATTTCTATAAGGTCATTTAGTTTTTTAATAGTTTCTGCATCGGCGCTATTTTTGTTTTTTAACTCGTTGAGAACTGGTAAGAATTCCTTTATTGCAAGACGATAGTATTTTACTGTATTTGTCCAAAGACCACCTCTCATAGCAGTTTAGAATTAGAACTTATTTTAAAGATATCTATTTTGCAGTTTCAAATATTTTTTTCACTAAGCCAGTCCGCGTATAAAAAGTCCGACCTGTCGATCCGTATCAGGTCACTAATATATCCATAACTGAAATTCTGGGTAGGTTTCCTTATCATAGAAATCAAGAATTTTGTCATCCTTCCATACGAGCTCGGTAAAATTTTTATAATCTTCACTGTACCCTTTACACATCACCAATAAGCGGCTAAACGGATTGAAACGTAAAATTAACTTTGCTAAAAATGGCGAGAGTGGAATTTCCATACTAGAGAGTGATATTATTTTCGATGGTTACAATTTCAAAAGTTTTTGTATGCCAATCAGATAGTTTGTCATAGTCCATAAATTGTACCCGTGCTTTTATTGGCACAAAGGCATTAAGCGCAAGTTTCCCGGCATATTCTGCTTTCCTTACTTTGTCTGCGACAATAAAAAAATTGGCGTTGTAATCCTGTAGCTCAACAAACTTTAATAACGAATTTTGAATGTCTGTTGAGTGCTCAACCTCAAAAAGCACACTCGGCATTTTTCGAATATTGAACCAAGAAACATCAACAGTTTTTGCTTTACGCACCATTTGTTCATAACCGAATTGATAAAAATTTTCTATTGAGCATATTTCGCCAAGCGTTTTTCCCAAAAATCGCCTATTTTTATCTTGATTAGGCACAAAAGTTTCGTACTGTTTTAAATTTCCGATTTCAACCAGCAGTCCTTGATAGTAGCTATGGTTAAATTTTTCTTGCTCGGGTTTCGTAATTATGTCAGTGGGAAATATTTCTGGCGGGAGTTTATCTTTATGAGACCGCAATGCCCACAGCCCCGGTTTGATCTTAAAGAAAAATCTTTCGTCTTGAACGATGCGGCGAATACTTGCGAAAGGTGTTTTTGTTTTCCACTCTACGTTTGGCACTTTCAAAACCTCCTGGTTGAGATGACCAAGTGTCGCAAATCCACCGCTTCGTTCCATTATTTTTATTACCGCTTCATGTTGTTTCATATGCCTTAAATATACCTTAAATTAGCCAAAATGCCAATACTTATCCACACATATTGACAAAAAAAGCTGCTTATGGGATACTGAATGTAGAAGATAAGTCCTTAGGGTAAAGCCTTGTGGAGAGCGTTCTCGTCAAGAACATCTCGATGAAGCAGGGACACTCCCAAAAGGCTCTTTGAGAAAATCCGCGTTACAGCGGATTTTTGATTTGTATGAGTTTGTACCCTAGCTGGTCAAAGATCGTTTGGTCATCGGTTTGATACGCTCTGTAAAAGGTGTTCGATACAAAATCTGCCAATTCAACAAGTACATCCACATAAGATGGTGTCGGTAAAAAAGTCGATTTGGTGCTTGAAAATTCTTTTTTCAAAAATTGCTCAATTTCTTTTTGAAATTGATTTGCGCCGAGCGTACACCCTGGATATTTCCGCGAATCAATGATAATCCTTACCTGCTTATACTCTTGAAGCGAAAGTTCCTTGAATAGACGTTTCAGTAGTTCGGAATACACACGTTCGAATTGTACGCCCTGTTTGTCAAAATATTCATAGGGCAATTCTTGAACGAGTTGAAACACAGATGCAACAGAGATGTCATGGATTTTCATAAGCGACATGCTCTTTGGCCGCAAACTTTCAAAATATGGATCGGTCGCATGAATCCGACGTTTATATTTTGTGTAGGGTTTTCGGACATGCTTCCAGCGTTTTCTTAATCGCTTGGCATTGAGGACAGCAAAACCGTTAATACTAATGAACATTTTGCCTTTATTTTTTTGCAGATTATAGGATTCGTCGAGGTAAATGTTCATGTTTGTTCTTTTTTATTGTTCAGAGCATATAGCGGGTCAATGCTATTGGCAATGCTTGCCAGCGCCTTTCACCCTCCCCAATTGCCAATCAGCTGCAGAATGGCCGGCGCGAGGTAAATAATCAGGAGAGCCGGAAAAATGCACAGCACCAGGGGAAAAGCAATCTGCACCGAAACGCGCCGCGCGCGCTCTTGGGTGGCATAGCGCCGGCGCGCCCGCAAAAGAGTGGCTTCCCCGGCCAGGGTATTCCCGATTGATACTCCCAGCTGGCTGGCCTGTTCCCAAGTATCAACTAAACGCTGGAAATCTGGCACCGCTGCCAGCTTGGCGGCGCGGCGCAGAGCGCTGGAAAGCGGCACCCCCAGCTGAAGCTGGCGGTGGATAACAGAAAAAATCTCGCGCCAGGCGCCGGCTAATTCTGCGGCGGCGGCGCTGATTGCCTGGCTGATGTTCTTGCCGGCGGAAACATACAGCCGGATGGTGTCCAGCGCCGCCGGCAGCTCCTGCTCCAGGCGTTTCCGGCGCGCCGCGGCCCGACGCTTAAGCCAAAGCTCCGGCCCGGCCCAGACTAAACCAAACAATAAACTGCCAAAAATTATCAGCTCCACCCGGGAAATACGGTCTGCCCACAGTACCAAGAGGAGGACGGCCACCCAGCTAGCCAGCTCTTTGTAGCGCAAGGTGCGCTGATGAGCAAAATGCGGATAGCATCCGGCGGCGCGGGCCAGCGCATCAACCGCAGACTGCCGCGTTACCCAATAAGTGAGCGGATTGACCGGCAATTTGAGCAAAATGTCAGCCACGGAATTAGGGCGCTGCTCCGACCACCATCGCCGAACTAGCTGCATGACCACAAGAACTAATAGAGTAACGGCCACTGCTGTCCCGACGATAACCGACATTAGTAAGATGGTGGACATATTGAGACTGTAGAAGAATAGAAAACAACCAGTTAGCATTAGGGAGCGGCAGACGAGTGCTCTTTTGGCGCGCATCCCGATTAAATCGGGAGAGCACCAAAAGAGTGTCTGCCGCGACCAACCAGGCAGCTTCCCGCAATAGCGATAGCGACCAGGTTAAAAACGCGACATCGTTTGCATTCTTCTACAGTCTCATTATTAAAAATCAGCGCGCACTAATCTACTAATCCAAACCAGGCCAAGAATTTCCAGCCCCAGAGCGGTGGCCAGCAATAACCGGCCGATGGTGGTGGCAATAAATACCTGGAGATAGGACGGCTGCAGCAGCCAAAACAAGAACGCCGCGGCGGGCACCAAGAGCGCAATTAACCAGCCACTCCAGCGCCCGGCGGCGGTAAGGCTTTTGATTTCCGCCGCGGCGCTAAGCTGGTCGCGCAGAGTTTCGGCCTGCGCCGTCAACAGGGGAATAATGTTGCCGCCGCCAGCCAGAGCAGAAATCAGGGTGGCGGAAACCAGCGACCATTCGGGAATCGCTAGCGTACCGGCCAGCCGCCGCAGGGCGGTCGGGAGCGGCAGCCGATAATAATCAGCGCGCGCCAGCGCCGCCCAAACTTCCCGGAGCGGCGAGGCCGTGGCGCTCGCCAGCCACGGCACGGCCTGGGGAATGCTGTAGCCGGCCTGCAGGGCGCCGGAGAGGCTGCGCAGCGCCTCGGGCAGCTCCTGCACCAAAGACCGGCGATAAATTTGGGCGCGGCGATAAATCCATCCCGCCGCACTCGCAATAAATATACTGCCTAAAACTAAGGGCGCTAGTCCTGCTAATCCTAACCCAATGAGGAGCAGCGCCCCGCCCCCTAGACAGTAACGTCGGGACGGCAGGCGACGGCGCCAGCCCGCCTCCCGCCAAATACGCTCCCCGGCAGTAAGCGGGGTAATGGTAAATACCGGCCAGGGCCGGGGCCGGGTATTAAGCCACTGCCAAATTCGGAAAATCCCCAAGGCCAGGGACCAACGGCGCCCCAACAAAATAACCAGCGTACCGGCAGTAACTCCGCTTGCTCCGGCTAAAATCAGCGGGACTAACGTCTTGGCTGACATATTGGCTAACGGGCTAAAAGCCGAGGAGTGAGGCAAATTTTTGAGCGAGGACGCTTGGGTAGAGCCGTGCTCCCGTCCCGACTTGCCTGCCACAGCAGGCATCGGTCGGGACGGAAATAGAGCGCGGCGGATTGCCTCCGCAGCGAAAAAATTTGCCTCCTCCGAGGCGATAGAAACTCTGCGACCCTCCAGATAATTAGCATAACTGGTATTAACTATTGACGATATCCTCTACCGGCACTCCCGCGGCGTTAAATTGCTCGGCATAATATGAGCGCCGGCCGCCTCCCTGCCAACGGTCGTGAGCCGCGTGGTACTGCCACAAAAATTGCAACTGGTAAGGAGAGTGCTCCGGCTCGGCAGCGCCCGGCAATAATTCGGCAATTGCCACCAGGCGCCGCGCTCCGCCCGGGCAGCGCGCCAGCTGCACTACCAGCTGCACCGCGGCCTTTACCTGGGCGCGCACCGCGGCAAGCGGCAGCACTACGTCGCCGAGGAGCGCCATGGTTTCCAGCCGGAGCAGCGCTTCCGCGGGCCCGTTGGCGTGGATGGTGGTAAGCGACCCCTGGTGGCCGGTATTCATCGCCTGCAGCAAATCCAGCGCTTCGCCGCCGCGCACCTCGCCGATAATAATCCGGTCCGGCCGCATCCGCAGCGCATTTTTCAACAGCGTCCGGATGCTTACTTCCCCCGCCCCCTCCATATTCGGCGGCCGCGCTTCGAGCGGTATCCAGTGGGGATGACCGAGCATGATTTCGGCCGTGTCTTCAATGGTAACCAGGCGCTCGGCAACGGGAATAGCGCCGGCGAGCGCATTAAGCAAGGCAGTTTTACCCGACCCGGTGCTGCCGGAAACCAAAATATTCAGCCGCGCCACCACTGCCCGCCGCAAAAATTCGCCGGCGGCCGCCGGCGCGAGCCCCCGGGCCATCAGCCGCGGCAGCGTCCACGGTTCCGGGGGGAAACGGCGAATGGTAAGTACGGTGCCCACCCGCGAGAGCGGCGCAATCACCGCATTGATCCGGCTGCCGTCGGGCAGCCGCGCATCCACCAAAGGCTGCGCTTCGTCCAGCCGCCGCCCCACTGCCGCCACCAGCCGGTTAATCAAATTGCGAACCTCCGCGTCGCTCTCAAATTTCACTTCCGTCGCCACAAGTCGCCCGTCCCGCTCCGCCAATACCTGCTGCGGCCCGTTGACCATCACTTCGGTAATTGCCGGGTCGTTCAAGAGCGGCTGGAGCGGCCCCAGGCCGAACATCCTCTGGTGCAAACGTTGGGCAATCAGCGCGCGTTCGGCCGCGGGTAAGGCCGCGGTTTCCGGCAATTTACCCAGCCAGTCGGCCAAAAATGCCGCCGCGGTCGGGGCGGAAAGGGACGGCGCGAAATTTCCGGTCGCCTCCTGCTCAGCCGCCAATCGCTCCTGCAGTTGGTCTAAAGAAGGTGCCGCCGGCATAGGTCTCTTTATCAAGGAGTTGAAGTAGTAAAAGTAGCCGTTAAAGCCGCTGACTCCACCGCAGCCAAGAGCGGCAGCGACAGACTCCGCGCCTGCAGCAGGCGCCGGGCAGCCGCGGGCGTCAGCGCCAGCAAGGCGCTGCCGGTGGTGCCCTGCCTGTCCGCCGTAACGGTTAATACCGGCAGAGCGGACAACAATACTTCGCTGCCGACCGTGCTGCTCCGTCCGGCATTGCCGGCGGCATAAATGGTGAGCCAGTCTCCCGGGCGCAGTTTAGGCAGACCGCTGACAAACCAGGCCGCGGGCACCCCGACACCAACGGAACCTGCCGGCACGCGGGCGGCGTCCGACTCCGGGTCGCCAAAGCGGCTAACGTCGCGGGCCAGCAAAACTTCCCCGGCTACCTTAAAACGCACCAGCGGCCGCCCCTGGACCTCTTCCCGTCTGGCCACGAAACCAGCAGGCAGGGCATAGCGCGGCAGAATTACGATTTTAATATCTTCGTCCCGCACCACGGCCCAGGCCGATAAATCGCGCGCCGCGATCAGCACCGGCACCAGCTCCTGGCCGCGCCGATTCTGCTGCAGCCAAAAGAAAATGCCGACCGCCGTCAGGAGGCCGGCCGCGAGCGCCAGCACTAATTCACGGCGCAGAGGAGCGAGGCGCATAGCTGATTGCTAAGGGCAAAAAGGAACTAAATAAACCCCGGTGGCCGCTAAATTCAGCGCCGCGCGGTGAAGGAGCCGGGTCGCCCCGGTTAAGAATAACGGAAAAGGCAGCTGCGCTTGCACCGCAATCTCCACCGTGGCCCGGGTGCCGAGCGCCGAATTTTTAGTGCCGTCACAGGCGTTAGGCGCGCTGCTCTCCTCCCCGCTGCCGGGAAGGCGCTCGTAAGGATACGGCACGGCAATGGTCGCCTCGGCCAGCGAACGGCCGGCATTTTTTTGCAGATACTCAAGCGCCGCCGCTTCCACCTGGGAGCGCCACGGCGCAGATTGCAGCTCTTCCCGGTCCGCCGCGGTAAGATAGTGCTCGGGATGCCGCCGCCATTCGGCGGTTTCCGGCGGAGGAAAAAGCTGCCAGATAAAGACATTATCTTCGGCCCGGCGCGCGATTTCCTCGGCAATCACCCGGCCGCCGGCCGCCGCGGCCAGCTCCGCGGCGGCCTGCAGCCGCACCCGCGCTAAAATTGCGCTGCCCATCGTCAGCCAAAATAAAACTAAAAGAGATAAGGCGGAAATAAACAGCGCGGCCACTGCGGTGGTAATGCCGGACTCATTCCGGGAATACGCAAGGCGTATCGGGCGCCTGCGGCGCCACTTCCATCCGCGCCGTGGCGCGCCCCACCGCCTGCCGGAAAACAAAAGAGGAGGAGGCGGCATAAGACTCGCGCCAGGCGGGAAACAACGGACGTAAAGAATAAACTACGATGACGGTAATATCCTCTCCCCGCGGCGGCAGCCGGTCGGCCGGCTCCACGGCAATCGCCAGACGCTGCTCGGCGGCCGCGGCGCGGTCAATCAGCTGCACGCTTCGCTTTACCGCCGCCTGCAGCTCGGCGCAGTCGCCGGTCAGGGTTGCCAGCCGCACTCCTTCGCGCGCCGCGGCCGTTACCATAAAACTCCCGATAAACCAGCGTCCCACCACAAACATTCCCATCAGCAAAAACAGCAGCACCGGCAGGAGCAGAGCCGCTTCGGCCAGTGCCTGGCCTTCGGCTGCCTGCCAACCACGGCGGCCCATAAGGCGCGGTTACCGCAGCGGGGTCTGCACCGCCGTGTCAATATCGCTTGCCGCGGCCCGAAACGCCGCGCCTAGCTTGTCGCGAAACAGCATTGCCAGGGCAAATACTCCTACCACCAACACGGCAATCAGCAGGCCGTATTCCGACAGCGCCTGGCCGGATACGTCGCGCCATAATGATTTCTGCCTCATATAAAATTAATGAGTTAAGAATAAATTCAGCGGAAGCTGCCAAAATAAAGACAACGGCAGAACATCGCCCACGGCCAGGCGGTGTTGACGGATGCCGTGGGCCGGCAGCTCCAGGCAGTGGCTGGCCCCGGGAACGCGCGGCGTTACCCGCCAGGGCAACAGCCGCTCAAATAACGCCACCACTGTGCCGCCCGCATCCAGAAAAGCAACATCGATCGGCGCGCGCATAAACCAGGTATGCACCCGGCGGCAATCAGGAATAAAGAATGCTGCTTCGGAAGCGAGGGGGCCGCTGCCAATCAGCCCCCGCCACCGCTGCCAGAAAGTTTCCGCGATAGTCATAGAGGTTATGCCCAATGTTGTTATGCCGACCCCGAGCGAAGCCGGGAGGGAGGAATCTCGGTCTGCCACCTTAGCTAATCCTTACTCAATGGCTTCCACCGGCACCACTTCCGGCTCCGCGGCCGCCGTCTCCACCGCTTTCTTGCGCGGATCCAGCATGATTAACTGCTCCACGATTACTTCGCTCTGCGACCGTTTATCGCCGGTTTTGGTCTGCCAGACGCCGGTGCGCAGGTACCCTTCCACATACACGCGGCTGCCCTTGTGTAAATACTTCTGCACCCGTTCGGCCAGGCGCCCCCAGGCCGTAATGCGATGATACTGGGTGTCCTTTTTCTCCTTGCCCTCGGCAAAGAAGAGGCGGCTGGTGGCCAGGCCAAACGAGGCGCGGTGCTTGCCGCTTACAAATTCCCGCCATTCCGGGTCGCGGGTCAACCCGCCGATGATGGTGACGCGATTGAGGTCCATAGTGAATAAAAATAAGAATTAATAAATTATACTAAGGGGTGGACGGGCGCCCGGCTGCCGCCCGGTAGCGTTGCACGGCGCGGCGAGTAACCGGGCCGTAATAAGTAGTTAGCCGGGAACGGCGTGGGAACCATCCCTGCCGCTTCAGTTCCCGCTGCAATTCTTTTACCGCGGCGCGGCGCTCGCCAAACTTTAAACTGGCAATTAATTCATCCGGGCGGCTGATTTTAATGCCCCGCACTGCTTCGGGAGCCAACGCTGCCCGGGGGGCGGCCGCAGTTAAGATATTGATAGTAGCGAATCCCCTATCGGCGGGCGCTGATACTGCCAGCAGTGACGGACGATTAACATAAAAACTGACGGAGGCAACCGCGCTCTCCCCTACCGCGTTACGGAATTTAACGTACACGGTAGTAGTGCCGCCGGTCGCCGCGCCGAATCTTCCTACCGCCACCGGCGCATAAGGCAGCCAGCGCGCCAGGGGAAAACTGGCATCGGTCGCAATCAGCATCTCTTCGGGATTATTTACCGCTGTTAATAATAAGCGCATCGTGCCCTTGGCCGATTTTACCATCGCAACGGTCACCGCCGGATTACCAGGTGCTAACGCTGATGCCGTAACAAAATTAATGCCGCCCCCGCCGCCACTGCCGGCAGATTGATGGGAAGAAATACTGCCAGCGCTGGCGGTCTGCCCGGCGCTAGTAGTGCTGCTGGCGGCCCCGGCCACTCCTGTGGTAGAAGTACCGGATGATTCACTGCGATCCGACGCAGCGGGCAGGCCGTCCCCGGTAGTAGTGGCCGAGGAGCCGGTTGCCTCGGTATTTTTTATAGTAGAAGTAGTAGCTTCTTCGCTCGCTTCCGACTGTTCCGATTGCTCCGAGGCGTTCGTCGCCTCTTCCGCTGCTTTCCCATCGCCGGTCAAAGTGGAACTGCTGGACGTAGTTGAACCGTCAGCAGCAGAAATGGCAGGGGAAGTAGTGGCCGTCTCTCTCCCCGGCGCTCCTCCCGCGTCCTCGCGATCAGACGCAATGCCGGACTCATCAGACTCCAAGGTAGACGACACCGCTTCCTCTGCTGGCGCCGCTTCGGTAGTAAACTGATGGCGATTTTTATCGTCTTTATACCAGGCATCGCGCTCCGCCACTTTTTCGCCGGCCTGGTCTTTTACGCCGGTGCCAAACCACAAGTAAAATTGAGTGGCAAAAGGCAGGGGTAAAATCGGCCGAAAAACTACTTGCGATCCTTCGTCAGACAAATTCAAAGTAGTAGTTACCGCCACATCATCGCTAAATTGCCGCAGCTGAAGATTGCGCGCCGTAATACTGCCCGGATTAAGCGGCTCCGAAAACACAATAAACGGCTCGGTAGTCGTTGCCACTTCGGTTGCTCCGTTAACGGGCGACGAGCTTACTGCCACCGGCCCGGCGGCGAGCGCCGCGCTTGCCCCCCACAGCGCCCCCACCAGCCCTAATCCCAAGCGATACCACCAACGCATAGAAAATTGACTAGGTTTTAAGCTGCCTTCTTATCATCATCCGTTCTTAAAAATTAGTATACCTTAAAAGTATAACTTAATAATATACCTGTCAAGTGATACTGTGGATAACTTGGGGATACCAAAAAGAGCCCTGCCGGGCCCCTTACAAAACTTACCGCCTGCCTAGGCCACTTCACCAAATTTACTCTGTTTTCTTTTCGCTCTCCTTGCGTTCCCGCGGCACCCAAAACCCGAACGTGCTCCCTTACTTAATATAAATCAACAATCTCAGACGTCTGGCATTGTTGGCCACAGCTCAAATCAATTTTAATTTTCTGATCAGACAACCAAATCCAATCAATAGTGCGAAAATCGCCCTGATATACTAGGCGCGTCAAATCATCGGCTAAACGGACCAAATGAATTTCATAAAAATCCTCATCAATTTCGCTTCTATTATCATATCGGTACAGTACAGCGCGATAAAGACCATTGGGGGAAACTCGTTCGTTAATAAGCATCGGTTCCCCTTCTTCAAAATCCGTTGATGTTAGCCCGGACGGAGGGAATCCAGCTACCGCGTCAGTAAGCCCGTATACGTTATAAAAAGCCAATTCTTTACCGGTGCCGGCGTCGCGACGTGAAGCAAGCAAACAATGCGTCCCACACGATTGCAAAACAATGATTGTGTGATTGTCTTCCCACTTCCAGGACCCCGTGCGAAAGGTCCCTTGATAAACCTTGATAAAACGTTTGGTCTTGATGTCTAAAGCAACCAAGGCCCGATCTTCGGCAATTCCATAATTAGAAGATTCATAAAGAAAACCAACTTTGTCCCGAAGCGGAGAAAATTTTAAAGATTTCATTGATTTACCCTGGTAGGTAACCGGCTGTAATTTGAAATGCAAATAATAAAACGGTTCTCCTTTCTCACTCAATGTCAATCTTTCAAAATCGGAACTAGACAAATGGGTAATTTCAACCGGCTCTACTACCGGCTGGACTACCGTAGACGAAGAAACTTGTGATGCAGACGCAGGCGGTATTGCTGCTAACTTTACCTTAGGGGTAGTTCGCCAGTCTTCCCAATCTTCTTTTAAATAGTTAACCACTATAATTGAAAAGAAGGCAAAGTTAATTACTCCCCAAACCGTAAAAAAGCCGATGCCAATCTTCAGTGATCTTTTCATAACCGATGAAAAAAAATCGTATCAATCTTGATAATAAAATTCTCTTTAGTCGCCCAAGAGGGCGCCGTAATGCTTTGGTCATAATAATTAGTCGCGCCATTGGTTGGATCGTCAACCTCACCAGCAATTATTTGCCCGGCAAGGTCATAACAATCAAGCCAAGCTTGTTTGTCTATTAGATTTTCAGCGCGCAAAGGATCTTCCACCAATAACCGGTTAGGGTCGCCTTGATTAAAAGCGCTATACTGCGAATTTTTCAAAATTACTTCGCGATATATTCTGCCACGCCAACCACCAATGGTAAGACGATTCCGCGCTGTCCAACCAACTCCCGCTCTCGCTTTATTGGAAGCGCTCCTGGCCTCACCGAAAATCATTCGCGCTAAAATCATCTGATCGCTGTCATCGGCAAAATTATTTCCAGTCCACTTTGGATCTTCGCGCGTCGGGGTTCGCTTTGCTCCGCCAGCGCCTAAATCCAAACTCACGGCATGGAGCGTTGGTGTGCGATCAGCCCCAAATTCAATATAATGGAGGCCTCGCTGCAAATTTACCTCAATACGCTTCTGCTCTCGTTTGTCACCAAACAACTGCCATAAACTAGCTGACCACAACCAACCGCGGTGAAAACGAGATTCTGAATTTTTTTGAATTGCACCGTCAATCACTAATTTAACATCATCGCCATCCCACCAATGCCAGCCTACGCTGACATCAGCAGAAACAGACTGCAACGGTAGCCCCACTAAAACAAAAGTATACCACGGCCGACGATCACCATCTTCAGCCTGGGTATCCGGCTTAAACTCAACCACTGCCAGGTTAGCAATTAAATGAATTGCCGGTTGCCGCTCAATTACCGCCTCTCCCCGCGGGGTTAGCTTCAGCCGCCAATCCCCGGCAGCGAGTCGCAGGATAAAAACTATGGTCTTGGTTAAACCTTTTAACTCCGTACCGTTCCAGGCCGGCGGAATGTTGTAATACTGAACTTTATCAATCGGCGGCAATTCGCGGAACTGGCGACCGGCAATTTCCACCCGAAGATCTTCATCGTTGCTGGCGCCGGTTTGGGCAATCGAGCGGCAACGCGCGTTGATAGTGATAGCATAAAGACCGTCCGCCGATACCTTGAAGGTGTATTCAAAATCGGCTGTGATAGTTTTAGGAAAATTTTGCTTGGATTCAGGCATACCGGTATCCGCCTTATTTATTAGAAGTCCGCGAATACCCTGCGGCTCTGCCGCAGGGTAAGCGGACAATTAAAGATAGATCCGTCGGCGGAGCCGACTCCGCTACTAAAAAACCCGCCCAGATACCCTGCAGCTCTGCTGCAGGGTCGGGTTTATTTCTACTTATTTCTTATTCCGCTTTTCTCTCCCGCGGCACCCAAAACCCGAACGTGCTCCCCTGCCCCAGGCCCGGGCTTTCGGCAAACACTTCCCCGTCGTGGGCGGCCACGAATGATTTGACGATGTAGAGGCCCAGGCCGGAGCTGTAATTGACGTGGACGCCCCGGGCATTGTCGCCGCGCGAGAATTTCTCAAAAAAATGCGCCCGGTCCGCTTCCGCAAATCCCAAACCCTGGTCCGCCACCGCAAAACGATAGCCGTCTTTGGCGGACTGCAAAGTAATGGTAACAGCGCTTGCCCGGTCTTCCTGGCTGCCGTACTTAATGGCGTTGTCCAGCAGATTAAGCATGCAGGCGCGCAGCTTTTCCGCATCGCCCCGCACCGGGCTGGGCTTAGCAGGGCGCTGCCAAACCAATTTAACTTTAGCCTCTCGGGCTTTAGAAGCTAATTCCTTTGCCACGCCGTCGGCCAGACTGCCCAGATCAAACTGCGAGAAGTGATACTTGACCTGGTTCTGCTCCAGGTGGGCGATGCTCATCATTTCATCGGCCAGGCGCACCAGCCACTTGGTGCTGTCGCTCATATTGTCCAGCACTTCCTTCAGCTCCGCATTCACCTGCCCGTAGGCGCCTTCCTCAATCAGGCTGGTATAACTGCTGATAATGGAAACCGGCGTGCGCAGCTGGTGGGCGGCGATGGTAAGGAATTCGGTTTTTTTCTTGTCCAAATCGGCAAATACCTTCAGGCGCATTATTTCTTCCTGCTGCTTAAACTGTCTTTTATGAAGCTTTACAAACCAATAAGAAACAACTGCCGAGGTCGCCAGAATTAAAGAACGCACCGCTACTCCGCTGGTGCTTTCGGAAAATAACAGCTGAATAAAAAGAGCGCCATTGAGGAGAATGGCCAACCCTTCAATGGCCAGGATTTCTACATTGAAAAGCTGATATTTGAGGATGGCGATGGCAACACAAACGAGAAAAAGAAATACGTAAAGAGGAGCAATTTGAACAAAGGAAGCATATTGGAAAAAAACAATTGGTAAAAAAATGGTAAAAATTATACAGGAAAACATTCCGATTATCCCGTACAAAAATAGTTGGATTTGTTTCTTTCTTAAACCTGTGGCTGTAAGGCTGGCTTTAATAAGAACATAGATCGCGCCAAAAATTAAAATAAGTGTGGGGATACCAAAAACATGAATCGCTGGGCCTGGCACAGCATTAATTATCGGTCTCGTACTTGCTTGCTCAAAAACATAAGAAGATAAAGTTAAGGGCACCGTTATAATGATCCAGATAACCAAGCACATTAGGACAATTTTTTTAGGTAACTTCTTATAAGCTAATACATAAGCTAACAAAAATGTGCTGGTATTAATAAATACTGCAGCAGACATACTCAGTCGCGGGAAGAAAGGACCGAAATAAATAAACGCTAAAAAAATTGACCATAACCACCATTGGAGCGATATGCTCAAAATAGTAAATAACCAACTTGTAATACTCTTCTTGTTTGATTTGTAAACAAAATACACTAACCAACCATTGAGTATAGTCACTGAACCCCAAAGGACAGCGCGTAGTTGATCAATAATAATCATAATCCCTATTGATTAGTCACATAAGGAATCCAAAATCCAAACTCGCTCCCTTTCCCCAACCCTTCACTTTTCCCCCAAATCCTCCCCTTATGTCCTTCTATAAACTTGCTGCATACATACAGCCCTAATCCGGTACCGCTGACATCAATATGTTTTACATTTTCACCGCGATAAAATTTTTGGAACAGATTGCTTTGATCGGTTTTATTAAAACCTATCCCATGGTCTTTTACTCTCACTGCCAAACCATCATCTTCTGCCGCAGTTTCAATGGTAATAGTGCCTTTCTCGCTATACTTGGCAGCATTATCAACAAAATTAAACACCACATGCCGAATCTTTTCCGTATCCAAGTTGGCCTTTAACGCCTCGGGGGGCCGGTGCCATGTTATCTTTAACCCCTTTTGCTCCAACCGTTCGGTAAATTCTTCTATTACGCTATCAATAATTTCCCGGATATCTTTTTCCACAAAATCGTATTTAGTGCGGCCCTGCTCAATTCTGGTAATATCCAAAAATTCGTCTATCAATTTTACCAGCCGTTGATTGCTCGCCTCCATGTTAGAATATACTTCTGCCAACTCCTCTTTTTTATATGCTTTCTCCCGCATCAATTCCAAATAGCCATTGAGAATGGACAACGGCGTCCTCAACTGATGCGCGGCAATGGACAAAAAATCGGTTTTTTGTTGATCAAGTTCTTTAAGACGGGTGTTGGCGACTTGGAGTGAGGCTGCTAAACTGGACAGTTCTTCTCGTTGCATAATTTCCCGCTTTACACTTCTTATTAAAAAAATCCCAAATATGATTGTCATCACAAAAATCACGATGTCAGAAGCCTTGCCTTTTACTTGCCCAACAATCAAAATCTTTGAAAAAAGGATGGCCCATAATAATATTACCAAAATTTCTGTAGTGATTATTTCAATATTAAACATATGATGCTTTACTATTGCATACGTAGCGGCACCTACGAAAACGAGAGTATATAATGGGACTAAAAATACAAAACTTGTAATACCAAAAAATATGGCTGGGATGGAAACTGTCGTAATAATTAGACCAACTAGCAAAAATATCCCCCAAAGAATAATGTAAGCCTGTCGCCTCTCTACACCTTTAAATGTTAAAAACTTTCTTATTAGAGTATATACCGTAAGCATGCTAAAAATGATTATGAAGGATATAAATAAGGAAAGAATAATAAAACTAAACAACGGCTTAGGAGAATTCTGCGCCGCAGCCACGCCAATAAACGTATATGGCGACAACATAAGCAACATTAGAATGATGGTAAAAAAAATGAATAAATCAAAAATAGTCTTTTTTAATTGAATTTTATTAAAAGGAAAGGTATGCGCAAATAAGAATAACAACATACACATGGGTACTGCAAAAAAAAGGCTGAGGCGAGTTAATAATAACGCAAAAACTGAAGTGGCAGACAAAAGCGAGTAGGCGTGTGCGGCAATCAACCAACCAATGGTGGTGAAGTTGAATAATATAAAAATTATATTCGTTGCGCTTTTAATATTGCTACGCAATACTAAAATAGCTAACAAAATATTCGCCATTACAGCAAAAATCAATATAAGCGTCTTTATCGATGAAAAAAATTGGAAGATTTCCATAACTATCAAAATTTATTTTGTTGCTATTATCATACCGTAACCTGGCGGCATCATTCTTTTAAATTCTAATTTACTAAAAGCAGCATCTCTACACCATTTCTTTATTTCTTCCAAAGGATAGGTTTTCCCACCAACTTTATTTAACAACATCAAACCAATGGAAGAAACAAACAACCGTGAGAGATTAGACATTGTGAAACTATCCTTAATCTGATCTAAAATTACATAAAAGCCAGCAGGATTTAAAGCGGAAAAAACTTTCTTTGTCAAATCATTATTTACATCCGCCTTTAATCCATGGATGATATTGAACGCAAGAATAATATCATAACCACTACCAAAACTCTCTTTAACGAAATCACCTACGCGAAATATAATACGCTCCTGCAAATTATTTTGCGCAATCAATCGTTCAGCATATTTCCTAACGTCTTCATAATCTACGATTACCGCAGTTAACTGCGGAAAATATTTGCAAAATTCAATTGCATATAAACCATGCATCCCGCCCAAATCAAGGAGCCTTTTTTGACTAGGAAGCAAGGGTATTGCCCGCGCTATACTTTTTGCATTAGTTCTCGCCATTTCAATCATTGCATTAGTAAATATCTCCCATTGCTGTGGATTTAAGGTTTCCAGGCTTCTTACCGCTTCGCCACTTTTTATTGATTGTTCTAAATCTAAAAATTCTTTATAAACTTGTTCAGAAAAATATACAAAATTCCTTATTGCATACTTCGATTCTATATTAAAAAACCTTTGTCCCCTTTTTGATAAACTATACATGTCTTTTTTAGTTTTTTTTACATACCCGAGCGCAACTAAGTTGGTCATTAATAACTCTATACCTTCAGTAGAAAAACTCAGGCGCTGCTGAATTTCAGATAAACCATGATACCCTTCGCTTAAAAGATCAACTAGACCAAGTTTCAAACTGGCTTGTAATGCTCTGCCAGCAATTACATTTACTAATGCATCATATACTGGATGTGGAATGACATTAAAACGCAAAAGTAACTTTTCAAGCAAAGTATAATTAAAAATCATAAGTTTGATTCTAAATTGATGTCACTAGTGTCTCGTTAAAACTCCAATAACTGAGCCTATTTCTGGCCAGATGGCCATGGAATTGGTAGCTGAAACTCGGAAACGAGCTTGGCTATGGGGGTTTTATCGAATGGCGACACAGTTAAAATTTGTAGAATTTCGTAGGAATTGCGATCGATGCTGCGCTGTTGCTTCTTCAGAACGGTCAGCAGCAGGTACGCGGCGAGAGCAACACAGATTTGAATCTTGACAGCATTCGCGCTCTGTCCCCAGAACGATTCAATCGAGAGATGCTGCTTGATCCAAATTAAACACCAACAAATTTAATTACTCCTTGCTCGGATTTAGTGGTGAGTCCGATTTTGGAGTGTGATGTCTTATAGATGACGTGGACTATGCCCAACATTAACTTTAGGCCGTCCGATTCTAAAAACCAAAGTCGGACAGCCACTTATTTGCAGTATAATTTTTAATTTTCTGGCTATATCATTAAACTCAACTGGCGCCCCCATTGCAGATGTCCCAAAACCGTCTTTAGTAACAAGGAGTGAAATACGCTCGAATAGCCTGCCAGCATTCATCCAGGCCATTGGCCCTTGACTGTAGACAGAAATAATTCCAATAGCGGGTGTTTTTCTAACTAATTTTTGCATCATTTTCTCTTGCATTCTACTCACGTCAATCTTTCCAAGTAATTTTGGAAATAGCCAAGAAACAAAGCCTGGCATACCGACTGTAAAACCGGGCATTCCTTCATACTCTTTAGTCCAATTTGGCTTTAACCAGTTTCGTAGTTCTTCTAAGAACTCCGGCCATTGCATTGCACGGCGCGTCCCCTCACCAACCAAATAAGCTATCTTTCCAATTATGTACGAATCATCAATAATTTTTAACTCCAAATCTGGCCACTCATTTGCGCTCATCAAACCTTTCTTTTGATCTTCGCTCAAACGATCCCTATGATATGCTAATTTTGCGCTATGACGTTTTGGCACAAAAGGTAGCAAAGAAGCAAGGGGTGGCCGGATAGAACTTGTAGAAAGTGAAACAGCCACTATCGCAACTAATTTCCTTTCATCGTCTTCTTTGCCAAAAGAATAGTTAACTTGTACGTGAAAATTAAAATAATTCGCCGCGATAACTAAATTTTCTATACAAGCGCCCATACTCTCATACGTCTGCCTACCGGTAGGGTCTGAGGCGCCGAGTATTCGCTTTTTATTGATGTATATCTCTATGACATTATCCTTGATATCAAAATACCATGGTTGGGTATTATGCGCGGACGGCGCCAAAATGCCATATCGCAACAAAAACTTCAGCTGCTCGGAGAGCGGCCCGTTTTTGGGGAAATCTTCCGGCTTTACTGCCCAGGCATTGTAATTGGCTTGGGTTAAATCCATATTTTTACCTTGAATTATGATAATATCCTGTATTCAACCTGGTTGAGGCCTCCCCTTAATATTATCAAAATTTGCACAAGAAGTCTACCGCAAAAAATATCCCCGGCACGAAGCGAGGATATTTACGCTTTTAGAGTTAAAGTAATCTGGAAGGTGTCTAGGGGGCAGTAGTATTCAACAAGATACTTAAGGAACTACCTAATGCGGCAACGTCAGGCTTATTGTCGTGATTAAAATCATCACTTTTTAAGGCCCCCAAGGAGCCAATTACCAAATATTCAGTGGCATTAGCAAATGACCCCTGACCGTCGCCCGTCATCACTAATACCCGGCTAGCGTAGTCATTGCAGCAACGCCTATCGGTAACGGCAATATCTAAAAAACCATCACCATTAAAATCAGCGGCGTCAATGTCAATCAGGCTCTCAAATTCGCCTATTTTAATCTGCGCCGGCTGGAAAGTGCCGTCGCCGTTGCCGAGCAGTGTACTAATAGTAGCGCGATCCGCCGTCACTATATCCAACCGTTTATCGCCATTAAAATCCCCTACCGTCAAAGCACTCGGGTAACGCCCCGTAATGTATTCGGCTTGACTGCCAAAGATACCGTCGCCGTTTCCTAAAAGAATACCTACCGTGCTTTGATTCATGTTAGCAAATACTAAATCTATTTTGCCATCATTATTCATGTCGGCAGCAAGAATATCATAGGGTTTACTGTTAACATACGCTGTCAGGAGGGGCTGAAAACTGCCATCACCATTACCCAGCAAGATGCTATAGGTGCCACCGCTGGACGTAATGATATCCGATATATGGTCGTTATTTACATCTGCCGCCGCCAATCCTTCCCCCCAACCAGGTAAAAGATAACCGACCGGATTGCCAAACGTGCCATCGCCTTGATTTAAGAATACATATACCGTCTGGCCTCCGTGGGTGATTACCGCAATATCAGTAAACTGATCGCCATTAAAATCTTGCAATGCCACCCGCCGCAATTGGGCATTGCCGCTGGCGTAGTCTCGGGATAATTGAAACGTGCCGTTACTATTGCCAAAAAATACATTAACATCATTTCCTTGAGAAGAATAAATGAAATTTTCTATTACTACTACATCCGTGTTTCCATCTTTATTCAGGTCGCCGACTGCTAAATCGGAGGCTTGATAAAACGAACCGTATCCATAATATACTGGATCGGCGAAACTTAAACGGGAAGCAGGCAACTGTTTAAGTAGGCGTAAATTATCTACCCGCCCCGTTCCGTAAACCGAGAAGTACTTGAGGCCGGTAATGGTAACGCCCGGGAACAACGTATTGAAGTCAGCTTGCAGATCGCGGGTAAGGGTATGCCAGGCGCCGTCCGCGAGAGCCACGTCAACTTTCAGGCGGGCGGTGTTATTGTTGTAGACGTAATTGCTGGCGTGATGCGGGGAGTAGGAAAGATAGCGCGCTCCAGCCGAGGTATCCAGATAGATCAGCGCTTCCCAGTCGCCGGCATACTTCTCGTCCCACTGGAGGATAGGGAACGTAGGAAAAACCCAGGGGTTAGTGGCGGGAGCGTAGAAGACCATTCGCGTTGAATTGGCGTTGGCAATCAGGCTGATAACGCGGTCGTGCGCCGGGTCGTCATCCACGATATTTGCCAGAGTTGAATTAGTGCCGCCGGGGCTGATAAACCAGGGACTGGTGTCGCCATCCGAGCCGTCTTCGTAGGTGACGACAGACAAAGCTGTACCACTGATATCGTATTGCCGATAGCCAGAGAAGGAGATTGAGCTGGTGGGAAAGTAATAACCTGACTTTTGTACTGCTAAAATATAATCTCCGTAGGGCAATCCAAATAGCTTATAGATGCCCTGACTGTCGGTGAGAACAACAACTGGATAAGCAGCGATACTCACTGCGGCGTCGGGAACGGGATATCCGGCGTCATCGCGTACCGTGCCCGTAAGGGCGGCGACCAGAGGTTGAATAGGTTTAAGCTGGAGGTTGTCAATTCTGCCCGAATTATAGGCCGAGAAGTACTGAATACCGGTAATGGTAGTGGTAGACGAGAGCAAGGCGACATCTGTCTGGAGGTCGCGGGCCAGAATGTGCCATTTACCATCTTTAAGGCTGGAATCAAGCTTAAAATAAAACTTATTGCCCCGCCAGCCTGGAGTATTGTTGGTGCCGTAGGAAAGATAATAAACGCCGCCGGTGGTATTGAGATAGATCAGGAATTCCGGATCGCTGGTGTATTTCATTTCCCACTGCAGTACCGGGTGAGTGGCGAGTGTCCAGGGATTATTCGCCGGAGCGTAGAACACCATCCGGGTGGAAGGGTCGTTAGCGGTCAGGGCAATGGCGCGGCCGTGGCTGGTGTCGTCCCCGACATTGGCCAGGGTGGAAGCGGTGCCGGCGGGGCTCACGAACCAGGGGGCGGTGTCCAGGTCATCGCCGGATTCGTAGAGCACGAAGTTGCCGGAGAGATTGAGTCCGGAAATATCAACGCCAGAGGCGGCAACTGTGGTAGAAGCGGCAGGCAGATCAAGGCCAAACTTTGCCGGAGTGAGCGTATAAGAGCCCTGGGGCAACCCCGGTAAGCGGTAATTGCCTTGGCTGTCGGTAACTGTCGTCAGCTGGTAGGGCGGGGCGCTGATGAGAGCGCCAATGATAGGATTGCCCTTGGCGTCAGCGACCTTGCCTGAAACCGTAGCGAGAGCACCCTCTTTAAGCAAAGCCAGATTGTCAATGCTCCCGGTGCCATAGGCCGAGAAGTACTGAATACCAAGGATGGTAGTGTTGGGCGAAAAGGCGCTCACATCCTGCTGGAGGTTGCGAGTCAAGGTGCGCCAAGAACCATCGGCCAAAGCCGGATCAAGCTGGTAGTAAAAAGTATTGCCGCGCCAGCCCGGGGTATTGTGCGTAGAATAAGAAAGATACTGGTAGCCGTTGTTGAGAGCGAGATTGTCGGTTTTGAGCATGATTAAGAAGTTGGCCTGGTTTTGGTACTTGAAGCCCCATTGCATGACGGGGAAGCTGGGGTATTGCCAGGGGTTATTCGCCGGGGCATAGAACACCATGCGGGTGGACAGAGTGTTGGCGATGAGGTGAATAACGCGGTCGTGGGCCGGGTCGTCATCCACCACATTGGCGAGCGTGGAGGCCGTGCCAGAGGGGTAGATGAACCAGGGATTGGTATCGCCGTCCGAGCCAGATTCGTAGATTAGCGGTGCAATTTCCGCCCGGCCGCGTAATTCAATAGTAAACAACGCAACACGATGATCGTTATTGGCAATATTAACAGCCGCCTCTTTTGTCCCGGTGGCCATTGAAGCAAAACGTATGGTGAAGGTAGCGGCGGAACCCGGCGGCAATACCGACGGCGGCTGTTCTACTACGGTAAATTCACCGGCGTCAGCCCCGCTCACCATAACCGGGGGCGTATCATAAAAATTGAGGTCGGCAGCGCCGTTATTGCGTAACACATACGAAACGCTGCTGCTGGCGCCAATATATACTTTGCCAAAATCATACGTCGCCGAACTGGTAACGCTGGCCTGGCTGCTGCTGACGGCAAGTCCCGGCTGGGGCTTGATTTGTACATTCAAACGAGTAGTGGTAACTGCCTCGTGGTATAAGCCAAAAGCAAGAAACGAAAAGGTATGCAACCCGGGCGTCAACGCTTCTTTAATCACCACCGGCCCGTACCCTAAAAAGCCATCAACATCAGATCGCCATTCCACCGAAGTGCCAGACAGATAAACTTCCCGGGGGGCATCATAGGCTTCGCCTCTCAACACCAGCGGGTGATCGGGGTCAAGCATTACCGTTGCCCCCGCTGCCGGTTGCCGCACTTGTAAGATCAAACCGTTCGGCTTAACATTGATATATAAATCATGGGTATTATTTGTTTCGTCGGATTCCGGAATATCATTAGAGGGGTCAATCACAAAAGTAATATGATGCAAACCAATATTACGGAAGGCGCGCCCGGTGGTGGATAATATCTCGGAGTTACCAATGCCCGCAGTAAGTCTTAACAACCATGTTTCGTCGGTAATGGTGCGTCCGTCTTCAGTAGAATAAGTATCAAGCACCTTAACAAAGTATTCTTGCGAGGCGGGAAAATTAGTGCTGGTTGTTCTGGCGACAAACGACACCGGCTCCCCGGCTAAAATCTTCTCATTATTGTGATCAGTAACCACGGCATCTTTAAAAGCAATGTCTGGCAGCGCATTCTTATCATCATGCACAGCCGACCCGAAAGCATAATTGATACCGCTGCCCTGCACTGCCTCAAAACTGCCTAGAGTAGACGAGGCAATATACTGTTCGGTAAAAGACAGAGCGCCGGTAACGGCTGGCTGGCTTTGCTGCCAATCCGCGCCGCCTGTCAGGGAACACTCGCCGGGCGTATTAATCCACCAGTTGCAGGGTTGCTTGGCGATCAATTGATAAGCCTGGACATCCCAATAGGCGCGGTCAAACGGCGTCGGCAATTCCAGCCCGGCAAGATTTTCGGAATCCACCAGCGCGGCAAACGGGAGTTGCGGATTGCGGCGCACCTGTTCTTTATACCACTGCGCCGCGGCCACGGCGCCGTATACCGAACGCAGCCGCTTATAGCGGGGATCGGCAATGCCATCGGGACTATTCATTTCGGGAATTAAAATATTTTTGGCGTAATCTTTAACAATAGTTTCCAGCCGGGATTTATAAACCGCTAAACGTTGTTGCAAATCTTGCTGCGCCGCGCTGCTTAGATTGTAAGGAGTTAAATTAAGGGCAGGTTCCTCCACCCACCAGCCGGTATTAATATCCAAATCAATGTCTTCAAAAAACATCGTGTTGCCGGTCTGACTGGCGGTGATGCGGCCGGGGATAATGGTGGCGGCGATGATCCAGCGGGGTTGTTCGCGAAAACCCGAGGCCTGGATTTCTGCCAAATAAGGACTTTGGCTGACTAAATTAGTCCAAATATCGCCGTAAGTAACCAGGTCAGATTTGCCGAACAGATCAAATTTCATGGCTAGGTCAGCATTCAGCATGGCATCGGCTTGATCAGTCTGTTCAAACGGCGGCGCCAGGGCAGCTTGGCCGGTATAACCGCCGCTGATCTTGATGATATCAAGAGAAATATGCTGCTTGTAGTTGGGAATACTCAAGGCTTGCAAAAATATTTTGGCCATCTCGGAGTGAAAATTGTTCAAATCAATTACTGCATCGCCGGCCGCGGCTTGTTCGGATTTCATCACAAATTTCACGTCGCCGCTGCCGGACTCAATCTGCAAACCGGATAACTCGGTTAGAGTAAAATCCACGCCGCCTACCGTGTCGCCGAATAATCCGCGGCTAAGATCCACGCTATTGTTGCTGGTGCCGGACTCGGACTCCGCGGGATACACGCTAGTTGGCACAATTGTCAGCGCGCCCACGATAGTGCTGGTAGAGTAGCGGGCGAGGTCATCCGCCAGGGTAAAAGACAAATTTATGGTTTGCCATTGGGAAGCAGCAATCGCCCCGAGCTTTTTATTACCCACGCATTGCCCATTTTCCGCGCCGACTTTAACCTTAAAACAGATCGCCGCATCAACCGTGTCGCTGCCGCCGATATTTTTAACAGTCGCCGTCAGATAATACTGATAACGTTGCGAGAGCAATCCGGGAGTATAGCGCACGAACTTTAAACTGCCGTCATTCATAATCTGCAAATCCGGAGGCGGTGGAGCAGGCGCCGGCGCGTCGCCCACCGGAATCCATTTAACCCGATCGGCCCAGATCACTTTGCCCTGATCGGCCGCGTCCTCGGTTTCGTCCACCAGCCGCACCGCCGCATGAGCACCGGCCTCAAACATAAATTCACCGAGCGGCGCCCACTGCCCGGCCCATTGCTTTTGGTTAACCGTGGTAGTAGTCATCCCTCCCTGGTGATAAACGTGATAAATTACGGCCGAGGAGATTTCCTTTTTTAAAGTGCTGGAGGGGATATAGGCAAATACCTGATATTTACCGGCGGTAGGCAAATCCGCACCCCAAAACGCCCAGTTATCCCAGTGGCGGGCAGGCTGGAATTGGGCGTAGGTATACAGCGCGCGACCCGCGGTGGCTAGTTTACTCGGATAATAATTCCATAGAGTATCTTTGGATTGTTTGTTAAACGCAGTAAATCCTGGGTCTAAGTCATCAACTTCGGTGGAGGATTTCCACAAAAAGGAACTCTTGGCATATTTATTAGCCACCTCCCAGGGATCAGGATAATCACCCCACCAGCCGTAGGGGTCAATAGCTTTAGCCGAATTAAAAGAACCGTTAGAATTATAGATCAATTTATAAACGCCGAAATGCAAATGTACCCCTTTAGATGAACGACCTGTATCGCCTGCTATCCCTATAATTGTTACACCTGCTGATACAGTGACACCGGGATGAAGAGAACTGGGTTCTTTGAGATGATAGTAGGCAGTTCGGTAATCATTTCTTCCGTCACCATCCGCATCGTGTTCGACCCAAACGATATTACCAGCCGAATTTGTTGAAGTGGCTTTCGTGACTACGCCATCGGCGACAGCAAGAACATTTTTACCAATAGCTGCAGGACCGGATGTATTACAGTCTCGAATAAGCATATCAAACCCGTCATGCCCAGTATAAGAATTATATCCCGTAGTGGTAGGCACTGCAGTTAGAATATTCCCTGTGAATAATGCAACGGTGTCGGTAGCAAAATTACCGCGAGCGACTTCTTGAGAATAATAAACAGGATACTTATGATCAAAAAAACTGGTGACACCACACCAATATGTTTCATCGCGATACGGCTTCTGTAAAAAAGGAATGGCGGGTGGCTCAATTATTTTGCCAGCTAGTGTTTGTAGCGGCGTACCAAACCAACGTTGATATAAATCATAAAAAGAACCGCCATTCTTTGAGACCCATTGCTGCCATTGCGCGCGGGAATCCGCCTGTTCAGCTAACAGCCGTTGCAGTGCATAAGTCTCCGCGTTAATTTGCGTTGGTGTATCCACCGTCGTACCATCCTTAAAGATAATTTGTCTCACTCCTGATTCACCTAAATTCAAGTATTCCCGAAGTTTTTCCGCTACATAGGTAAGTTGAATGAGCAGACGGTCAGTGGTGGGTAGGGGTGTTAATTTATCTTCAGAAACACCTATGGCGCGAAGAAATTGCAGATATTGTTGTTGAGTAACGCCAAATATAGTCGGTAACGTTGACGGGGAAAGAGCAGAATTGGTAATAACTTGCGCTTTCAATTCTAAAAGCACCAAAAGAATCCGCTGGTTGATTGGCGCCAATTGACTATCGATTGAAGCGATATCAGCAATATCTGCTCCGGCTAAAATTTGCCCTTGGCTCTCCTCTTGATAATTTTTGAGTATGCCAGCTTGAGCACTAAGAAAATTTCTGATTTCTGATAGTGAAATGGTGGAATAAAAAGCATCTCCAAATATATCATCCTCGCTATACGCCGGCTTCTCCGGCAAACCGCCGGTTAAATTATTGCCCAAAAGCGCCTGCAGGGCCTTCATAATATTAAGCCGCCCGACGCCGAAATAGCTGTCTTTACCAGCAAAACCAACATCATCAGCGCCGGCCAGTAGCGCCTGTAGCAATGGCGTGGAAGTGGTATTGGGTTTAGCCGACTGCAGAATGCCCAAGGCCCCAGAAATGTAAGCGCTCGCTAACGAGGTGCCGCTCGTTAACGAATATCCGCCGTTAAAATCCGTGCTGTAGATATTTTCACCCGGGGCGCTTAAAGTTACATAACCGCCATAATTTGAGCTAGCCCACAACTGGTCGGCATTGGTAGTAGCCGAAACGGCAATAACACCGGGCAACGCGGCTGGGTACACCGGAAAATTGGATTTATCATTGCCAGCCGCCGCCACCACTAGTACGTCCCGAGCTAGGGCATAATCAATGGCTTCTTTTAAATATACCGAATAATCATAAGAGCCGACGCTGATATTGATAATTTTGGCTCCGTGATCAACGGCCCACCGGATACCGTCTGCCACATCCGCGACAGTGGCTTCTCCGACGCTATTTACCACCTTAACCGGCATAATGGCGCACTCCCAACAAACGCCGGCAATGCCAAGGCCGTTGTTGGCTTTACCGGCAATTACCCCGGTCACCAAGGTGCCATGGCCGTTATCATCGTCTGGCACGCTGTCATCGCCTACAAAGTCATAACCTGCTACCGTACGCGCCGGCGCGTCGGGATGCGTTGCGCTCCAGCCGCTATCTAAAATAGCAATCACCGCCGAAGGGGTGCCGGTGGTAATTTCCCAGCTATCCGGCGCTTGTATTTTGGATAGCGCCCACTGCTGGCCATAATCACTGTCATTGGGCGCTACCGACAACGCGCGGGCGATAAAATTGGGTTCCGCATATTCCACGCGCGGATCCTGCTTCAGGGTCGCCGCCAGCGAACGCATCTCATCAAATTTTAACTGCTTGTTAAGGATAATTTTTTCGCCCGGCAAAACGACGCGCGAACGCACAGAACGAATGGCCAACTCTTTTAATGCCTGCCCCCGCAATACTTCTGCCCGCTCCAGCTCGGAAACATTGACCTTAAATTTAATAATCAGTTCATCGGGTCGGAAACGAGGGGCAAGTAATGACTGCTCCTTCTTTTGCTGACGGGTTTTAATGCGCTCTCGCCGCGCTGCATAGTCGCGCTGGCGCTCGCGGGCTGCTTGTTCGGCTTCGGCGGGCGTGGTGCTGGCCGTTCTGCTGATCAAGCCACTGCCAAGGAATACATCGTCATCGGTAATCGTTAAATTATCCCCATACTTATCGCGCAGGGATTTATCAAAAATTGGAATCGTAAAGTTTCGTTGTTTCTTTTCTGCCGCCGCCTTATCAGTCTTATCACTACCCGGTTGTTTGCCTGGCTCTAAAACAGCGGTGGTTGAAGAGGCGCCAAAAAGAAAGGTAGAAGTGGCCAAGGCGTCCGCTACCGGCGCCTCTAAAGTAGACGAAGCAGACAACGGGCCAACATTTTCATTCTCCAATGCTAAAGCCGGCGTCGAAAGCAAGCTAACTAAGGAAATTGCCGCTAATGGAGCTGGCAGCCATTTTAAAAAAATGGTTTTGTACATATTACCAAGCGTTTTGAATCGCAAAGTTGGCTATTTTAAATCCTCACTTAATACAGGGTCGCCAAACCACTGCTTGTAAGTTTGGTAGAACGACCCTGGTTTTTTAGACACCCATAATTCCCACTGCTCTTGCGAATCCGCTAAGTCTGCCATTATCGCTTGAATAGCATAGGTCTCTGAATTGATATTGGCCGCTGGTTGGAAGGAATCGCCATTTTTAAAAATAATTTTACGCGAGGATTGTTCCTCAAAAATTGCACCCATAAATTTATCGGTAACATACTCCAACTGCATTAGTAGTGTGGTGGTGCTAAACTGGCCCTTAAGTTCTGTTATTTCTCCCGGTGACAATTTTTCACTAGGCCTTCGCGCGTTGATATATTTTATCAGCCAATCTATATACTGCTGTGTGGTTACGCCAAAAACATTCCTAACCTCCGAATCAGTAACGTTAGGCCTGGTAACAATACTTGATTTTAATTCCATTAAAACTAAAAACACGCGCGGATTAAGAGACGTGGGCAAATCTAAAGTGGTAACTTGGTCTAACTCCTCTGCCACAGTCCTTAAACCATCAGAAGAATCTTCTTTATATTTACTTAAAATACCGTGTTGCTGGTCAATAAATTTTTGTATATCTTTTTTCTCCATAATCATATCAAATATGCCATTCATAATGTTTTCACTCCCCGGAACTGCTGTAGGGTTAGCTGGCTGAGAGCTTGTTACCGGCACCGAGCTTAATTGCCGCGGGGCCCGTGAGAATGGCTGTAATTTAAAAAACGCACAACCACCGCCGAGCAAAATTATGGCGGAAAGCGAAAAGATGATGGTGATTTTTGCGGTGTTTGGTTGCATAAAGAGAAAAAAGTAAAAATAATCTGTTACCACACCTTAAAATATCTAAAATGCGAGTAACATTCGGGGGCGCCACTACCCCCGCTAAAAATGGGACGGGTTAGGCGGAGACGAACTGGGTGTTCTTTATCGCTGGCCACTAACTTTTTAAATTCGTCCCCACCGATAACGCTCGTAACCCAATCTAGATCGCTGGTATTAACAGAATGAATCTTCTGCTCTTTTTCTTGGTAACAACCTATCCCAATTCTATCTGACTGAATTAACGGATAATAACCACCGGCCTTCAGAAAATCGTAAAAATTACTCTTATTAGAAGAATTGGTAATAACGAAAAAAGCATAATCGGTATTACCCTCACACATTGGCTCTATCTCGGGGTCGCAAGTAAATTTTTGAATAGCCAAATAACCTGACAACTCAAGTGTTCCAAAATCATAATATAATTTGGAGGAACGATAATCTTGGTTGAGGTATGTTGGAGAGATAGTATCTGCACTGGTGCTTGTTGCGGTTAAAGTAGTAATTTCCTTCACTGGATTCCCAAACCACCTTTTATAAACCTCATAAAACGACCCCGGCTCCTTGGAGATCCAGCGCCGCCACTGTGCTGGCGTATCGGCCAGTTCAGCCAGCAACGCCTCCAGGCGTTTGGTCTCCTCGTTTAGAGTATTGGGTAGCGTCGAGGTTGTGCCGTCACGAAAAGACACGATAGAGATATTGGCAGGATACTGTCGCAATGTTTCGGCGGCCGCCGTGAGCTGGAGGAGGAGATTTTGCCAGGCGTCAGGAAATTCTGTCCAGTATTCGCCGCCGAGGAAAATGCGGGCATTCAATCGTTCCACGCGTTCTGACGATAGACCGAACAGATTTTTAAGATCGCTGGCCTGGAGATTGCTATTGGTGATGACGTTTTTTTTGAATTCTAACAAAACCAGTAAAATGCGCGGGTTCAATAACCCGCGCAGGCTGTCATTGGCAGCAGAGTCTATAATTTCCGCGCCGGAAAAAGTCTGGCTGTAATTCTGCTCTTGATAATTTTTGAGAATTCCCGGTTGGGAGTTAAGGAATGTTTGGATATCTGCCGGCGCCATCGGGAGATAAAAAGCGTTAGCGATGATGTTTTCGCTCCCGGGTGCGGAAACGTTGGCAACAGACTGCTGGCGACGAGCGTTATTTTTTGGTTGAAATAGTACGCAACCACCGCCAAATAAAATGATTGCGGAAAGCGAAAAGACGATTGTGATTTTTGCGGTGTTTGGTTGCATAAAGAGAAGTAGGAAAATGAGTAATTACGATAATTTGATAAACATATCGCTATTCCGGGGAGGTTACCTTGATAGATTCCAAAATATCAATGAACTGTTTATTGGCTTCTTTGTTTTCTGTGGCATTTAACAATTCAAAGGTAATGGATTTATAGATATTGCCCTTCAAATTGATAACTGCTGCTTTGCCTTCCGGCGAAACCTGGCCGCCCATCCCGCCATCGGTTTCGGGATCATAATCGCGATAATCAAGCATGCCACTGGCATCAAACACTAATATCTCCTCATTGTCTGCCGTGTATAACGTTTGTAACGGTTCAATATTAAGAATGGATACATTGATATCTGGGCCATACTTTAATTCATACCGATTCGCCAACTTCTTCTGAAAGCCTTGATTAAAACTAATAGTCCCGAAATCAGTGCCGGCAGTATAGTCAACGCTAAGGCCACCAAATATAATGTCGCTCTTCACAGTAAACTTTCCGCTATATATATTTCCGGTTTCGCCTGCCCCCTTTTCTAGAATCACTTCGCCAAATTCAGCGGGATAAGCAAAGGCAAAACCTAATTCTTTATTTTCGTACAATTTCTTTCGCTCATCATTGGTAACGTTGGCAACAGACTGCTGGCGACGAGCGTTATTTTTTGGTTGAAATAGTACGCAACCGGCACCGAGTAAAATTATCGCCGCCAGTGAAAAAATGATTGTGATTTTTACGGTGTTTGGTTGCATAAAGAGAAGAAAAGGGAGTAATTACGATAATTTGATAAACTTATCCTAATTCACTACTAAAATAGCGGGGAGGGTTCCTCTCTGCAGAATACCTGCAGACACATTTTACGTCAATCCTTGCCCCCTCAATGCTAATATACAACTATACAAGATGCTTGTAAAGGTGAACTCGCGGCTAAAACTGTGGATAAAAATACGCCCATGAGGGGCGTATAGTACCGCGACAGAACTACCGGAATGGTACTTCTTGGCTCATCACTGATAATCCTTATCACTGCTAAACAGGGAGCCCAAATTAATCTCATATTTCCCGCTTTTTACCTCTTCGCCAATCGCCAGCCGCTTAACTAAATAAGCCGCAGCCACCCCGCACAGCGTAGCCGCATCCCCCAGCTGGGGCCAGGAATACAGAGTTTTGCCGACCTCCCCGAGCGAGGCGCGCATGCGGGGCACAATCAGCTCGGGACCGACAATTTTGGCCGCTAACTCCGGCAGCCGCTCCGGCGGAAAATTTTGAAATTCTTCCAGAGTTAAATCACCGGCAGCGCCGTTGAAAAGCGGCAAATGGCGATCCAAATCATATCGCTCAATATCAACAATGATGCCGTCGCCGTTGTCGGTCGCCATAATTACCGGGATTCCTAATTCCCGCGCCGCCAGGCGAATCCGAATTTTCATCTCCAGATTATCCATCTCCTCTATCAATACATCCAGCCGAGGGTCGCCCGCTAAAAATTCTGTGATATTGTCAACCGTAATGCCGGCCTGGTATAGCCGAAGAGAGGCGTACGGGTTAAGCTGATAAATATAGCGCGCCGCCAGTTCGCACTTAGCGACGCCGAGCTGGGTGTAGTCATAACGCACGCGGTTCAAATTAGATGCCGACAGGGTGTCGGCATCGGCCAGTTTCATTGCCCGCGCTCCGCCCATCATCGCCAAGGTAGCGGCAGGATGACTGCCGACACTTAACCCGGCAATGCCGACGGTAAAATTATAAAATCTCTCCTGCTCGGCAACAGTAATAAGGTTGCGGTTGCGCGCCGTGCGCAATTCTTGGTGCAACTCGTGAGGCAAATAATGAACCAGCTGACGGCTCCAGGGAAAATAAAACCAGCTGCCGAGCGCCGAGAGGGGACGGCCTCCCTGGTGCGCGGCCAAAAAGGTCGCCCAGTCTGATTGATAATTTTTATTAAAGCGATACTGGGGATGGCGGATTAAAAACAGCTCTTCCAGTTGTTCCTGGTAACGGTCAATTATCTCGGCGGCGGGAAACTGCTGCCTTAATTCCTCAAGTGAGGCGCCGACTTTAGTAATCAGCTGCGGTTCCATAAACAGGTTTATTTTTCCACCCATCTTTGTTTAACGCCCGGGCGAAAATACTGCGGATGCTCCGCCGGCCAAACCGCCAGCTGCACCAACGGGCGCCCTTGAACATACTTTACCAATTCCCGGAATTCCGAATTCTTACGCTGCAGATTCTGCAGGATCGCCGCGATTAATTTACGGCGCAGTGCCGGGGGAGCGACGCGGTTTTTGCGCCGCTCCACATTAATTTCCAAAAACTGATTTTGCCGGGAATCAAATTCGGTGCGCATAGTAAGTTTACCGGTAAAATACGGTGCCCACGATTTATCCGCCAAAACCTCCCGAATCGTTTCGGGATACACCTGCAATCCGTAAATCGTGGCCGAAAAATCGCTCCGCTCGTAAACATAGACAAACGGCAGCGCGGCGATACTGGCGCGCGAGAAGCCGGCGGCGCGGAGTTCTGCCGAGAGCCGCACGCCGGCGCCTGCCAGCCGCTCCTCCATTTCGGCAAAACTAAACACCCCACCGTGGTCGCCAATCGCGTAGCGCACCAAGGGCAGAGCATTGTCGCCGGTTAACACAATCTCGCCCCCCGGCGCCTCAAAATTAATAAACAGCGGATGATACTGGGCCAAAGTGGGCGTTTTGTTAATCGCCGAAAATAAACTGGTAAATAAACGCGGGCGGCGCCGCGCCAGCCGCTTCACCATAATACTGACGTTGGATTCGTAAGCCATGGCGCCGATATCGGCGCTGCCGTAAATATTAATAGTACCCCGGTAACAGCTCTGCACGCCGCCCCGCTGCGCCAGATAATCGCGGAAGGTTTCGCTAAAAGCTTCGGCGGCAAACCAGAGGCGAAGATTTAACTGCTTCAGCTTAATGCCACGCTCCGGCGCTTCGTCAATAATATCTTTAATAAACGGCGGATAGCCGATGAGAATGGTCTGCCGGTAGTGCGGCGCCAGCCGCCGGAACGCATTAAAAATTTCTTCTTTGTTAATCCCGGGCGTAATAATCGAAAGCGGATAACCGAGTCGCGCCGCCGCAATTTCGAAGGCGCGATACGTAATCAGCCCCCCAATCCACACTCCCATGCCAAACCCGACAATCACCAAGACCGGTCCCCCCGAGCGCGACTGGCGGAGAAATGTTTCGACTATTATTGAATACTGCCAGTCCAGCGCCTCGCCGCGGGGGAAATAAACCGGCTCGCCGGTGGAGCCGGAGGTGGCAGTAAAAACTAAGGGACGCTTTAAGGTGCCGCCCCAGCAAAGCGCCGGCAGAGGATAGTGGCGCAGATAATTTTTTTTGTTGATAATGGGCACCTGCTGAAAATCGGCCCAACTTTTTATTTTAGCATGATTAATCTGATGCCGGCGCAAAAAATCACGATAAGCCGGCACTCCTTCGGCCGCCCGGTGGAACAGCTCCAACGTCCGGCGCTCGCGGAGGCGCTCCCAAAACGCTGACGGTTTAGTACTTAGTAAACGCTGAATTGCCGTCGCGCGCCGATCGGAATCTGGCTTCATAATGAACTTATAGCGAGTTATTCCTACCATTAGTTTACTACAGCCAAAATTGACAGAAATTTTTGACTGTCATTCCGAACGAATGTGAGGAATCTCTATCTTATCGTTTTGGCCAATTGGAGAGAAATTTCTCCCTTCGGTCGAAATGACAAACAAATAAACTCACTACGAATTCAGTGCTCTTATCATTGGTAATACCGAGAGGGAAAAAGGTGAAATAACGCAATGCAATTTTAGAATCTTGATGCTCTCTTAATAATACCAAGGCTTACCAAAAAAGTCCACAAAATACCTCGCCGCTTGGCTAGCGAGGTATTTTGATTGTTGGCTTACGGCAGCTGCTTCAATAACCGTAAATTGTCTATCCGCCCCGTCCCGTAAACCGAGAAATACTTGACACCGGTAATGGTAACGCCCGGGAAGAGCGTGGCGAAATCAGCCTGCAAATCGCGGGTAATGGTGTGCCAGGCGCCGTCTGCCAGATTGGCGTCCATTTTAAGGCGGGCGGTGTTATTGTTGTAGAGGTAATTGCTGGCGTGATGCGGCGAATAGGAGAGATAACGGGCGCCGGCCGAGGTGTCCAGGTAGACAAGGACTTCCCAATCGCCGGCGTACTTCTGGTCCCACTGAATAATGGGAAGCGCCGGATAGGCCCAGGGGTTAGAGGCCGGAGCGTAGAAGACCAGGCGGGTGGAATTGGCGTTGGCAGTAAGACTGATGACGCGGTCGTGCGCCGGGTCTTCGTCTATGATGTTTACCAGAGTTGAATTAGTGCCAGCGGGGCTGATAAACCAGGGGTTGGTATCGCCGTCACTGCCGTCTTCGTAGGTGATTGAGGCGGGCAGGGTGCCGCTCACGTCTTGCGTCAGGTTAGGGTTAGAGCCGTCTACGGTCAGGAGGGTCGTGGGGAAAGTGTAGCCTGGTTTTTGGAAGGTCAGAGTGTAAGAACCAGCAGGAAGGCCGGGGAGGGAGTACTTACCAGTGGCATCGGTTTGAACGCTGACCCCGTAAGGCGGAGCGGAAACCGCTACTCCAGCCACGGAATTCCCCTGGTCGTCGGTAACCGTGCCGGAAACAGTGGAGAGGGGCTGGGCGGGCCTAAGCTGAAGATTGTCAATCCGGCCGCTGTTGTACGCGGAGAAATAGCTGATGCCGGTAATGGTAGTAGTGGAGGAAAGTGAAGCAACGTCTTGCTGGAGATTGCGAATGAGGGTGTGCCATTTACCATCCTTAAAACCAGGGTCAAGCTTAAAATAAAACTTATTGCCCCGCCAGCCTGGGGTGTTTTGCGTGCCGTATGACAAGTAGCGGACGCCGTTGTTGGTGTTAAGATAGATCAGGAATTCCGGATCGCTCGAATATTTCATTTCCCACTGCAGTACCGGGTGAGTGGCGAGCGCCCAGGGGTTATTCGTAGGAGCGTAGAACACCATCCGGGTGGAAGGGTCGTTAGCGGTCAGGGCAATGGCGCGGCCGTGGTTAGCGTCGTCGCTGACGTTGGCCAGGGTGGAGGCGGTGCCAGCGGGGGAAATGAACCACGGGGCGGTGTCCAGGTCATCGCCGGATTCGTAGAGGACGAAGTTGCCTGACGAATTAATTCCAGAAACATCAGCGCCAGAAACGCCAACCGTGACCGAAGCAGCGGGCAGATCAAGGCCAAACTTTACCGGAGTGAGCGTATACGAACCCGGGGGCAGGCCCGGTAAGCGGTAGTTGCCTTGGCTGTCGGTAACTGTCGTCAGATTATAGGGCGGGGCGCTGATAAGAGCGCCGACGATCGGGTTGCCTTTGGCGTCAACGACTTTGCCCGATACGGTAGCGAGGGCGCTTTCTTTGAGCAGAGCCAGATTGTCTATGCTGCCAGTGCCATAGGCCGAGAAGTACTGAATGCCGAGGATGGTGGTGTTGGGCGAAAAAGCCGCCACATCCTGCTGAAGGTTGCGGGTTAAGGTACGCCAAGAACCATCGGCAAGCGCGGGGTCTAGCTGATAATAAAAGGTGTTGCCGCGGAAGCCGGGGGTGTTGGCGGTGGCGTACGAGAGGTAGAGATAGCCGTTGTTAATGGCCGTGTTATCGGTTTTGAGCGAGATAAAGAAGTTGGCCTGGGTTTGGTACTTAAAATCCCACTGTAAAATAGGGAGGCTGGGGTATTGCCAGGGGTTGCTGGTGGGGGCATAGAATACCATCCGGCTGGAGGCAGGGCTGGCAGTGAGCTTAATTACGCGGCCGTGGGCCGGATCGTCGGCCGCGATATTTTCCAGTTGCGAGGTGGTGCCCGCGGGGCTCACGAACCAGGGGGCAGTGTCCAGGTCGTTTCCGTCTTCATAAATAATGACCAGGGGAGGCGAAACCGTAACCGTCACTGTGTACGCCTGGGTTGAACCATCAAGGGCGGTGACAGTATAGGTGACCGGATTGGTAAAATCTTGCGCCGCGCCGCTCCCCGGGCTGACCGAAGCGCCGGTGTGGATAATGGTGGGCACCAGAGCCGTAACATTAGTGCCAGACGGAACGGTGACGGCGATATTGGCGCCGGTGATGGTGCTGGTGGCAGAGGGGAAGCTGAATAGGGTGATATCTTTATTGGCAGTACTCCACGAATTGTCTACGTCTCCCATTTTAATGCCGACAAAATCCTGGTCAGCCTGGTCCGCGGTTAAGTTGGTATATGTTTTGGCTAAACCGGTGGTTAAATAATTGGCGGAAGTTAAAACAACGCTGGCATCATAAAACTTCCAAATACCGGAAGGCAGGTTCACATCAAGGCCAGTGATAAACCGGCCGATCTTTCCCTGATCAGCACTAGTAAGACCACCGCTATCATTAACATCCCCGGCAATTATTTTGTAAATGGAATCAAAAGGCTCCAAACCAACAATGTGCCTGCCGATCTTGGTCTGATCAGCACTATCAACGCCATTGGTGCTCATGTCGGTTGAGGTTACCGTCACCCCGTAAGCGCCGCCATCGGCCACACCGGTAAATTGATACCTGCCGTTGCTGTCGGTAGTGGTGGCGGCTAATTGCGCGCCAACATCATTTTGTAAAATTACCGTGGCATTGGGCACTGTTTTTACACCGTCGTAATATCTGATTGTGCCGGAGATGGTGCGGGCGGGCGGGCTGCCGTCAATAATCTGGAACGGACCCCACTCTTGGGGCGCCGATACATTGCCGCGATAATCCCGGGCCACTGCTTTTATTTTATAACCCACCCCCAGCAAATCTGCCGGCACATACCACAAAAACGAAGCCCCGCCGCTCCTTACCTCGGCGGTGCCCAAAAATAACCAGGCGCCCGGACCGGGATCCCAATAGTAAAAATCAACTTCCTTGGCCGCCACATTATCCGAGACGCTGGCGCTAAGGCTAGCTTCGGTTTGATTTTTAATCAGGAAATTACTTAAAGGAATGGCTAAGTAGGTAATCTGCGGCGCTACGGTATCCTCTTTTAACCGGGTGGGAAGAGCCACCGTAGTGGTGGCACCAACTGCCACTGCGAATTTTTTCCTGATTGACTCATGGGGCGCGGCGTCAACCTGCGCCGCAGAAGTACCGTTTTCCATCTTCGCATAAACAAACGCTGACTGACTGTCAGTGAGAGCGCCGGCGCCGTAGGCCGTGGTGTTTAAATTAGGGAACTTCTGAAACGCATCACCCACCGTGCCGCTCACCTGACCCATAAATTTATTGGGATCGGCGCTAGTGGTAACCTCGCTTAAATTATTAAAATAAGTTATGGTTTGCTGGTCTAAATGCACTGTCCCAATGGTTATCTCGTAAGTTATCCCTTCGCCAAAAGGAGATAAAAATGCCCCGGCTAAAGAATTATCCAAAGAGGCAAAATTCCACTGTCCCGTTCCTTTCTCCCGGTACATAAATACGTAATTAAACCGCTGCGGGTCGCTTTTTCGCTGCCAGCGCACGTTCACCGCCGGGTCGTTTCCGATCTCCCATTTTTGCGCAATATAATAAAGCGGCAAGGCCGGGGAACCATCGGCGGCCGAGGCAAAAGTAAAATGCTTGGCCAGCCAGTTATTGTCGTAATTCAGCTCTTCCGCGTCGCTAAGATAATACTTGATTTCCGTATCGCCAATCAATCCGGTGGTATCGGCCACGTTAATATTCAAAGTTACGGTGCTGTTGGGCGGGACTACTATCCCCTGACCCGCAAAATCCACCGTGCTCACCCAAACATTATCCGCCACCAAATTAAGCCGGGCCTGACCGTTAGAGGCATAACCCGCATTGGTAACGGTAACCTGCCAAGTAACGTTATTTTTATTAACCAAAGGAGTGGTATTGATATGATCTACCAAAGACAAATCCGGCAAGGCCGTGGCGTCAATGCCCTGCTCGGTAGCCAGCACCGAGTTCATAAACGAGCCGTCGGTTTGCTGTTGGCTTAAAATTGATTGACGCAAGGCGTGCCAATTAATTAATTCCACCCCGTAACGGCGCCAGGTTTGCGCCGTCATAATTTCATCCAGCACATCGGCCGCTCCCAACAAGCGTCCGGATGACGCATCGTATTGCGAACTCAAATACCCCAGCAAGGCATTCACTTTATCATTAACCGCCACCGTGATTTGTGACTGGCTGTCGGTAATTGTCAAACCTTGGAATGGCTGCAAATTTTGCGCCGTTTTGTTAATCAAATAATAACTGGGCGGGCTGACGGCGGCATAACGCAATTCTCCGGAAGCAGGAATCTGATTAAGCGCAAACCATAACGCTTCCGTCTGCCGGTCCGCCGGCTGATAATTGGCCGCCCGCAAAGCCAGCGCGACCTCTAAAGTAGTTACTAGATCGCTTTCGTAGCCTGGCAACAACCCATAGCCGCCGTCCGCGTTTTGGCTGGAAACGATTTCATCCAGTAACGGGGTCGCGTTTTGCCCCAGGCCGGCAACTATTCTGGCTTTCAACGCTTGGGCGCGCGTCGTGGTCGGCGTAGTATTCAAAATATAATTAAGCGCCGGCAGATACTGATCATTGGCGGTGCGGCCGATGTCATTAAGAAAGAAAACCATCTCGGCCGTGGCCTCATAAACATTAGCCGCGCCAAACGATCCATTGGGATTTTGCTGATTGGCTAAATAATACAAAGCATAATCCAGCGGCCGCTGTTCAATGCCGGCCTCATAGGCGATGAGCGGCGTGGCGGCCCGCGCCGGAGTTGGCCCGAGCATCTTACCCACCCAAGCCACCAATCGGTTCCATTGGCTAAAACTGACGGACTTAGACTGCCCGGCTGATACATTTTTCCGCTCGGCCTCGGATTTTTTCTGCCATAACTGTTTAATGGTCGCCCCCCGCAAGGCCCGGGGCGAGGCCGGCGCCTCTTGATATCTGATTGCCTCTGCTTTTACCTGGGCCGATCCCGGCGTTACCGGTATTAATTTTTTCGGCTGCCAACGCGGCGCCGTGGTTAAATCAATCACCGGACTGTCCGTGTCCCCGCTGATACTTGCCCGATTGAGCGCGGCTGAGGCCTTGGGTTGGGACGCAATTTCAGCCACAGACGCTTTTTGAGAATCAGAAACCGATGCGCCTAGCGCCAATACTTGCCCGCCCAGCGTAAAATTAAACGCCAGATTGGCGAATACCGTAAACCAAACAAGAATTTTTTTAAGTTTGGGCATATACTAATTTTCTTTTTCTTGTTTCAGCTTATTTTTTAACCAGAATAATGAAAAATAGATTATGCAACTCAATATATAAATATATATGATATTTAAACTTAAGCCCGCTATCAAATTGCCGATAGCCAATAACGGCCATACAAAAAATATGCTAATAATGCCGTTGATTGTGCTAAATTTTTCCTCCACATCCGTCAACGCAAGGGAAAAAGAAATTCCTATAGCATAAATTGTGATAAAGCTCATTATAATAAATATAACAATCTTATAAATATTCGGCATGAATAGATGGTAAATTTTACTGTGCATTTTTTCTAACATATGTGTAATAAATGAAAATGAGAGTAGTTACTATAACGATATAACACCGTTTTCGAAACGTTGCGATCTAGTGACAGAATCAAACTCGCTAATTGGTGACCCTAATATCCCACAAACGCCACCCTGTGCATTATATATTTTCAACACATCATTACCTACCAAATACACCACATTGCCATTTAATATCGCTTGTGCTGCTTTTTGACCACCAAAATAGCTATAATCTTGACCATAATGGACATCGACAGAGTGGCAAATTATCGTGGCGGTGGTTATAGCGGGACTATGGAGCCAGCATCGATTCACTCCGGCCGGTATTGCTTTCTATAATTGCACTCCAAAATTTTATTTTTTTCGGCTTTACGCCACTACTTGCATAGACCCTTTTATTAAATTCGACTTGAAAATAATCATACAAATATGATCCGTAATAAATAATGTCCGTCTGATGCACGCTAAAAATAGGGTTATTTTCTTCAAGCGGCTCAGCGGGAAGATACCGGTGTGCATAAATAGGAATCAATTTTGGGGCTTTATTAACAGCTTCAATCATAATCTTTTTTGCTTTCTCGCTATCTTGCGGTTTCTGTTCCAGTTCAGGCAACCAGAAGTTATTGTTTTCAACATCAAACAATATTCCCTCTAATGGAAGACCCATATAAAAATTCAAACTATCACTATTCAAATGCCTCCAATCGGGAAAAAACGATTCATCTCGCTCTTTTCTAGCGATTGGCAATGCATGTTGAAGAAACATTTTTAAGTCGGGCGGAAAATTAAACTTAAATTTTTTCTCCGCATGCGTAATCTCTTGGCCAGTTAAACCATCACTAAAAATAATACCCCGATTTTCTAAATCTCTTTTCAGAGACTCACGATTTTCAAATTTCTTCAAATCTGCAAAATTTTCCATAATAGTGATAGATAAAAACAATAACTTTAAGCAATCTGCCGCCGCTATTTTAGTCGGATAAAATTGTGATAATGATCGGCGGTAAAATAAACTTCTCCACCCTTACCAATAATCACCCTTTGTAGCCCTGGGTCACCCAATTGCAAACCATATGTGGGGTGTACATACTCAGTATAATAATTAGGATCATTCATGATTGGCGGCCTCCCGCTATCAGCTGGGGAAATATTTTTATATATACTGCCATCATTTTGCCAGGGATACTTTTCCCCTCGGGTGATTCGATCTAGTGTCGGTTCCACTTCTTCTGTAATTTTCTTAACAACTAACTTATTTTGTGATAAGTCTTTTGTATACTCTTTGGTTATTACCGAACTCTCTTCTTCTTGTGTCAATGATGTGCCCTTTATCTTAGTCTGTGTCGCCAATTCAGACTGCACTTTTAGATCAATATCCTCAATAATTTTTGTTCTATCCGCCTCACCTCTTCTGAATACTCTGTCAAAAAAGCCCAAATTCTGAATAAACGCACTCTTCATCCTCGGCAAGACCTCGCTTTGGGAAGCAGTAAAAATATTATTAGTAAGAGTGATACCGCGTAATTCAGACGGTGTTTTAACAGCTAAATCCTTAATCCCCAAAACTATCACTGCCGCTTCTGGCACATACCGGGAAAACAAATATGCTTTACGGGCTGTACAGTTGGAATGCTCAAATTCATATTGAATTCGTTGGTCGACATTGGCAAAAACATTACTAACTCCCTGCCGATAAACCTCTGCCACACCTATTGTGGCTCCAATACCAATGGCACTCCAAGCGGCAATGGTGGCGCCGCCATGAGTGCCAAATACAAAATCAATTGTGGCCCCGGCGGCAAAGGCGGTGGCGCCAAAAATAATCGCGCCTTTGGCTAAAGAACTTCCGCCGTCCCATAAACCATGCAGAAGTGCTTTGCCGATGATAAAATTACTATTGGTATCAACTTCATCACAATAATAATAGGCGGCATATTCAGGGCCGGTGGCACCAGTTTGCGTATTCCACACAATTGCTTCGCTCTCAAAAGTTTGTTTTAAGGTAATTTTGTCGTTTTTTAGATAAGGGTCACTGGTGGGAAACCCAAACACCCCTCCACTGCCGCAGACTGTTTGACCATTAACTAGGCGGCAGTTCTGCTGGTTATTGTAATACTCTGAAATTTTGCCGGGAACATAGTAAATTTTATTTCTACCGCTGGTTTTTACATATACCTGTCCGCCGATAAAATCCTGATAATAACCTTGGGTGTCAATCCCCCAATTTATAATGAATGGTGCCGCTACTCTTTTGTTCCCAGTGGGAAAACCTATCGTATTCAACACATAGTTCTCCTTTCCGCAATAGGTGTCTCGTGAAGAACAAAGATAGCTCTGGGGATTAAAGTGCGCTTGCGTAAGTTTATCTAAAATATCGCCATAAACCATGCGCCCCGCTCCACCCTGGCTGGTAGGTTGATAATAGGCGGTGATCATTTTGCCTCGCCAGCCATAGTGCCCGAACCAAGAATATGTCCCAGCGATAGGGTTAAATTTAAAAGTACTATCTAACTTAATATCACTCAAGTTTTCGGTATTGTCCTTATCCTTATCATTGCTCAAAATATTCTTAGCATTCGCTTCTGTTACCCAATAATCATACTTACTTGGACTGTAGAATTTAGCCGCCTCGGTGGTTAAAATATAGGTATGATTTACCGAGCCAAACTGTTTGGTTTCAGTCAAGCAAGGTAGACCATATGCCGGTTGCCAGCCTTCATTATTCTGATTATTCATAATACCCAAAAACTGTGTCTTAGGCATGCGACATTTTTTATCATCAGCACCAAAGATGCCATCAGCAAATACAAAATTATCGTTTACTCCCTCATTCTTAAAGCGCGCGTACTCCTTGCCATCAATTAACACCAAAATTATCTCGTATCCATCCGTCGTCCACCCCCCATTGCTCACCTGCTCGCCAATCGCGAACTGGGCGGTAAAATCCGGGCGCCGAACAATATAAAGCACGCCTCGCCAAATGCCGTCAGTGATTATTTTATCGGGCGTAATCACGGTATTGCCCTGCTGGATTTCCCAAATTATGTTGTTTTTCGTGGCGTCAGACAGCGCCAGCGAACTTACCAGCGACTGGTAATTGGGCGTGGTGCTGGCGATGGTATAAACAGTGTAATCGGCCGGGTGGGCGTAGGCGTACTGCAATCCCTGGACCGTAGCAATGCTCTGCAAACCGGTAATATCTTCCAGTAGCTGCCCCTCGTAATACGAGCTGTTCAGCCCCCACAGGAGCCGGAAATCTTTTTGGTGAGTGCGGTAATCGCCGCGATTGGAATAGTCGGTAATATAGGTGCTGGAATCCAAGGTCAGCCCCTGGAAGTCAAAGGTGGTGGGCAGACCGTTGACCTTGGCAAGCACGCGGTTTTGCGTTACCACCGCGCGCACAAAAGAGAAATGAAACTCATAATCCAGCGACTTTCCCAACAACCTACCGCTCTGCTCATCTTGCAGTAAATACTTGCGCGCCAGCCCGGTGTTGCCGCGCAACAGAATATGAGAATTGGTATCTAGCGCCGGGTCATCCTGAACTTTGGATAATACGATATAAATACCCTCTTGATTGCCGGCCAGGGAAAACTTTTCGTCTAAATAAACGCTTTGTCCTTGCACTAAATAATTAAACTCCAGAATCAGGGTATCGCCAACCTGGAGAACGGCGGTGGAATCATAGCGCGCTCCCTCGCTTTCTAAATACGGCTTAAGGCTGGCCAAAGCCGCCGGCGTATAGGCAATACCGCCATAGCTGTCAATAATTTGCCGGTCTTGGTCGGTGGCGCCTTCATAATTCAAATTCAACTCCACATTATTGATTTCATTGCCAAAAAAAGTATGCTGCAACACTACACTATTATCCGCCGCTTTGCGCAAACTGATGGTTACCTGCTGACGTAAACTAGCAGGCAACACCGACCAGGCCTCGGGCTGGATTAGCGAACCGCCCACTGAACCGGTGCGGGTATAATACGGCAAAGTGGGGGGCAGATAGGGCAAATCCGCGCTGGCGGGGATTTTCACCGACTGATAAGCCGGATCAGTAATATTTTTGCCGGTAGCGCTGGCAAGATCATCAATATATTTATTAAGCGGCGATAAACTGCCTTGATAGGAAAGATAGTTGTTCCAAAAACTCTGGGTATCAAACTGCGCCGTATCCGCGACGATTTCTTTTTTTAGGCGGGTAGACGGCTTAACCACTGCGTCCAGCGCCAGCCATTGTTTTTTGGGAGATCCGCCGAGTGCCAGCTGCACTGCCGCCGTAGTGGTGGCATCGGTAAAACTAAGCTGATTATCAATATCGCCGCCGCGCTGGTCATAATCATAAAAAGCCTCCGCAAATACCCATTCCACGGCTAATTGGGTTTCCAGGGAAAAATCGGCATCCGCCAGGGTTTTGCCGGCATTAACGCTGTTGATGGTGTACACCGGCACTTTATTCAAAGCCAGCGCCGCAAAAGCAGTTTTGGTTTCATCTACCCCCAGAAAATTGTTTAGCTGGCCCACCGGAAACAGCGCCAGACTTTTTTTATAGCGAGCGGGGATACCGCCGGCACGCAAGAGAGCAATCAGCAAAGACGAGGCGTCCACATCATTGCAAACTTTTTCTCTTAAACAACCGAGGCTCCCTTTTTTGGCGCCATAATACGGTACGTAACTAACATTATTTCTTACATAGTTCAAAATCTTCACCGGATTATTATTGAGGGAACCGGCTAAATCCATTATTTCCGAGTTAATCACCACCTCGCCATTGTCTGGTTGAACGTCCGCCAGTTGGGGTAAATTCGGGTCATCGGCCGCTACTGCCGAGTCAACCCAAAAAATATTGCGCCACCAGCTTAAGGGCGCCGGCTTCGGTTTATTGGCCGCGCTATTTAGAGATTCAACGATTATTTTCTCATCATTAAATTTAAACGAGCCGGGCTGCCGGGGAATTAAGATGTTGTCCTCCGGCGGCGTGGCCGCTTCTTCGGTGGTTTCGGTCAGGCCAAAAATTCCGCGTAATTTTTGCGAAGCCTTTTCCCAAGTCGTTAAAGCGGGACTGCCGCCCACCGCGCGCCATTGCTGTTTAAGCAAGGTAAAATATCGCTCTTGCTTATCTGAATCCACCCCCAGCTGATCCAATTTTTTCTCTTCCGCTTCAATAAAGGCTTTAAATGCGGCAGCGACTGATCCATCATTCTTAATCTTGCCTGCTTTGATGTCTTTGACCTGGCGCATTAAAGACGAATAGGAAGGCAAGGGAGTGGCCGCTCCTGCGGGGGTGGAAGTTGCCATCTCCGGCGCCGCATTGCCGACTTGATTATCGCTGCCGAGATTGCCAGGATTAACGATATTAATAGTAGTACTGGGGGCAGCGGCGGTGGAATCAGCCGGTAAATTAAAACCGGCAACATTTAACGTGCCGGTATTAACTGATGGTAACAGAGAGGCGGCGCCAAAAGAATCAGGGGCGCTGGCCTGGGGAACGCTGCCCGACGGGGCAACTGCCGCTTCTTGCGCCCAGAGCGGCGCCAGCGGCAAAAAAACTAACTGGACAATGACTGCCCAAACAATGATTCGCCTGGCTGCTGTCGTCATACCTGAAAAACTTAAATTTTGTGCGCTCTCCACCCTAGTATACCTCTTTAGCAATAACAAAAGCAAGGGCAAGGAAAACGAACCAACCAGCCCGACCGAAACATCTTTTCTACTTTAAGAGTAATTCTTTATAGTTAACCCGTCAAGGTGTACTTGTGGATAACTCCACACGTATCCCATTGCGACGTAAATCATGGCGTTTGGTTCACCCACTATTTGTCATCCCCGTCAAAACGGGGATCCAGTCGCTCACCGATACTGGATTCCCGCTTGCGGCGGGAATGACATGTTGCCAAGGGATACCTGCGGATAACTCCACCGCCTCTGCCTGCCCTTGACGCCGGCATTGACTTATGCTATAATTTGTCGTTTACTATCTTTAGCGAACAAAACGCGGTTACAACCCGCCTAAATAACCTTTAATTCGCCTGGTTAATATGCTATTCCGCCGCTATTTAAGCGCCCTCCTAACGCTCGCCCTGGTTTTGTTAAATTCACCCCTCCCGGCGCAGGCCGCCGACATTGTCGTCTACGAAGACGGCAGTGACGGCGACACCGCCCCCTGGTTTATTCATCCTAGCGGCACCACTTCGGTAATTCAGAATATAGTGGATGAAGACCCGGCTCACGATCGGGTAATCTCACTTACCGCCAGCTCTCCTTCGGTACGGATGGTGTTTTACGCTCCCGCCAATAACACCTGGCAATTCCCCAGCTTCCCTATCCTCCAGTGGGATTATAAATACCAGAGTCGCGCCAATTTCCTCGTCATGCTTAAAACCGATAACACCAGCATCAATAATGGCTATCTTTATCTTTCTTATGCCACCGATAATACTCCGGGCTGGCGCGGCAATACTTTCTATTACAAACTTGATCTCTCCTTGGCCGATGGGGCTTGGCACACCTTAACCCGCAATCTGCAGGCTGACGTGGCGGCCTATGCCCAGGGCACTACCATTCTCGGCATTCAATACTTCTCTAGTTATGGCACTGGCCGGATAGACAATCTAGCGCTCTTAAAAACAGTGCCCTTGGCTACGGTTTCCGGTACGGTCACGGATAGTCAAAATAATCCGCTCTCCGGAGTAGCGGTGGGAGTGGCGGGCAATGCCAGTGTGTTAACTGATGCGACCGGCCGCTATGGGTTGCCCGGCCTGCCGCCAGGCAATTATCAGTTAGTAGCGCAAAAGCAAGGATATACTTTCCCCAATGTGGCAGTAACCGTTGATGCGGCCGGTACTGATGTGGTGGCGAATTTTTCCGCGAACGCGCCTCTGTCTTCGGTAATCTACGAAGACGGCAGTGACGGCGACACCAATCCCTGGTTTATTCATCCGAGCGGCACTACTTCGGTAATTCAGAATATAGTGGATGAAGATCCGGCGCATGGCCGGGTAATCTCGCTGACCGCCAGCTCCCCTTCGGTCAGAATGGTGTTTTACGCTCCGGCCAATAATCCCTGGCAATTCCCTAATTTCCCAGTGTTACAGTGGGACTTCAAATACCAGAATCAGGCCAATTTCCTGATCATGCTAAAAACCGATTACACGGACCTTAACAACGGGTATCTATATCTTTCTTACGCCACTAATAACATCCCCGGCTGGCGCGGCAATACCTTATATTACCAAATTGACCCTACCGTCGCCAACAGCGCCTGGCATACCATTGCCCGCGACTTACAGCAAGATGTATCGGCCTACTCGCCTAACACTCGCATTCTTGGGATTCAATACTTCTCGGCCTACGGCACCGGCCGGCTGGATAATTTATTATTAAGAACCGCCGGCGGTTTCAGCGCCGGCACGCTGGCGCAAACCACTGCCGCCGATGCTCCCACCGGTATCGTGCCGGACAGCGCAACCAATCTAGTGCTGGCCAAATTCTTATGGCAAGCGAATGGCGAAGATATTAAAATCAGCAGTTTAAACGTATCTTCCACCTCAGGCGGCAGCCAGGATAATGCTTTAGTCAATGTCCGGCTCAAGGTTGATGGATCGCAGGTTGGTTCTACTATACCCATGCTTACTGCCAATGGCGCGCCCCACAATGGCTGGGGCAGTTTCGGCAATAGTTTTATCCTTAAAGCCGGCGCCACGGCTACGGTAACTATTGTCGCTGACCTCACCCATACCAGCATCGACGCCGGCGAAATAATTACTATTGCCTTATCGGCAGGTTACCATAATGCCTATGGCATGCTTTCGCTGGGGAGCATTAATACCGCTATGCAAACCGGAAACCCCCTAACGGTACGCTCCGGCACCGTCAGTCTGGCAATGAACACAGCCTTTGGCGACAAATCGGCCGACAATCCTACCGGTACTGTTAATGCTGCCCAGATTAAAGTAGCTTCGTTTGTCATTACGGCCGGCGCCGGCGAAGACGTGGAAGTTTCGCAGATTACCCTGGCCGACCGCACCGCCTATACCTGTACCGGCACTTACTTGCAGTACCTAACGCTGAAGGATTCCACCGGTAAAAAGCTGGGCCAAGAGTTGAACCCGGCAACAACCTGTGCCACGGTCAATACTTTCACCTATAATGTTTCGCCAGCAGTAAGCATTACCAACGGCGGGCAGTACACGGTGGATGTGTATGCGGATATTAAGACCACCACGCTTACGGCAACCCCCCTCATGAACCTGACAGGGGTAACCGCTACTGGCAAGACCACCGGAGCCTCCGCCAGCTTAGTCGGTCAGACCATCCGGCTGCAGAATGTGGAAATCTCTTCGTCGGGCGCCTTTATGGCTTCCGTAGACTCGGATTCGCCGGTAGCCAACAACTACCTGATGGGCGATATTAATCAGACGATTGCCAAGTTCGCTCTGCAAGCGAGCTCCACGGAACCAATTAAGATTACCCAGTTTGTGGTAAGCGCGCGGTTCAGCCCCGGCGCCACCGGTACCATGAAAAATGTCAGGCTGGTGGATGATGCTACCGACGCCCAGATTGGCGGCACGGTGTCTGCTTTCAGCGACAGCGTCGCCGGCACCGCGGCGGCCACCAGCACCTACTCGCACGCCACCTTCACCGGCCTCAATTTAGAGGTTCCGAAAGGAGCGACGAAGAAGATTAAACTGGTGGTTGACTTTACCGCCTTTGGCGAACTCGGTGCCGCTTCCACCGGACAAACAGTTGAACCCGTAATTCTTTCGGCCTTCAATGTCGGCAGTATTACGCCGTTCACTGCGGTAGGTACGCAATCCGGCGTTTCAATTACCCCGACCGTCTCGTTCCTTACTAACGCCAATCAATACGGATTGAGCCGTGGTGCTTATGCTCCAACCACTACCTTGTACCGCGCCAAGCTTACTGTGGGCTGGGATGCCAATTCTCCCACCGGCGCTTCGTCGCCGAACAGCGCACAGATCGTGGGAATCTTTACGATTATCAACAAGGCGAATGTGGAAGGCCACACTGCTATGGTGCAGTTGATGAACTTCAACTTCGGCACTACTATTTCGCAGGCGGCGGGAGTAGGGGCAACGCGCGCCCTGACGGTGTACAAAGATTCCGTGGCTACCGCTAACCAGTTGGCTACCACCAACTACGCCGCCACCCAGACTTTCGCCAGCGCCAACAGCGGCAATTCTGCCCTAAGGGACGCTAACTTTACGGATTTCCAAATCTCCTCGGGCGCTTCCAAAACGATTTACATCACCTTGGATACCACCGATGCGGCCACCAAGACGACTACCAACCCGAATCCCAGTCTCTCGGTGCGCATCGGCAGCCGCCAGGTTACTTGGGGTGATGGCGTCTCTACGAACATAACCGCCATGGGCACCGACTTGCCGCTTCAGGCCAAGACCCTCACTTACTAAGCAGCGGCGCCGCAAACTCAAAAACCCCGCTCGGCCGGGGTTTTTGTTTTGCTGGCTACATCAGCTTCAGGAGCTGTGAATTACGAAATGAGCGAGGGAGTGGTAGACGGGTTCCCTACGCGCGCACCCCCGATCTAGTCGGGGGGAGCACGGAGGGTGTCTACCACGACCGAGCGACCAAATTAAGATAGTTCCGTAATTCAAAATCAGGAGACGGGGTGGCGCTGGGTCAACTCGGAATCTGGCTTCATCCTTAAGCAATAATATGAGTGGGCGGCAAATTTTTGAAAATATGTTCGGCTAACAAATCCGCCACCCGGTGGGGAGATTCCCGGCGCTTGGCGGACAGCTGAAAAATATCGGCCACGGTCTGCCGCACCTGGTTGATGCGCTCCAGCACCCGGCGATGCTGGTAGCCGCCCTCCTCCAGCTCGTCCACCACATTAATCAGGCCGCCGGCGTTCGCTACATAATCAGGCACGTAAGCAATGCTCTCCTGCCAAAACCAATCCCCCACCGAGTCATCGGCCAGCTGGCTGTTGGCGGCGCCGCAGATTACCCGGGCGCGCACCGCCCGCATCGTAGTGGGCGTGAATTCGCTGCTTAAGGCGCAGGGAGCGTATAAATCAGCGGTTTCCTGGTGGATGGCCGCCGGCGCCACTATTTTCACGGCCGGAAATTTATCGGTAACTGCCTTGATTGCCAGAGGGTTGATGTCGGCAATGGCCACTTTTGCTCCGGCTTCCACCAGCAACCGCGCCAATTCGCTGCCCACCTTGCCGACTCCCTTAATCGCTACCGAACGCCCTCTTAAATCATCTGAACCAAACCGCAATCGCGCAATGGTTTGCATGGCATAGAAAGTGCTTAAGGCGGCGTAGGGAGAGGGGTCGCCCGCCAGCCCTGGTTTGCCGATAAAATAAGGAGAATGCTGCAGCATCAGCCGCACATCGGCCTCGGCCAGGCCGACATCTTCACCGGTATAAAAGCGGCCGTGCAGTTCGTTAACCGCCCGCGCGTAAGCTTGGAGGAGAGCCTCGGTTTTGCCGGTAGCCGGGTCACCGATAATTACCCCCTTGCCCCCGCCGTGGGGCACCCCCACCATCGCGCACTTATAGGTCATCACCCGCGACAGGCGCAGCACATCCTCCAGGGCTTCCCGCTCCGAAGCATAAGGATACATCCGCGTTCCTCCTACCGCGGTCCCTAAATTGGTGTTGTGCAAAGCAATAAAACCGCGCAACCCCACGTTGCCATCTTCTATTTTTAACACTACCTCATGTTCGTCAAAACCAGGGATGCCAATTAGCTCGGGGCGCTCTAGGGGACGAAGCATATTTTTTCTAAATTCTCGCACCCCATACTATACCACAAAAAAACCCGCCTGGCTAGCCCTCGACCACAATAATTATGGCGGAACTAGAGCAAGCGGACGGTAATTTAGATGATTACTTAAGCTCGGAATGCGCCTTGGCGTAATCATTGCGAATGACCCAGGAGGCGACTAAATTGTGGTCTGCCGGTGATAATTTTTAAAGTCTTTCTTTAAGAGTTAATTTTTGCCAATGATGATTCCGATTGTCCAAAATTTTTAACTTCCGCCTAAGATAAACACAGCTCACAATCAAACTAGGCAAGCCAATAATGATTACTAGGACGTTGATTACATTGAGTAGACCCACAATTCAAATTGACCCTGGCGAAGGGAGTTGACCGAAATCTGACCGAAGTTCTGGGTGGCGCGCCAGGTACTGATCGCGCAAAACGAGCGACATCACAAATAAAATATCGGTGTAGGTGAGTGGCTTGCCGTCAAACTGGGGGTGGTTGTAAGCGAAATTTTGCAATTCTCTGAATTCAGCATCATCCATTTTAGCCAGGAGCAGATTAAGCGCCTCGCGCTCCACCTCCAGTGGCGAATCGTACGGTTTTTGTTCCAGCTCATTGAGAAATGCCCCGGCTTGTTGCGCCAGCAAGCGATCCGCCCCGCTAGCTGGCAATAGTCGCCGACCCAGATCATTCAAAGCGCGCGGACTGTTTACGTTAGAGTAACAGGACTGACTGATAATATTTTTTTCCAATAGTACCTTATTAAGAGTGTTCAGGCCGCGGTCAATTTTTATGAGGGAGGCCTGGATTTCGGGCAGAGCCTGATTAGTTTTATTGGTAGCGACCCAAAATTTGGTAAAGTGGTACACTAACAATCCCACCACTAAAATAATGGCGGCGTAAATTGCCGCCTGGGGCGCGACTTGATTAAGCGTATCAAAAATTGTCTCCAGCATACTAGCGGTAGTTTACCACGACTACCTAGTGAACAACAAGGTTACCGACTTGGTTTTGCTGACGCGGGGGTGAAGGAAAGCTCCGGCCGGGGGAGGGCGCGGGAGAGAGCGACCGCAACGGCAACGCCGGCAAACTGCGGCCAGTCCGGCGGCCGGCCCAGGGCAAAGGCCAGATTTTTGGCGTCGGTATTGTTAAGCGGTCTGCCTTCGTTAGCCCGGGTCTCTAGCAGGTGGGTAATGCTGCGCTGCTGGGCTTCGCTTAGCCCGGCGCGCCAGGGCAAAGCGGCCTGCGCCCAGGCGGCCAGGCTGCCCTCCGGAGCTGATGCTAATAAAGGGGTATACAGCGCCCCGGGCTGGCTGGCGGTGCCCATAAAGGGATTATGGCGCAAAATATCTTCGGGAGAGCGCCCTTTAGCGCGCTCTTCCTTGAAATAAACTTCAAACAGGGTGGGCGGCGGGGGCGCTTCGGGAAAAAGAGGAACGTGATTAGCATTAGGCTGTCCGGCCAAAAAATCTTCGGGAGTATCGTACACGGCAAGCGACACCTGATCGCGCGGCGTGTCGTTGCTTAAGCGGCGGAAGTCCAGCCGGGCGCTGAACTCGGCGGCCAAGGCACTATTAACCGTGTAAACGGTGCCATCGGCCGGATTGTACATCAGCGCCGGCTCAAAATAATGATAATCAGCCACCCCGCGGTTAAAAGCGGCGATTTCCGCCTGCTGTTCGCGGCTGCCTTTAGGGAAACGCGAAGTAAAGCCGCGAGCGTAAAGCTCCGGCGTCGGCGCCAATCCGCCGTGCATTACGCCAGTCTGCATGCTCCAGAGCGCGTCCAAGGATTTGGCGCCGCCCGCCACCGTGCCGCCGCCGTGCGCCGCGCTCCAGCCCGCGGAATAGGCGCCGCGAGAAACAGTGGAAATAGTATCGCCAAAAATCTGATCTAAGCGAGAATTTTCCCAACCCGCCACGTCGTGCCATACGCCGCCGACCACCATGCCGTAGCGCGGCCCCCACACCGAATCAACCCAGCGATATAGATTAGGCGGCGGAGCGGCCGGAGCAATGGGAGCGGCTACCGGAGTAGTGACGGCAGGCGCGGGTGAGGGCAGGGAAACCCTTACTTCTCCTACTTTAATTTCTTGGTAAATTGTCTGCGCTGTCTGGTAAACTTCCACTACCGAACGTTTAACCAGCTCTACTACCTGGCGGGTGACCTGCCGGATTACCGTAACTGCTTCGCGTACCGGTACCCGAATAATTATCCGCCGCACCAGGCCAACTGCCCGCACCACCACCTCCCGCAGCTGCCAAACCGTGCGGTAAACCACCTGACGCACTTCTTCCACCACCGTACGGACTACCGGCACCAGGCGCTCTACGGTGCGGGTAACCGTGGTATAAATAGTGCGCGGCACTAGTCTCACAATATCCCAGCCGGAGGCGCCGTCCCCGGTGGCCTGGGGCCGCAAAACATAGCCCAGGGCGCCTAGGGTGGTGGCCAGCAACAAACCAGCGGCTACTGGCGCGGCCGCCCCGGCGGCCGCGCCGTCAATCAGCGCCTGGCTGACTCCGGCTATGGCCTGGCGCAAAACCTGCTCTTCGTTGGCCGGAACCCCGGGAGCAACCGCTGCGCCCAGCGCCGGCGTACCCGGCGAAAAATTGCCCTGCCCGCTTCCACCCTCGGGAAACGCGGTACGCTCTTCGGGGAGGGAGAACGCTCCGCGTTCCGAAGGGGGAAGAGGAGAGAGCAAGGATAAAGCGGGTAACAGCGGCGGATTGGTAACCCCGGGCAAATGCGGATTATCGGCATTAAGGGGCGGCGTGCTGATGGTGCCGGTGGCAGGAATAAAATAAGTGGGGGCCGGCTGGGTGCCGCCATTTTCTATGGCAGAATGAAGGATTAAAGGAGATAAAGCCAGGGGCATCCCCCGGGGCGCCGGGGGAAGCGCGGCGCCGGCTTGGACCAGCCGACGCACCTCGTCGCGGAAGAATTTAATTACCCCGGCGCCGTAAGCAAGGGCAGCGCGGGAATGGCGGACAAAATAGGCGTTAAGAATGGGATAGTTGGCTTGATCTTGAGTTAAAGTGTATTGCTTAATCAATTTATGACTGGCGGTACGTAGATAACTCACTCTGACGAGGGGAAAAATACTTTTATCCTGATCGCGCCCATAACCGAATTGACTGTCTTCTTTAACGATGGCAGGTAAAAGATATTTTTTACTCTCAATGGTGTCTTTGCTAAAAAAGTATTGATTGGAGTACCGTGCTAAAATATCAAAGTTATCATTCAACTCCGACAACTTTACCGGCCGAATGCCGCTCTGAAAAAAACTTTTGGCCAGCCCGCTGATACTCGCCGAATTAAACATCCTTTTGGCATATTCCTCGTACGGGCTGCCGTAATCGCCGGTAACTGATGCCAAAGGATGCGCGTGCGTATCGCCCCGCGTATGATCGGGCACTACGGCATCTTCCAAAAGGTGCAGAATAAAACCCAAAGTATAGTAGGCCTCGCGGGGATTTTTCTTTACTGCTGCTTCTTCCAGGGCGCGCTGCCAGGTGCGATCGCCTTTCACCAGAGCGTAGCGAGTCTGCCGCGCGCGATCCTGCGACCATTGTTTAGAGGTAACTGCCTCTTCGGGTGAAAGTAAAATCCGGCTTAACGCCCGCACTAGCCACGAAGGCAAAATTCCCATTCGCTCCCCCCGCCACCCTTCGTTATAAATCGGATCATAAAAATGATTGATCCAGCGCGGTTCAGTATCTTCGTCAATGGAGCCCTGCACCAGCAGGGCTTTCTCCTTGGGAGTGAGCGGCTCCTGCGGATAATTCAGATTAAAAAATTCGGCCATTTGCTCGGTCAGCGCCGGATGAGTGGTGCGCTCATCAAAAGCCCGGGCCGCCGGCAACCCCACCGGAACCACCCCGCCGATTAACAAGATAAGAACAAAAACCCCAGATAAGCGGCGCATAGCAGCAAAGCTAAATCTCCAATAATTTCCAATTGCCGGCCGGATAACGTACTAAATGAACAAAGATCGGCTGATGAATAACATACTCCTTGCCGTCCGCACTATAGGTGCCGCCGCGTTTTAACGCTTCTACTAATAAATTTTGAATGCGCCCGATATCAGCCGGAACTGATTGCGAAAACGATTGGCGTTCTTGCTTTTGTTTTTCCGGCACAAAAAATGTGCTCGCCCTCCGATAATCGCCGCTGTCCACCGCGGCCAGATAAAGACGCAGGGTCTCTTCTGGCGTTTTGCCGCCCACCGTGTCCGCGGCCGCCTGCGCCTGGGCCCGGCGCTGGTCCCATTTGATTAGTCTTACCATCAGTTGGGCGTTCCAGTACGGCGCCCGCGAACGCAACGAGGGCGACACTGCCAACGCTATTCGCCAGAGCAAAACGAGCCCCGCCAGACTGCCGGCGACTATGCCGATGATCAGAGCGGCTTTACCGCGGCGAGATAGCAAAAAAGCCATAAGATTCGGATTTTATTTATTCGGGTTTCCCCAGTACTTCTTTTACCTTCGCCACCACCGCCGACGGCTTAAAGTGCGCTTTAATGAGGAAGGCGGCGGCGCCGGCTTGCAGCCCGCGCACTACTTCGTCATGCTGCCCTAGGTTAGTGAGCAGAATCACCGGGATATTACGGGTGGCCGGATCAGCCTTTAACTTTTTCAATACGGCCATGCCGTCTAGTTTAGGCAGCAAAATATCAAGTAAGATTAAATCCGGCCGCTGGCGGGCAACAAAATTAAGAGCGCTGAAGCCGTCGCCGACCACAGTAAATTTGAATTTTTCCAGGGTGAACTTCCGCTGGTAAATTCCCGCTAAAAATTTGTCGTCTTCCACCAACAAAATATGATGGCTAGATTTATCCATAAAAACAGCCCCGCCTGCCCGCGCCGCCCGTTTGGTTTGCCGACCAGCAGGCAACTAGAGCGCGGCCGTGGCATTAGCTCGGTACTAATTACCACTTTATAGTATAACTATATAATATACCTGTCAAGGGGTACTTGTGGATAAACTGGTAACTGAATCTGGCAACGAGATGAACAAAAACCGCCCTTCGTACGAAAGGCGGTTGTTGAGTGGGGCGAAGGTTGAGTGTCGCCGCGGCACTCCTCCGCGAGAACCGCGGAGTGTTGTCCTAGAGGGATGAAGGAAAGAGCGAGAAACTTGAATGTCGGTAGATTTAAGACTCGAAGTTTAAGTTCAATTGAAGTCTCCGGCTGGAAATACTACAGACAGTAGTTACCAGTGCATTGCCTCGAACAGCAACTAGCATTGTCCGCGCCGCAGGGGCCTCCATTGGGGTATCATCTAACACAAACGCCGGCCTCACATTTCTTGCTAGAACACTGTCGATCGGCGCTACACCGTTCACCGTTATCAACAAAGGAGCAGGCGTTCAAAAAACATTCTCCACCAAAACAGCAGGGTGGATCTCCACCTCCTCCGCAATGGCCGCCAAACCCGGGTTCATAGCAATTATTCGGAACACCACAGAAGGTACCGTCACAATTCCCACTGCAGCAATCTGAATTGGTAACGCAACGATTACCATCCAACAGGCAGGTGCAAAGGCCGTTAATACAAGGAACGCCGAATTTGCAGTCGGCTGATGTTGTGCAGCCGCTGCACGTTCCAGTGGGTAGGCAGATCGGCGTAAAAGGACTACAGGCAGAACAGCTCCCGCCACTGTTCCCACACGCGTCATTGGCAACCCCCTGGGTGCAGACGCCCTGCTGGCAACAGCCGCCATTGCAGAGAGTGTGCGCTCCGTCGCCGCAGACAGCCTCGCACCTATACCCGTCCTTATGACAGGCAGTATAGAGCGGGCAATCAATCGCGTCGTCCAGGCATTGAACACATAAGTATGGCGGGAGCGGTGTACTACACCTCGGCCGACCGGTCGCCAAGGCACAATCCGTGTCGCTGTTGCAACGGCAATTTCCGTTTACGCAGACTGGCGCATCTGGTGGGCACTTGTTCCCGCAATTAAAGCAGTGGGCAGAGTCCGTAAGGAGATTAGTTTCACAGCCGTCGGTGGGGTCGCTATTGCAGTCGCCATAGCTAGACTCACAGGCTACTACTTGGCAAGCGCCCTGGGAGCAACGGGCCGTCGCGTGGGCTAGGACGCAGGTCTGTTGGCAGGCTCCGCAGTTCTGAAGATCGCTGCCGCTCACATTCGTTTCGCAGCCGTCGGCGATGCCGTTGACGCAGTCAGCGAACGGCGCGGTGCAGGAGGCGATCTGGCAGATCCCTCCGACGCAAGCCGGGGTACCGTTCGGCACCAAACAGACCACGCCGCACCGGCCACAGTTCTGTACTGTGGTGATATTTGTTTCGCAGAGATTGTTTTGGTCGCAGTCAGCCCAGCCAGCGGGACAATTAATGCCATCGCACAGCGAGTTTATGCAAGGCCTAGTCATGCACGACCGACCGCACCCGCCGCAGTGGTTCGGATCAGTAGCGGTGTTGACACAGGTACCACCGCAGAGCGTCCCCCCCATTGAGATTGAGCAAGTGCACAGGCCAGCAACGCAGGTTGCACCGCTGCCACTACAGACCGTGCCGCAGGCGCCGCAGTTATTGGAATCGGTTTGCGAATTGGACTCGCAGCCGTTGCTGATGTTACGGTCGCAGTCCGCGTACCCGGCGTTGCAGGGGCCGATTGCGCAGTTGCCGAGGACACAGCGCGGCGTGCCATTCGGCATTGCACAGATCACATTGCAGACTCCACAGTTACCCCTATCGGTCTGGAGGTTTGCCTCGCAACCGTTGGTCGGCGCTCCGTCACAGTTGCCAAAGCCAGACTGGCAGGAATCAATGGCGCAGGCGCTCTGCGTACAGGTGGCCGTAGCGTTCGGCAGGTCGCACCGGTTCCCACAGCCGCCGCAGTTCGCAGCATCGGTAACGAGGTTGATTTCACACCCGTCCACTTGCTTGTTACCATTGCAGTCCTGGAATCCCGAAACGCAGATTCCGGCGCACATGCCATTGCTGCACGTCCGGACTGCTACATTCAGTGAGGAACAGACCACTCCACAGCCGCCGCAGCTGTTCGGGTCAACATCTAGATTGGCCTCGCAGCCATTCGCGAGGTCACTATCGCAGTTGTCAAACGGCAGCGCACAGGTGATTCGGCACGTCCCGCTGCGACAAGATGGCGTGCCATTTAGATCCGAACAGACAGCGGCGCAGGCGCCACAGTGAGCCGGGTCGCTCGTGAGGCTGGTTTCGCAACCGTTGCCGGCGAAATTGTCGCAATTGTCGTAGCCCGACAGACAGCTGGTAGGCAGGCAGGCCCCACTGGAACATTGAGCGATGGCGTTGGGTAGGGAACATACCCGATTACAGCCACCACAGTTCGCCGTGTCCGATTCAGTCATGGATTCGCAGCCATCGGCGGGATTGCTGTTGCAGTCGGCATATCCGGGGTCACAGATTGCTACCTGGCAGGTGGCTTGGGAGCAGCGAGCTGTCGCGTGGGCGGCGGTGCAGACGTTACCGCAGCCGTCGCAGTTGGCCTGGCTGGTCATCGTGTTCACCTCGCAGCCACTGGTCGGGTCTTGGTCGCAGTCTGCGAAGCCACCTTGGCAGATGATCTCACATTGGCCCTGGGCGCAGCGCGGTGTCCCGTTGGGAGGAAAAGGGCAGGTCTGGTTGCAGCCGCCGCAGTGGTTGGAGTTGATCTGGGTGTTGGTTTCGCACCCATCGCTGATTCCGCCACTACAGTCGGCCCATCCGCTGTCGCAGACTTCAATACCGCAAACGCGCGCCGCGCACTTCGGGGCACCGTGGGCGGCGGTGCAGACGTTACCACAACCGCCGCAGTTCGTGAGATCGTTGGCGGGATTACTGCAGGTTCCCCCACAGCAGAGCCAGCCGCCAAGACACTCCACCCCGCAGGCGCCGCAGTGTCGCGCATCGGACTGAAAGTCCGTGGCCATACATTCCTGGGAGGCGGTACAGCACGTGCCGGCGGCGCAGTCGGCGTGGGCGAGGCAGGCGACGCACTGGTGGGCGGTCAGGTCGCAGCGCGGCGTGTTTCCGCCGCAGTCGCTGTCTCCCTTGCAGCCGGCCTCGCAGCGGTAGTTCGTGCCATCAAAAAGGCAATACTCCCCCGGACCGCAGTTGTCTCCCGCTGGTAGGCAAGGGACGCAGCGGTGCTTGCTCGCGTTACAACGGGGCTCCTGCTTTAGGAGACAGTCGCTGTCGGCGAAGCACTCCACACAGGCACCGGCATCGAGCTCGCAGAGGCGTCCTTGACCGCAGCCGTGGGCCGTTGAGCAGCCAGGCCGGCAGACCTGTGTGGCGAGCTCGCAGAGCTGGCCGGGCGGACAGTCCTGATCCTTGGCACAGGCGGGTAGCACCGCATCCCCTCGGGCGTCGTTGGCATCGCCGTCCGTGCCCGGGGTAGGCCCGGAACTCGCGCAACCAACCGCACCGAACAAATACAGGGTGAAAATGAGCGCCGCGTTATTCCGTTTCGACTTCATGGAAGCCTCCTTTTTAGGCCGCAAGTGGCGGTCCATGGTTGCTGTTTTTTGGCGGAAGCACTAGGCAAAATTGCCTGGTTGTTAAGGAGCTAGGCAAAAAGACATGCCGAGGAGAATTAAAACACTAATCGCCCAAATTGGCAATGACCGCCAGGAACCCAACGAAAAACACGACTGGGCGAGTCGTGTTACTTGAAACGAACCTCTATCCGCGGTCCCGGAATCGCCCGAGCGTAATATCCAGGGCAGCTAATAATTCCCCTAGCCGCTCGGGAGCTAATTCCCCTTTTTTGGCAGTCAGATGCCGGCGATCCACGGTCATCAGTTTGTGCGTCAGGCAGACGCCGGGCCGGCCCAAATTAATTTCTTTGGCAGACAGCAATAATTCATTTTTAAACACCGGCTCCCCGGCGCGGTGCGGCTCAACGGGAACTGCGAGCACCGTCCCCAGCCGTTCATTAAGAATATCATCCTGCACTACCACCACCACCTGCTCGCGCTCGTGTTCGGCCAAAAAAATATCCCCCCGTTTAATTTTGCCGCAGTACATTTTGTCCAGATCAAAATGAGCTATCATATTCCTGGTTTGATTGATAAAACAGAGCGTCAGACGCGTTTGCCGCCGATGCCGCGCAGATCTTCTTCCAAAGCGGCGACCTCCCGCTCCTGGCGGTGGCGGCGCAGGCAGTTGGCCACAAATTCGCTGCGCCGGCCGTGGCCAAAGGCCTGGCGGAAATAAGTGGCGATGCTTTTGGGGAGCTTGAGCGTAACCCGCTCAATGGGCTCGTTGTGGGTGCGGACGCGAGGCATATTGGTTTAGGATAGTAGGTAAGTAGGATAGTAGGATAGTAGGATGAAACTGCAGAAGAATGCCGAACATAATCGTTATCCGCCTGGTCGCTATCGCTATTGCTAAAATTAGCCTGGTTGGTCGCGGCAGACACTCTTTGGGTGCTCCCCCGATTTAATCGGGGTGCGCGCCCAAAGACACTCGTCTGCCGCGCCCTAATGCTAACTGGTATTTTTAATTCTTCTACAGTTTCATTATACACCCAAAAAACTCACCAGTCAAGGCTTCGCCCTACATCTCCTCTACCGTGGCAATGCCCAACAGCTGCAGGCCGCGCTCCAGCACTAATTGCGTAGCGTGAAGGAGCGCCAGGCGGAAAGTGCGGGTGGCCGGCTCGGCTTTGAGCACGGGGCAGGTTTCGTAAAAATCACTAAAGCGCTGGGCCAGCGTTAATAAATAATGAGCAACAAGCGACGGGTCGGTGCGCTCGGCCGCGGTGCGGGTCACTGCCGGAAACTCGGCAATTTGTAACAACAGGCGTTTCTCGGAAGTGGTAATGGTTACTCCGCCAACCAATTGCTGAATCTGCTGACTTGCTGAATCTGCTGATTGCTGCCGTAAAATACTCTTCATCCGCGCTACCATATAAAGGAGGTAGGGACCAGAATCGCCCGATAAACTTACCGAACGCTCCAGGTCAAACGCCAGTTCATTACTAACGCCGGTTTTAAGAAAAGCGTACTTAACTGCGGCCACGGCAATCCGCTCTACGGTGGCGTCGGGGAGCGCCGCTGCCCGTTCGCCCATCATTTCCCGGATTTTGGCGCCGACCGTATCCAGCAGCCATTCTGCCAATACCACCTGGCCGGTGCGCGAACTCATTTTCCCTTCGCGCAAACGCACCCAGCCGTATACCAGATGATGTTCCCGACCGCGGCTGGCCGGCAAAGTGGCTTCCAGCGCCTGGAACAATACCCGGAAATACTCACTCTGTTCCGTGGCTACTACATGATAAATATGCGCCGGATGGTAATCGGCAAATTGCCGCTCGGCCAGCGCCAAGTCTTTAGCTTCATAAGTGGGCAGCCGTTCGCGGGTCAAAAATACCCGGTCGTGGAGGCCAAAGCGCTTCCCCGGAAAAATCACCGCGCCTTCGCTCTCTACAAATACGCCGCGGGGAAGCCACTCTTCCACAATTTCCTTGCCCCGGCTAAACATTTCGGATTCAAAATAAAGGCGGTCAAAACGGGTGTCGAGCCGGCGATATAGAGTATCAAAATACTCCAAGCTCCAGGCCCGCGTGGTGGTGTAAATTTTTCTGATGCTGGGGTCATTGGTATAAACCGCGCCGTTCAATTCCTGAATTTCTTTTTTAGCTGATTCATCCGCTTCGTAAGCGGCGGCTCCGCGCGCGTACGCTTCGCCCAAAACCTTGACCCGCGCCGCCGGCGTAGTTAACTGCTGATTGCTGACCAGCTGATCAGCCGGCGGTTCGCCATGTAATAACCCCCACAAACATTTGCCGATGTGCAAGCCGATATCGCCCTGATAGTTGGCGCGCACCACGGTGTAGCCGGCGTTCTGAAACAACCTGGCCAGGCTCTCGCCGGTAACAATGTTGCGCAGATGCCCGACGTGGAAGGCCTTGTGCGTGTTGGGATGGGCAAATTCCACCATAATGGTCTCTTCCTTGCCGAGGGTATGCGCTCCGTAATCATCCCCCACTGCCGGCAACACTAAGCGCGCCAGCTCTCCCCCGCGCAAAAAAAAGTTGACATACGGCCCGGCCGCCTGCGCCTGTTCCACCAGCGGGGAAGCCATTTGGGTAATACTCGCCGCTAAATCCTTGGCCGCGGCAGCCGGCGAACGTCCGCCTGATTCTTTAGCTAAATCAAAACAAGCTAAGGCCAAATCGCCCTGCGCTGTATGCGGCGGAGCGGTGAATTTAAGTTCACCGGTAACTCCCGCCTGGCGTAGCAGCTGGCCAATCACCTCGGGGTAATTCATATCCTCTTAATGCTAGCAAAAAGATAGGCGGCGGTCAAAGCCTGGGCTGGCAGCGAACTCTAATCCGTGTATATTCTCAATCCGTGGAATCCAAGTCTAACCCGTGAAATCAGTGTTAAAAAAAACAATCCCCAAAATTAAAAAGGGATTATTTTCTCCCTCCCTGATTGCTATAGTATAGCACAGAATCAACCATAAATAATGATCCGGCGCTGTGGATAAGTCTAAAACCGCAAATACTTTTCCCATTGTTCGTACAGCTGCCGCGTCGCCGCTAAATCGCCGACGTTGTAGCGGGCGATGTCCAAAAATTTTTTCTCGCTGAATAATCGTTTAACGTCGTCGCCGCTGATGCCGTCGGCTTTGGGGCTCTTGATGCTAAAAGCGCGACTCCACAAATGCAGGCTGCCCTTGCGGCGCGCAGCGCCGTAAAACGACAACTGATCCATGAGGTCAATATGCTTGCAGTCGTAGCGCTGGCTCCCCAGATAGCGGTTGGACATTAGGTCTTTACTGGGGCGAATTCCGTGGATAGCGGAGCGCACCATTAAAAACGGCGCGTCAAATGCCCGGCCGTTGAAGCTGATAAATTCCTGGTACTGCCGGGCGCCCTGCCAGAATTGTTCCAGCATTTCTCGTTCGGTAGCGGGTTTGAATTTTATGCCGTCTTCCTCTGACTCCGTAAGGGAAGTTCCCGGCGCCTGAAAATACACGGCGCCTTTATTCTTTTCGCAATCCAATACGCCGATCGCCACAATCTGCCCGGTGAGCGGCGAAAACCCTAACCCGTCTTTTACCGCGGCGAGCGACACCTGGTATTCAGCTTCGCTCTCGGCCTCGCGTTTAATCCAGCGCGTCAGGGCTTCCTGCGTAGTTTGATCCAGGGATTCCCAATCCTCGCCGACCGTTTCAATGTCAAAAACTAGTTTGGACATAAGAAAAAACCCCACCGGGCCCCCTTTCGGGGGCAGGGTGGGGGTGGTTAGCTAATATAAGCATACTATACAGCCGTCCGGTTGTCAAGTTCATGCTGTGTATATCTGGATGACTAAAAAAAGACATAACTATATACAATTCAAGCGTTTTGATTTGGTAGTCTTTGAGTTCCAAAAAAATCTTTGTTCATCCAATCTCTAGTTAAGGCTTGCCTTAATTCATCTACCTCAACAGAGGTTTGTGCATAATCAGTAAATATATCAACCAACTTTTTCTGCCAATAACCATCTATAGCCATTTCTACCTTTTTAGAATCGCCTTGCTTTGCAAAACTATCAACTAAGTCCTTCATGTCGGCTAAACTAATAATAAACAGCCTCAAATTTTCATCTTGTATAGCTTTAATCAAATAGTCATTGACATGTTGATCGCGGAAAGAGTATCCAATCACTAATAGCTTTCTTTTCTGTCTAAGCCAAGGGGAGAATATTTCATCAAAGTAGGATTTTAAAAGAGGCTCTTGATCTATAAATTTTTTCTTATCTGCGCCAACTGCTACGGCCTTGCCACCACGACTTGACAACCATCCATACGAACCATGAAGTTTTACATACACTAATTGGCCATTCGGATGACGTGTTTGTATTTCTTGAAGTTTTAACTCGTTTGGCAGTTCTACAACTTTATCGTTGTTATTATCGTCCTGGCGCGTATACCTAATCCAGAGCGGGGTAACTTGAGCAAAATTTTCACAAAATAAATCCTGGTTCAACGTAAACCATACCATTGGTGTTTGATTGCTTGCCCTGCTAACTTCAGCAATAAATTCTCTAAATTTTTGTTCATTATAGGATGTTTCGTTATAGTGACTAATACTAATACTCTGGTCTAGAACCTTGTAAGTATCCATTAAAATTTGTATAATTGCTGGCTGCGTTTCAAATAGTTCCGTATAAACCGACTCATAATCATAGTCTCTTTTTGACAGACATGCCCCCCTTGCAGCTTTCAACATTTTCTTTTTAATAACCTCATTTTTTTGGGTAAATTCATGATTAAACATTTTATTCCACATTTCCCGTTGTAGATAACCTCCAAAATTTGCTGTGAACCCTGCTCCGGTTAGCAAACCTATCTCGCTTGTATTATTAATCCAATTCATATTTAATCCGCTCGTTTATGGCCTGAGCACACAGTATTTGCTAACGCACAAGCGTGGTCTTATTAAGGAATTTTTTTTCAAGATACTTTGCAACTCATCTCCTTCAGCAATTAAACTAATCTGTAGCTTTGTGGCACCATCTAACAAATTTTTTGCAAGTTCCTGTTGCCCAGAACTACCTGCAATCCAAATACGTTCGACTGACTCTCGTAAGTATTCAATATTCGTATAATAATTTTCAATCTTTGTAATCTCTTCAGAAGAAAATTGATTTTTGTGCACATACCAGAATGAATCCCTGACGCTTGTCTTTATTTGGTTTCGATAAAAGGGAATGCGTTTTTCACCAGCTGAATTAGCTAAAGTTTGAAGACTGCCAAGTATCTGTATATTATACGAGATTTCACCCTTTAAATTCTTAACAAAATCAGCCGATGAAGAAAAACTATCATAATATGCCCATAAAGCACTACTAATCAAACTTACAATGATGCCGATTATAAATGCTTCAACAATTATTTTGAACAGCCATTGACCTATTTCTTTTGGAGTCCTCATATCTCACTCCGCCAATTTATAAATCTCAAATGGAGGTCATCTCAAAACTGTCATTCCGAGTGTCAAGCGAGGAATCTCTGTCCAAAATTTCCCTTAAGACAGAGATCCCTTCGGCAATTGATTTGGCAAGCTTACCACATGGCTTAGGGCAAAGCTTTCCGCGGAGTTTACCCTGAGCGACCCCGACTAAGTCGGGGGGCCTAATAGTCTCAAAGCCTGTCCTGAACCTCGCTAGGCGGGGTGAAAGGATGACAATAGTGGGTTTTGAGATGGCTTAAAGGTATAAAATAGGTCGGATATTATATCCACACCACTCCGCTTGACAAATTAGCTAGTGATGTGGTATAGTGTTATTGATCAGTGATGATCATGAATTCTAAAGCTTAAGGGCTCCGCCAGGAGTCCTTTTTGCTTTTATACAGTCTTTTCTTTATTCCAACAAATAAAATTGCGTACTTTTTGAATATCAAAAATTGCCAATCCTTTCTTACGAAGCTCATTGAGCTCGTTTGCAACTTTGCGTGCGGTGGCAAAAATGAATACTCTTTTGCCGTCGGCTAAAAGCTGCTCCAACGAACTGGCGAAGTCGCTATCGCCGCTCCACAACACAAAATTTTCAATGCCGTTTTTATCATAATCAATTAACATGTCTCTGCCAATCTCCACATCAAAATTACATTTTAAATCTTCGATATAGAATATACCCTGATCATTGAGTTCTTTCAAACGACTGTTCAAATATTCGACGGTTTCAACTTTTAGCTTCTGGAGCAATGACCGACGAATAAAATCTTTGAGAATATCTGGCGAAGCAGAGGTAATGCTTGAAACATCAATTGATTTTTTCATTATTTTAACTGGCTTAGTCGTAACGATATAACCCAGCCGCTTCAATTCTTCACTAAACTCAACCGACTCTTTGTTCCCCACCAGCGTGCCGCAATAAATTTTTACGGCGTTAATGGTACCAAAAGAATTTAAAAGCTGCTTTAAACGCTTTAATTCTACATGCCACCCCAACTTGCTTGCCCACGGCTTAACGTTGGCATAGTCAATATATACGTTAGTCTTGCGGCTAAAAATTTCCTCAAGCTCTTTGATACGATGGGGATACTTTTGAGCTAATTGCTGAATTTTTTCTGTTTTAGCTTGGAACATAATTCAAAAGTTGCTCCTACTCTACCACTCCCCGCCGGGTTTGTCCATTCTCCCCCAAACAAAAACCGCCTCAAGCGTAGTGGCGAGGCGGGTTTTGTGCTGCGTGCGATACCTCCTTTCTGTTGGCGTCCCACGCTTCGCACGAAGAGCGGTGAGATGGCGGGTGTTAGACCTGCGACCCAAGTGTACTACGACGGCGGCGCGGGCAGCGGAGCGGCTTCCTGGTTGGCCACCACCACCCGGAGCAGCTCCCTGCCCAGGCCACCGAGCCGGTAGACCGGCGAGCGCCCGCGATGGAGCGAGGGGCCGAAGAAGGGTTCTACGCCGAGCTCCGCCCTGGCTGCTCCGATCAAAGCGAGCACCAGGTGGAGTGGCAGCTCGAAAGTTGCCTTCACCTCGTCGTGAGGTACGCCCCATTCCACCAGCTTGGCGCGCACCCACTCCAGCAGTGCACGCGTTCTTTCGTTCTCCATGGCCAACTCCTTTCTTCGGTAGTTTAGAGCACTTTTCGCTCCCGGTCAATGGCCGGGCCGGGGCTAAGTTTGGACATCAGACATCTGATTTATTCTCCCAGCAACTGACGAATAAACCGCATCACCCCCCGATACACCTGATACACTTTGCCCGACCCTTGCGCTTGTTGAGCTAACGAGCGGGCGCGCGTAAAAATATGGCGTGCTAGCTGGCGGTCGGCGCTCGGAATCAGCAAAACGTTATTTAAAATATCCGCCGGCGCTTCCTCTAAATCCATATTAGGGAAAACTAACTCATAAATTTGCGCTGGCGGGTTCCACTGCAGCTTGATAGTCACGCCGTTGGCAGTAACTTCCTGCGCAAACCGCTCCGGGGGCGGGACGGCTGATTTCTCTGCATCATAATTCCCCTCCCGACTGCGCCACACGCGATAATTATTCTCTCCGGAAGTAAACAGATAATCCTCGCCGGCAATCAAATTCCTGATTCTGGGGATATGCCGCAGCGCCTCGTCGGGTGGCAGCTGCAACAGCGCGCCGATTAAATCGCCGCGCCGATGCAGATCAATAAACGGCAAATCGGTCAGGTGGCCTAATAAAAATTGGGAGGTTTCTTTTTCACCCATAGTGCTATTCGCCAGGGCGCCGCCGCTGTTTGAGGAGCGAGCGGCGTTTTTTGGCAGCCAAACGCCGCTCTTGGGAAGCGCGGGTGGGGCGGGTAGGGCGACGGGTTTTGGGGACGAAAAGAGCGCGACGTACTAAATCATTCAGCCGCCGGATTGCTTGCGCGCGATTTTGGGCTTGCGAGCGCTCATTCTGTGAAGATATTACTAATTCGTCGTTTTGGGTAAGGCGCCCTGCCAGCTTCTGCCGCAGACGCTGTTTTACTTCCTCGGAAAACACCGCCGAGCCGCCTAAGTACCAACGCACCGTGGCTTTGGTCGCCACCTTATTGACGTTCTGTCCGCCGGCGCCCGAGGAGCGGCTGAACGATATCGACAATTCGCGCGCCGGAATTAAGTTATGATTTTTTGGCGAGGACATAATTATTCCAGCGATAGCGGAATCCGGCAGTGATAGTAAAACCCGGCGCCGTAAGCAAAGTTTTGAGTTCGGTTAAAGAATAGTAATGGTAAGCGTGCTCAAATCCTTTTACCAAATTCCCCAACCAACGAGCCAGGCGGCTATTAAAAGCCGGGTCAACCAAGAGAAACAACCCTCCTGGTTTAAGGACGCGATGTATTTCGGCAATTACCGCCTGGGGTTCAGCCAAGTGATGGAAAGCATCGGAACATAGCACCGCGTCCGCGCTGGAGGCAGGCAGCGGGATGGCGGCAGCCGGCGCCTCAATAAATCGCGCTTGAGTTAACGCTCTGGCCTTCTCCCGCGCTTTTTGCAACATGGCAGGAGCGAAATCAATACCGATAAATTCCGCGGCCGGAAATTCCCGCGCCAGACGTACGATTACTTCTCCCGTGCCGCAAGCCACATCTACTATCCGCCCGCCCCGACGAAGAATCAACCCAGCCTCACGCCGGATAACCTCAATCGTTTGCCGGTACACGGGCTGAAAAAAAATTTGGATGGGGACCGCCAAATCATACCAGCGCGCCAACCAATTAAACAGCCGACGATTCTGCTCGGTTAAACGAGTGGCATCCAACATATTCCTTCTGCTCTACTTCACCCGCACAAACCACCGCTTGCCTTTTTGAATAACGTCGCCCGATTTTACGGCTTGTTTTTCGTTAACTACTTTTTTATCGTTTAACTTTACCCCGCCTTGTTCAACGGCTCGGCGGGCGTCGGATTTACTGGCAACGAGTTTGCTTTCGGCCAGGACCGTAACAATATCATAGGCCGACGGCTTGACGGCGGGAATGTCAGCCGGCAGTTCATCTTTTTGAATCACGCTAGCAAAATATGCCTGGCCGCTTTTAGCCGCGGACTCGCCTAAAAATGTTTTGGTAATCTCGTAAGCCAGGCGCAATTTGAAGTCGCGCGGATTAGCACCCTGCGCCATTGCTTTTTTTATCTGACTGATCTCCGCCATTGACACTCGCGTGCATAATTCAAAGCTCAGCGCGATCATTTCGTCGGTCCAGCGCATTACCTTGCCAAACATATCTTCGGGCGTGTCGGAAAACGCCACCATGTTACCTTCGGTCTTGCCCATTTTTTGACCGCTGGGATCGGTAAGAAGTTTCATGCTTACCACAAACTTCTCCTGTTGTTTTAAATCTTTCATCAGATCGCGTCCCACGAGCATATTAAACGTCTGGTCATTGCCGCCGACCTCTCCATCAACATCCATCGCCACGCTGTCGAACGCCTGCAACAACGGATATATGAATTCGTGAATAAAAATTGGCTTATCCTCCTTTAAGCGCAATTCAAACATATCTCGTGCCATCAACTGCTGGGTAGTGAAATGCGGCGCAATATTTTGTACAAATTCGCGCAATGACAGCTTATCAAGCCATTCGCTATTGTACTTTACAATTTCACCGCCCACTTGACCACTAAAATCTAAAATTGCTCCCGCTTGTTTGCGGTATAATCGAGAATTTTTCAAAGCTTGTTCACGGTTCAGTTGCTGGCGCGCCGCCGTTTTGTCCGTCGGATCGCCAATCATCGCGGTGAAATCACCAATAAGCATAATCACCTTATGCCCCAATTCCTGAAACTGTTTTAGCTTAAGCAAGGTGATTCCATGGCCGATATGCAACGTCGGCGCAGTGGGGTCATAACCGGTATACAGTGTCAACTGGCGGCCGGATTTCAGTTCTTTCTCTAAAAATTCTTTAGCTGGATACACATGCTCAACTCCGCGGGTAAGCAATTCCTCAATTTTTTTAGCGTCAGGGGAAACTTTCATAATGCATTAATTATACCACTTCGGACTCGTCCGTTGAAGAAGACCATTTCTCAACTATAAGTAACCTTTCTTTCCCATACATCTCACCCCAAATCGCTTCGGTAACAAAAGGCATAAACGGGTGGAGGAGTTTGAGCGAGGTAGCAAGGACAAAGTATAAATTATTAAGGGTGGAGTTTTTGAGCGCTTCGTTTTTCAGCTGTTCTTTGCTGGCTTCCAGATATTTATCGGCAAACTCATGCCAGATAAAATCGTAAAGCGTCTGCGCCGCTTCGTGCAGGCGGAAATTTTCTAGGTTGTCTGTGACGTCTGTAATGGTTTGGTTGAGTTGGGAGAGAATTAGTTTGTCGGCGTCTGTCCATTTGTCATCCCCGCCGAACGCGGGGATCCAGTCGCTCGCCGGCACTGGATTCCCGCTGGAGTTTACCCCCGTGGATTCCCGCTTACGCGGGAATGACACGGGGGCGGGAATGACATGACCATCGCCAATGCCAGTAATATACCGCGCAATGTTCCACACTTTATTGGCAAAATGCTTCATGCCTTTAATTTTATCTTCGGCGAGCGGAATGTCGTTGCCCGCGGCGGTGGAAAAAATCAGGGCAAAACGCAGGGCATCGGCGCCGTATAAATCAATCACTCCCAAAGGGTCAATCACATTGCCCTTGCTTTTGCTCATTTTTTGGCGGTCTTTGTCGCGCACTAAACCATGCAAAAATACTTTTTGGAACGGCGGCTTGCCGGTGCGGTAATAAGAGAACATTATCATCCGCGCCACCCAAAAAAACAGAATATCCCAGGCGGTCTCCATCACCTGCGTGGGGTAATACTGCGCCAACGTCTGCGTGCCCTGCTTGGCATCGTTAGCAAGCAAGGTGGCATACGGCCACTGGCCCGAGGAAAACCAGGTGTCAAAGGTATCGGGATCGGGGGTCAGCTGTTCGCGCGAACACTGCGGACACTTTTTCACTGAACCGATGACATCAATAATTATCTCTCCGCAATCACCGCAATATTTCACGGGAATCGGAATCCCCCACCAAATCTGCCGGCTGATCGGCCAGTCGCGGATATTCTCCATCCAGTGGCGGAAAATTTTGGCAAACCGTTCGGTAACAATCTCTACTTCTTTTTTATCTAGCGCCTGTAAAGCCAGATCGCGCAGGCTAGGCCGGCCGCCCGGCAATGGTTTAGTCATGGCTACATACCACTGCGGCACAATCTGCGGCTCAATTAGGGTGCTGCATTTATAACACATTTGAACATTATGTTGGTATTTTTTGTCAATATGATCCACCAGTCCTTTAGCCTGCAGCTTCTCCACAATCTTCGATCGGGCCTCTAAAATCTTCCGGCCGGCGAACTCGCCGGCGATCGGCAACAGCTTGCCGCGCTTATCAATCACCGGCTCAATATCAAGCCCGCGGCGTTCCGCAATCGCAAAGTCCACCGCATCGTGGGCCGGGGTAATGGTCATCACCCCGGTGCCAAATTCCCGGTCCACCGCCTGGTCCTTAATGATGGTTGCCGTAATCGGCCCGTTGATCCATTCCAAATTTATCTGCTGTCCCTCGTGATACTTAGCATAGCGCGGATCGTCCGGGTGCATTACCACGTATTTATCGCCAAACTTGGTTTCCGGGCGGCTGGTGCCGATGACAAACGGGCCGTATTTAAAATAATAAAAAGGCTCGGCGCGCTCTTCGTATTTAGTTTCCAAATCGGACAGAGTGGTCTGATGTTTGGGGCACCAGTGGCTGATGCGGTTGCCGCGATAAATCAGCCCGTCATCATACATCTGCTTGAAGGTCTGGTACACTACCTTAATAATTTCCGGATCCAGGGTAAAGATATTGCGGCTCCAGTCGCAGGAAGCGCCGAGGCGCCTGATCGCCTCTTCGGAAATATGTTTGTTGGTCTGCACGTAATCCCAGCAAGCCTGGTAAAATTCTTCCCGCGTCATTTTAAAACGGCTAAGCCCTTCTTTCTCCAGCTTTTTTTCAAATACCACCTGGGTTTCAAACCCGGCGTGGTCGGTGCCCGGCAGCCACAGGGTGCGCCGGCCGCGCATCCGCTGCCAGCGGATTAAAATATCCTGAATAGTATAACCCAGCGCATGTCCCACATGCGAAGGGGCATTGGCGTTCGGCGGCGGCATGATAATAGTGTACGGCTCACGAGTGTCTGGCCCTGGATTATCCGCCCAAGGCGGACGCGCCTCGGGCGCGAAAAACCCGCTCGCCTCCCAGCGCCGGTAAATGTCCGCCTCGTATTTTTTAGGGTCGTAGGCTTTTTCCATCATAAAACAACAACATCCTGATGATACCCCATAGTCTACCGGAAAGTCGCGAAATTAGCAAGATTTTGGCTGTAGCGAGCATATTGTTTATCCACACTACTGGCCTAAAAAATCCTTGACAATAGGTACTGGCCTTGGTACACTAATTGGCTTTTTGCTTCCCCGATTACTGCCCAGCATCGCCCGGGCCCTAGCTATTATGGCATTAAATGACATTGAACAAATTAAACAACTGGTGCAGGAAAGCCGCTACCCCCTGGTGCTGTTTGAGGCGCGCGCCGGCGGGGATGCGGCGGGCAGCGCCCTGGCGCTTTACGGCTACCTGAAGTCCGCCGGCCAGCGGCCGGAAATTGCCGCCAGCGGCTGGCAGCTGCCGCGGACGCTCGCCTGGCTGCCGGGCGCCAACGCCATTAAGCCGGAGCTGACGCACTTACAAAAATTCATTATCAAAGTGGACGTTTCCCAGGCGCCGGTGGAAACTTTAAGCTACGACGTTAAGGACGGCTGGCTGTCCATCTATCTCACTCCCAAACAGGGCAATATCACCCGCCGCGAGCTGCGCACGGCGCAAAGCGCTTTTAAATACGATTTGATTGTTACCGTGGGGGCGCCGGACCTGGCGGCGCTCGGCGACATCTATCTGAACAATACCGACTTGTTCCACCGCCTACCGCTGATTAATCTGGATAATGCCGCCGCCAACGAACGTTTTGGCGCGATAGCGCTGGTGAATCCGGCGGCCGCGTCATTATCCGAAGTGGTCTACCGTCTGCTGTTAAATATTGAGGCGACGGCGATTACCTCGGATATTGCCACGGCACTGCTTACCGGCCTTACTATTGCTACCGACGGCTTCCGCCATCCCCGCTTAAAACCCGCGGCGCTGCAGCTGGCCGGAGAATTGGTGGAACACGGCGCCGATCGGGAACGGGTAATCCGCGAACTCTATCGCACCCGTTCGGTAGCGGCGCTGAAGCTATGGGGACAAGCCCTCGCTCACCTCACCAGCCACCCCAACCTAGGGCTGATAGTTACTACTCTCACCCGCGATGACTTTACCCGCGCCGGCGCCACTCCCGAAGATTTGGGAGGAATGGTGGAGGAGCTGATTGCCGGCGCCCCGGAAGCCAAACGCACCCTGTTGCTATACGAAGTGCCCGGAGCTAAGGCAGAAGCAGTACAGGGAATTTTTACCGTAAATAACGACCACGATAACGCCGCGGTTTTACTCTCCCCCCTGCAGCCGACGGGCACAAAAAAACAAGCGTCGGTGACGCTCCCGGGGAAAACGTTATCCCAAGCAGAAGAAACTGTTTTAAAAATAATTAAAGAAGCGCTCGCGACGAACAGCTAAATCAACGCCCGCCCGGTCATTTCTTCCGGCTGCGGCAAACCCAACAGTTTTAGCACGGTGGGCGCCACGTCCGCCAGTACCCCGGCTGGCGGCAAGAGGCTTAAATCCCCTTCTGGCGGGTCGCCGGCCGGGCCAGCAATCCCCTGGAAATCCTTACCGACGACAATAAAGGGGACCGGATTGGTGGAGTGTTCTTTGTCAATTTCGCCGGTCTGCAGATTGATTACTTCCTCGGCATTGCCGTGATCGGCGGTAATCACCGCCACCCCGCCCTGCGCCAGAGTATGGTCCACCAGGTCGCCCAAAGCGCGGTCGGCCGCCGCCACGGATTTGACGGTGGCGGCGAGATCGCCGGTGTGCCCCACCATATCGGCATTGGCAAAATTCACTATAATCAGATCGTGCTGGTTTTTGCCCAGGCGCTTAATCACCTCGCGGGCAATGCCGGCGGCCGACATCTCCGGCGTGGCGGCATAATTGGCGACCCGCGGCGATGGCACCAGCGCCCGCTCTTCGCCCGGGAAGGGGTCCTCAATCATACCGTTCAAAAAATAGGTAACGTGGGCGTATTTCTCGGTTTCGCCAATGTGAAATTGCTTAAGGCCCGCGGCGCTTACTACTTCGGCTAAACACTGGCGGATAACAACCGGCGCAAAGGCTACCGCCACCGGCAAATCGCGCTCATACTCCAGCAGGGTAACAAAATAGAGATTGCTAAGGTATCGCCGGGAAAATTTATCAAAGCCGGGCAGCACTATGGCCTTGGTCAGCTCGCGGGCGCGGTCGGGGCGAAAATTAAAAAAAATCACGGCGTCGCCGGGGCGAATCGGCGCCAGCGGCTCGCCCCCTTTGGTAATTACGGTGGGGGGGAATTCTTCGTCATAAATTTTTTCTCCGTAAGCGCTGGCGATGGCCGCGGCGGCACTGTCGGCTGCTCTCTCTCCTTTACCCTCCACGATGGCGCGGTAAGCCGCCTCAATCCGCTCCCACCGGTTATCGCGATCCAGCGCAAACCAGCGGCCGGTCAGGCTGGCAATTCTCCCGACCCCCAGCTTCTTCATGGTTTCTTCCAGTTCGCGGACCAGCCGCTCGCCGCTGTTATACGGACAGTCCCGGCCGTCTAAAATAACGTGCACGGCCAAGCTCTCGCGCGATAATTTGGCGCGCTGGGCAAGCTCCAGCAGGGCAGCGAGATGCTCTCGGCTGGCGTGCACATTGCCGGACGACAGCAAACCTAAGAGATGCAGGCGCGAATTATTTTTTTTGACGTGGGTGATGGCCCCCTGCAGCGCGCGGTTTTCATAAAAACTCCCGTCGCTGATGGCCTGATTAATCCGCGGGCCGGATTGGTAATACACCCGGCCGGTGCCGATATTCAAGTGTCCCACTTCGGAGTTGCCGATTTCGCCGAACAACAGCCCGACCTCGGTGCCGGAAGCGTGCAGGGTGAGGGCGGGATAATGTTTAAGATATTCGGTAAAATGAGGGAGTACCGCCTGGGTGATGGCGTTCCCCGGATTCGGCGGCGCCACGCCCCAGCCGTCAAAGATAATAAGGACTACTGGACGATAAGCCATAGTAGATAAAGCAGATTCAGCTAATCAGCAATCAGCAGATTCAGCGACTGATCGATTGCTGGCTACTGAATCTGCTGATAAACTGAATCTGCTTACTCTGCTAAAATAAGGGGCGGCCGGCCATTGCCCGGGGCCGGGGGACCGACATCATTTTCAAAATAGTCGGCGCCACGTCGGCGAGTTTCCCCGGCCGCAGTTTTTGCCCGCCTTTTAGTTGCCAGCGGCGCAGCCGGGCGGCCGAGGCCACCAATAAACAGGGGACCGGATTGGCGGAGTGTTCCGTATCTACTTCTTTGGTTTCACCATTGATTAACTCTTCGGCATTGCCGTGGTCGGCGGTAATCATCGCCCGGCCGTCAACTTTAAGCACCGCCTTCACTAAACGATTTAGTTCGCGATCCAAAATGCTAATCGCCTGGCGGGCTGCGGCTAAATTCCCGGTGTGCCCCAGCATATCGGCATTGGCAAAATTAACTGCAATAAAATCGGTTTTTCCTTCGCGGATTGCCTTTAGCACTGCTTCGGCCACCGGATGCGCTTTCATGGCCGGCGCGGTTTGCCAATGTTTGGTCCCGTCGGAAGCGATTTTCATCCATTGTTCGCCGCCTAAATGCCGGGCATAGCCGCCGTTAAAAAAGTAAGTGATGTGGGCGAATTTTTCCGATTCGGCCACATAAAGCTGGGGCCGGGTGGCTAGCGCCGCCACTAAACCGTGCGCAATATCGCGGCTGGGGAAAGCGGTAAATACCCCGGGCAAATCCGGACCAAAATCAGTCATTGCCACAAAACGCGTGTGGCGGGGGAACTGCTCCCGCCGGAAGCCGCCCGGAGTAATGGCTTCAAAATCCGGCTGGACAAACACCTTGGTCAGCTCGCGGGCGCGGTCGCTGCGCAAGTTAAAGAAAAAAATGGCATCGTTATCGCGGATGGTCGCCACCGGATTATTGCCGACGCGGATTACCGTGGGGGAAATAAACTCGTCGGACTCGCCGCAATTATAGGCTTCGGCAACGGCGGCCTCCGCGCCTGGCGCCTGCCGGCCGCGCCCCAATACCATGGCCTCGTAAGCCAGCCGGATCCGGTCCCAGTTTTTATTGCGATCCATGGCATAGAAGCGCCCCATCACCGTGGCGATGCGCTCCGCCCCGCGGAATTTGCTGGTAAGTTTCTGCAGATGGACCGCGGCGTCATGCGGACCCGAGTCCCGGCCGTCGGTAAACAGATGCAGATAGACCCGCGCCACTTGCTCGCGGCGGAATAATTCCAACAAAGCCAGCAGATGCTCCGGACAAGAGTGCGCGCTGTTGTGGTTGGAGAGCAGCCCCAAAACATGCGCCGCGGTTTGGTACTTGCGCACGTGGAAAATGGCCTGCTGAAACGCCTGATTTTTGAAAAAAGTGCCGTCGGCAATGGCGTCGGAGATGTAGCGGGCATCTTGTTTTACCACCCGCCCGGCGCCCAAATTAAGATGTCCGGCTTCGCTGTTGCCGTCTTGGCCCGGGAACAGCCCCACCGCCTCGCCGCTCGCCGCGAGCAGCGTGTGAGGAAATTTTTTGAACCAACTAAAATAATGAGGCGCTGTTTTAGGAGTAATGGCGTTGCCGGGGATTTTCGGGTCGGCATAACCCCAGCCGTCCAGAATTACTAATAATGTCGGCGACGTCTTCTTCATATAGGTCCCTGTTGCAGAAACCATAGGGTGTTTACCAATATAAGCTCCTCGGCTCGGAAAAGCAAACAGGTTTGCTTTTCTCTCGCCTGCGTTCGCTTATAAACCAAGTTCTAACTCAATCTCCATCAGCCGGTTGTATTTTTCCGTGCGCTCGGCGCGGGAAATGGAGGTTTTGATAAATTCCGCGTTCACGGCCACCGCCAAATCGGCAATGAAAGTGTCGGCCGTGTCGCCGGCGCGGTGCGAAATTACCAGCTGATAACCGTGAGCGCGCGCGAGCGCAATGGTAGCCATAGTTTCCGTGAGCGTGCCGGCCTGATTAGGTTTAATGACTAAGGCGTTCGCAATGCCCTCGGTGATGCCGCGCTGCAACCGCTCGACATTGGTGGCAAAGATATCATCGCCTACCAACAATACTTTTTTGCCTAACCGCCGGGTGAGCGTTCGCCAGTTGTCCCAATCATCCTCGCTTAAACCATCCTCAATGGCAAACAGCGGAAAACCCTTTGCCCACTGGGCAAGCGTGGCAATCATTTTTTCCGACCGCCAGCCCTGTTTTTTGCTCGCCAGATAATATTGGCCGCGCCGGTAAAATTCGGAAGCCGCCACATCCAGCGCCAAATAGACCTGGCGCCCCGGTTGCCACCCGGCCTGGCGGATGGCCGTTACCATAAACTGCAAGGCGCGCTCGGCGGTAACCAGCTCGGCGGCATACCCTCCCTCATCGCCCACCGTGGTAGAAAACCCTTTTTGGCTTAACAGATTCCCCAGGGCGTGAAAAATTTGCGAGCCCATCCGCACCCGCTCGCGCAACAGCCGGTGGCGGGGAATGATTAAAAATTCCTGCACCGTCAGGCCGCTATCGGCATGGCGCCCGCCTTCAATAATCATTATCATCGGCAGCGGCAGCCGCCATTCCCGCCCGGGCACTTTAAACACTGCCCGCAGATAGCGGTATAACGGCGTCTCCATCGTCAGCGCTCCGGCGCGGGCGCTAGCGAGCGAAACAGCCAGGATCGCGTTAGCTCCCAACGCCGACTTATTTTTGGTGCCGTCCAGCGCCAGCAACCGGCCATCAATTTCCGGCGGCCGGTCCACCCGCGCCCCCCCTAGCGATGCGGCAATAACGGTATTGACGTTTTTTACCGCCTTTAGCACTCCTTTGCCGCCGTAGCGTTGCCCCCCGTCGCGCAATTCCACTGCTTCATGAACACCGGCGGAAACTCCTGACGGCGCTTGAGCAAACCCTACCACGCCATTCTCCAAGACAACTTTTGCCTCTACCGTGGGATTGCCGCGGGAATCCAGAATTTCGCGCGCCGTAATTGATTTGATTTTCATAATGAAACTGTAGAAGAATACCGAAGATAATCGTTCTCCGCCTGGTCGCTATCGCTATTGCTAAGTTTAACCTGGTTGGTCGCCCCGACTTAGTCGGGGCGCCCTGATGCTAACTGGTTGTTTCTGTTCTTCTACAGTCTCATATCAATTTTAGCCCAAATAATTAACGCCATCCGTATCAAGTATATCACAAACCTTGCCAATAAAAAAGAGGCCGGGTGGGGCCTCTTCGGTTTAACTAGAAAACTAAATGACTACCGCGGCAAGATTTTGTAGGTTAATTGAATATTCAGCAGCACTTCGCGGCTGCCGCCGGGAATAGTTTCCGGGCCGCCGCCGCCTACTGCGTCGGGCAGGCGCAGGGGAGCCAGATTGCCGTATAGTTCCGGGCCCCCTCCCTCATATTCGCCATAGCTGATTACCCCGGAAAGGCGCACGCCGAGCGCCGCGGCCAGGCGCGCCGCCTTAAACTGGGCGTCGCGCAGCGCCAAATCGCGCGCGCGGGTTTTTAAGTTGCCCGGGTCGTCAATGGTAAAACTTAATCCGCCCACTTCGTTGATGCCGTATTGGCCGGCCAGCGACAGCACGGCAGGAATCTTTTTCAGGTCGCGGATTTTTACGGTAACGCGGTTGCTGACGCGGTAGCCTTTAAACTCTTGAACGTTCGCTTTAGTATAGTGATATTCCGGAGCAATGTTGTAGTCGCTTTGCAAATCGGCTTCGGCGATGCCCAGTTTGCCCAGGGCGGCCATGGCCTGGTCCATCACTTTTTTATTATCCGCCTGGGCTTTGGCCACATCTTTATCCAGATTAGAAAATCCCAGCGTGGTAACGGCAATGTCGTTGCGGCCGGTTACCTTGCCGATGCCGGTAACAGACAAAGTGCGCTCGGGCGTGTCGGCTAATCCGACTACCTGGTAGCGCTTCAGATTAAGGTGAATCAGCGTGCCGACGTAAAAAATTAAATAAGCCAGCAATACGCCGACCAGGGTAGCCAGGAGCTTGCGGCCGAAGCTGCCAAAGTAGGCGCCAGGGGCCGAAGCGGCGCCGCCGCAATCACTGCTCCCGCCGCCGCAGTTTACCCCGCCGCAGCAGTCGTCGGCCGCGACCGCTACCGGGGCGGTCATTGATTCTTTCTTTTTACCGTTGGGCATATGTTTTCCTCCTCTTGAACCACACCGCAAAAGGATATGATTCAATAATTATGAGCAAGAGTAAAACTGTAGAAGAATGTCGCCAATTTCATGGTTTGACTGGTCGCTATCGCTATTGCTAAACTAACCTGGTTGGTCGCGGCAGACACTCTTTGGGTGCTCTCCCGATTTAATCGGGGTGCGCGCCCAAAGACACTCGTCTGCCGCGCCCTGATACTAACTAGTTATTTCTATTCTTCTACAGTCTTATCTTAATAAAGCTTGCAGCCCAGGCAGTTTCTTTCCCCCCAAAAACTCCAGCATCGCCCCGCCGCCGGTGGACACAAAATCCACTGCTTCTATTATACCACGCTCCCGCAAAACTTCCACCGTTTCCCCGCCCCCGGCAATCCCCAGCGCCGCACCGCGCGAGCGGGCCGCAATCAGTTCGGCCAGAGCATAAGTGCCAAAGTGGTAAGGCGCCACTTCAAATTTTCCCATCGCCCCGTTCCAGACGATGGTAGAGGCTGATTTGAGATACTCGGCAAACAACTGAACCGTGGCCGGGCCGATGTCAAAAACACCGAATTTAGCCCGGGGAATGCTGAATTGGGAATCAAGCGGAAGCAGGGTGGCTGATTGGCCGTCGGGCGTGCCGACTACCACATCTACCGGCATAATCACCTTTGGGCTGGCGCAATACTTTAATACCTCCTGCTTAAACTTTTTCCCTACTAATGATGAACCGACTTTAAGCCCCTTGGCCCACCAGTAGGTATTGGCAATTTCGCCGCCGACCAGAATATGATCGGCCTTCGGCAAAAGCTGGCGCAACACCGGAATTTTGGTTTCTACCTTGGCCCCGCCGAGCACTACTACGAACGGCTGGCGGGGGCGCGCTAAGACGCCGGAGAGCATTTTTACTTCCTGCGCCACCAAAGAACCGGCATAAGAGGGTAAAACCCCGGCGACGCCGGAAACCGACGCCGCGTCGCGGTGCGCCACGGCAAAGCCATCCAGCACAAAAATATCGGCCAGGCGGGCAAGGCCGCGCGCCAAAGCCGGATCATTCTTCTCTTCACCCGGATAAAAACGGATGTTTTCCAGGAGGCACGCGGCCCCAGCAGGCAGACGGGAAATTGCCGGCGGCAAGGTCCCGCGGGTAAAAAAAGCGGCCGGCAGGGGGCAGAGCGGAATATTTTTGGCCAGGAGTTTCCCCAACTGCCGGGCGACGGGCGCTAGACTTAAACTTGGCTCTACCCCGTGCGGCCTACCCAGATGGCTGACGATTATTAATTTAGCTTTCTCTTTTAACAAATGCCGAATCGTCGGCAGGCTGGCTCTAATTTTAAAATCATCCACCACCCGCCTCGCCTTAATTGGCGCGTTGAAATCCACCCGCAACAATACGCGCCGACCGGCTAAATTTTTCAGCTGCCCGATAGTCCGCAGTGATAGGCTCTTGACTGCCATAAAAATCATCTTTTACTATAGCACAAAACCTGAAAACTAGCGACCTTAGTTGGGAACTAAATCTTTGGCCAGGGCAATCGCTTGAGTCTCCCATTTTTTCCCCTCTGGCCCGGTAAAAACAATCCGGTCAAGGTTGCGCAACAAAATTCGGGCGGCCCGATTTACCCGCCCCGCCAAAGCCGCTACGGCAGCCGGGTCGCTTTCCGCCAGCTCCGCTAAATGCAGAAAGATTCCCCGGGTTTCCCGGGCAGTTTCGCTCCAGCGGCCAACTGCCTCCGGGGGCAGACGATCCCGCAAAAAAGGAATCTGCATTACCGCTAAATCATAATCAAACGGCAAATATTCTTCAATAGTGGCGCAAGCCGCCTGGTAACACTGCTGCCAGTTGGGCAAAGCACGAAAATCCGGTTCTTCCCGCCGCAATAAAAAGGCGAGAGCGGCGCGAGGATGGTGGTTAACGGCAGCCTCTACGGTGGGCGCGCGGTAATCCCCGCAAAATTTACGGATAGCTGCAGATTCTGTTGTGATTTCACCGGGGAGCCGGCGGCCAGATTCTGGCATAAATAAAAACTAAGGTTTCATCGCCGGGCGGGCCGGGGCATCAGGCCAGACAAAATTTTCCAGCGCCCAGGCCGCCAGGTCGCGCGCCGCGGTAAATCGCTCTTCATTAGTGGGGGCGCCGAGCACTACTACCCGCACCGCGTGTTCCCCCGGCGGAGCAATGCGGGCTGCGAAGTTATAGCCGGAATCGGTAATATAGCCGGTTTTGCCGATTACCGCGCCAGCCCCAAAATGATGGGGCACCCAGCCGGTCAGCAACCAGTTGGTATTCCAGGCTTCCCGCGGCGCCCCTCCTACCGGGGAGAGCGCTACCTGGGGCTTGGCCAGCGCTTGTTTAATCCGGGGGCGGGAGAGCGCCAATTTTAACAACTGCGCTGCCTCTTGAGCGCTGCCGATATTGCCGCTCTCTAAACCAGTCGGCTCCACAAATTGTAAGGATAATAGCCCCCGGGCGCGCGCTTGTTCGTTCATCCGCGCCACCAGCTGCTCTTCTGGTAATCCGCTGACGCGCACCAAAGCATTAATAGCGCTGTTGGATGAACCGGCAAGCGCCACCTGCCACAGCTCCTTTACCGTCAAGCGCTCGCCGCGCTGCAGATGGTGGCTATTAGGGTCCAGGTCGTCGGCCATCACTACCGTGGTGCTGCTGTCGGACCAGGGCAATTCATCCAGCACCAGCGCCGCCATTAGTTTGGTAAGCGAAGCCAGCGGGCGCACGACCCCCGAATCTTGCTGATACAATACTGCTTCCGTGGCGTCATCCACTACCACGGCGGCCGCAGCGGTAAACAGCGGCGCGGCCTCCGGCGCGGCGGCCGGCTGGGGCGGGCGCGGCCGGCTGACCGGAAGCGCGATAATTTTATCCTCCGCTACCAACGGGGAAGCCAGCGCCAAACGCGGCGCGGCGGCCGCCGCGCCCGGCGGCCGCTCGGGAATGCCCGCGGCCCGCACCGTTCCCCAAAATACCAAACCAACGCCGACCAGCATCATGCCGAACGAAGAAAAAAAATCAATGGTGCGGTTAGACATAGCGGTTTACCACTACAAACCATGGTTGATGTTCTCCGGCTTAACGTCAGTTAATGCTTTCACAATATATTCATGCTGATGCAGGGCGGCATAATCCGGCAGTTCGGTAACGCTGGTAAGCCCCAGATGCCGTAAAAATTCCAGGCTCACGCAGTAGCGGGGCAGCAATTCACCGGCACTGTCTGCTTCTTCCACCAGCCCCCGCAGCATCAGGTGGCGCAGAATTAAACTGCAATTAACGCCCCGGACGGTTTCCAACTCCGGCTTGGTGAGCGGACCGCAGTAAGCCACCACGGTCAGCGCCTCTAACTGGGGGCGGGTCAGCTCGCCGGAAAGCTCTGCTTTAACCATCTTTTCCACCAAGGCGTGCTCGGCCGGGTTAGTAGCTAGCTGCCATTCGCCGTTATTATGGAGCAAAACCATCCCGGAATCAGCCGGGGAAAATTGCGCCGCCAGCGCGCGCAATGACTCTGCCGCACTGGCTACCTCAACCGATAACAGCGCAGCAATCTTTTTAGTGGTAAGCGGCTTGCCGGCTACAAAGAGCAAGGCGGTTAATTGGCGGAATAATGAATCCATAAATATGAGACTGCAGAAGAATGTAAACTATATCGCGTTTTAACCTGGTCGCTATCGCTATTGCCTAGAAACTGCCTGGTTGGCCGCAACAGACACTCTTTTGGTGCTCCCCCCGCTTAGGCGGGGGTGCGCGCCAAAAGAGAACTCGTCTGTCGCGACCTGATGCTAGCTGGTTTTTTCTATTCTTCTACAGTCTCAATATGCTAAACCGGTTCCACGGTTAATTCGGCAAACGCGCTCGGTTGATTAATGGCAACGCGACGCTCCTTAACTAATTCCAGCAGGGCCAGAAAGCTAACGATTGCCTCGGTGCGGTTTTGCCCGCCGCGGAATAATTCAGACCAGCGCAGGGGGTGCCGGCGGCGGAGCGCTTCCCAGAGGGAAAAAATTTTTTCCTTAACGCTCACGCCTCGCGCGATCGGCACTTCCGGCAGAACCAGGGCTGGTTTCAGGCGCCCCACCAGCTGCTGCATACTAGCCCTTAAATCGGCCAGCGTCAACCGGAGGGGCGGCGACCAAACTGCCACCGACCACCGCGCATCGGAGCGGCCATAGGCAACTGCCCCCTGCTCCCACTGGCGCGCCACCAAGCGGCTCGCCGCCGCATACTGCTGGTACAGCTTCAACTGATCTACCAAACCGACGCCGTCTTCGGCCTCGGCCGGGGGCAAATCAGGGAGCAGAGCGCGCGATTTAAGGTACACCAGCCGCGCCGCCACCACCAAAAAATCAGCCAGCGCCTCGGGGCGGTTCTCGGCCACCGTATCCAGATAAATCAGGAACTGTTCGGTAACTTTGGCCAGCGCCAATTCGGTAATTTTCAGCTGTTCGGTCTGAATTAACTCTAACAAGAGCTCCAGCGGGCCCTGGAATTGTTCCAATTTAAGGTGAGGACCGGGCATATTTTTCCCAGGGAAATTTTTGCTGCCGGCTTTGTTGCCAGCTGGCAAAAGCGCGGCGTCCGGCCGGGGTCAGCCGGACGCTTTGGACAAACCATTTTTCCTGCGTGCGCACTCCATAGCCGGTGAGCAGCCCCCGGTCAATCAGGCGCTCTAAACTGCGGGTTAAAATTTTTTCCCGATGCTTTGGTTTTCCCCGCACCCAGCGCCTAAAAACCGCCCGGGGCACCTCGCCCCGCCGGCTGACGCATTCGCTTAAAACAGCGCGCTGGAGAGCGGATAACATATACTTGAGCTTTATTCTAGGACTGGCGCGTTTGGATGCAGTTCAAGGCGGCGCCGAGCAACGGAACGAGACGTACTTAAAGGTACGGCGAGTGAGTGGCGCCGGCGCCAACGCCGAAATGCGCCAAACGCGCCAGTCCTATTATTGTTTATACTCCGGCGGCGACAGTTGCAAATCAATGCGGTTAAGATCGCGCGGAAACAGGGTAGCTAGTTTAACGTTGTCAATACCAAGCAAACGCGCCGTCAGCCGCTCCAAACCGACCGCCAGCCCCCCTTCCGGCGGCATGCCATAGCGGAAACTTTCCAGATAGAATTTGAAATTATCCGGATTCAGCCCCCATTTTTTAATGTTGCCGACCAATTGTTCATAATTATTGATGCGCTGGCCGCCGGTGGTAATCTCCACGCCGCGGAACAGCAAATCAAAGCTTTTGGTATAGTCAGGGTCGGCTTCGTCGGGATAAGTGTACATCGGCCGCTTGGCCGTGGGATAATGAGTGATAAAAAGAAAATCAGACTGGAATTTGGCTTTGGCGTATTCGCTAAGCCAGCGCTCCTCGTGCGGCTCTAAATCCGGCTCAGCGGTATGGTCAACGCCGGTATCTTCCTTAATCAGCTGCTGCGCCTCGCGCAATTTCAGAGCCGGGATAACCTCTGGCAACAGCGGACGCTGCCATTGCCATTGCTGCAACTCGGCCGGTACGGTTTGCTCCAGATGATTAAGAAGGTGCCGCAACCAGCCGATTTCCGTGGCCATTATGTCGGTATGGTCATGGATAAAACCCATCTCCAGATCAAGACTGGTATATTCGTTAAGATGGCGCGTGGTGGCATGCTCCTCGGCGCGGTAGACATTGCCTACGGTAAAAACGCGCTCAAATATGCCGACCATAATTTGTTTGTAAAACTGCGGGCTTTGCGCCAAAAAAGCTTCGCGATCAAAATACTTAAGGCGAAAAACGTTGGCGCCGCCCTCGGTGGATGAGCCGACAATTTTGGGCGCAGCAAATTCGGTAAACCCATCCGAGCGCAGGTAAGCGCGGAATGATTCCGCAATCTCCGCCTGAATTTTAAACACCGCCTGCCACTTAGGGGAGCGCAGCGTAATCGGCAAAAAATCCAAGTGGATATCCAGCCCGATTTTTTCGTCCTCCAGATCCAGCGGCAGGGGCTCGGCGCTGGCAAGTATTGCCAATTCTTTGGCAATCACCTCCACCCGGCCGGTCGGCAATTCCGGGTTCTTCTGCTTCTCGCCCCGCTCCTGCACCACCCCGCGGATCGCCACTACCCACTCCGGCCGCACGTCTTTCAGGCGGTCTACCGAAGCGGCGTCCAGGTCGCGCGGGCCAGCCACTACCTGCACCACGCCGCTGCGGTCGCGCAAATCCAAAAACACAATTTTGCCCAAATTCCGCCGGGCATTCACCCAGCCTTGCAGCAACACTTCTTGGCCGATTTTGCTGATTGTTTCTAAAGATAAAACTCTTAATTGGGGAAGCATAAGGCCTGTGGATAGCCACCATTGACAAAAATCTTAACTTAAGTTATCCTAAATGATGGATGGTAATACCTGTTAAATTACGGGTCAATTCATCTTCGCAAAACAAAGTCCCGGCAACGGGATTTTGTTTTGTTTGACTATAGGTATACTTTAAAGGTATACTTAAAACGGTGGTGGTACCTAGGGCCTGTAGTTTAACTGGCAAAATACCATCCTGCGAAGATGAAGTTGCGGGTTCGAATCCCGTCAGGTCCACTGCCCAGAAATCCTGCTCGCTAAGAGCGGGATTTTCTGTGGTAAAGGTCTTCGCCAATAATTGTATCAAAAAAAACCGCCGAGCGCAACTGCCCGACGGTTTTAGGTATTAAGTACCTGGGTTATAGACTAATCCGGCGGGAAATTTCATTCAATTCCTGATCAATCACTGCTCCGGTGGCCCAGCCGCTCATCGTTTCGCTGCTAACCTCGCGCACCCAGGCGCGGCGGAAGCGATTGCTAGTTAAACCGCCGGACGTTACCTCCCGTAAAGTATTATTAACATCCACGTACCAAGTTTTGCCGCCGCTCTGTACCAACATCCCCGCGTGCGGCGTGGCCGCGGTAATATCCGGCGCGCGATTGACATAATTGCCCCACACGGTTTCGGCCACGGCCATTACCCGATAGTTAGGGCCGTAGAGAGCCGCCGCTACGCCGGGAGTGATTTTGGCCAGGGTGTAATTAGGCAATACGGCATAAAGGGCGGTTCTCCCCTGCGGTTTAACCAAAAAAGTGCCCGGGCGGAAAGATACGCCGGCCGGAAAAGCCCGCGGCGCCGGAATGGAATTAAAGCAGACCTGCGTAATACGGGTATAATTGCCGTAGCGATCGTCCGCGTTCCAGCTTTTGAATTCGTCGCCGGTGGGGAAATACATCAGCTCTAACCGGGAATTAAGCGCGTAAATCGGCGGCTTGCCGACTACTTTGTCCGGGGGCAAGCGCGGGACAGGAAGAATCAAGGATGGGCAAATTGGAACCAACGGGAGCCGGGGCCGGAGCGGGAGCCGAAGCCGGAGCGGGAGCCGAAGCCGGAGCGGGTGAGGCCGGAGGGGCCGGAGCAGAACAGCCGGCAGTCGCCGTGGAGGCAGTAATCGGCGTCGTGAGCGTTCCTCCCGCATCGCGGCCAATAATTTCAAAGGTATGGGTTTTGCCGCATGGCAAGCCGGCAAAAGCATAGGAGCTGCCGGTTAACCATCCGGAATTAGTGCCTTCGGTTACATTAGTAACCCGATACTCAACGGCCGTCCCCTGCCAGGAAACACTGATGCGAGTTGAACTCTCGGCGAGTACCGCAACCGATAAAAGCTGCGGTAGCGCTGAAGCGCAGGGCAAAGTAGCGCCGCTGGCGCTCGTAAAATCAGAGGTAGCGCCAGCGCTGTCGCGTCCCTGCACGCGAAAACTATACTGACGTCCGCACGATAATCCCGTAAATGTATAGGAAGTGCCGCCAATCCAGCCGGAATTCTTACCGGTTTCCGATTCATCAACCTGATAGGTGGCAGTGCTGCCGCTCCAGGAAACCCGCACCGAGGTATTGCTCACCGCGGCCATCTGCATATTAGTAGGGGCAGCGACCGACGGTAAAGGGAGGGTTGATTTACTATTAAGACTAGTGGCAACGGCAGAACATGTCTGATAGTGGTTAGTACAAGCGCGCACTCTAAACCAGTAGGGAGTATTAGGAGTAAGATCTTTTAGAGTGAGAGATAACTCACCGGTGTTAATATTACCAAGCTCGATGCTAGAGCCGTATTGCCAAACATCACTGCCCGTGAGAGAACGACTCATCTCAAACCCTTCCTCGTCCGTGGCGTTATCGGTCCAATACACGGTAAGAGTGGAGGTGGTAGGAAACAAGGCATACACTGCCTGCGGGGCTGCGGGCACTGGTGCCGCCGGCGTCCTCAACCATGGCGCCATGGTCACGTAGGCAGACGTACCGGCGCCGTTATAGGCCGCTACTTTATACCAATAGGTAGTATCAGCAAACGGAACTGTTACGTTATAACTCAAGGGACCGCTATCCTCCCCGGTTAAGGCAATGCTAGAGCCCACGCTAATCGGATTATCAAAATTAACGCCATCAATTGACCGGGCGAGGTAAAAACCGTCCTCATTGAGAGCGTTATCATTCCAACTCACCCGAATCGCCCGCAGACCCGTAGCCACCGCCGTAATATTGGTGGGCGCCGCCGGAGGAGTTGGCTCAAGAGCCAGCACCGAAGATGTTATTACCAAAACACCAGCCAGCGTGAGGCTGGCCACCGATCGCCAGAGTGATGGTGTACCCAATATTTTCCTAGCTTTAGACATACCACAAGACTAATAATAAACAAAGTAACCCTAAAGTTTGGGCGATGACGTGATAGTGCTGCCGGCGAATTTCAATAAAGATAGTGAGAAGCAGCGCCGCCGAGAAAAAGATAATGGCGCCGAGGTAAATAATACGCGCGACGGTAAACAAGTGGGTGAGCGGCGACAGAGCGCGGCGCCCCTGCACATAGCGGGCGAGCGGCGTGGCGGGGCGCTCCGGCATCAGGAGCGGCGTCAGCTTTTCTCCCTGCACGGCAGCAGGCTCCGGGGCAGGGCGGGCTACTACCCGGCCGCGCGGCGCCGGCCGGGGAGCGCGGGCAAGGGGCCGGGCCGGCGGCACCTCTGCTAACGCTGCCGCCGGATCGCCAAAATGCTCCACCACGTAAACCGTGGGCTGGCCGTTAAAAGCGCCGCCCTGCAGCCCGACGCCGAATTGGCGGTAATCGCGATCCACCAGATTGGCATAATGGGAGGGACTCGCCACCCAGGCGGCGAACAAGGATTCGGCATCCGGGAATCCCATGGCCAGATTCTCTCCGGCCACGCGGTAATTATACCCGACCAGGCGCAAAAAGTAAGCCAGGGTGCGCTGTCCCGGGCCCTCGTGGCTAAAATATCCGTTCTCTGCCATATCGGCAGCGCGCACCGTGGCCGAACGCTCCAGCAATACCTCGCCCTGCAGCAGGGGCAGCGCTCGCTCGCGACGCAGGTCATTGGTCAGCGAAAATAAGGTGCGCGCCTGGCCGGCGAGCACATCCGGCAATAAATACGCTTCGGCCGGAATCAGCAACACAAATCCGATGACAATCAGCTTCATCGCCAAAAATACCGCGCTGTAAAAAACCGTGCGGCGCGCCTGCAGAATATGGGGCAGCCAGTTATTTTGGGCGTGGGGAACAAAGTAGTGTTTAAGGATTTTCGCCATGCTGTTTAGCATAACACATTCGGGCTGGCCGATTCAAGTGTTTAAGGGAATCCCGTTTACCAAACCACCCCGACGAAAGTCGGGGTGGTTTAAGAAAATAGATTTAAGGATTACTGGCCGACTGCCAATTGACTGGCCTGATAGCGGGCCACGGCCTGGGCGGTCACCCGGCCGTAGAAGCCGGTGGCACGCAGTTGCTTGGGGAAGAAGCCGCGCTGCTTAAGAAGTTGCTGCAGACGTTCTACTTTAACGCTGGATTGACCGGATTTGGTCTGGGCGACCAGCTCTCCCACAGAGAGCTTGCGCGCCTGGTAAATCTGCACTGCCCGGCGGGTTGCCTGACCATAGTAATTAGCTGGCTTCCAGGCCCGCGGCAGAATGCGCAAGCGCAAGAGTTCAGCCTGAAGTTCCCGCACCTGATCGCTGCGCTGCCCCAAACGGGTGGCCGCAATCAGTTCGTCCACGCGGCTGATCCGAACACCTAAGACCGCGGCCGGGGCAGAGGGAGTGGCTGGGGTAGCTGGCGTTGCCGGCGTTACTGCCGGAGTCGCGGGAGTAGCCGGAGTCGCGGGGATTGTGCTCCCGCCGCCTCCACCACCGCCACCGCCCCCTCCACCACCACCGCCACCGCCGCCTTGGCCACAACCGCCGGTAGTAGCCGCTACGGCATTGCTAAACGCTGTTTCTACGCCCGCTGCGGTTTGGCCCTTCACCCGGAAACTGTATTCAGTGCCGCAAGTAAGGGAGCCGAAGACAAAGGTAAGATCGCGGGTCCAGCCCGAGTTAGCGCCGGTAGTAGTATTTTCCGCGTAATACGCGGCGCTGGTGCCGGTCCAGGAAACGCGCACCTGGTTGGGGTTAAAGGCGACTGCTGTAACATTGGTCGGCGCGGCCGGAGCTACCACATTAACGGTGCGGGAAACTTGCACTGCCGGATTGCCGGTGGCGTCAGTTACATCATAGGTAATCAGATAAGAATTCACTACTGCAGTATTTACCGGATTAACAGTATCGATGCGGGCAGTGAGATCGCCATCTATATTATCGCTCGCCGTCGCGCCGGCATCGGTATAGATCTCGCCCTGAATAACCGTCACCGTGCCCTCGCCCTGCAGCACAATCACCGGCGCCGTGGTATCCGGGCTCACGGTTACCGCGCGCACGGCCTGGGCCGGGTTGCCCGCCGCGTCCGTAACCGCATAGGTAACAGTGTAATTGCCGGGCTGGCTGGTGTCTACGGTGCTGGCCGGAAGGCCCATCAGGGCAGTTAAATCACCATCTACATTATCAAAGGCAGTAGCGCCGGCGTCAACATAATTCGTGCCCACGGCTACGGTTACGGAGTTGCTGCCAAGCAAGGTAATAAGAGGGGGAGTAACATCCAGGCCGCCCTGCTGGGGTTGGGTCTGGGTTTGGGTAGATTGTACCATTACTAAACGGGTCTTTTCTACAGCAACGTTCCCGGCCCGGTCAGTAACATTGTAGGTAACGGTGTAATTGCCTTCAGTGGAAGTGTCTACCGGATTAACAATCGCCAGCTGGGAGGTGACGTCGCCATCGCGGTTATCGTTAGCCAGGGCGCCGGCATCGCGATAGCTGTCGCCAACCGTCAATACCACCGGATTATTGCCGAGTACAGTAATGGCAGGCGCCGCGGTATCGTCCACTACATTAACGGTGCGGGTCAGCTCCGAGGCGGGGTTACCGGCCGCATCAGAAACATTGTAATAACGGATATAAGTGCCGGCCTGGGAGATATTAACAACATCACCAGTAATCTCCACCGAGCCCGTAAGGTCGCCGTCCACCGCGTCAGTGGCGCGGGCGTTTAATTCCTGGTAAGCATCGCCGACAAACAGATTAATAGTGCTGGCGCCGTTTAAGGTGAGGGTGGGGGCAGTCTGGTCAGTAACATTCACGGTGCGGGTTTTGGTGTCATTGTTGCCCGCCGCGTCAATTCCCATATAGTCAACTACATAAGAACCGACCGTAGAAGTGTCAACCATAACATTAATCTGGAGAGCGGGATTGGGGTCAACATTGTCGGTAATCGTGGCGCCCAGCTCCTGGTAAGCGCTGCCGTGGGCAATAGTCTGGGGGTCAGCGCCAATCAGGTCAACCTCGGGCGGCGTCTGGTCAGTAACGTTTACGGTGCGGGTTTTGGTAGCCGTGTTGTTAGCGCGATCAGTGGCAGTATAAGTAACGGTGTAGGAACCCACTACATTCGCGTTGACCTGGTTTTCGTCTACGGAAACCGGAACCGCACCGTCAACCGCATCAAGGGCAGTGGCATTGGGTTCCTGGTAGGCGCTACCCTGGGCGATCGTCAGCGGATCCGTACCGTTTAAGGTAATTTCCGGCGGGGTAGAATCGTTGCCGCCGCCGCCTGCTCCCGCTTCTGGCCGTACCGTAACTTGCGCAGTGGCTACATGACTATTGCCGTCATCGGCGGTAACGGTAAACGGTCCGCCGTCAACCGCAGCGGCAGTAAAGGCGCCGGTGGCACTGTCAATAACGCCGGCTGCCGGGTCAACGCTCCAGGTAACCGCCGGCACGGGGTTAAAGGCATTGCCAAACTGATCAGAGGCAGTTACCGCAAACTGGATGGTGCCATCTACTACTACGGCAATGCTGTCGGGGCTGATTGTTAAAGTGGTAAGCACGGGCGCCGCCGCAATGTCCACTGTGTAGGTGACGGTTAGACCACCGATGGTAACGGTTAAGACTTGGCCCGGGGCCGGGGCCGGGGCCGAACTATCAAAGCCAGTAACATCGGACAGGGTTACGGTTTCTACCCGGGTGCTTTGGTCGCTGTAAGTGCCGGTGATTTCTAATCCGGTGATATCAAGACTGTCTCCGACCAGGTAGGAGAGCTTGCTGGCGGGATTGGTGATGGAAATGCTCTGGAGGATGGGAGCCGGAGTATTTAAGGTGATCGCGCCGTCCACAAAACTAACTCCGGGAATAAAGTTGCCGTCACTGTCGCCCAATATACTATCTGCTTGATTGAAAGTTAGGTTGGCATTGACATTTGCCTCACTAAGCACTCTAAAATTTAACGTCAGTAAAGTACCGCTATTGATATTAACAGCAGCGGCCGGGGAAACCCAATTGATAGTTACTAGACCCTCCGGACTACTAGTAGATACTCCGCTCTGCACCGACGAAAAATCAAGGGCATTTGGTGTAAAGCTATCCAATGAAAGAAGGCTACGGTCATATTGAACATAGAAGGTCAAGCTGTAGAGATCAACCAAATCACTGCCGCTGATAGGCATGCTGACAATTTGTCCGTTATCGGCTGACCGTGAATCAATAGTAACGGTAGGCCCCGCGGCGCGCGCCGGCAGGGCAAGGGCTAAATTAGAAATAACCAGCAAGACTGCCAGTACGCTGCTGACAGTTTTCTTAAGGCTTCCTAAGATCTTTTTCATAAGTATAAATAAAGAATTAAAGTTTACTCTAAATTAATAACACCATATTTTAGCATACTTGGCAAACTTTGTCAATGATAACCTGTGCATAACTAAACTTATTTTTTGGCTAATTTTAAGCATTATTTATTGAGTCCACGAATTATTCACATCCCCCATCTTAATGCCGGTAAAATCCTGATTGGCCTGGTCAGCTGTAAGATTGGTGTAGACTATGGTGAATCCGGTGGTCAGGTAATTGGCGGTGGTGAGGCTGGCATTTGAAGCATAAAACT
>JACPGS010000003.1 GCA_016189025.1 Candidatus Magasanikiibacteriota bacterium | reverse complement strand
AAAACCGACTTATCCCAACTGACTGACCGAGATATTTACGAGATTCAAGAGAAGCTGAACAACCGGCCGAGGAAGTGTTTAAACTACAAAAGTCCTAACGAAGTTATTAACGAGGTGGTGCATTGAAAACTTGACTATTCAGGATTTTCTACATGATATAAGCGGTTAGTAATTTATTGTTTGTCTACACTAGTCTATACAAACTGTGGATAACTTGGTGTATAAGTGGCACTTTTTGGGGATAATTCAGACAGGTTTTTGATAAAATTTAGCTAAAATCAGCCAAAATAAAATTTGTCTACACTAGTCTATACAAACTTTTTACTGATTTTCTTGCCAGATAAACATATTTTAGCTAAAATAAGCAAAAAATCAAGCCGAAGCCTCACCCTTGACAAATATTTGACACTATTTTTAAGACTTGATATAATATATCACGTAGTTGTTCTTTTGCAATCTACACCTCCATCACTGCTTTCCGCCTAGCAGTAGGCGATGCCGAACCTAGGCTTGGCAAGAAATTGTGTGGATTTGCCCGTTTTTTATTCTTCCCCCAGGGAGAATTTACGACCTGGTTTCCAGATCGTTATGGGTAACTCCGCACCTCTTGCTCGGTATCCCCAATTAAAGTCAGGGCCCCCGACCAGATCGGGGAAACTGATCTGGGGTACTACCTTTCAGGCGGTCGGAGGTTATTGTCTAGGGTGATTGTAGTCGGCTCGTCGCTAGACGAATCGGTGCTCGCCCGGACAATTTCAAAGGCGAGAACCATTGAAATTATATATTTTGTGGCACCCTCGCCTTTTTTTGTACACAGATTACGCGGATTTTAGCGGATTATACAGATTTTGGTAAAGACAGATAATTTTAATGATTTCATTTTATAGACTTGACGGGGGGAAGGCCAGCCGGTATACTACCGACCGTTCCGTTGTGCCAGCTTTGGTATTAACTATATGCCCAAAAATTCTTCTGCTACCCGGTCCATCGCGGTTTTTTCGGCTGATTTTTTAAGCAAAATCAAGGGCTTGCTGTCGCAAGAGGAGGCCAAGCTGGAGCATGGGCTGGCCGGTTTTACCAAAAAGAATCCTCATGTGGCCGACGATTTTAACAGCACTTTCCCGGATTATGGCGACAAGGATGACGAAAATGCCGCCGAAGTGGCGGAATATGCGGCCAATCTTTCCATTGAGCAAGACCTGGAGCGCCTGTTGCGCGACGTGAAGCGGGCGCTGCAGCAGCTGAAAGACGGCAGCTACGGCATTTGCAAGTATTGCCACCAGCCGATTGAAGAGCGGCGCCTGTTGGCGCGGCCCACCTCCAGCGCCTGCGTGGAGTGTAAAAAAACTATTACCCAGGAGGTGTAATTTTTTGATATGCGCGCGCCATTTTGCGCTGCCTGGCTCGTCGGGGACGGGCTTTTTTTATTGGCGGATCGGCTGTTAAAATTCTGGGCCAACAGCGGGGGTAGCGCCCCGCGCCTGGTTGGCCGCTGGTTGGGCTGGCAGCCGTTTTTTAATCAGGGGGTGGCTTTTAGTTTGCCGGTGCCGAATGGAGTGACGATTGTGCTAACGGTGGTAATTTTGGGAGTGTTAATAGGGAAAGTATGGCAGTTAGGGAAAGCAGCGCGGCGGGAGACATCAGTAAACAGACAACCGACAACAGCGAATAGTAAAGTGAGCAGCCAATCATTTCCCTGTTTACTGCTTACTGATTACTGTTTACTATTTATCGCTTACTGCTTAATTATCACCGGCGCCCTGTCTAATTTTTACGACCGGATTTTTTACCAGCACACGGTTGATTATTTGTTAGTGTTTACCGGAGTATTTAATTTGGCCGATGTGATGATAGTGATGGGAGGAATCCTTTACTTAAAAAGTCAAAGATTAAGATTGAAGGATTGAAAAAATTTTTAATTATCGTCGGGGAGCAGTTTTAAGTATGGTGCTTAAACTTAACTCCGCGGCGGTGATGGGGCTGGAATGCCTGCTGGTAACGGTGGAAGTAGACCTGAACCGCGGCCAGACCAATTTTCACATTGTGGGCCTCGCTGATCCGGCAATCCGCGAAGCCACGCATCGCATTTATTCGGCCCTGAAAAATTCCGGCTTCATCTATCCTTTTAATTTTCGGATTCTCGTTAATTTAGCGCCGGCGGACATTCCCAAAGAAGGCGCGGCCTATGATTTGCCGATGGCGATCGGCATTATTGCCTTAAGCAACGGCTATGCCTGGGAGCTCCGCGACGCGCTAATTGTGGGGGAACTCGCGCTGGACGGTTCGGTGCGCCATATCAACGGCGTACTGCCGCTGGCATTGTTTGCGCGGGCGCAGGGGTGGCGCCGCTTGTTTGTGCCGGCGGCGGACGCGGTCGAAGCTAGTTTAGTCTCCGGCCTCATCATTTATCCGGTATCTACTTTAGGAGCGCTGGTCGCCCACCTGCAGCAGGAAATTCCGATTGCTCCTTTTTCCGCGCCGGATAATTTAGCTGAAGCGGCGCCTCATTGCGAGGCGGATTTTGCTTTTATCCGCGGTCAGCAGTTTGCCAAGCGCGCCCTGGAGATTGCCGCCTCCGGCGGCCACAATGTGCTGCTGACCGGTCCCCCGGGCGCCGGCAAAACCCTGCTCGCCCGGTCGCTTCCTTCTATTTTGCCGGCGATGAGCGACTCCGAAACCGTGGAGGTCACTAAAATTTATTCCGTGGCCGGACTATTGACCGGCGGCTTGGTGCGCGTCCGGCCGTTCCGCACCCCGCACCATACCGCTTCCAGCGCGGCTCTGGTCGGCGGCGGCCGGGTGCCGCGACCGGGCGAAATTAGTCTGGCTCATCGCGGAGTATTGTTCCTGGACGAGCTGCCCGAGTTTTCGCGTTTTGTGTTAGAAAGTCTGCGCCAGCCCCTGGAGGACGGGGTAATTACCGTAGCGCGCGCCCAGGGCACGGTAACTTTCCCGGCGCGTTTTACTTTGGTAGCGAGCCAAAATCCCTGCCCCTGCGGTTATGCCACCGACCCGGAGCGGTTCTGTTCCTGCACGCCGCTGCAGCGCCAGCGTTACGGCAAGCGCGTTTCCGGGCCGCTGTTGGATCGGATTGATTTGCACGTAGAAGTGCCGCGGGTGAAATTTGAAGAACTCTCGGCTCATCAGTTGGCAGAAAATTCCGCGGCGGTGCGAGCGCGGGTAGAGGCGGCGCGCACGCGGCAGCGCTTGCGCTTTGCCGAGCGCGGCATTCAGACTAACAGCGAAATGCGCCCGGCGGATTTGCGCCGGGAAGTGCAGCTGGATGCGAATTCTCTGGAATTTTTGCGCAAAATTGTGCGCGAATTTCGCCTCTCGGCCCGCGCTTATCATCGTTTGCTTAAAGTCAGCCGCACTATTGCCGATTTAGCCGGCCAGGCTGATATTGCCCTTCCTCACGTTACCGAGGCAGTGCAATATCGGGCGCGGGTGGAGTAAGGATATTTATGAAAGCTTACCCCGTAAAATCAACACCGCTGCGCGGCACAGATTTCCGCGAAATTCGCCGGCAGGCCTTTGGCCTATATGATGAAATCAGAAAAAAGTCTAAACGCCGGCCGTATCTGAGGTCGGCTTTTTTCGCCAAGGATAAAATTTTTTTGGATATTTACTGGCAACATCTTTATGATCAACGCAACTGGCACGATCGCATGCGGCGTCTACGATTTTATCCCTGTGCCATCGAACTTATCCGAAAATCACGATTTCCGCCCACCGCCAAAGAAAATCCAAATAAACGTTCAGAGATTCTGCATCGTTTCCTGGGTGCCACTCAAAATCAGGGTGTATTTTATGTGCAAATCAAAGAGGACAAAAGCACCAACCAAAAATTTCTTATCTCAATATTCCCCCACAAATAAAAAAGAAAAACCCGAATGATGGTTCGGATTTTCTTGGAAGACTTTCCGCTAAGCGTGGTTGTATAAACCACCGGCCGAAAGCCTTCGTTAACATTGTACCATAACTATAATAGGTGTCAAGACTCACCCGGGGGATATTCCGGAAAAGGCGGCGGCGGGCAGTCGAGCGTCCCGCTGGGGATAACCAGATTACCGCCGGGCCAGTTGTTTTACCGGATAGTAAATTTCCACGGCCACGCGCTGGACGCCGAATTTTTTGGCTTCCGCCCTGGGGGTATTCAGCCAAATGTCCAGACGGCCCCGGCCATAGCGCGGGTTCATGCGGTCGTCCACGGTAAAAATTTTGTCCCCGTACAAGGCGGGGATTTTTATTTTAGTCCCAAACGGCAGCCAATTGGCGGCCACCATGCCGTCGTAGACCTGCTTGCCCGAGGCGGCAATAAATGGGCTGTCATCAGTCTGATCCGGGGTGCTGGTATAAGCAGTAATCACGGCACGCACCACTTGGTCCGGGCTAGTTTCGTTTGTCAGTTCGCGCGCCGGGGTGCGAATCAGCTTGCCGGCGGGCGCCTCCCGCAACACCAGCTCATTACCGTCGGTTTTTTCGCTGGTATCAGCAAACACAGCAGTTCCCTGGGCGGCCAGCCCTGGGTAAGGCAAAATTAAGCTCAAGAGAGCCAAAATAGTCAAGGCGCGGTTTTCCGTTTGGCGGATTTTACTCATATTTTTGTTGTTGGTTAGCCAAATTTTTAATCAAAAAAGATACCCCGATAGAGTACCTTTTGATTTTTACAGAGGTTTAGTATAACATAGAACCCCCTTTTTGTCAAGGTTAAGGGAGGGTATAATACCAACCATGCCAATTCCCTTATTAAAAAAAAGTCGGCGGCGCCGGGTGTATGGCGACCTGCCTCCCCCCGGAGCCAAAAGAGCCAGGGTCTTTTGGGGTTGGTTCAAGCGGCCCCGGCGCTCCAACCGCCCGCCGTTTTCCGGGCGGCGCCTAATTCGCCGCCTTGCTTTTTTAGCCGGAGTTTTATTTATCGGCGGCAGCGTGGTAGCGGCCTGGGTGGGACGCGAATTGCCGGATCCGCGCCGGCTAACTTCCCGCGAGGTGGCGCAAAGCACTAAAATTTTTGATCGCACCGGCAAGCAATTGCTCTACGAAGTATACCAAGATGCCAAGCGCACCATTGTGCCGCTCTCCGACATTTCGCCCTGGGCAGTAAAAGCCACCATTGCCGTGGAAGATAAACATTTTTATGAGCACCGCGGCATCCGGCCTTTAAGCATTGCCCGGGCCGCTTTTAATAATTTAATCGGCCGGCGCACCGGCGCGGGCGGTGCCTCTACCCTCACCCAGCAGCTGATTAAAAACGCTTTGGTCGGCAGCGAGCGCAGTTATTGGCGCAAAGTTAAGGAAGCGATTTTGGCGCTGCGCCTGGAGCGCAAATATACCAAAGACGAAATCCTCGCTTTTTATCTGAATGAAGTTTCCTATGGCTCCACTAATTATGGGGTGGAGTCCGCGGCGCGCAGCTACTTTCACAAACCAGCCAAAGAATTAACTTTGGCCGAAGGCGCGGCTTTAGCGGCCCTGACCAAAGCGCCCAGCCGGTTTTTGAATAACTTAAATGCCCTGCGCGACCGGCGCGATTTGGTGCTGCGGCTGATGGCCGAGCAAAGGTACATTACCGCCGCGCAAAAAGAAGAAGCGCAACAGTCAGCGCTCCGGCTGTATCGGCGCCAGGCCAGTTTTCCGGCGCCGCATTTTGTTACTTATGTAGAGTCATTGCTGGCGGATCGGTTTGGCGAGCGGCTGGTAGCGACCGGCGGGTTGACCGTAATTACTACTCTGGATTTTGCCAGGCAGCAACTGGCCGAGAATATCATTACGGAAATCGGCAACAAATTTGCCAAAGAAGAAGACGCCAATAACGCGGCATTGGTAGCGATTGATCCAAAAACCGCGCAGATTGTGGCGCTGGTCGGCTCGCGCGATTTTAACGACGAAACCATCGGCGGGCAATTCAATGTGGTGGTAGACGGCCGGCTGCAGCCCGGTTCGTCGTTTAAGCCGTTTGTTTACACGGCGGCCTGGGAGCGCGGGTTTACCCCGGCTACCACGCTCTATGACGTTTCTACTGATTTTGATTTGCGCGACGGCGCCCGTTATCAGCCCCGCAATTTTGACAACAAAGAGCGAGGGTTTCTTACCATGCGCACTGCCCTGCAGGGATCGCTTAACATTCCGGCGGTTAAAACTATGTATCTGGTCGGCGGCCGGCAGACCGTAGAATTTGCGCGCCGGTTTGGCTATTCTACTTTTCCCGCTGAACCGGATTTAACCTTAGTGCTCGGCGGTTATGAAGTAAGTATGCTGGAGCACACCAATGGTTATGCTACGCTCGCCAATGGCGGCCACTACCGTCCGCCGGCGGCAATTCTCAAGGTGACTGACCCGAGCGGCGCTATTCTTTATGAAGGGAAAGAGACCCCGGGCGAGGAAGCGGTAAAACCCGAGCTGGCCGCGCTTACCACCAGCGTTTTAAGCGACAATGCGGCGCGGGCCTTTGTGTTTGGGACGCGCAATAATCTGATCTTGCCCGACCGTCCGGTGGCCGCCAAAACCGGCACTACCCAGAATCGCAAAGATGCCTGGACCCTCGGCTACGTGCCGCAGCTCGCGGCCGGAGTCTGGGTCGGCAACGGCCCGGTGCCTAAATCCATGAAGTCCGGCGGCATTAAACTGGCGGGCATCATTTGGAATCGGTTTATGAAAGCGGCGCTCGCCAGCACCACGCCGGAACAATTTCCCGCCCCCCCGGAAGATCCGGTGGAGAAGCCGGTATTGCGCGGCCGCGACGGCGGCATTGTGTTGCCGATTAATACTATTTCCGGCAAAATCGCCACTTCTTCCACGCCGGAATCATTAATTGAATACCGCACTTATCTGCCGCCGCACGACATTCTGCATTATGTGCGCCGCGACGATCCGCGCGGGGCCCTGCCCGACAACCCGGCGGACGATCCGCAGTATGAAAACTGGGAGCGTGCGGTGCAGGAATGGGTAGAGCGCGAACGGGCCGCGGGGCGCGCCGTAGAATTGTCTGATCCGCCGACTGAATATGATACCAGCAGCCCGGAGCTGACGCCGACCGTGGAAATTATTACTCCCGCGGCTGGCAGCCGCCTGGCCAGCCGCCAGTTAACTATTGTCGTTAAAGCCGCAGCGCCGCGGGGCGTGTTCCAGGTGAGCTATGAATTAGACAACGTGCCGATTGGCGTCTCGCGTAGTTTCCCGTTTAGTTTAACTTATTATCTGCGCACTCACGCCCTGGGCAGCCATCGGCTAAAGGCCATCGCAAGCGACGATCAGGGCAATAGCGCCGTAGCCGAAACAGAGTTTGAATTGTCTGCTCCGTTTGACCCGCCCACGGTAGAGTGGCTGGATCGCTCGCCGCTTACCCTGCGCGCTGATGATTTCCCCCGGGCAATGTATTTGACGCCTTTCCGCTGGGAGGATGCTAAGGAAATAAAAATTTATCTGCAGGGGAGCGACGGCAGCGAGCGCCTGATTTATACCTTTAATCACGCCGAGGACAAACTCTTCAACCGCCAGCTTACCTTTACCTGGCGCCGCCACCCGGGGCCAGGGGATTACACTCTGCGGGCGCTGCTTACCAGCAACGACGGGCGGACGGATACTAAAAATTTAGAGGTAGTAGTGAAAGAATAAGATGCCGGCATCGTCTGGCCAGCGCCTAGTCGCTGGCGTATTCCTTTATTTAACCTCCAACCAAAATTGAAAGTTAAATTTGGGAGGGGGCACGCTGCTGGTATCTTGCGGACCCCCGTGCCCCCAAAAGGCGGGATCCGTATCCTATTCACTGGCCTCAGCTTCTTCAAACTCACCGCGTGCGAGCGGAGTTTCGTCCGGGTAGACAAACCTGGTCGCGTCCCAGGCCGGGTCAGCGTGGGTCGCGAGTTCAAGGTCGAGCGCGTTCGCCAGCACGGCAAGCCATAGCGCGACATCACCGAACTCCACATCCTTGTGGAGGAGGTCGTCCTGATCGCGATTCCCGTCCGGATCGGCGTTGAGGCGGCTGACTTCTCCGGCAGCGAGGAGAGCGACTTCACGGGCAAGGTCCTGCAGGTCGTTGTCCAGCGCCTCGTGGATTTCCAGGAACGTCCTTGACAAGACGTTCCAGCGGCCGCCATTTAGCATATTGCCGCCGTGGTACGTCTTGCGCATTCGCACTTGGATCGAATAGACTGACTCGCGAAGCCACTCGGGCTTAATGGTAGGCCAGATCCATTTGAATTCGCCGGGCGGGCACCGGCACGGCAGTTTGGTACAGCGAGTGCACGGTCCCGGCGGGTAGTTCGTAGCGATGCCGCGCGAAATGCTGCGCTGCGGGTACTGGTAGACCATGAGCGCGAGGAGCCGGACGAATTCCCGCATCAGTCCGCCCTGCACGCGCTGTGACTTATTGCTCTTCACTGCCTGCGCGAGAGCCGTGAAAGCCTTGATGCACGCGGCCATTGCGGCGAAGCGGTTGGGGAGATTACGTGCCGGCAGGCTCGGTTCACGCTCCTGCCACGCCCGCATGGTCTGATCAAAACTCAGCCTTGTCATTTTCTTGCCACTTTCCCCGCCTCACGGCGGAATCTTCGGCCAGCCCCATGCCAGCCCATTTTCTATTCTTGACTTAAGAACAAAAAGCGGGCTGGCAAAAAAGTCGAGCCGCAGCCGTATGTTGTAAAGAGCCATCTGTTAATATCTATCATACATATCCACAATTCAGATATTGACCACATAGTATAGCATAATTTATACTATTAGTCAATGATGGATGGGGAGTTTGTAAAGATACTTTTTACAATCTCTAATTTATCGCTAAAATAGGCATATGCCAAAACCGGTAACAAAAAATAGCATCGTCGCGACGCTTGCCAAGCTGGGTTTAGGAGAAAATGAGGCGCAGTTGTATGCCGCTATGCTGCGCTCCCCTAAAAGCACAGTGCAAGAACTGCAGGTTCGCTCCCCCCTCCCCCGCACCATGCTCTATTATGTATTAAATCACCTGATCCGTCGCGGATTAGTAGCAGCCGTAAAAGAGCAATGGCGCACCGTCTATGTGGCCGAGAGCCCGGAGCGGCTCTATGATCTGTTAGCTGCTAAAGAGCAAGAATTCTCCAAAGACACGCAGGCAGTACGCCAGTTGATTCCGGAGCTCAAAGAAAAATACCGTCTGGCGGCTGAGCGGCCTGATGTGCGGATATTAGAAGGCATGGGAGGCTACCAAAAAGCGCTGGAAGATATTCTTATTACCCAACCGGACACTATCTATGCCTATGTAGATTTAATTACCAAAAAATCGGGCGTTGAGATACGCGAAACTCACGAAAACCGACGCATTGCTAAAAAAATTCCTAAACGAATTTTGCTAACCGAAAATGCCCCTGGCAGTGAGCAGATTAAAAAATTATCTGATAATGATTTTACGCAATTTCGTTTTGCCACTACCCCGCTCGCCGGCCAGATCGTCGATCTGCAACTCTATAATGGTAAAATACTGTATACTACCTATGCTGGCCGCGAGCCGATAGTCATGCTCATTGAAGATCAAAAATTATTTGCCATGCAAAAAAATATTTTTGATGTATTTTGGTCGCAGGCAAAAGATGCTACGGGTTTATTTTCTAACAAACGGATATGAATATATATTTTATCGGTGCCATTCGCGGCGGGCGTATTCATCAGCCGCAATATAGTGAAATTGTTTCTGGGTTGAAAAAATATGGCACTGTGCTTTCAGCACAAGTGGCGGATGAGACTATTTCCGATTATGGCGAAACTAATCTGACCAAAGAAGAGATTCATGATCGTGAATTGGAGCTTCTCAAAACTAGCGATGTCGTGGTGGCAGAGGTTACGGTACCTAGTCTGGGCGTTGGTTATTTAATCGCTCAGGCGCTCAATTTGAACAAGCGCGTTTGCTGCCTTTATTGGGGTGAAAATACTTACAAGCTTTCCGCAATGATCAAGGGCAATAAAATGGCCAAGGTATATTTGTATCGTAACCGCCTTGAGCTGGCTGACGTATTGCAAAAGATTTTTAACTAGCGGATTATGTTTTTTACAGTACCTTGACAAGAGTTACCAAATAATGTATACTGGAAGTAGTAATATTTCATACTTCCAGTTTACAAATATGGAAAATTTCGTAAAGTTGCTTTATCAGAGCCAAAATACGATTGTAAACTATAAGGATTTGGCGCTGATTTGGCAGGAAACTAATGAAAATAAGCTAAAAAATAGAGTCGCCTATTGTGTTAAGCGAGGCTATTTAAGACGCTTAACTCGGGGCATATTTGCCAAAGATAAAAATTATGATCCGAGAGAATTGGCCACCAGCCTCTACACCCCGTCGTATATCAGTTTTGAAACGGTTTTTCGCGATGCCGGAATGATTTTTCAGTACTACGAAACAATTTTTGTTGCCGGCCCCTGGGCCAGAGACATCAGAATCCAGGGCAATAAATATACCTTTCGCAAGTTAAAGGATGTCGTATTGTATAATCCTCGCGGAGTAATAAACAGCGGCAATATCAGCATCGCTACGCCGGAGCGCGCCTTTTTGGATATGATTTATCTGGCCCCCGGATATTACTTTGACAATCTGCGTCCGTTAAAATGGCCGGTTTGCTTTGAGTTGGTTAAAATATATAATAATCGTCAGCTGATCAAGCGATTAGATAAATATTATCAGGATTATGTCAACGATTCTGGATAAAGAAAAACACCGGACAACAATGGGAAGAATCTTAAAAGATGTCTATGCCGACACCTCATTGGCGCCGCTTTTAGGTTTTAAAGGCGGTACTTGTGCTTATTTTTTTTACAATCTTCCCCGGTTTTCGGTTGATTTGGATTTTGATTTATTGAATCCGACGGAAAAAAATAAAGAATTGGTTTTTTCTAAAATAGAGAGCATCGCTGAACAGTACGGTACAATCAAAGATCAGGCCGTCAAATTTTTTACTTTATATTTTTTCTTGTCCTATGGCAAAGAGGATCGTAATATAAAAATTGAGATTAACGTGCGCCCGGCAGAAGCTAATTTGCCAGAGCATTATGAATTTCGGGATCTATTGGGTACTCCGATGTTGGTAGTCAAGCCTGATTATATGTTTGCCAATAAATTAGTTGCCTTGACGGAACGGCCACAAATGGTGCCGCGCGATATTTATGACATCTATTTTTTTGCGAAAAATAACTGGAGTTTTGATAAAAAATCCGTAGAAGCCAGAGTAAAAAAGAGCATTGCCGAACATTTGCGCGACTGCATAGATTTAGTTTCCCGGGTAAAAGACAATGAAATAATGCGCGGGTTAGGGGAGCTTTTGGATGCGAAAGAAAAAATATGGGTGCGGAAAAAATTGCGGGAAGAAACCATTTTTCTGTTACGGAATTATTTGATGGCAATTGAGCGGGGGTAGCGCCATCTTTTTCCTGCTATCGGCGCAAACACTCCTGCTATTGGTAGGAGTTTTTTGTTCCCTTCCCTCTATCGCTATAAGCTCCTCGGCAGGCTGGTTTGTATACAATAGTGTATACAAATTTACCCAAGTTCGCATAAAAGTAGCCTATAAAATTGGGGCAGGGATAGACACCAATGATCAATTGTTTCATGTTAAACATTTATCTAATTTGACGGTAACGAATCACCTTTTGCTTTAGTGAATTTATCCATCCAGCGATTAAATTGGGCTTGTTTTGGCCCGTAGAGCTTGTTTTTAAGAGTCGGGATAATGAGTTTTTCAAGAGAAGAGCGTTTTCTTACCAGTAAAAGCGCATAGTGCCGATTTTGGTGGGCATATTGATAAATTTTTTCTGGCAAACCAAGCCTTGCTTTGATTATTTCTAAAAGCTGTTTATTTTCTGCCTGCATTTTTAGCTGGAATACCGGCAATACTTGCTTACCCTGCCTTACCCACAGGAACGATCCAACAACGCTAATGATGCCAGCGATAAAATTAAGTGAGATTTTTGGCTGTTTTTGCTCCATATTCCTAATTGTTTCACGTCAAACATTGAAACTACAGAAGAATGTCAACTATATCATTTCCCGCCTGGTCGCTATCGCTATTGCTGGGATTGCCTGGTTGGTCGCGGCAGACACTCATAGGGCGCTCTCCCGATTTAATCGGGGTGCGCGCCCAAAGACACTGGTCTGCCGCTCCCTGATGCTGACCAGTTTTTCCGATTCTTCTGTAGTCTTATTTTAGTTAACACCCCGTGGTTTCTACCGCAAGACCATATATGTTTCCCTGGGAAACATATTTATGATAACTCAATGAGCACATTTTTACCAGCAGCCCGGCATTAAGTTATGCACATCCCGGCCGCTTATTTAATTAACTTGAATATAGTATAATCAGGGATAGAAAATCAGTCGGGCAGACGGAATGATTTACTTTATGAACTTCGCAAAAAGGCTATTTTTTTTGAGCTTGGGAATAATAATTTTAGCGCCGCTGACGGCTTACGGCGCTATGAGTTCAGATTCTTATACAATTTACGCTGATAGCGTTGGTTTGGGCGGCGGGGCTTTAGCTACCAGTACCTCCTATGAATTGCAGGACACCGTGATTGACGCTCCGGCCGGTTCCTCTACCAGTACCAGCTACGAGGTCCGCGCTGGTTATCAGGGCGGGGTGCGGGAAGACTTAAGCATCAGCATGAGTAGTTTGTCGGTTGAATTGGGCGCACTCCAGTCTAATGCCGTGAATACGGTAAGCACGGTTGCCACCATTACCTCCTTTTCTCCTACTGGCTATACCTTCTCCATCAGCGGCGTCAGCGGCACTATGCCGGCGGCGGTAGCGGACGGGCAGGTAACCGCCGGGAGCGAGGAATACGGTTTGGCAGTCGGCGGCACCAATAGCGTAGTGACTGGCGATGTGTCGGTAACCGGGCGGACCCTGGCTTCGGTCAGCCGGCCGATTGCCGGCGACGGGGTGACTCTTGCCTTTAAGGCCTCGCGCAGTGATGCTAGTACACCAGGCAGTTATAGTCAGACCGTTTCGCTTTTAGTGTCCGCTAATTTTTGATTGGGCGCTGATCGCGATGCGGATAAAAGCAAAAATAATGACTCTTGAGGCCGGCTGATTTTTGATAATTTGGGAGGATCCAGTTTGATATAAGACTGTAGAAGAATGTTGACGATAATCGTTATCCGCCCAGTCGCTATCGCTATTGCTGAAACTCACTTGGTTGGTCGCGGCAGACACTCTTTGGGTGCTCATAAATTGCGCGCCCAAAGATACTCGTCTGCCGCTCCCTAATGCTAACTGGTATTTTTAATTCTTCTGCAGTTTTATGGGTTTTTTGTTCAGGGGAATAGTAATATCAGTTTTAGCGGTAAGTTTTTTTTCAATTTCTTATCCGGCTCAGGCCTTAACCATTTCCCCGGCGCGGCATAAATTAGCAGCCGCGCCCGGGACCAGCCATATCTTAATAGTTCAGGTTACTAATCCCGAGGCTCAAGAGCGGAGTTTTTCTTTAAGTGTCTGGGGGGCGATTCAGGACGAAACGGGGCGGCCGGTATTTGGGATGGGTATGGACCGGGCGGAAGAATGGCTGACGCCCGAGGCGCCGGTAATAACGATAGCGTCGCGCCGGACGCGAGCGGTGAAATTTCTGGTGCAAATTCCGGCTGATGCTGAACCCGGGTCGCCGCATTATTTGGGATTAATGGTGGCGCCAGCGGCAGCGCCTGGCGCTACCATCGGGTTGGCAGTGCAGGCGGTTAGTCTATTGGAACTACAGATTACCGGCATCGTCCGAGAAGCGGTAACAATTAAACAGTGGAACAGCGCCGCTCTTTCCCTGGCGGGAGGGCAGTGGCCGTTTACTTTGGTATTAGAAAACGCCGGTACGGTCAGCGTGCCGATTACCGGGCAAGTATTATTTAAATCCTGGAGCGGAAGACTGCTTAAAGAAGCGCCGCTTTCATTGGGCAATCGTTTATTGGCGGGCGCTACTCGTAGCCTGACGCCTACCTTTGCCGCCGGGGATTTTATCCGTCTGCCCGGCTGGTATCAGGTGGAGGCCAGGGTGCGTTACGGCGTTACCGGCCAGGAGGCGCGGGCCGCTACGTCAGTCTGGTATCTGCCGGCCGCAATTGTTACTCCGGTAGTGATAATTATTTTGGGTTTGATCGCGTTTGCTGTTCGTTTTTTGATTAAACTCAGACGACGACCATTAGTATGATGGAGTCATTCAGACCAAGCAAAATGCTAATTTGGGGGCTGGCCATTGCCATATTTTTTGCCCTGCCGTTTTCGGTGTTGGCCCAAACTAACACCAGCGGGCAGAGCTTAAACGTTACTTTGACTATTCCGGCCTTGGGCGGCGGCATTCAAAGCGGCGGCGGCGGCACTTCCCCTCCTCCCCCGGCGTCGCCGCCGGCCGGCCCTACTGCTACCACCACCACTACCACTCCGCCGGCGGCGGCTGACACTACCCCACCCCAAATTTCCGGCATCAGCGCTACGCCTGCCGAAACCGGCGCTTCGATCGTTTGGCAAACCGATGAACCGGCCGACAGCCAAGTGCTGTACGGCCGCACCGCGCAATATGGCAGCAGCGCCAGCGAAGCAGCGCGCGTTACCAGCCACCAGCTGTCGCTGACCGGTTTAATCGCCGCTACCACCTATCACTACCAGGTAATTTCTACGGATGCGGCGGGGAACTCGGGCGCGAGCAGCGACCGTACTTTTACCACCCAGCCCGACAGCACACCGCCGCCGGATGTTTCCAATTTAACGCTCACCGCCAGCGTCAGCGCCTTGGCACTCTCTTGGCAGAATCCGTCGGCTACGGTAGCGCCGGATTTTAGCGGCGTGCGCATTGTGCGCCAACGCGGCCGCGCGCCGACTTCGGGAAGCGACGGCACTGCCGTATTCCAGGGGAGTGGTACTCGGTTTACTGACACCACGGCCGCTGCCAACACCACTTATTATTACTTAGTCATTTCCGCGGATACTTCGGGTAATGAGAGCGGCGGCGTGGAAACGAGCGGCCGGCGTTTATCGGCGCCGCCTGCCGAAGTGTGCGATAATCAGATTGACGACGATGGCGATGGAGAGACTGATTGCGCCGATGCCAATTGTGCCACGGCTACGGTCTGTCAAGCGCCAGTTGCTCCCATCACTCCTCCTGCTGCTCCGGCTCCGGAAGTGTGCGACAACGGAGTTGATGATGATGGTAACGGCCAAGCTGATTGCAATGACCAGGCTTGCGTGGGGTTTGCCGCTTGCGCGGTGACTGCGCCGGCCGCGCCAGGTGCCAGCCCGGTTACCGGCCCGGCGGTTGCCCCCGGGGCGGTTTATGCGCCGCCGGCGACTACCGTAGGCAGCGCGCGCCGGATTGATTTGACCCGCCTGGGGTGGTACGGCGGCGGGGGGACTATTCGTTTGGAGTCGCGTGACGGCACTGTGACGCTGCCGGCCGGAGCGTCCCTTTCCGTAGTAGTTCCGGAGGAAATTTTATTGTCCGCGCCCCAGAGTATTACCCTAGTAGTAGACGGCAACGAGCGGCACCGGTTAGCCTATCAGCCTGCCGCCCGCCTCTATCGCGCCGATTTGACAGCGCCGCGGGTCGGGCCGCACCAAAGTTATTTGGAGATTGATTATGGCGGGGGGCGGTTTGATTCTTTGGCCGTAGTCATTAATAGCCTGCCTTGGGGGCAGATTACCGCAGATGGCGCGCCGGTGGTGGGGGTTGCCGTGGCATTGCTTCAGGGCGGACGTTTAGTAGATTTATCAGCGAGCGGTCAGCGCAATCCGCAAGCTACCAACGGATCAGGGTTATTTGTCTGGGTGGTGCCGAACGAGGAATATCAGTTGCGTGTGACTAAAGCCGGATATTACGAGCGTAAGTCGCTGACTTTTCCGGTGGCCAACAATACCATTAATCTAGCGCTGGAATTGGTAGCCCAACCGCCACCGCTCGCGACAGTAATTGACCCCACCAAAACCCTGGCCGAAAATATTGTGGCCGTAACGCAAAACGTCGCGGCCAAAACTAAAGCCTTAGGCAAACGGACAATCACCCGGGCCAGCGAGGCCGCGGATAACCCGAAAGTAGAAAAAGCGGCGGAAACCGTGGTGGCGCCGAGCGTGGTGGTGGCGACCGCCGTCGGCACCGTGGCCGTAGTGGGCTGGGTGGATTTATTGCCGTTTTTGCGCTATCTGTTTTTGCAGCCGCTGCTTTTGTTGGGCCGCCGCCGCCGCGCCGGATGGGGCCAGGTGTATAACGCGCTGAATAAGCTGCCGGTTGATTTGGCGACAGTGCGGCTGATTGATACGGCGAGCGGCCGGGTATTGCAGACGCGGGTTACTGACCGGCGCGGCCGGTATGCTTTTGTGGTTAATCCGGGGAATTATAAAATTGAGGTGGCCAAAGCCAGTTTGGTATTCCCTTCGCAGCTGCTTTCGGCTTTCCAGACCGACGGCCGGCGCACTGATATTTATCACGGAGAAACCATTGCCGCTTCGGAGCGCGATGCAGTGATTACCGCCAACATCCCCCTGGACCCGAGCGGCGAAGCCCGCCCTCTGCGTCGGCTATTTTGGCAACGCGTGGGCCGCACTACCCAGGTAACTCTTTCCTGGCTGGGCATTATCCTTACCCTGATTTCTTTTTATGTTTCGCCGCGCTGGTATGTGGGTGTATTGGTTTTTGTCCACCTGCTGCTTTTTATGATTTTTCATCGCCTGGCTGTGCCGGCCAAAATTAAGAGCTGGGGGATTGTGTATGATGCGGCCAAGAAAAATCCGGTGGGTCGCGTCATTGCCCGGCTGTTTAACGCCCAGTTTAATAAATTGGTAGGCACCCAGATTACTGATGGCCGCGGGCGTTACTACTTTTTGGCCGGTGATGCTCCTTATTACGTTACTTATGAGCATGGGCAGTATCAGCCGCATCGCACTGATACCATTGACCTGTCGGGTACCGAAGCCGCTAATGTGGCGGTAGATGTGCGCCTGCAGTATAAAAACGCGGCGTCCGTATCACCGGCTCCTCCGTTTACCTCTCCGCCGCCTCAACTCCCGCCTATTACTACCCCATCATCGCCGGCCACCCCCCCAGCGCCACCTCCTGCTACCGGTGGTGACGGGCAGCTTACCTAACTACCTATGAATAATCATCATCGCATATTGCCAGCGTCAGTTTAGTATTCTTTGTTACTCTTTGGGGTATACGCTTGTTGGTTGCTTCGCTGCCAGCTCTACCAAAAACTTAGTAGTGCCCGAGCCCAAACCAGGACGCCTTGACTTTTGGCCTCGCGTATGTTATAATATGTTTTGTTGGCAATGAGATAGGCGTTTTAGCAGCGTAATGAGCCGATTAATTCATTAATTAAAATTTATGCCTTCCTTGGTGGTAAGCCACGTCAACGGTAAACTCAAGGAACTTGAACATCAGCTGGCAGTAATGATTTTTAGCATCGGGATGGCCTGGGTGATGGGGTTGGTGCTGCCCACGGTGTTTTTGATCTGAGCTGCTCGCTAGTAGCCAGAAAACTTTAGCATAGGCAAAACCCTGCGCCGTACGGTGCAGGGTTTTTAGTGCGTGGACCAACGGGGATTTGAACCCCGGACCTCTTCCATGCCATGGAAGCGCTCTAGCCAGCTGAGCTATTGGCCCATGAATAACGGGATTAGTATACCAAAAAAAAATTTTCTGTCAAAGGCTTGTCGCTGGCTTGAAATGTCAGCCGCCGCCGTGTATAGTAGGCGGCAGTTAATATGTCTTTTTCCCTCGGTATCGTCGGTTTGCCCAATGTCGGCAAATCCACCCTGTTTAACGCCTTAACGCGCAGCAAGCAGGCCAATGCCGCCAATTATCCCTTTTGCACCATTGACCCCAATATAGGGGTAGTAGAGGTGCCGGACGACCGCCTGCAAAAATTGGCGGTGGTTTCGCAATCGCAAAAAATCATCCCGACGGTGATTGAATTTGTGGATATTGCCGGCCTGGTTAAAGGCGCTGCCGAAGGCCAGGGGCTGGGCAATAAGTTTTTGTCCCACATCCGGGAGGTAGACGCCATTGTTCAGGTGGTGCGGGCGTTTAGCGACACCAATGTTATTCATGTGAATAATCGGATTGACCCGGCCGAGGACACTGCCGTTATCAATACTGAACTGGCGCTGGCGGATTTGCAGACCGTTGAGAAACGCCTTAAAGCCGCTAAAACTTCGGCTAAGGGCGCTGGCGCCAAGGAATGGCAGCCGGCGGTTGATGTGTTTCAAAAAGTTTTTGACCAACTCCAAGCCGGCGCACCGGCCCGAGAGCTAGATTTGAGCGATGATGAAATGAGACTGGTTAAAGAACTCCACCTGCTTACCATGAAGCCGATGTTGTACGTGGTGAATGTTGATGAAACTGGAAATATGAAACTTGAAACTAGGGTTGATGATACAGCGCCGCATGTGTATATTAGCGCCAATCTGGAAGCGGAGCTGGCGGATTTAAGCCTGGAAGAAGCAAAACAATATTTAAAAGAATCGGGAATGGAACAAACCGGGTTAGACAAATTGATTAGCGCGGGTTATCAATTGCTTGAACTCATTACTTTCCTCACTTCTGGCGAGCCGGAAACGCGCGCCTGGACGGTAAAGCGCGGCACCAAAGCGCCGGAGGCGGCCGGCGTTATCCACACGGATTTTATTAAGGGTTTTATTAAAGCTGATGTTGCTAACTGGCAGGATTTTGTTGCCGTGGGCGGGTGGGCAAAATTGCGTGAGAGCGGTAAAATGAGGCTAGAAGGCAAAGCATACGAAGTACAGGATGGCGATGTTTGTTATTTTCACATCGCGTAATCTACGGCATTATTTGTCAAGCGCGCCAGCGCGAGCCGGATATAATAAACCCGACCCTGCTCGCCTAAGGCGAGCAGGGTATCTGGGCGGGTTTTTTAGTAGCGGAGTCGGCTCCGCCGACATATTAATTTTTACTTGCCCGCTTACCCTGCGGCAAGCCGCAGGGTATTCGCGGGCTTCTAATAAACTCGCTCGCTCCGCTCGCTCGTTTTTGAGGGGCTCCGCTACGCTCTCGCCCCTCAACGCTCGCCTGCGGCTCGCTGCTCCCCATTCACGGCGGGGTATTTACCCCGCGTTCGCACCAAGGGGTACCCCCCCTTGAAACCCCCATTTTTGGTTCCCCGCAGCTTGGCTAGCGGGGTATAAAACCAAAAATTAAAAAAGGCGCTATTGACAAATAGTATACTCGTAAGGTATACTACTTACAAGTATACTAACCAAAGAACTATAGAATATGCCGTTTATCAACCGTGAACAAGAATTAAGCACGTTAAATGAAAAGTGGCAGTCAAACACCGCGCAGCTTTTTATTATCTACGGCAAGCGTCGCGTTGGGAAAACCGAACTGATTAAACAATTCATCAAAGACAAACCGGCGCTCTATTTTTTAGCCGACAAACGCACAACCATGGATCAGCTGCGAGAGCTGGGACAAATAGTCGGCAATTACTTTAAGGATGATATTTTAATCAAAAATGGTTTTGGCGACTGGGTAGAAGCCTTTTCATATTTAAAAACAAAAACAACCGCCACACCATTGGTTTTGGCGATAGACGAATATCCGTATCTTACGGAAAACGATAAGTCTACCAGCTCCCTTTTTCAAAAGGGCTGGGACGAGTATTTGAAGAATACCAACATTTTTTTGATCTTGTCCGGTTCCAGCATCGCCATGATGGAATCGGAAACGCTGAATCAGAGCGCCCCCCTGTTTGGCCGCCGTACCGGCCAGATTTTAGTTGACCCGTTAAATTTTTCGCAATCATGGCAATTTTTTCCCGAGAAGAATTTTTCTGATTTTCTTAATATTTATACCATCACCGGCGGCATGCCGGCATATCTTAAACAGTTTGTGGGTGGCGGAGATTTGTCTGGTGAAATCAAAAAAAAGATTTTTAGCAAAACCGCTTTTTTGTACAACGAGGTGGAATTCACTCTTAAAGAAGAACTGCGCGAAACCAAAAATTATTTAGCGATTTTGCGCGCGATTGCAACGGGCAAAAGAAAACTAAGCGAAATAGTGAATGAAGCGGGGCTGGATAAAGCCACCGCGAACAAGTATCTCTCCGTGCTGATCAATCTGCGCTTGGTGGAGCGCGAGGTGCCGGTAACCGAAGCCAAACCGGACAAATCGCGCAAGGGTTTGTATAAAATTTCCGATAATTTTTTTGTGGTTTGGTTTCAGTATATTTTTCCCTACAAAAGCTACTTGGAAATGGACAATTATGATTATGTGCTGGAAAAAATGTTTAACGGCTTACAGTATAACGACACCATCAATTCTAGTTTCAAAACTATCACTGCGCAGGCGTATGAGCGAGTGGCTGCGGAGTTGTTAATCGGCTGGCGGGATAAAATTTTTGCGTTTGAACGGGTAGGGCGTGATTGGGATAATAATCAGGAAATTGATGTGGTGGGGTTAAATTCTTCGGAAAAGAAAATAATTTTTGGCGAGTGCAAATGGTCGGTTAGCCCGGTGGGCATAAATATTTATGAAGAGCTAAAAAAGAAAGCGGACAAAGTGGAGTGGAATAAAAATGATCGGAAAGAATACTATATTTTATTCAGCCAAAGCGGATTTACGCCGGAAATGATCAAAGCAGCGAAGAATGAGGGCGTGTTTTTGGTAGAGGGAAATGTTTTGCTAGAAAAACGATCTAATGCCGGAGATTAACCAGGCCGGATTTATGAGCGTAAGGGATTATCATCATCGTCCTGATTTTGTCCATCACCAAAATACCCCCCGGTCCGCGCTGATTCGCGAGGTAGTATTTGGCATGGAAGACGGGATGGTTTCCACCTTGGGAGCGCTGACCGGAATCGCCGCAGCCAGCCAGCAGCAATTTACCGTATTGCTTTCGGGGCTGGTGTTGATAGCGGTGGAGTCGCTTTCCATGGCGGTGGGTTCTTATCTTTCCAATAAGTCAGAACGCGACATTGACCGGCGCAAATTAGCCGAAGAGCAATTCGAGCTAAAACAATATCCGCAGGAAGAACAGGAAGAGCTGGCTGGAATGTATGTAAAAGACGGTTGGCCGCGGGCGCTTGCCGAACCGATGGCCGCGGCGGCTTCCCGGGATAAAAATTTGTTTCTGCAGGAGATGGCTTATCGCGAACTCAAAGTATTTCCCGACCAACCGCCCGAGCCTTTGCGCAACGGAATTGCCATGGGCATTGCCTATATTTTGGGCGGGGCGGTGCCGCTTATCCCTTATCTGGCGGGGGGTTCGGTGATCAGGGCGATCCCCTACTCAATCGCCATTACTCTCCTGGGTCTATTTATGGTGGGAGTCGCCACCACCCGTTATTCGCGTCGGTCCTGGTGGAAGGCGGGTTTAGAGATGGTGTTGCTGGCGACGGTCGCTGCCGCGGTCGGCTATTTAGTGGGGCAGTTGGTAGGCAGACTATGGTTGAATTAAAATTTATCGGAAATTTCTAAACCGCCAGATTTCTCTAGCTACCCATTGCCCGGGTCGGTGATACAGCCCGAATGGTTCTGGGTGCAGTTCTTTAGGAAGCAGCGGCTCCACCGTAAATCCCAGTTTTTCAATATCCGGCACCACGCGCGGGGAAACAGTAATCCATTCGCCTTTCACCAAAAAGCGCGGAAAAATAAAGACGACCGCTCCGCCCGGACAGAGGATTTTTTTAAATTCGCGGAAGGCTTGGAAATAAAGGCGGTTAAGCTCCTGCGCCGTCTTTTTTATTTGGGCAATTTTTTCCTTGCCCGTGAGCGGCGGGCCGAGAGCGGGTTCGGTGACAATGGCGTCCACGGCGGCCGGAGGTATTTTTTGGGAGAGCGCGGTAACATTAGCAGGAAGGATTGGTAGATCGGCGATTGAGGAGGGGAGACCCGCGATTTGGTTAGCAATCCAGGTAATATTTTTTTGGGTATCTTGAATTGCCTGTTCTGAAATGTCGGCTCCGATCAGCTGGCGGTGGCCGAGGAGCAACGCTTCGGTAAGGATAGTGCCGGAGCCGCAGAACGGATCCAGCAGGCGTAATGACGAACGCGGGCCGGCTGCCAGATTTATCATGATCATTGCCAGCTTGGGCGGCAGCAGGCCGCTCCGGTCATCGCGCGCCGGGCGGCCATAGTCGCGGGCAGAGAATTCCTTAAACGGTTGGACGGCGCGGGTGAGGGCCAGGTCGTACCTGACCTCTCCCCTTGCCCTCTCCTCGGCGGAGGAGAGGGAGACGAGGAATTCTTTACCTTTATCAGTCAGTTTATTCTGCGTTACCGTAACGGAAGATAAGGCCGGTTCATTTTTGAACACATAGCGTACCGACCGGCTTTCGGATTGCAGGCGGCGTTTAATCTCTTTGCCCCAGCGGGCGATAGTTTTGGCTTTTATTTCTCTCGGGTGATCGCCATACCCGCTAATGCCATAATGAATCTTCCCCTTGATTTTTTGCAATTCTTTTCCCATCCGCTCCAGTAATTTCCCTTCCGGCAGATTGCTGGCAATTCCTTCGCCGATTTTAATGGTGCCGCCGAGCCGCGGCATTAATTGCTGGGGCGCCGGCGCCGCGGGCGGTAAATTCAATTTTAAAATCAGCGGCTGATGCCGGTAATCGGTAGCGGAGAGAGGCAACGGCCCCAATACCGCAAACAATTCCGCGGCCGACAGCAGCGGCTGGCGTCCGAGCACAAACCATAAGCGCATAACCTTAAGGAGAGGTAAGTATTAAGGACGCGGGCGGCGGGCGGGCGCCAGGGGAGTTTTGGTTGCCGGCGAAGAAGTGGCCGAAGCAAAATCAAAGATATTGCGCACCGTGCGGGGGATGGCGGTTTTATTCAGTTTGCTTTGCAGGGTCGCGCGCGCCCGCACGAATCCCTCCCAGTCCACGGCCACGTAATCGTATTCGGTGCGAAGCGCCACAATGGAGTTAGCCTCATTAAGCGTGCGCCAGATATATTGGTAAATAAATAAAGCGCTGGCCATTAAACTTCCTACCAGCAGGCCAATTAGGAGTAAACTAACCCACCGCCACAGCGAGAGCGATGGCAGCGATTGGAGCAGAGGTTTTTTCCTATTGATTAACATACAGCGCCAGCGCTAAACGCATATTGACAAGGGGCGGGGCGAGGGAGTTCCCCGGGGACGGGCGGGCGGACCAGTCCAGCGTTTCTATCGTGAGGAATTTAGGATAGGTTTCCAAATCCGAGAGATAGCGCAAAGTATCGGGCAGGGTGCCTACCGTGGTGAGAACAAAAGTAAGGCGGGGCGCGTCCGGCTGGTCCAGGTTAGAGCGTTCAATGGTATGATCTAACCGATGACGGGCAGAAAGCGCTTCCAGGCCGGTAATGAGGGATAATGCTTCACCGCGCTGGAAGCGGTAACGGGCAAAGGCGGCGGTTCCCTCTTGCACCGTTCGGATTTGATCGGCGGACATCCGCAGCTGGGAAGTACGATTAAACTGTCGTTCCAAAAGCAGCCGCAGTTCATAAGTTTGCCGGTTGATTTGCCGGATTTGCCGGATGGTGGGAATAATTACGGCGCTGATGATTGCCGCGCTCCCGAGGCCGAAAGCGGCAATTATCAGCAGCAATTTTTTTTCAAAAGAAAGACGAAACATATTTTAGGGCGTGGTGCTAGAGGCATTGGTCAAAAATATCGTCGTCTCAAAATCAATGTTATTTTGTTGCAGTAACTGTGAAGTCGGCATTACTACCGAGGTCACCGCGGGCAGATTTTTTAAAATAGTTTGATACTGTAGCAATTCCTCGCGCGTGGCCGCGGTGCCAGAAAGAACCAGGCGGGCGGCAGTGCGGTCATAAGCGAGCGCGGAGAGGCGCACGGCCGGGGGCAGGGTAGCGGTAATTTGCAGCAATAAGGGCACCAGCGGACGGAAGCGTTCGCTCGTCAAATTAAATTCTCGGATTTCCGCATTGAGCATGCGATTATTTTGATTAAGAGCAGCGAAACGGGCGTTAACGGTGGCGGTACCGCGCGCCAGGTCGTTTAAGACATCCACCAAAATCAGCCAGCCGCCCAGAAAAATGATCCCCAGCAGCGCCGCGGTCAACAGAATCAGCTCCAGATTTTCTTTAATAAAAAGGAACTTGGCCAGTTTCAGAACTTTATTTTTTTTGGAAGGCGAGAGCAGGTTAAGGAGAACGTTGAACATATTTAAGTGGTTATTCAGCAGAGGAAACGGGGGTTTCCGCGGCCCGCAACGCCAGCCCCAGGGCGGTCACCAGGGCAGCCCCGCGCTGGTGTTCTTCGGCCGTTACTGGCTGGTGATTCAGATTTTTCCAGGCATTGCCCGGGGCGGCGGAAATTTTTAATTTGGCAGAGAGGAGGGACGACAAATTTTTTAAATGGCTTACCCCCCCGCACATGGTGAGGTGCATAATCGGATTGCCGGCGGGGAAATGTTCCCGGTAGAAAGTAAAGGCGCGTTGCAGGTCAGCTGCCAGGGCTTCGGCCAAAGGAGTTACCGCTTTCAGATAGCGCGGATGCGGTCCGCTAGCGTACAGGCCGTGCTCAATTTTTAATTTTTCTGCCTGCTCGTAGCCGATTTTTAACTCTTGGGCCAGCGCCGTAGTAAGCAATTCTCCGGAGAAATTTAAAGTGGTAGCGAACTGCAGGCTGCCCCGGTCGTAAATTACTAAACCGGTGCGGGTGGCGCCGAGGTCTAACAAGGCCCGCGCTTCCCCTTCGTAAGTTTTGCCCCGGGTAATGAGGGTGCGGGCGATTGCCACCGCCTCCACTTCCAGCGTCAGCGCTTCCAGGCCGGCCGATTCCAATAGATAGGTATAGGAATCGGCGATTACTTTGGGCGCGGCGCCGATTAACACCGCCGTGGCGGACTCGGTGGAATCTTCCGGCACGATTTGCCAATCCAGATAAGCCTCGGAGAGATCAAAGGGCAGATGGCGTTTGGCCTGGTAGAGCACATCATCTTCGGTCAGCTCTTCGGCCGGAATTTCCAAGGTAATCAATTTAAGGAAAGTTTTAGGATCGGGCAAAGCCGTTACCACCCAGCGGGATTTAATCGGCTTATTGACGCCATCGCGGCCCAGCAAATGTAATATTTTGTGACGCACCATTTCCGGTTGTTGAATTTCTCCGTTGACAATATAGCCCGGGGGCAGAGTGGCGGTGCGGATGGCAGTGACCCGGAAGCGAGGCGAGGCAAATGGTAAATGAAGATAGGAAAGTTGCACTAACTTAAGGGACAAGTCACCAATATCCAGCCCGAAAGCCCCGGCGAAGGGGTTAGTTAGTAACATATAGGACTTATGCGTTTGGATGCAATGCAAGGAAAAAGCGAGGAGCGGAATAAGCTGTATACAGATATACAGCGTTGAGCACCGGAGCATATGAGCACGCAGTGCGCCAAACGCGTAAGTCCTAACATACTAAAAACTCTGGGCCAGGGTATAAAGAGGCATAATGACGGCCACCGCCACGCCGGCTACGCCGAACCCCAGAAGCAGAATAACGGCCGGCTCAATAACGGTAGACAGGTTTTTCATGGTGGTATCTACCTCATTAGCATAATATTCAGCCAATTCGCGCAGCATGGTTTCCACCTGGCCGGATTCTTCTCCCACTAACAGCATCTGGGTTACCAGGGGCGGAAATAACCGAGGTTTTTCCGCCAGGATGGCCGAGAGCGTCACCCCTTTTTTCAGCTGTTCCGCCGCGGCAATCAAGGCCCCGCGAAAAATTAAATTATTCTGCACCGAGGCCGAGATTTTTACCGCTTCAATAATGGGAATGGCGCTCTCCAGGAGCGAAGACAGGGTAAGGGTAAAGCGCGCCAGCCCGAGTTTGGTGTTGATTGATCCCACAATGGGCAGACGCAGCCAAACCGCGTGTAAAGTCTGCCGCGGCCCCGGGCGCCGGAAAGTTACTATTGCCAGGGCAATAAGGGCAGACAGCAACAGCAGAATAAACACCCCGTAGCGCTGACCGCCCCGCACCACACTGATTAAAATCAGCGTCGGCAGGGGCAAGCCGACCTGAAAGTCCTCAAACATCACGATGATTTTGGGCAAAACAAAAAAAACCATTTCCAGGCCGATGCCGACCATGGCCGTTAATACCACCGCCGGGTAAACCAGCGTCCCGCGCACGCGGCTTTTCAGCTCCTGGGTTTTTTTCATTTGGGAGGCCACCTGCGAGAGGGCAGTTTCCATTTTGCCGGCCGCTTCGCCGGCGGCAATCATGCTGACATAAACCGGGGGAAACAGTTTGGGGAATTCCGCCAACACTTCGGACAATTGACGGCCTTTTTCTACCTGCGCTTTTACTTCGCCAACAATACGGCGCAACCTGGGGTTTTCCACTTGTTCGGATAAAATTTTTAGCGCCGCCACAATGGAAAGGCCGGCCCGGATCATGATGTATAGATTGTAGACGAAAATGATTTTTTCCCGGAAGCGGATAGGGGTATAGCGTTCCCGCAGCCGTTGCGTCAGCTTCGGGCGCGGCGGATTGTCGGTGGGGGGCATATAATACGAGTAGGATTGTAGGATTGTAGGATTGTAGGATGGTAGGCGAGACAGGTAGGCGAGCAGGTAAATTGGGGGACTTAATCTTTGGATACCCGCAGCACTTCGCTGATGGTGGTAATCCCCATCCGAGCCTTAATCAAGCCGTCTTCCAGCATCGTGAGCATGCCATGGGTTCTGGCATAGGCGCGGATGGTGTCAGCGGCGCGGCGTTCGTTAATCAGTCGAGTGATGTCCTCGTCAATTTTTAACACTTCGTAGATGCCAACGCGCCCTTTGTAGCCTTTATTGCCGCAGCGCCGGCAGCCGGTGCCCTGGGCAAACGCCCCTTCGTTCTCTTTACTTTTTGCTTCCTTGGGCAGATGTTCGCGGAACAAGGCCGGCAGCTTTTTAACGTCAAATACTTTGGCGAGTTCGGCTTCGGCGGCGTGGTCCAGCCGGTAGGCTTTGGTACAAAAAGGGCAAATGCGCCGCACCAGCCGCTGCGCCACAATCAGATTGCAGGTGAAAGCGACCAAAAATGGCGGCACGCCCATGTCGGTTAAGCGGGGCAAGGTAGTGGCTGCATCGTTGGTATGCAGGGTAGAGAGTACCAGGTGGCCGGTCATGGCGGCATGCATGGCAATTTCCGCCGTTTCCTGATCGCGGATTTCGCCGACCATAATGATATTAGGGTCCTGGCGCAAGAGAGCCCGCAGGCCAGTGGCAAAAGTAAAGCCGACTTTAGGGTTGACCTGGCTTTGGTTTACTCCCGGCACCCGGTATTCAATAGGGTCTTCCACGGTGGAGATATTTACCCCAGGCTGGTTAAGAATGCCGAGCAGCGAATAGAGCGTAGTGGTTTTGCCGCTGCCGGTGGGCCCGGTTACCAGCAGCATGCCGTGCGGTTTTTTGGCGGCCTCGGCCACCAGGGCGCGCGGCTCCGGCAAAAGCCCCAGCTCATCCAGCGTCAGCGGCTTTACCCCTTCGTGGAGCAGGCGCAAAGCGATTTTTTCGCCGTCATAAACCGGCAGAATGGAAACGCGGAAAGCCAGCTTATCATCCTGCACCTGAATGCGGAAGCGGCCGTCCTGGGGGGCCATATGTTCATCCAGCTTCAGGTTGGCGAGAATTTTCAAGCGCGCCGTTACCCCGTTCTGGAGATTTTTGGGCAGCGTCATTACCGGATTCAGGATGCCGTCAATCCGATAGCGGATGATTACCTCGCGGTCGGTAGGCTCAATGTGAATATCCGAAGCGTTTTCGTACACGGCGTGTTCCAAGATACTATTGACCAGGTTAACCACCGACACCTCTTCCGCCGCTTTTTTCAGATCGCCCGGCAGCGCTTCGCCGCCCGCTTCCTGGACTACGCGCAGCTCTTCTTCCAGGGCGGTATGGTAGCGCCGCAGCGCTTCGCGCAGGTCGCTGGTAGTAGTAATATGGACTTTAGGTTCCAGCCCGGTTTTGCGCCGTAAAAATTCGATGGTCTGGATATCGGTAGGGTCTACCATGGCGAGTTTGATTTCTGTAGCGGTTTTGTCAAACGCCACTACCTGATGCGTGCCCGCCACCGGCGGCGGGATTAAATTCAGTATTTCCGGCTTAATCTCACGATTTTTTAGGGCGATAAAGGGAGCGCCCAGGGAGGCGCCTAATTTTTGGTAGATTTGTTCTTCATCAATCAGCCCTTCGGCAATCAGAATATCCACCAAAGATTTTTTGGTTTTAGCGGCTTTTAAAGCCGCAGCGCGCAACTGTCCGCGCGTTACGGGAAAGCGGTATTCCTTGAGAATTTTTTTCAGTGCGGCATCCGAAGGCATATTTAAAAGATAACGAGGAAAAGCCGCCGATAGTATATCATATTTTAGGGCCGGAGAGGAAATCGGCCCGGCGCTGCAGGGACCGTTGAAAAACTCGTCTGTCATTCCCGCCCCCGTGTCATTCCCGCCCCCGTGTCATTCCCGCCCCCGTGTCATTCCCGCCCCCGTGTCATTCCCGCGTAAGCGGGAATCCACGAGGGTAAACTCCAGCGGGAATCCACGAGGGTAAACCTTGGCTTCATGAAGATGGAGCTCCAGCGGGAATCCAGTATAAACAGCCTTTTTATTAGCCAAGTTGCTGGATCCCCGCTTTCGCGGGGATGACAATTAAGGCGCCGCTAAAGAGTTTTTCAACGGTCTACTACAATGGCATTGACAGGTTTGGGGGTTATTTGATAGGATAAGGCAGCACTAAATTATGCGTACTTACGAATTATTCTTCATCCTCCCCGGCACCCTAACCGAAGCCGAGTCCGGGAAACGGGCCGAGGAAGTGACGGCGGCGGTACGGGGCATCGCCGACAGCGCCGAGCTTCACCCGTTGGGTAAAAATCGGCTGGCTTACCCCATTCGCCAAATCCGCTACGGTTATTATTTTACGGTGGTGTTTAGCGCTGCGCCGACGCAAGTACAAGAATTGGTAGAGCGCTTGCGGCTGTCGCGCGATCTGTTGCGGGTATTCCTCACTTACTTTAATTTAAACTTAACGGCACGCGAAAATATTGCCTATACCACCGAGCCGCGTCCGGCGGCTACGGCCTGGGAGCGGGTCGCTCCGGTTACTGCTGCCGCCGTAGTTTCCGCTGCGGCCGCGGCGCCAACGTCGGCGGCCTCGGCTCCTCCCCCGCCCGCGGCCAGGGGCTTGCCTTTGGCCGAACCAGACCTGGCGGCAATTAACAAAAAACTGGAGGAGCTGATCGGGAGCGGAGAGGCGCCGACGGTATAACCTTGTTTTTATGGACCTGAATAAAGTAATGCTCATCGGACGCCTGACGCGCGATCCGGAATTAAAAAGCCTGCCTTCCGGCCGTTCGGTCTGTACTTTTACTGTCGCCACCAGCCGGCAATGGACCGACGCCGCCGGAGCGCGCCAAAAGCAGAGCGAATTCTCGGCGGTAGTGGCCTGGGGGAAAATCGGGGAAACCGCCGGTCAGTTTCTGCACAAAGCGAGCAAAGTTTATCTGGAGGGCCGGCTGCAGACGCGCGAATGGACCGGCACCGACGGCATTAAGCGCTGGCGCACCGAAATAATTGCCGATAATTTTATTATGCTGGATGCGCCCCCGGCCGGCGGGGGAGCGGCCGGCAGGGCGGCGCCTTCGCCTAGCAGCCCGGGCGCTCCGGGGGTAACGGCGGCGGTAGGCGCCCCGGTCGCAGCGCCTCCCGAGGAAGTGGTGGAAGAAGAGATCAAAGTAGAAGATATTCCCTTTTAATCCCCGCCCTAAATCTCCCCTGCTTAAAAAATATATGGCAACGGCGAACCAAACTAAACCCAAAGCCTGCCACTATTGCACCAATCCGCGCGCCGTGGTGGACTACAAGGACGTGGCTACCCTGCGCCATTTTGTATCTTCGTACTTAAAGATTGCGCCGCGCCGGCGCTCTGGCTTGTGCGCCAAGCACCAGCGCCCGGTGGCGCGCGCCATTAAGCGCGCCCGCGAGTGCGGCCTGATGCCGTATTTGGCGCGTTAAGGAAAGAGCTGACAATAGGATAATCGCGGTAGCTCCGAAATAGACTAAAGGTCGGTTAATCAAAATAATAATTTGTTTATGGATAATACCTGCTCCCAATGTGGGCATGCCCATCAGTCAGGCGAAAAATGTTCACAGTGTGAGTGTTTGGGTTAAGGAATAGTTGGCCAAACACCAGTCCGCCCCGCTCTAAAATTAGGCGTGGGCGGATTTTAATCTATTTTAGGTACTTCTTTATGGTTTCCTGGCGTGAATTGCGCGACAATCCGCGGGCGCGGCAATTGCTGGAACAGCGCTGGCTAATCCTGCGCCTCGTGCGGGAATGGTTTTGGTCGCGTAATTTCGCCGAAGTGCAGACCCCGCTCGCGGTGCGCCACGCCGGCCAGGAGCCGTATCTTAATCCGGTGTCGTTAACGCTGCAGGATGCCGCGGGCGCGCCATATCCGCTCCAGCTTCATACCTCCCCGGAATATAGTTTAAAAAAATTGCTGGCCGCCGGTTTCCCGCGGATTTTTGAAATTACCAAAACCTTTCGTGACGGCGAAGATATCCGCGGTTTGCACCACCCGGAGTTTACCCTGCTGGAGTGGTACCGGGCGCCGGGCACCTTGGCCGAGTTAATGGATGATACCGAAGGCTTGTTTAAGGCGATCGGGGAAAAGTTAGGGGCGCCGACCGTCGGGATCTCGGGGGAAAGCACATCAGTCAAGGGTGCCTGGAAGAAAAAAACCATGCGCGCGCTGTGGCAGGAATGGTTGGACGCGGATTTAAATAACCTGCTTACCCGCGAAGCATTGGCTGAATTTGCCCGGGCGCGCGGCTATGCGGTAACCGCCGGCGATGCTTACGAAGACATTTTTTTCAAGATTTTTCTGGATAAAATTGAGCCCCGGTTAGGCCGGGAGGCACCCTTGTTTGTTTACGATTATCCCAGTCAAATGGCTTCGCTCTCGCGGCTCTCTCCCCGCGACCCGCGCTACGCCGAACGTTTTGAGTTATATATCGGCGGAGTAGAAATCGCCAACGCCTTTGGCGAGCTGCTGGATGCCGAGGAGCAGCTCCGGCGTTTAGAGGCAGACCAAGCGCACCGGCAGAAGTTAGGCAAGCCCACCTGGGCCGTGGACCAGGATTTTATTGCCGCCCTGCGCTCCGGCATTCCGGCGCCGGCAGCGGGTATTGCCTTGGGAATTGATCGTATGGTATTATTATTCACCGGCGCCCGCGGCATTGAGGAAGTTATTTTTCACACCCTCGGCGACCAGTGGGAGCAGCAAAATTAATTATGCTTTCTACCTCTGACATCCGCAAAGGAGTAGTAATCCGCCACCAGGGCGACTTGTACGTAGTGGTGGAATTTCAGCATGTCAACCCCGGCAAAGGGGCGGCCTTTACCCGCACCCGGATGAAGAGCCTGGGCAGCGGCAAGGTGATTGAAGTTACCTACAAAAGCGGCGAGGCCGTGGATATTGTGGAAGTGCAATTCATCACCATGCAGTATCTGTATCAAAGCGGCCCGGCTTACGCTTTTATGAATATGCAGAGCTATGAACAGCTGGAGCTGGACGCCGGCTTGTTGGGGGATGAGGCCAAATATCTGAAAGAAGGAATTGAGGTGGTGGTGGGCCTGTACGAAGGGCGGGCAGTATCAGTGGCCCTCCCCAAGAAAGTTAAATATACGGTGGCAGAAGCGCCGCCGGCGGTGAAAGGCGATTCAGCCTCCGGCAATGTTACCAAAGAAGTCGTGCTGGATAACGGGCTAAAAATTCAGGCGCCGATTTTTATTAAAGAGGGCGAAGAAATTTTAGTGAATACGGAAACTGGTGAATATTCAGCGCGGGCGTAGATTTCGGCTTTTCCCATATTAAAAATCTGCCCGCTCGGGCAGGTTTTTAATTTTCGCCAGGTAGCTACTCCATCTCTACCTTCAAAGTTTTTGCTTCCAGAATTTTTTGCCAGATTTCCACCGGGTAAACCATCAGGTCCAGGCGTTTGGTGCGCGCTGATTTAAGCAATACAATTTCCCCTGCCTCAACCCGGTCGCCGATTTTTATCTGGCAGGGAATGTTTTGTCCCTGCACTTCCATTACGCTGTCGCCCCGCTCGGCCGCCTCGGCAAATTGAGCGTTATATTGATTAAGCAAGGAGGCTTTGAGGAAAGAAATTTGGGCGGCGATTTCTTTAAGGGTGCAAGTCTTATTTTTAAACTCGCCCAATCCCTTAATAATGTCTTGGTAAAGCCACTGGCGCCTCATTTCTTTAGGGTCAGTAGACGGCGCGGTCGGCTCCTGCGGTCTTTCCTTTAGTTTAGCGCCTGGAGTTGCCGTGCCCGGTCTTTCTGGCCCGGTGCCCACAATAGTTTCTTTAGGAAGAGATTTGGCGGACATATTTTTAGTAATTAAATTTTTAGAGCAAGGTTTGGATTTTGGGCGCTGCCAAACCCAGATGCGCATAAGCCGCCGCGGTGGCTTTGCGGCCGCGCGGGGTGCGCTCTAACAGTCCTAGTTGCATCAGAAACGGTTCGTGAATCGTTTCAATCGTTTCTATTTCTTCGGCAATCGCCGCGGCCAGCGTGTTTAACCCCACCGGCCCCCCCTGGAATTTTTCAATGAGCGCCACGAGCAACCGCCGGTCCGCGGCATCCAGCCCCAGGGTATCAACGCCAAGGAGCGAGAGCGCCCGCTCCGCAATCGCGGTAGTTACGGCGCCCTTGCCCTCCACCTCGGCCACGTCGCGCACCCGCTTTAACAGGCGGTTGGCAATGCGCGGAGTGCGCCGCGAGCGGCTGGCAATCAGCGCGGTGGAAGTTTCGTCCAGCGCTACGCCAAGGATGCCGGCGCTGCGCCGCAGAATTTGTTCCAGCTCCCCTGGCTCATAAAAATTAAGGTGGAAAGTATGGCCAAACCGGTCGCGCAGGGGCCCGGAGAGGAGCGATAATCTAGTAGTAGCGCCAATCAGAGTAAAGCGGTTTAGCGGCAGCCGGATGGTGCGCGCCGCCGGACCTTTACCAAGCACAATATCCAGACAATAATCTTCCAAGGCCGGGTACAGCACCTCCTCAATTGATTTGTTCAAGCGGTGGATTTCGTCAATAAACAACACGCCGCCGGAGGGCAGGTTAGAAAGAATCGCCGCCAAATCCCCCACCTTCTCCAAAGCCGGCCCGGCCGTTACCGTAATCGGCCCCTGCATTTCGCGGGCAATAATGTGGGCCAAGGTGGTTTTGCCGAGCCCCGGGTTGCCATAGAGCAAAATATGCTCCAGGGGCTCGCGGCGTTTTTGGGCGGCCTGAATAGAGATATTTAGGGTCTCTTTAATTTGTTCCTGGCCGATGAAGTCAATAAGTTGGCGGGGGCGCAGCGTCAAATCCAGCACTACTTCGTCGGTCGTCGCTGCCGGCTCCACCAGCCGTTCATCGGGGAAATTATCTTCTGGCATAACGGAGGGTATTGTAGTATAGAAGCAGAGAGCAGTAAACCCCCCACCAGCGCGCGCTGGTGGGGGAAGGTAAACAGTAAAACACCCGCCCAAATTATGGGCGGGTGTTAGGTTAGGATTGAGCGCTTTATTGTTGTTGGAAATGCGATTAAAAATTCACCGCCACCGCCACTTTGGTGGATTCGGTGGAATCAAGCGGATCAGTATAATGCACTACCAGCCGGACTGGCACCACCACTTCCTTCACGACTTCATAGGTAGTATCAAAGCACTCCGCATCATTGGGACGGCAAGGTTTATTGCGGCGGCGCTCTTTGGTTACGATAACGGTTTTTTTGTTATTTACCGGCCAGGTTTCGGCAGCGCGGAAAATCCCCGATGCCGCGGTAGTTTCGGTCAACTGCACCATCCGCCGCGCTTCCGGCTGGCCATCTTTTTCCACCCACACCGGCACGGTAACGGTTTCTACTTTAGTGCCGTCCAGATTGCGATTGGTGTCGTGGACGGTCAAGTAAGCGGTAACTTTTTTATTCACCGCCGCATACGAACTGACCGATTGTCCGTTCGCATCGGTAAACTGCACTGCTTCGGCGCGGTGCACAATCTGACTGCGGCGGGTTTCGGGTATGATGAGCCCTTCATTGGCAATCGTCCCTTCCGCCGTCCAGGTTTGTCCGTCGGCTACTGAAATTATATTGTTGGGGCGCACTATTGTTTGGCCGCGCACGGTAAACGGAGCGCGGACCACCAAATTGGTTTTCGGAGCGCCGCCAGTCTTCAGGTACAGCTGATGGTTGACGATTGTTTCGCCAGCCACTGCCACTTCGCCGCCGTTATTTTTGTCAATTACCAGATCATAGAAATTTTTCTCTCCTTTCAGGCTTTGCGTGGGCAGTTGGCTAGGAGTGATATAGACGCGTTCGCTGCCGCTATCAAAGATGCCGCCCTGGTTCGTCCAGTTTCCCGATAAGTAAATAGTGTGTCCGCGCGAACGGAACGTCCCTCCCTGGAGGGTTACCGCGTCAGTGAGGCTAAGATCATCGGATAAATCAACTTTACTGCCGGCGGGTTTATCAATAATTAATTGCGCAATCGAGCCAACTCCGGCCCGGGCGCAGGGAATGGTTTGATCAACCGCCCCTGTTAAAATCAGCAGCCCACCCGCGTAGTATTCTGGATCCGAGCTAGGAGGTCCGCCGCAGTCGTAGAATGGTTCTTGGACCCAGTTACCTTTTATTTTTACCGTGCCTAGCGGATTGGAATGGTATAATCGGCCGGAATTAGAAAAATTATTCATTTCCACGATTCCGTTTTTGCCTACCACCAACTGGCCATCAATTACGCCGGAAAGGCGAAATCCAGAGAATAACCCAGTGAGGGCAACATCCCCTAAATCAGCATACGTTTGAATAATTTTTAGAGTGGCGGCACTAATAGTAGTATATTTTGCCAGAAGCGACGCGGTCGGAGCGAAGCTGGTCGGTTTGCCTCCAATAACATCATGACTATTGATCGATTGGACAATCAATTCGTTATTTACCACAATCTTCCCATCACCGGCGCTGGTTACTTCCCCTCCCTGGTTAGTAATTAACAAATCATAAAAGGTGCCGACCGGGACAGATTGTGATACGTCCCTACCATTAAATCGCACTAGTCCCTCTCCGGCATTGAATTGTCCTTGGTTAGTCCAGGTGCCCAGCAATTCCATTGCGCCTTTTCCGCCGTTGATGATTCCTTGATTGATTAGCCCCTGCTTAATTTTTAACTGTGGTAATCTATTAACCGGAGGTAAAGTAAACTCCGGACCCGCATTATCTACCAATGACATTTGGCCTTCATTAATTAGTTGCTCCGTAATTATTTGATTGTTGCCGGTATCTACAAATAATAATCCTTGGTTGGTAAGTGTTTGCAGCGCTTCCACGGTTGAGTTCTTCGTGGTCATTGATCCGCCAGGATGAATAGTAATAGTATTAGCACGGAGCAGAGTAGTAGAGGCATCGGCAAATACTGTCAATCTGCCATCAACTACCAGCGTGGCGAGCTCCCGGTTGTCGTTGAGAGTGGTTTCTTTCCCTTGGGGGATAATGGCATCATCGGTAGACCCGGGAACGCGGTGGCAATCCCAATTATACGGCCCCTGGAAGTCTTGAGTATCATAGGGATCGGTAAAAGTACATACTGCTGCTTGCGCTGGAGTAGCATGAATCAGCGCGGCTAGGCCGAGACCGAGCGTTAATACCGTTATTGCTCCGAGGCGTGATTTTTTGCTGTGCCACTCCCTGGTTTTTTCTTTATTTATGCTGGTTTCCGGGGTAAATTTTCCCATAGATTAGAGAAGATTATTAAGGCGTCTGACAATTAACGAGGGGGTAATATAACGCCAAAAACGGGAAATTGTCAAGCCGGGAGGTGTGCATAACTTTGAAGATATAAAACAGCAGTCAATAGGCGTCTGGGGGGGGCGGATTAGCAGAGGGTATGCTACAATACCATCAGTATGTATCAGCCCGAGACAACCGCCGATCGGCTACCGCGGCGCCATTATGCCGAAGCAACCGAGTTAAGCGCGGAGGCCAAGGAGAAGCAGGCCGAAAAAACGGATAAAAAATTCGCTGCCCGCGAGCGGATGGAGCAAACCAGCCGCGAGATTAAGAACACCAAAAATCTGATTCAGAATATCATCGCCAATATGCAGCAAGTAGTGGCGGCCGTGGCGGCGATTCGGGCGCAGCTGGGGCTCTCCTCTGGCGGCGCTGTCCCTTCGGTAGCGGGCGACGAAGAACGCCTGGCGCAGCTGCGTCGTAAATTAGACGGTCTACATAGCGAACTGCGCGATTTAGAGCAAGCGCTCCTTGCCGAAGAGCGTCGCGGTATTCAGGAAGAAAATCCCGACTGGAGCGCCGAACAGATCAGCCAAGAGGCCAATCGCCGGGTTCAAGCCATTGTTCAGGAACTCGGTATTGCCCCGGCGGCGGTTGAGGCGGGGGGAGGAGATGATTGATTTTTATCTTAAGATATGGTAGAATAAGAGAAAATTAAAGAGTCAAAGCGCCTATGTATAATTGGTCCGTGGACGAAAAACAATTCAAACGCGCCGATCCCAAGGGCTACCAAATCTGGCGGCTGGAGCAGCTGATAAATTATGGCTCCGCCGGAGAAAAGCTTAACGAGCGCGAGGTGCGCACTTATTGGCCTCAACTTCAAAATCGTATTGACCCGCGCTATCGGGCTTATTTAGAGTTCCTTTTATGGCCGCGAAAAAAGCGCCCACTATTTTAACGGCGCATCAGCGAACCGTGCTAGACGCCATTGCTGGCGAAAAATATTTTGCTGATCGTTATTATTTGGCCGGCGGCACCGCATTGTCCGAATTTTATTTGCATCATCGTTTATCGGAGGATTTGGATTTTTTTACCGAACAGCAAGAGGTGAATAAAATGGCCGTAATGAAATTTTTGAAGAAAAATTCTCCCAGGCTTGGCGTAATAAGAATTGAAACCAAACAGGTGTACGGGCTCTATAGCTGTTTTTTGCGTTTTACTGACAATACTACGCTTAAAGTTGATTTTAATTATTATCCCTTTCCGCGCATTGAACGAGGGATGAAGTATAAAAATCTTTGGGTTGATAGCGTCTATGATATTGCGGTCAATAAGGTACATACCATTGTCATGAAACCCCGAGCGCGCGACTATGTTGATTTGTATTTTATTATCCGAGACAAACAATGGAATCTAGAAGATCTGTTGATGCAGGCGAAGGCTAAATTTGATTGGGATATTACTTTGGTAGAATTAGGCTCCCGTTTTGCTGAAGCCGTGCAGATGAGCGACTTCCCTCGGATGTTAAAGCCGATAAATCATCAAGAATGGAAGCAGTTTTTTGTTAAGGAGGCGGCAAAATTGAAAAGCCAGATTTTTGAATAATCACTGCCGACCCCGTGGTTATTCCGCCGATTTGACAAATCCGTTTTTTTGTGCTAGAATATATTTCGTAAGAATGAAGAGAGTGGCGGAATCCCATCGATTTCCCCACTCTCATCTTTCGTACTTCCCTGTGGGGCGGTATTTTTGTTAGCCAACATCTGGGCAATCTGGTTTGATTTGAATAGAAGCAATAAGGCGACGACCCCTTTTTTGGAATATGAATAAGTTTTCCTTCCGGAAGCGACTTACCGCGCTGGTGTTGCTATCCGGAGTGGGAGTAATAGGGATTATTTTTTCTTTCTCGCAAATTCCGCAAGGAGTTCTTTTTTCGTCGCCGGCCGCCTTAGCGCAAACCAGCGGCAATCCGCCGCCCCCGGCCGGCTGGCCGGCCGGCACCGCATCGGCGCGCACCAATGTAACGTATAATTATGCTTCTTTTCTGGCGCCCGATCCGGACGGCGATCAAGTCAAACTAATTCTGGATTGGGGCGACGGGACGGCCTGGGAAAGCCCTTTTTACGCGCTGGTCCCCGGGTCAGGGAGCCAAACTATATTTGCGGCGCATGCTTGGTCGGCGCCGGGCACCTATACCGTGCGGGCCAAGGAAAAAGACGCGACCGGTCTGGAATCAGCCAACTGGTCCACCAGCATCAGCGTGACGGTTGCCAATAACGCGAACCATTTGCCGTCGGTTCCGGCCACGCCGACCGGACCCAGCAATGTCAATACGCAAACTTCCTACCAGTACTCAACCTTTCTTTACCCGGATATTGACGGCGACCAGGTGCAGGCAGTGTTTGACTGGGGAGACGGTTCGGCAGTTACGGCCACGTCATTGATCACGCCGCAACCGGGCGGCACGCTGGTTTCCGCTTCGCATACCTGGACCGCGGCCACCCCGGCGGGGGTATTCGGATACTATGTAAAAGTACAAGCGCGCGAAAATTTCGGAGCCGGATTAGAAACGGCCTGGTCTACACCGCTCAGCGTGTCCGCCGCTGTTCCTCCGGCAACTCCTGCCGGACTGGCTGCCGCCGCCGTTTCGGTTTCGCTCATTAATCTTTCCTGGGATGCCTCGGCCAGTAATATCGGTTACAAAATTTATCGCAACGGCTCGTTCCTTACCAATACCACTGCCAATGCTTACAGCGATAGCGGTTTGTCGGCCGGCACCTCTTACAGTTATACCGTAGCCGGCTATAACACGGCCGGCAATGTTTCGGCGCCGACCAGTCCGGTCAGCGCCACCACGCCAAGCGTTAGCAATGTCCCGGCGGCCCCCGGCCTCTCCGGCTACCAGTACGGCGGCACCGGCCTGTCGGTTAACTTTACCTGGTCGGATAATTCTTCTAACGAAACCGGATTCACGCTTTATACCAGGCCAGCGGGCGAAACCAGCTGGCGGCGGGCAACGCAAGCTGATTTTTCAGCGAATTCAACGCAAATGGGCATTACTGACTATAACCTGACCGCCGGCACCCATGAATACAAACTCAACGCCTGCAATTCTTCCGGCTGTTCCGCTGATTCCAACATCGTGTTAATTACTTTTACGGCCAGCGTTTTTGCGGCTACGCCGTCTAATCTAACGGCGGCGGGGAGCGGCGCCAATGTAAATTTAAGCTGGAGCGATAACGCCGCGAACGAAACAGAATACCGGGTTTACCAGTTGGCCAGCGACGGCAGTATTTTAGCTCAAGTAGGTTTTGGCCTGGCGGCTAATGCCACGTCGTGGATTCATAGCGGGGTGGCCGCCGGAACCTATAAATACCGGGTGAATGCTTGCACGGCAACCGGGTGCTCTTTAAGCTCCAATCAGCCCATCGTTACCGTAGTGCCGGTCAGCGGCGGGCCCAATCCGCCCGCCTCCGTCACCGCCTCTTCCGTAGTCGGCAAGAATTCGGTCACTTGGCCATCCTCCGGCGCCGCTAAATATACTATTTGGCGCAGTCTGAGCGGCGGCATTTACCAGCTATGGTATACCAATATCGCCAGCACTTCTTATCAGGATTTAAGCGTCAGCCAGGGCATCGGCTATCGGTATAAAGTTTACGGCTGCAATAGCGACGGCACCACCTGTTCGGCCAACGGTACCGAATCAAACTCCATCACCTACAGCGGCGGCGTGGTTTCCTGTACCAGTTTGACTCTCACCCTCAATGACGGTAAAACGACCTATACTATTGGCACTGATCCTTACGTAAATTATACCTGGACCTGTTCGCCAGGGGGCTCCGCCAGCAATGTTTACATGTGGCTGCGAAAACCTGATGATACTTCTTTATTGCTAAATTCTAGCAGCGGCGGTTCTACGCAGACATTCGGCCTCGGCATTAATAATAATTTTTTGCCCGGCGGCTATGTCCTGAAAGCGTGTTTTGATAGCAATTGTGCCATCCCAATCGCCAGCCAAACTTACACGTTAGTCTCTGCCGCTGGCAGCGGCACCACCACCACCGCCGCCACCACCACCACCATTACTACTACCTCTGGCACCGGTACCGCTGCCACCTCGGCCACTACTCCGACCGCCGCTGCCACGCCAGTAGTCATTCCTACTGCCGAGGCCACCCCGGCCACCTCTGCCGTGGCGGTGGTTGCCACTTCTACTATTCCCACTTCCACCGTCCCCGTAACGCCTAGCGCGGTTCCTCCCTCCCCCGCAGTCGTTCCCAACCAGCCACCCGCAGTCGTGGTGGCGCCTTCTTCGGTCAAGCGCGGCGAGGCCGAACTTGATCAGAAACAATTAAGAACGATTAAAGCCAAATTATTGACTCTGCCCCCAGGCACGGCCGACAGCGCCGCGGCGCTCCAGGTATACCGCGAACAGATTACCGACCTGCGGCAGGAGGCGGGAGAGGGAGAAACCGCTACTCTCGCCCCGCGGGTAGCGGCGCGAGCCCTGCGCCAGCTAAAGCAGGACAGCCGGATTTTTGAGCGCTACCTGGCCATTATTAACACAAAAATCAGCCAATTAGAAAAATCCGGCTTGACGGTGGACGATGCCATTAAAGATACGGTAGCCGCGGCACGGGACATTATTAAACAAGTGAAGGCCGCGGCCACCTACGATGATATTCAGGAAATCGCGGCCGAGGTGCCGGAGGTGGGCCAGGCCCTTAACGACGCCCTGCCTCGTCTGCAATCCTTACTTAATCTGCAGCGCGCCCTGCGTCTGGTGGAGCTGCGGATTCAGCAGGCCGAGCGCGCCATCAGCCAGTCCGCCACGCTGGCCAAGCGGTTAAAGCTGGATGCCGGGGAGCAGCTGGAGGAAATGCGGTTACTGCTAGCGAACGCCAAAAGTTCCCTGACGGCGATTAAAGCCGAGGGCGTTACCGAAGACCTGAATACTTTGCTGACCGAAACCGTGCTAAAGCCTACTAATGACATTTTGACGCTCGCCGGCCAGCTGCAGGCCGTGGGGAGCGCCCGGGCAGTAATCACCCGCGCCGCCGCAGAAGTTAAATTCTACGCGGTGCGGATGCGCCGGCTGAAGCAGGCCAAAGAAGAGGTGAGCGCCGCCGAAGATCTGCTGGCGCAGTTCCAGGAGCAGCTGGCCGGCTTGCGTACCGCGGCCGGGCAGAAGTTAACGGCCGAAGTGGGCGACCAGATGGTGGAATATCTGCGCACTATGAGTTTTCTGCGCGATGAACTGGAAAGCGTTCTGCGGCTGCCGTCGGTTGATCCCTTATTGGCCCAAATTAAACGGCTGTTTACCAGCCCGGAAGAGAAATTAACGCC
>JACPGS010000018.1 GCA_016189025.1 Candidatus Magasanikiibacteriota bacterium | reverse complement strand
TTTGCAGTTGCCACTGCAGCAGGTTTGTAATCTTTCAAAGAACAAGAAACAATTAAATATCGGCGTATCCGACCGGATAATTGTGTGTAGTTTAGTGATTTATTTGACAGGTTTTATGGGTATGTAGTAATATTATTAGGACTTACGCGTTTGGATGCAGTTCAAGGCGGCAGCGAGCATCGGAGCGAGACGGTTGCCTGAGGCGACCGGCGAGCGAGAGGCGCAGCGACAACGCCGAAATGCACCAAACGCGTAAGTCCTAATTATGTCTTCTGGGCCGTGGGCTTACGGCCGCTGCCCATGGTTTTGCGCACGTTGCCCCGCACCGTGCGCGAATTGGTGCGGGTGCGCTGGCCGCGCACCGGCAGGTGCCGCATGTGGCGGACGCCGCGGTAGGCTTTAATGTCCTTAAGCGTTTTGATATTGAGGCCGACTTCGCGGCGCAATTCCGCCTCGGTGCGATATTTCTTTTCCACAATCGCCCGCAACCGGTCTTCTTGTTCGTCGGTCAGATCCTTAGTGCGGAGATTGCCATCTACTTTGGCTTCGGCTAATACTTTCCGGGCCAAGGTTGAACCGATACCGTAAATATAACGGAGGGCAAACTCAATCTTTTTTTGTTCCGGAATGTTGGTGCCAGCAATACGCATAAACTATCCTTGGCGTTGTTTATGTTTAACATTGCGACAAATTACGTGCACACGTCCCCGCCGGCGCACTACTTTACACTTGAGGCAAATTGGTTTTACCGCTGCCCGTACTTTCATAAAAAAAATGACCCCCTACTTATTAAAAGCGGAAGGTGATTCTCCCCTTCGTCAAGTCGTACGGGGTCAGCTGCACCTTCACCTGGTCGTTCACTGCCAGACGAATTTTATGCAAGCGCATTTTACCAGCCAAGTGGGCTAAAATCGTCTGCCCGCTCTCTAGCCGCACCCGGAAAGTGCCCGCTGGCAGCAGCTCCTCTACCGCCCCGCGCAACTCAATGAAACCCTTATCGCTCTCCATTGCTACATTGGTAATGTATAAGTTGTGGATACAGTTTAGCGCTATTTACCGAAGCTGTCAAGAGCGGTCGGAGTTGCCCCCGCCTTACTCTTGCCGAATAATTTGCCTGTAGTTAGCTAAATTTAATGAGGCAGACTGCTGTTGATCAATCGGCTGCTATTTTATTCACACCAACATAGCTGGTTGCCGCCGGCGCGGATAAGCTAACCGACGGACGATAAACCCAGTATTTATAAAGCAAAAAATTCCAGCCGACCGAAAGAATGATGTTGGCCAGACGCACTAACAGATAGTTGAACTGCAGCTGATGATTGCCGAGCCACATCCACCCCACGGAAAAAGCGTAGTTGAGGCCGGCGAGAATGCCGAAACGCACCGCTTGTTGATGCGTTACCCCGCTGCCCCGGAACGACCAGTGCTTGTTCAGCCAAAAAACATAATTAAGCAAAACCGCCTGGTTAATTACCACGGCCCACACCGGCGGAATTTGCAGATATTCTTTCAACAGATAAAGCGTGCCGATATCCAGAATTACCGCGCTGACGCCAATAATAAAATATCGGCTGAACTGATGGCGCAGGGTCCAGAGATGAACGACAATTTTTTTAATCATGCTCGGGCAATTTATTAGAAGTCCGCGAATACCCGGCGGCTCTGCCGCAGGGTAAGCGGACAATTAAAGATAAATCCGTCGGCGGAGCCGACTCCGCTACTAAAAAACCCGCCCAGATACCCTGCTCGCCTTAGGCGAGCAGGGTCGGGTTTATTATTCCACTATCGCTTTAATCCGCCGCAGACCGGCGCCGATTGATTCTTCTTTAATAATTTTGAATTTACCAATCAGACCGGTATGTTCCACGTGCGGCCCGCCGCAGACTTCGCGGCTATAAGTGGGGCGAGCCGGGTCAGCCACCGCCGGCTGATTAGGGTCGCCCACCGTATAAACTTTAAGGCGCTCCTGGTACTTATCTTCAAATAAGCCAATGGCGCCTTTCTCTTTCGCCTCGGCAAAACTCATCTCCTGCCAGGAGACGGGATAATCGCGGACAATAGCCGCATTAACCAAATCCTCCGCCTGCTTGATTTGCTCGGGCGTGAGTCTATTCGGATGGGCAAAATCAAACCGCATGCGCTCTTGAGTAATGTTGCTGCCCCGCTGCAGCGCGTGCGGCCCCAGGATTTTTAAGAGCGTAGCGTGAAGCAAATGCGTAGCCGTATGATAGCGGGTAGACATGGCACTGTGGTCAGCCAGCCCGCCGTGGAACTTCTGCTCACTGCCGGCGCGCGATTTGGCCTGATGGGCCTTAAATGCCTGCGCAAAGCCAGCGACGTCCACCGTCAGACTATTTTCTCGGGCCAGCTCCTGCGTCATCTCCAGGGGGAAACCATAGGTATCATACAGCTTAAAGGCGTCGGGGCCAGAGATTTCCGTGATGGGTTTCCCGGTTTGCTCAAAGTCTAAGCGAAAACCCTTCACCAGCCGGCCGAACTCTTTTAACCCCTGCTCAATGGTATTGCGGAATTTATTCTCCTCGCGCGCCATTTCGGTCAATACAAAATCCTTGTTGCGGAGAACTTCGGGATAGACATCAGCAAAAATTTCAATTACTTTTTCGGCAATTTGGGCAGTAAAATTATCAGTAATGCCGAGCTGTTTGCCGTAGCGCACCGCCCGCCGGATTAACCGGCGCACCACATAGCCGCGCTCCACGTTGCTCGGCGCGACGTGCGCGTCTTCGGCCATAATCATGACAGCGGCCCGGAGGTGATCGGCAATAATGCGCATCGCCCGAGTTACTGTTGGCTTTTCGATATACTCGCGGCCAGCCACCTCCTCTATTTTTTGGATTAACGGCCAAAGCGTATCAATTTGAAAAATATCAATATTGCCGTTCAAAATACGAATCACGCGGTCTAACCCCATTCCGGTATCAACATTCTTTTGTTTCAGCGGCGTAAACGAATTATCCGGTTGCCGATAATACTGCATGAAGACATCGTTCCAAATCTCCAGCCAATTTTCCTTATCATTGCCCGGATTACTGCCTGCCGAAGGGAATTCTGTTTCTCCTTGCCAATAAAACATCTCCGTGGAAGGGCCGCAGGGCCCGGTCTGACCGGCCGGTCCCCACCAATTATCCTCGCGTTCCAGCACGCCGCCCGGAATATAAGCAATCCGTTCGCTGGGCACGCCTACCGATAACCAAATTTCAGCCGCTTCTTCATCTTTCGGCAATTCCGGCAACCGCGGATCTCCCCCAAATACGGTAACCGACAATTTTCGCGGATCAATCCCCAGCCCCGCTGGTTTAGTAAGAAATTCCCAGCTCCAGGGAATAACTTCCTTTTTAAAGTATTCCCCGAGCGACCAATTGCCGAGCATCTCAAAAAATGTCAGGTGGCTGTTATCGCCTACTTCATCAATATCAACGGTGCGGATGCATTTTTGTACATTAGTGAGGCGTTTGCCCGCCGGATGCGGCTCGCCCAACAAATACGGCACCAGCGGATGCATGCCAGCAGTGGTAAATAGTACTGTCGGATCATGTTCCGGCACTAATGAAGCCGAGGGGATAACCGCATGCCCCTTGGATTTAAAAAAATCCAGATATTTTTGACGCAACTCACGAGAAGAAATTGACATATAAAAAATTACAAATCGGTTCTGGATTCTCCATGACAATTAAAATCAATCTGCACAGTAGGAATTAACCACCAACTATATCCAATAATAGTAACATAAGGGCTATTTATTGTCCGCCAGCAAGGAGCTTCGCCTGCCGTGGCAATACGATATACTAATGTCGCCGGAAAAGTCCAATTATCATGTGACCAAGTTGAGTTTTGAACCCCTTGCAATTTTTCTTCAGCATATTGACGGAGGTTTGGATCAAAAATTTCTTTGCTTCCATTGTCTAAAAAAAGTTCCACCGCAAATCCACCAAGAAACAATACCAAAATCGATATCAATATTACTGGCCGACGACGCATTAAAATAATAACTATCGCTACGGGAATAAACGGGATGGTGGTTAAAAATAAGAGAAGGAAAAAACCCAATATAAAAAGGGTTAATAAAGCATCAAACATAACTTAGAATATTCAGCTTATGACTCCTCCCCCTAAGCATTCGCCTGGCTGATAAAACACCGCAAACTGGCCGGGCGTTACGGCGCGCTGGGGGGTGGCAAAACGAACGGTTAAGAGATTCCTCGACTTCGCGGAGTTTGCCCTGAGCGCAGTGGAAAGGCTCCGCTTGGAATAACAGCTAACCACGCATCGCTGGAGTGGCTGCCGGTGCCTCAACCGCACTAAGCATTGTAGCGGCAATTTAGGCGGGTGTCCACTGATCCAATTCACCTCGGCCACCACCGTTTCTTTTTTATACAACAGCGGATCATTCTCGTAGCCCACCACCAGTTCGTTAGCCGGCAAGCGTTTAGCAACAACGTATAATGGCTTACCGTCATCCCGACCGCCCCGAAGCGAATCCCCCGTAGGAGGACGAGTCGAATGGGGAGCGGAGGGCCTGCCCTGAGCCTGCCGAATGGGATCCCTCGACTCGGCTCGGGATGACAGGTTAAGAGAATGGCGTTGCCCGATCGTGTAAAACGCCAACCCGTCGTGCTTCCCCACCACCGTACCATCAGCTAGCACAATTTTGCCGGGCTTCGGCTTGATTCTGGTTTGCAAAAATTCCTTCATTGGCACTTCGCCGACAAAACAAATACCCATGCTCTCCTCTTTTTCCGCGGTCGGCAATCCCCAACGCTTGGCCAACCGCCGCACTTCTGGTTTAGTATATTCACCGAGGGGAAACAACACGGGCGCTAATTGCGCTTGAGTAAGCTGGTGTAAAAAATAGGTTTGGTCTTTGTTTTTATCTCTTGCTTCTAATAAACGAAAGGCAGCCCTATCGTCATTCCCGCGCCAGCGGAAATCTACCTCTCTGGGCCCCCGCTTCCGCGGGGGTGACGAATAATTATTCACCGTAGTGACTTTCGCATAATGCCCCGTCGCCAGATAATCAAACCCTAATTCCCGCGCTTTAGTAAGCCAGGCGCCGAATTTAACAAACTTATTGCATAAGATGTCCGGATTCGGCGTGCGCCCGGCGGCGTATTCCCGGAATAAATAATTCAGAACAAACTTCCGGTATTCTTTGGTAAAATCTAATTTAATAATGGGGATCTCCAGACGGGCGGCCACCCGCACCGCATCGCGATAATCCGGCAGCCAACAACTCGCTGGTCTCGGCTCATTGCTAATTGCTCCTTGCCTGCCCTGAGCGAAGCGAATGGGTTCTTGGTCGTCATAATTCACCATGAAGGCTGCCGTGACGCGGTAACCGGCGCGCACCAATAAAGCCGCGGCGACCGAGGAATCCACCCCCCCGCTTAAGGCACATAATACTTTAATCCGTTTGGGCGGCGCCATAACAGCGGCAGACTACAACCGGATCGGCTTAATCAATTTCCGATTCAGCCGGCGCAGATAATCGGCAATCGGCTCCATCAGGCGCCGCTGCCGCACCAGACGGCGCGCCGCCGCGGTCTTAAAAAAATGCAGCAGATGGTAGCGCAGGCGCAAACTGACGTTAAGCGGCAAAGCAACTTCCGAGGTCTGGCAGTGAATGACCGAGCGCCGCAGCCCGATTTTACCAAAGGCGTCAAGTTTATCGGCATCGCGCACCAGAGCAGCGCTCCGGTAATCGTTGGCGTCGTCATTGCCGTGATAACGAACGGCATAAAGCACCTCGCGCTTTTGCGCCGGCGTTAGCGCGTCAAACCGGCGATCGGCACGAAGCCACTCTCGACACAACCGATAAGAAAGCTCGTGGTGCGTTAGCGGAATGCGCCGGCGCTCTACGCGACGGCCGATGTCGTGCAGCAGCGCCGCGAGTTCCGCTAAAAATGCCGGCTGTCCCTCGCGGGCAGATAAATAGGCGGCCAATCGCCGCACCCGCTCGGCATGCGCCGCGCCGTGCGAGGGGTCGCGATGATGGCGAAAATGCCGCGCTACTTTTTGTTTGGTGTAACTGATTAAGGCACGCTGTTCTTGAGTGCTCATAATGATTAAGACGCTACCGCTGTCATTCCCGCGAAAGCGGGAATCCAGAGTCATAATTCAATATGGATCCCCGCTTACGCGGGGATGACAACAAAAAACCCGCCGTAATTATACCGCGGGCTTTTGTTTTTGACAATGGACAACTTTAGGCTGCCATCGCGCTGCCGCGTTTAGCGGCCAGGCAGGTGCGGCAATAAACCGGACGATCGCCGGTGGGCTGGAACGGCAGCTCGGTAATAGCCGTGCCGCAGCCGGCGCATTGCAGGTCTACGGCGTACATCTGGCGCGGACCGCGGCTCATGCCGCCGCCACCGCCACCACCGCCGCGCCGCCGATCGCGATACTGACGATTGCAATCGGTGCAGTACACCGGGCGACCCGCCGTCGGTTGGAAGGGCAGCTCGGTAATCGCCACGCCGCAACCGGCGCACTTCTCGTTGACCGGGTACATCTGCCGGGGAGAATCAAATGCCATAACTCTTTTTTGCGTTTAGGTTCCCAAAATGTGGTTTGAGAACGACTATAGTGAAACGACCTTTTTGGGAACCTACGCTTGGTTTTTGCTGATTTACCACGCGATTGCCCAATATTGACCTACAGTATAACATACTTTTGCCCTGGCTGTCAAGAGAAGCCTAAGCACGCGCTAACTCCAGCTGTCGCAGCCGCTGTTCCAATTGTTCCAAACGCTCCCTTAAAGTCAGCACGTCATGAGCCAAAGCATTGGCATCCTCGGCGTCCCGTTTATCTAACTGCTGTAATTCTTTTTTAATAGTTTCCAATTCGCGATAAATAGAATCCAATTCCGTATCCACTTGAGAAAAACGGCGGTGCATTTCGGCAAATCCCTGGATTACTGCATTTTCTAAAGCAGCCACCCTGCTATCAAGCGATGACACCTTGCTATCAAGTGACGACACCTTATCGTCAAGCGATGACACCTTGTCCTCAAGAGAGCTAACGCGTTCGTCTAACTTATCCACGCTAACCTGGCTAGCCGCGTTGTCCTTAATAAATTGGACGATTTCTAAAATCTCCCCGAGCGTTTGACTTTCCCCGGCTGTCTGTTTGGTATTGCTTGGAGGCATACCGCAAAAAATTAAATAATTAAGCCTCCCCGACTATTCAATAATACAATACTGATTACCAACGTGTCAATTGCTGTTAACCGCGGATTTTTAAGGTCGTAATCGGCCGGCTTTGGGTAACGTAGAATTTTCCCCCCTCATACGCCCACTCAATGTCGCAGGGGAATCCGTAATGTTTTTCAATCCTCTGGCAAATCGCCGCCAGCTCAATAATCTGCTGGCCGCTTAACTTTTGCCGGCCTCCTTCCGCTTCACTCAAATCTACCCATTCGTTAGACTTATTTTCCTCGTCGGTTTGTCCCTTTCCCCCTTTTACCTTTTTCACTAACTTTCTGGTCTGGGTACTAACATTAATATCAATAATACTCATCTCGCTCTTGCTTACTACATACGAGTCCGGCGTAATCTGGCCGCCGACAATCGCTTCGCCGAGGCCAAATCCCGCTTCAATAATCATCTGGTCCCGGTCCTCGGTTACCGGATGCACGGTAAAAGCAATGCCGGAGATTTCTGATTGCACCATTTGCTGCACTACTACCGCGACCGATACATAATGATCAATCAGATTTTTTTCGTGGCGATAAAAAATAGCGCGCGGGGTAAAAAGCGACGACCAGCATAGTTTCACTCGCTCTAAAACATTTTCCCGCCTGGTGTTCAAATACGTTTCCAGCTCACCGGCCCAGCTCGCCACTGCCGAGTCCTCGGCGGTCGCGCTCGATCGCACCGCTACCAAACACGCGCTGTCATTCCGAGCCCCCGACTTTTTACTCCCTAACTCGTCAAACGCCGCCAAAATCTCCTCGCCTAAATCAGCCGGCAGCGACCGATCATGAATCGCATCACGCAAAACATTGCTGGCCCGATCCACTGAATTGGTATCAGCCGGATTAACCTCTTTGAGTCGCGCCATAATTTCGGCATTAAGATCGGTTTCTTCTAAAAATCTGTCCCAAGCCGCCGCCAGCACCACAAACCCGGGCGGCACCGGAATTCCGGCTCGCGTCAGTTCGCCGAGCGACGCGCCCTTGCCGCCGGCTATTGCCACATCTTTTTTGGTAAGATCGGGAAAAAATTTTAAATGCGACATATTAAGTTATGCACAAGCCATTATACTCAAGCTCTTGACGAAAGTAAAGGCAGGGGGTAAGCTGTAAAGTTATGGCGGTGCGGCCTATTCCGGCGCCCCACTTAAGCGCTAGGCTGCCAGCCGTAACCGGTGAGTACCTTGACATCCTAACTCCGAAAGCGCCCCAAAAAATGATTAAAGAAGGTAGCTAAACGGTGAAGAAGATCTTCACTGGCTAGCTACCTTCTTAACGGCCGGAGAAGGAACCTAGCAATACCACGGCCAAGCGCGGAGATACCAATGAAACTCTTCCTCGTTCCCCTCCCCCTCCTCGGCGAAGTCATCGACTTCGCCACCCTGCGGGCGGCGAGCGCCCGCATCTACGACCACTGCGACCAGCAGGGCATCGCCCAGCTGCGCTGGACCGGTCCGACCGGCATCGCCGAGAGCGAGCCGGTCAACGCCGCCCTCGGCCGCGGGCTCCACCCCATCTGGGTGGAGCACGACGGCGTGGCCGGCGACCAGCGGTTCAACGCCTGCCACCGGTACGGCAACGACCTGCTCCAGCACCTGCTGGCGCAGGACGGCTCGCTCAACGAGGCCTACGCGCGCCGCGTCTCCTACCTGGAGCCGAGCGACGCGCGGGCGCTGGGGCAGGTGTGGAAACAGCTCGAGCAGACGGTACGCGCCGCCATCAGCGAGGCCGTGAAGTCGGCGGCCGAGGCCGGGGCCCAGGCGCTCGTCGTCATCGCGCCGGCCCACCGGCTGAAGCTCGGCTTCCCCGGGCTGACGCACTTCGACGCGCCGCTCGTGGTCATGCTGACCGAGACCGAGGCCAGCCGCCCCGCCGAGGCGATCGCCAATCCCAACCTCGCCTTCCAGGCGATCCCCGAGCCGGCGGTCCAGGCGCCGGAGACGACCGAGCCGTTCGCCACCGCCCCGCCCACCCCGCCGCCCGAGGTGCGCGCGAGCAGTGATCCGCTCCCGTCGCCCGATGACGAGCGCATCCCCGCCGCCGCCGCGCCCGTCGTCCCCGCGCCGGAGGCAGCGCCGGCGGAGCCGCCGCAGGAGCCCACGCCCACGCCCACGCCCGCGCCGGCCACGACGTCGTTCTCCAACCCGCCGCGCATCACCCCGTCGAACCGGAGGCGTCAGGGCAACGGCCGTCGGGCCACGGACGCCGGCGCGACCAACGGCGCCCGCTAACAACCTCACCCAATCTACCGAGCGGGGGGAAGTTCATCTCCCCCCGCTCGGCACCCCTCTTTAGTTTCTCACGAGTGAGATATTAAAAAGGACCCTGAACCAAAAAGTCCAGGGTTTTATAAATATCAAGGGAATTTTTGGATACAATCTCTTTGATTATCCGATAGGATTTACCTTGGCCTCAATCTTCTCGCCGAATGGCTGAATACGGGGTGTTTCGTCGGCAATACCAGAGAAATCTATTTTTAATCCTTCGGCGTTTTCTACCTCTGCCAACTCTTCACCTTGCCAGCCAAAAACATCAGCGCCATAGGCAGTGAGCGCCGAAGAATGACCGAATGCTAAAGCCACCATTGGCTTAACTTCTTTGCCTTTTTCCGCAGCGCGGCGCATGTGCTCTGCCCAGCGATTGGCAATCTCTACTGCTTTAGCTACCGTGGCAGCTTTTTGCGCTCGCGATTCTGCTCCGGCCGGCACTTCTTTATCCGTTAGCCAATGGACTACCGCACTAATCCCGGTATCAGCCTCCAACCCCCTAAGTTTAGTCGGATATTCTTTAGGCGCTTTGAGTTCCGCGATTCTTTTGCCAATGCCGGGGCCCTCTTGGCGCAAACCTAACTGGGCAATCGTCGCTGCCTGCGCTTCTTTTAATTCATCGCCGGAAAGGATTTTGGTGAAGCGCACTCCCTTGCCGGTTAACTCGGCGCGCTTTTCGGGCAAAGAATTGGCATCAATCGTGATATTGGTAAAATTGGCATCGCGTAACACCGCAGCCGCCACAATGCACTGCTGCCGGGTGCGTTCGCTGCCACTGCTATATAGCCGAATTTGTGAATTCTTATCGGGAATTTCTGACGCTACCCGCTCTACTGCCTTTCGTACCTGCTCTATCCCTTTATCGGTTAACCCGCGCAACGGATCATTTTTATCAGATGAACTTTCACCGTGGCGCATATAATAGGCCGTGATAAAATTTTCCGGCCGGCGTTCTTGCTCCCGTTGTGGTTCGGCTGATAATTCTCTAGGCATATAAAAATTTTGGCTAGTTTAAGCCATTTTATTGAATAAAATTTTTGCTGAAATTAGCCAAAATACTATAGCACACCCTCTTGACAAAAGCAAGAAAATGTGCTATTATATGACGTTATGATGATGAAAAAGCAGTGCTTAACGCGCTGCTATCCTAGAGTCATAACGGATGAGTACTTTTACAATCAAGGGCTACCATAAGTCAAAGGCGGTAGGTTCCCAGGGGAGATAGTAATTTCTCTTGAGAACCTATTCGCCTTTGGCCAAGGCACACCTGAACCGAAATGATTCGGCAGCAGGCACAAATGGCCGGGAAACCACAAAAAAGGAGGGTCGCCATGGCGACCAAGGCTTCCGAAATCCAGATCCCCGAAGACGCGGTTCGCTGCGTGGTGCGCGGCCGCCACTCGCATTCGGTCCAGGACGGGCCGAACGAGACGCGGACGCTGACGAGCAGCGGTGCCGCGCTGTGCGTCGCGGTGCGCAATGAGTACGCGGTACTCATCGGTGGGTCGCTCATGCGCCAGTTCGGCCACCAGTGCATGTACGCGTGCAGCGAGTACCCGCGGTCGCTCCTCACGACTTTCCTCGTGACCAACGCGGAGCAGATCGTCCGTGATTCGCGCCTCAACCTCGACGCGAGCGTCAAGAAAGCGCCCGCTCCTGCGGGCAGCAAGCACCCCAACTTGCACGCCCACTGGAAGGCCGAGGGCCTGTCGGTCAGCGACATGCTCCGGCGACTCGCGGCCGACCCCAGCCTCTTCGGCCCGCAGCCGGTTGCCCGGGCGCTCGCGAACGCCACGGACTTCGTCCGCAACGCATTCCCGGAGGGCAGACTGGTGATCACCTTCGACCACGAGCCGGCGATCAGCCTGTACGCGGCGCAGGTGGGCGCCAAGCCGGAGCTCCTCGGCCTGGAGGAGTGCCAGGCCTTCCTGTTCTTTCTGGATGACGGTGGCAACGTCATCAGCGTCCAGAAGTTCACGCCGCCGGCAACCTTCCCCACCCCCACCAAGTAGCCCCCCTCCCCTCCTCTGCCCCGCCCGGGGCAACTCATCCCCAGAGCTCGGGCGGCGTGATGACAATGTACTGTCATCACGTCGCCCGGTTCGTCTTACGATTATTCTCTGAAGAATTGTGAGATGACTAAAAAATCCGTTTGTCTAGGCAAACGGATTTTTTAATTCACAATAATTAATCATCTCCCGGCATCCTTTTTGTCAATAATTCGTACCACACCCTGATACCCATCTACCTCCAGAATATCACCATCTTTCACTACCTCCCGCGCAAAGCGGGTTTGGATAACGCAGGGTATTTTGGCTTCGCGGGCCAGGGTGGCCGGGTGCGAAGTGATGCCGTGCCCGCCGTCGCAGACCATGCCGGCGGATTTGATAATAGCGGTGGAAAAACTCGGCACCACCTGAATGCTCACAATAATATCACCTTTCTGAACCTTGTCGCACTCGTCCGGATTCATCACCAACCTAGCAGGGCCGCGCGCCAACCCAGGGGAAACCGGCATGCCGGTAAATTCTCTGGTATTCTTATCCACCGTACAAAACCGGGCAAACATTGCCGCGGCCTCCGGGCCGACACTGACTTTGGTATCGCGGCCATCCACCGTATGCCACATTGATAGTTTCATCCGCTCGTTAAGCGCCCGGGTTAAATCCCGACCTTTAAGCAGGGCCGCGGCGACATCTGCGGTATGCATAAAGCGCACTTGCTTGATGCTTAAATACAAATGTTTCCCGATCTCGGCCAGTACTGAATCAAAATGATAAAGCGATGATGAAACATATTGTTTGCGCAGCTCTTTAAGATGGGCGGCATCGCGCATCGCGGCAAAGAGTTGGCGTTCTGCCGCCGTGAGCCGTAGTTCTTTTTCATAGCGCTTTCTCGCCGCGAGGTCATTGGCTAAAGCATCTGTTAATTGACGATATTCTTGGGCAACATCACCTGCCAATACCTGCCGCAGCCGCTCAATAATTTTTTCATTAGTCAAAATTGGATCTTCATAATCGCGGGTGATCCAGTAAAATTTTTTCTGGTGCGCGGTAATCAGTCGGAGGAGCGGCTGATACTTTTTAATCCCTGACCACTCGCCGGCCCTCACCGCCTGCTGCCATTCCTGATGTAAAGCAATGCTCATTGCCATTTTCAATAATGCCTGGCGTTCGCGGGTGACCACCATCGCCAGCGGCTGTTTGGTGAGCGTATTTAAGATATTGCTGGCCTCAAGCGGATCTTTTATTCGCTTTTCCACCAGCGCATAAAGATCTCCGACTAGCTCGTCTTCCATTGTCCAAACCGACCCGTACGAGGCATAAACTAATTTATATCGCTGGGCGTAGCCGGTAAACCAATCGCATAATTGCTGGGGAGAAGCCTTGCCCCGCCTAGTCTGGCGCGCCGCCTGCCGGGCAAAGTTTACTAAATTTTTTCCGTAGCCATGTTGTTTTTTAATCAAACCAGCATACAGGCGCGGATTTTTTTGCACGCGGTCGGCAATCAAGCGCGCCGCGCGCTGGTGCGACAGCAAAGGCTGAAAAGCAAACATGATATTGCCCTGGAAAAATAAAATAACGTCGCGCAACGCGATACCGACGAACTGCTTCATCTCGCGGCACACCGCTTCCATGGACAAGTAATTGGGAAACGGGCTCATTCGCTGGCGCTGCGACAAGAGCGACCATGCACCCTGATGATATTTCTGGCGCATAGCTCTAAATGTTAATCAGCCGAGCAAGCTCGCGCTTGAATTGACCAAAATTTCTATACAAAATAGCATTAACGCCCAATTCCCGCGCCGCCACTAAATTATTGTCTTGGTCATCAATGCTCACTACCGTGGCCGGGTCGGTAATATGATATCGCTTAAAAATCATCGCTAGCGTTTCCGGGCTGGCTTTAGGCAGGTTATACTCCCAGGTATTAATAATGTGCTGGCCAAAAATTTGCCTCAACCGGGGAAATTTATTATTAATGTCTTTGAATTGGCTCCGCGTATTTTTGCTTAACAACAGAACAGGAACTTTTTCGCTTATTTTTTGCACAATTTTCAGTACCGGCCAATTCAAACCCATCAGACGATAATGAATCCGCTTAACCGCGGCCACTGTTAAGGGAAAATTAAGCTCTTTAAGCGCCTTGGCCCAGGCCGCCTGTTGGGTGATTTGCTTAGTAGCGGCCTGATTGAAATATTTGGTATAAAGGACAGCGTAAATATCTTGCCAATCGCGGTTAAACTTTTTGGCCAGATACCGGCAGGTATCCGGATACCCGCCGGTAAGGCAGACGCCGTAGGCGTCAAAGATAATGAATTTAATATTTTTTTTGGCAATCATAGAAAATCTATATCTTTTGCACGATACCTTTAATGGCATCTACTTCCACTAAATCTCCGTCTTTAAACACCTGGGTAGCCACTCGCGTGCCAATTACACAGGGCTTGCCCATTTCGCGACTAACGATTGCTGCGTGGGAGGTGATGCCTCCAATATCAGTAACAAAAGCAGCGGCTTTTTTCATCGCCGGTAGCAATTCAGGAATAGTTTGCACCGCCACTAAAATATCTCCCTCACGTACTTTTTGCATATCTTTGCCGCTTTGGACAATTTTTGCCGTGCCGGTCGCTCGTCCCGCGCAGGCAATGTTACCGTGAACGGAAAAACGTACTTTATTATCTTTGGTTTTAGCGACGAAAGTCTGAAGATAACGACCAGCGGCGGCGCCAGTGCGAATTTTGGCTTTGGTATGTTGCCAAGCCGTATACGTCAAGTGTCTTGTACGTCTGGTTAACTCGCGGGCTGTCGGCAGCTTGCCATCTTTTAAGAAGCGCAGTACTTCAAACTTAGAACAACGTTTAAGATTATCTAACGATATTTTATGATCAGTCACTTGAGACAATAACCGATCAATGGCGGCATAGGATTGATAAAGTTTTTCTAAACGAAATCCTTTAATATAGATAAACTGTTTGGCAGCTTCTAGTAAATATACCGCTTGTTTGCTAAGTTTTAACCGGCGAATATAACGACATTGTTTGGCTCGGATAGCGGTATGTTCGGATATAAAGGCGCGATAGGCGCGATGCACTTTATTTTTGCTAACGAGATCGGCGACTTCAGAAATTATTGCTTTAAGAGTCAGTGCCGGACCGCGATGACCATAATTTACGGCATAAAATTCACGAACGATTTGTTGAGCTTGCTTTAACAATATTTTGTTACTGATAATTAATTTGGGCGGATTAGCGGGACGGGTTATCCCTAATCTTGCTATCTTCAGTGCTAATTGAAACAAGGCCTGCTTATATTTCCAGGTAACGGTCTTTACAGTAGGAGTTATCAAGATGCTCACGTATTCTTTGACGGGTTGCGCTGATCCTTGCGAAGCGGCATATTGTTCTATTAGCGTAGTTAGTTCGCGAGTGAAAGTAAAATAATATAAATCACTTAAAACTGCAATAAAACCATACGCACAAAGCTGCTCCATGGCCGCAAATAACTTGATCAATAAGAGGGCAGCTCGCTTAGCAGTAACTCCCTTGCTGGACGCTGTGTCAATCTTACGAACAATTAAATCAATGGCCTTCCCTTGTCGTCTTGACTCGCGGATGACGGTTTTTACCAGAGAACGATCTCTTTTGATGGTATCAACGACAAAATGTTCCTGGGCACGCAAAAAATCGGCACTAATAAACCAATTAATTTTATCGCCGATACATTCAACTACCGACGTCGGCAAATACCATTCACGCAAATACTTCTTTAACAAAGGATGATGAAAACCGTGCTGAATTAGTGTAATCGTCAGCGGTGTTACCCCGAATTCACTATGCAGCGCCTCTGCCTCGCCCAAATATTTCTTAAACTGTCGCTGATTCATATGGCAACACTATCAAAACTTAATCTCAAAATCGACAAAGTCCAGTTTAGGAATTTCCTGCCACTCTTCCACCGCCTCGCGCACGCGGGCAAAACCCGGGCCGTGGCGGCAGAGCGCCAAAAATTCACGCAACTTTTCCTCGACTCCTTGGGCAACGACGCCGACCGTACCATCCGGATTATTGCGTACCCAGCCGACTAGACCGAGCTTAACCGCCTGCTCTTGCACAAACCAGCGGAACCCCACGCCCTGCACGTCGCCGTATACCGCTAACGTCAGCTGCCCCAGTGCCATAGTAGGAACTATAAACTATAGTTTAGATTCCTTGATTGGACTATGTGGATAGTTTACTTGACAAATATTTTTACTTTGGTAATATACCTGGCGAAGTGGCGTAAGCTGCTTCTGTCAAATGGCTTCTCTTTTACGAGAGAAGCTCCGAGATTCCCACTCTAGAAGAGCGGGAATCGTTTTTTATTGTAATAATTTTTTTATCTTTTCTTTAATAGCCCGAAATACCATAACATCAATCACTCCAACCTTTCTCAATAACCTTTTACTACTAATCAACCGTAATTGGGTAAGTAAAGCAGAATAATTTCTCCCATGGTAAGTATATTGAAAATAATAAGGACTATACTTAAGGCGGCTCGACAAAGGAACAGCCCATAAAGTATACCTGCCAAACTTCTTTAAAATCAATACCGGCCGTTCAAAATATTCATTCTTCCCATCTTGCTCATGGCCAATGTTCACGCCTAAGCTAGTCCACCAAATTTCTCCCTCACGAAAATATATTTCCCGTTCGGCAAGATGAATTTTGGTTTTAATTCTCGCCCAAGCAATAAAACGAGTTAACCACATCTCTGCTTTTTCCATAACACAAATCACTTGAGCTTGTACACAATTCCCTCAATGGCATCCACCTCTACCAAATCCCCGTCCTTAAATACTTTGGTGGCTATTTTGGTGCCGATGACGCAGGGGACGCCGAGTTCGCGGCTGACGATGGCGGCGTGAGAGGTAATGCCGCCCTGCTCGGTAACAATCGCGGCCGCCTTTTTCATCGCCGGCACAATATCGGGAATCGTGGCGATGGACACTAAAATATCGCCCTTATTCATTTTGCCCATTTCCGCCGCGACGTTGATAATTTTTACCGCGCCGGTAGCGTGCCCTAAACAGGCCACCTGGCCTTTGAGCTCGCGGACATCGCCGACCGCTTCCTCGCGGTAAATACTTTTAATAAACCGGCGGGCGCGACTACCGGATAATACCCGCGGTTTAAGAGAATCCGCCGCATATACGGCATACGGAATCCGCCGATAGAGTTCGGCAATCAATTTTTTGTCCTGCCTCAATGCCCGCGCATATTCGCCCGGCGCCAAACATTTAGCGGCGGCTAAAGCAATGCCGGCCCGGCGCGCCAATTCTTTAAGCAATGACTCGGCGGAATAAAACCCAAAAGTCATGGCGTCTTTGCGATAAAGCTTCATAAACACCGTATCGCGCAGGGCCTGGAATAAGGCGCGCTCGTAAGCCGATAGCTTCAGGGTACGCTCGGCTATTTTGGTCGCCGGCCTGATTTGCGCCCGCTCCCGGGCTAAACGCTTTAGCTCCGCCGCCGGGTCTACTTTATCGGAGAGCAGTTGGGCAAGCTCGGAAAGGGGGCGGTCAATACCGTACGCCGGTCCTTCGTAGCCATAATACGCCCAGCAGAATTCTTTGACATGATAATTGAGCTGCCGATAAAAGGATAACATTGCCGGATCGCCTGGAGGCCGTAAAAATTTTTTGCTACCCTCCCCTGGTTTAAGTGAGGCGACGGCGTTAAATAATTTTTTAGATTTTTTCACCGTCTGCAATAACCGCAGCAAACTTTTGGCTTCCTGGCGCTGCCTACTCTCTTCGGGAATCGCCGAAAGAATACTAAAATATTCAGGGGCGCCAGGCGGCGCGCTAATTTTGCTGACGTGATCAGCCAGAAAATTCTCCAGGTGCTTAACAAACTGGCTGTGGGGTATTTCAACTAAAGTAGAAATCATGCCATAGGCGATAATGGTGCGTTGCAATTTTTGAAAACGCATCAGTAGTGATAATAACCTGGCGTCGCTGATAGTTCCTACTTTCAGCCGCAAAACTTGCCTGCCAAAAGCATAAGCCTGATGGCAAATGCGCGCCAATTTTTGCCTGATTTCGCCAAAATAATTAGGACGCCGGAGGACGCGCTCCAACAAAAGCCGGGCGATTGCGAGCGAGTGATTTTCCGGCACCAGCCAGCGCATATGGCCGCCTTTGAATTCAAATACGTGATAGCAAGGCGGCGCTTGGGCCAGCCGGGGAAAATCAACAATAAACATCGGCGTATACAAACCGAGCGCGTACAAATTAGTGCCGTCTTCTTCATTGCCGACAATCCAGCGATCGCGCCGTAGCGCCTTGGCCATCGCCATAATGTTATCAGGATAATTTTTTAACTAACCCTTTTATCGCATCCACTTCTATTGTTTCGCCAGTTTGCAGTCCGGAAACAATCCCCTTAATTCCCACCACGCAAGGGATGTTGAGCTCGCGGCTGACGATGGCCGCGTGGCAGGTGAGCCCGCCTTCTTCGGTAATAATCGCCGCGGCCAGGCGCATCGCCGGCAGAAGGGTGGGGTTAGTAGAAAATGAAACTAAAATTTCACCTGGCTGAAACTGTTGGCCTTCTTCGTAACTGTTCACCATCCGCACTTTTCCCGTGGCCCGGCCCGGGCAGGCGACCGTGCCGCGTAGTTCTCCGGAAAATTGATGCATCTCTTGTGCCACGTGTTCTTGATACCACGCTTCGGCTGGGGAACCGGTAAGACACCGCGGCTGGTTATTATCAAAAATATACACAAAAAATTTGCGGCGTTCGTTTAGCAGGTTAGTGTCTACTTCGCCCTTGCGTAGCGCCTCGGCAACTTCGTAATGAGTAAGATACCGCGCCTGATCCAGACTGATATATAATCGCCGCGCTACCTCCCGGAAATACTTTTCCATGTGGCTGCAGGATTTGAATTGCCGCGCTTTGCGATAGGGCTGGAACGCGGCGCATAGTTGCGCCATTTTTACCCACCAGCGCTCTTCTTCGGAAAAGTGCAGCTCCTGCATAATCTTTTCCTGACGCGTGCCGAGCGTGGCCTGTTCTGCCTTTTTTTCTGCTAACTGCGCGCCGGCCGACCCGCGCCGTAAAATATCCACGGCAAACATCACAAAATCGCCCACCGTCAGCGCCGGGCCTTCCCAGCTGTAAAACAGCCAGTAGTAGGCAGCGCGATGTTTTTGGAACTGCTCAAGCACTGCCGGATATTTCGCTAATAGCTGATGTTCAATGCCCGCGCCGGCGTTTGCCAAAAACCAATCTTTAATCTCGGTTTGCAATTCAATGGCGCTGGCCAGCTGGAGCAGAGCCAAACTTTGCTCCTGAAAAATGTGCGGTTCCGCCGGAGTGGTCAGTAAAGTAAAATACGCTGCCGGCTGTTCCGGCGCACGCGCGGCCAAGAGCTGCTTGATTTGATTGCTAAAATAAGCGCGCTCGCCGAATTCAATAATAAAAATGATGTTGCCGTAACCATAACAGGGAATGTTCAGCTCAAAATAGCGCCGGTAAATCTCGGCTAATTCTTCGTTGCTGGCGCAGGTCAAATCTTTCTGCGCTATTTGCTGTTCTGTATACTCATTAAGTGCATCTACGGCCGCCCGCGCCTGGCGCACGGCCTGGGGAATAAAATTTCGGTCGGCGGCAGTTCGCTCATGTACCTGCGTTTGCAAATGTTCCCAATCGCCCGGCGGAATAATGTACTCCAGCACTTTGTTCCGATTCGCCATGCCAATCTGCGCTTTGGTATTCACCACGCCGCTGGTGTTCCACAAGTGCGTTAAAATATACTGCGGAAACAGGCTGGTCTGAAAATCGCGGACGAAGATGGTGTAGTCCTGGGCCATATTATTCAGGCTAAAAATTCCCTGCTCCTGATAACAAAATTTTTTCGCCAGATTCGTTTCTTCATATTTTTCTCACCACTCCCCTATTCGCATCTACTTCCACCAAATCCCCGTCCTTAAATATTTTGGTGGCGATTTTGGTGCCGATGACGCAAGGGATGCCAAGCTCGCGGCTGACAATGGCGGCGTGGCTGGTAACGCCGCCCTGTTCGGTAACAATCGCCGCGGCTTTTTTCATCGCCGGCACAATGTCCGGGTCAGTGGCGATAGAAACCAAAATATCGCCGTCGTTCATCTTGGCCATCTCTTCGGCGCGAATAACAATTTTTACTCGTCCCTGGGCATAACCCGTGCACCCGACTTCGCCCTTCAATTCACTGATTGAGGCATCAATAGTGCGAACGGTTTTTGCAATAAGGGCCTCGGCTGCCGGGCCGACGTATACTGCCTCGCCATCTTTTTCCACATAATACACGCACTGCTTTGCGCGTTCCCGCAACAGTTCCGGATCACAGGAATTTTTGAGGAGCAACCGCTCTACTTCACTTTTCAACATGAATTTTACCTGTTTCAGGGAAAGCTGCTTGCGCCGGGCAATTTCCTTAAGAACTTTATCCATGCGATGCAAGGCAAAAAGCTGGGCATAACGACGATAAATTTTGGTTACCATGAAGTCGCCAAAAACCGCAAATATCTCCTGCCACTCCGGGGCAACGGGCAACTGCGCCAAAAGAATTCGCTTTTTTTCTTCCGCCGCCTGCAGCGCTTCTATTTGTCCCTCAATAATCGCCCGCGGCGCAGTTTCGCCGCGCAATATATCTTGCAGCTGCCGGAGATAATCATTAATGGTATATTCGCCCTCCACAAAAATAAATTTGGTATAGTGATACTTCTCCCAGTGCTGTTGGATCATTGTTTGCAGGCGGCGCGGGAGGTCTTCGTATACCAGCGGAGTGGAAGTAGCGCACAACTGCCTGATCGCCTGATCCTGGTATATTTGCTCCGCAATCAACAACAAATCCTGCTGTTCCACAAAGACCGGCGTTCGCGCGGTGGGAGTAGTCAGAGTAACCAGATACTCATTAATCTTGTCTTCTACCACGCCGATTTGTTTTAAGTAAGCCTTTAGCCGGTTGGTAAAATTAGCATGGAACATGTCCGTCGCATTGCCGATCCATACCCAGGTGTAAAATTCGCAATGGAGCTGGTAATGCGTGTGATATATTTCCCACAACTCGGCGTCGGAAAGATTATTGAGTTTTTCCACGGGAATGGTGGCGCACCAAGCGCGTAATTTGTCGGCTATCGCTATGATATTTTGGTTAATATCCGCCCCATAGCCTGGCTGTTCCACAATCCGATTAACGATATGTTCCCCTACTTCATAAGAATCCTGCTCGCCAAAATAAAACCACATCTGATACCCGGAAAAATGAGCCAAAACTTTTTTATACGCTCGTCCGGTTTGTTCCCCGAAACGGTTGGCAAAACACCAAAAGGGAATTTGAAAGAAAAACAAATCGCTGCCGGGGATGTCCTCGGCGAGCAGCCAGGGGTCGTTGTCGTGCAGGTATTTAGGCTCCATAGGCTATGCCGCTCTCTTGATTGTTCCTTGCGTCGCATCTACCTCCACCTGCTCACCATCGTGAAAAGTCGAGGTGGCTACCTGGGTATTGATCAGGCAGGGTTTGCCCAATTCTCGAGCAACAATGGCCGCGTGGCACAAAATGCCGCCGCCATCGGTAACAATCGCCCCGGCTTTTTTCATCAGGGGCACAAACTCCGGATACGTCATGTTAGTCACCAGAATATCGCCGTCATTAAAGACACCCGGTTTTTGGGGGTCAAAAATTATTCGCGCCGTACCCTTCACATATCCGGGAACCGCAGTGACCCCGCGAACAATACCATCCTGGGAGCCAAATTTATCGGCAACCAGGCGTTGAAATAAGCCAACTTCTTTACTATCACAAAAGAATTGCCGTCCGTTTTCAAAATATAATCCGCTAACCGGCGCACGGCTTCTTAATTCGGCATCCGGTGGCAAAGTGCCCTGCTTAACAAATTCCCTCACTTCATAATGATATAATAGTTCTACCAAATCAGGATCGCGGCCAATCTGGCCGGCTAATTGCCGTAATGATCGCTGCACAAACGAATCAACGCGGCCGTATACCGTTTCCGTGGCCAGACGCATGGCATTCAGTGGCGGCAACAAAGTATTGTGCCAAGACGGCGCCAGATAATTGGCGACTCTGGTTAAGCGAACGAAGGGTGGCTGCAGTGCGCGAAAAGCGTGCTCAAAAGCCAGGTAGTGTGACTCTTCAAAAAGGGTGCCTTCGTAGGCGGCAACCAAACTAAGAACCTCATCAACTTTATCTTTAACTTCCCGGTTCCACCCATCAACCAGATGGTGATCCGCCTCCAAACGGCGCGCCAGCGCGTTGCCAAAGACCGTATTTTCTGAAATCAGCTGATAACACGTAACCATCCCTTCCTGGTAAACAAAGAACATCCGGTTGAATGCCACTCCCAATTGCTCCTGACAGCCAAAAAAATAGACGTCGCCGATTAATGATGTGGCAAAAAGGGTAAAACGCTCCATCCAGCGTTTTTCCCAGTCAAGGGCCGCCACAATTTTTTCTACTTCCGTGTCCAGCATAGTTTAGTTAATTTTCCTTACCACTCCCGCCGTCGCGTCTACCTCTACCAAATCGCCATCCCGGAGCGCTTGCGTGGCAATTTTGGTGCCGATGACGCCGGGTATTTGCACCTCACGCGCCACAATCGCCGCGTGGCAGGTGAGTCCGCCGGTATTGGTAACGAAAGCTGCCGCCCGCTTCATGGCCGGCAACAGCGAGGGGTCGGTAATATTAGAAACTAAAATTGCTCCCGACTCAAACTTGCCCATTTCCCCGGCCCGATTGATAATATAGACCTTGCCGGTAACTTTGCCCGGATAGGCGCATTCTCCCTTAAGTTCCGAGAGCAGTGGGGTAGGCGGCAGACGACGCTTGATTGCCTCGGTTATTTGCCGTGCTTCCTGACCAAAGAGTAAATACCAACGCTTGCCATCGTAATAACGTACCGAATACTTGGCTAAATTATTAAGATAGTCCGCATCAATTGCTCCCTGCCGCAACATAGCGATTAATTCCGGCAGATAAAGATTATATAACTGCGGCAGCGCCAGATAATGTCGGCGGGCCAGGTGCTTTAAATAGGGCTGGATAGCGCTATAGCTAGTGTAGAGAGCATCCATCCGATGCGATTTGAGGAACAGCAGTTCTTCCAGCAAGCGGAATAAAGTCTTAATCTTAGGCGGGCAGTGCAATTGTTTTGTTAGTCGCTCTTTATCGCGCACCAATTGCCGGTCAGCTAGTAAAGTTTTGCTTAAAATTGATTTTACCCGGCCTTCATTATAGAGTCGCTGATGCACGTCAATAAAATACTCCGGGGTTAAATCAGGGCCGGTCCAGCCGAATTGCAGCCACTTGAATTGGCGCCAATGTTTGCGCAAAGCGACCGCCGGATTTTTTTGCGCTGCCAGACGCAGCATAGCGCGCTCCTCTTGCTGGGCGGCCGAAAGTTCGCGGGGGGTGACCAAGGTTTGAAAAACTTTAACCGGTTCCGCTCCGGCAAGGGACTGCCCGGCGAGCCAATGTTTAAGGTAATCAGTAAGGAAAGCATTTTGAAATTCCAATACATTTGGCACCTGACCGATCGCCCACACCGCGTGATGGCGCGCGTGATAAGCCTCAAATAGGCGTACCAACCGCTGTCCGGAAAAGGTGGCGGGATCAGCCGTGAATAATTTTTGCGAGAAAACCAGCAGCTGATTCGAAGCGCGTCGCAGGTCGGAGAGCAATTTTTTTAACTTGGCAGGTTTGGCGATAACTTCGCTTAAGTATTTCTTACCAATTCTGGTCCACTCCGAGCGAGAAAAATAAATTCGCTCTATGGTGCCTGCCTGTTCTACCACTTCCTGACTTAACCCATAGCCAAGCCGTTCCTTGATGGTGATCGTATGGCCATAGATATGACAGCTGTGAAACCATCCTAGGTCAAACCATTCGCCGAACAAAAATGGGTCTCGAATAGCTAACTTCTTCATAATTACTCGACATTAATGATAATCATCACTGCTTCTCCGATTACTATCAATAATCAAAGCGTGATAAAATTTTCCGAATTTCCGGCATTAACTCCGAAGCGCTATAATGATAGCCAACTTTTTTATACAACTTATCCCCCGCTAAGCCGTTTACATACACTCCGGCCTGCGCCGCGAGGAGCGGGTCGTTTTTTGTGGCAAGTGCCGCGATTAAACCGGCCAGCACATCGCCGGTGCCGCCCTTGGTCATTCCCGCATTGCCGGCAGTGTTATACCAGAGCCGGCCGCCTTGAGCAAGATAATCTACGCGTCCTTTTAGGACAATAACGCCGGGGTAACGCCGCGAGAGCGCCTGGACATTTGGGGGAGTAGGGGCAAGGCGAAACAAGGCGCGAAATTCGCCGGCGTGGGGGGTGATAATACACTGCCGAGGAAGCCAGCGCGGGTCAAGCACGCGCAGGGCCGCGGCGTCCAGAATGATTTTTTTGTCGGGCCACTGGCGCAGCAGACGTTGCACCAGGCGGCGCGTGGCCGCGTTGGGTAACAACCCAGGGCCGATGAGCACGGCGTCAACTTCGGTAAGAGTAGCGGGGAGCTCGCGGGGCGCAATGTAAATAAACTCGGCCAGACGCTCCCGGACTTTTTTAATCAGGGAAAAATTATCCGGCGTGGTGGCCAGGTATACTAAATCCACCAATTTACTCGCCATAGTAGCGGCGAGCACCACCGAGCCGTGATATTTTTTGGATCCGGCGATAATTAAGAGACGTCCGTTGTCGCCTTTGTGGCTCTCCGGCGCCGGGCGGTGCAACTGACGCAAACAAAAAAGAACGACGTGAACGCCAGGAGGCATAGATATTAAGACTGTAAAAGAATAGGAACAACTAGTTAGCATCAGGGAGCGGCAGACGAGTGTCTTTGGGCGCGCACCCCCGCGTAAGCGGGGGGAGCACCCAAAGAGTGTCTGCCGCGACCAACCAAGTGAGTTACCGCAATAGCGATAGCGACCAGCCAAACAGCAAGTTTGCTGGTATTCTTCTACAGTTTCAATTCAAATTACTCAATCTCAATCACCTGATCCGGCGGGATGGTTTTGGGAGAGATCCTGGCAGGCGGGGCAGCGGGAGGAGGAGAAGGCGGCACTTTGACTGCATTCGGGGCAGGCAAAAAACCTAAATCAAGAGGAGAGGGAGACGGACTGACATTCGCCGGAGCAGATGGGGCGGGAGGAGACGAGGGAACAGAAACTGGCGGCGGAGCAGGATGGCTGGCGGGGGCGGGTGGAGGCATTCGGGTTGCCGGCGGAGGAATTACCGGGGGGCGAGTTGCCGGGGGAGCAGATTTTGGCGCCAGCTCGCTAAGCGACATTCCCCGCGCGCCCGGCTCGCCCCGTACCACCGGCGCCACCGCGCCCGGCGGAATTAAGCCGCCGCGCCGGCGTTTTTTCTTTCTCCTTCTTTGCTCTCCCCAAGGAGCAGGCGGGGAGGATAGCTTGGTTAAAGACAGCGGCGCCGGCGAGGCCGGCAACTCCGCCCCCGGCGTTACTGCCGGCAAGCGCGCCGCCTGATCCGACGCTATTACCTGGCGTTTCGGCTGAACCATCGGCGTAGCCGGCGCACTGACTCGGAGCGCGGTGGTAGCAGACGGCTGACCTCTGGTTGCCATCCTGGCCCCCGCCGGCGGGCTGGCGCGAGGAATTGGTTTAGGCGCCGGCGCCCCTCGACTACGCTCGGAGCTAGGCGCCGGGCGGCTGGTAACATAGCGCGCCGTCTCTTCGTCCACCTCTAGGCTGGCTGCCTCATCCGCTCCCATCGGCACCAACCCGCTCCAGCGCATAATTTTATCTTCAATTTTATCGCGGGCCGTAGCATAACGCTCGCGCGACACGCGGATAACTTTGGCGGCGCTCCCGGTAACTTGCGCCAAAGGCGGCAGTGTAGTGGCGGAAAACGGACGCGACGCCACGCCGTCAATCATCAATTTCAGATAAATATGAAACTTAGGCAGATTCACCAAATCCTCTTCCACAAAGGTCGGCATAAACTCTTTGGCTAAAATCTCGGCGTCGGTAGAACCTACCCGGAATACTACGGAAGTGCCCACGTTGCCGATTACGGCGGCCAGCACTTCTTCGTCCAGCTGCTCCATGTACTGGTGCGCCATAATCAGGTTAAGGCGGTATTTGCGCGCTTCGGAAAGAATGTTGGCAAAACTCTCGGTGGCAAAATTCTGGAACTCATCCACATACAAAAAGAAATCCTGGCGCGCCGGCTCCAGAATATCCACCCGCTCCATGGCGGCGAGCTGGATGCGGGTAACGAGCATGCCGCCCAAGAGCCGCGAATTGTCCTCGCCAATGCGCCCTTTAGACAGATTCATGATAAAGATTTTTTTGTTGTCCATGATTTCGCGGATGTTGATGCGCGAGCGCACCTGGGCGACGATATTGCGGATTACCGAGGCAGATAAAAATTGCCCGATTTTGTTCTGAATCGGCGCCACCGCTTCGGTGCGAAATTTGTCCTGGTAATTGGCGAACTCGGTAACCCAGAACGCCTTGATCACGGGATCCTTGACGTTGTTGACTACGCGGCGCCGGTAATCGGGGTCGGCGAGCAGCCGGTTGATGCCGAGGAGCGTGGTGCCGGGGAAATCTAACAGCGCGAGAATAGTGTTATTGAGGATATATTCCATACGCGCGCTCCACACGTCCGGCCAGATTTTTTTGAAGACGCCCATCAGCCCCGACGCCACCAGGTGCTTCTGCTCGGGACGGATAGTTTCCAGGATATTGAAGCCGATGGGATAATCAATGTCCGAAGGGTTAAAATAGACAATGTCATTGATGCGCTGGGGAGGAATAAAATCCAGGATTTTTTCGGCCAAATCGCCGTGGGGGTCCACCACGCCTACGCCGTGCCCAGCATAAATATCGTTTAAAATCATGTTTTCCAGCATGGTGGTTTTGCCCATCCCGGTTTTGCCGACCACGTACACGTGCCGCCGCCGGTCGTCCAATTTAATGCCAAACCGCCGGTTTTGGTTGCGGTAATTGGTGAGGGCAAAAAAATTGATTTCCGGATTGCCGGGCGGGGTCGCGGGCGCTGCCGCGGCCTCGGCCAGGGCGGCTTTGCTGGCATCTGTTGTATCCATATATGCTTATTATAGCGCGCTTAACCTAAAAAAACAACCTCCACGAGGTTGTTACTATTGTCATTCAACTGTCATTCCGACCGACCCTGTACCAGAATGGTACGGGGGAGCGGAGGAATCCCTTACACCAATTGTCAAGGGATCCCTCGGCTTCGCCCCGACTTAGTCAGGGCTTCGCTCGGGATGACAGAAGACGCGAAAGCCGTAATTTCACTTAAACAACTTTGCTGTCTCTTTAACGTCCCCCGCATCTTTGCCCTTAATGATAGAGTGGATGGAGCCGCCGCCGTCGCCCTGCCAGCGGGGAATAATGTGCCAGTGCACGTGCGGCACTACCTGGCCGCCGGCCGGCCGATCGTTGATGCCGATGTTAAAACCATCGGGCTGCAAGGCCGCCTCTACCCGCCGCAAGGCCTGGCGCACGCCTTCTAACGTAGCGCGCCACTGGGTTTCGGTCATTTCAATCAGGGTCGCCAGGTGTTTTTTCGGCACAATCACGGTATGACCTTTAGCGCAAGGATTAATGTCTAAAAACGCCAGCACCTGGGTATCCTCATACACAGTATAATTAGGAATTTCTCCGGCAATGATTTTACAAAAAAGACAATCAGCTGGGGGCATAAAAATGATTTACTTGATTTCCTCAAATTCTCCGGTTTTTTTATTCTTGCGGCAATTGTCCCAAGTAAAGTAGCGCCCGTTCATGGCGATATACACGCCGGCCGGTAAGATTTGGACAAAGGCGAGCGCACTACCCAGATTAAACAGGCCGTCGGAACTGCCAAATTTATAGGGAATCATCGCACCGACCAACACGACCGTCTTGCCGATAACCCCGGCCGCGAGCACCCGGGCGGTTTCCACTATAGTATCAGTGCCATGGGTGATGATAATTTTATTTTCATCGGTTTTAATACAGTTTTGGGCGATAATTTCTCGTTCCGCGTCGGTCATTTCCAGACTGTCAATCATCATTAAAGTGCGAATATCTACCGGGACGCGAGACCGCCCTAAGGCAAGCATTTCCGGCAGGTGGGTATCTTTAAAAAAGAGTAAACCGTCAAGCTCGTTATACTCTTTATCAAAAGTCCCGCCGGTTACGAATATTCTGATTTTCATAAGGCATTAGTTGAGGTCAGCTAAAAACTACTTTTTATCGAGCGTCCGTCAACCTCCAGCGGCACAATCCCCGGCCAAAAATCTTGGGGCGCCGGCGGCGCGTAGGAAGCGTTGGCTTGAGTATAGCGCACAACCACGGTTTTGCCAAATATTTTGACGTTAGTAACCGGCCCCGGGCCGCGCGCCAGTCCGGCCGCCATTTTAGCATCAGTTTTAACCCACCAACACTGCTGGCTGCCGGTAAGCTGATAGGCGGTTTCGCTATCCCACTCAAAAAATCCTTTATCCAGCTGCGCTCGAAAACGCGCCAACTCCGGCTGGGCAAAGTATTGATCAATCGGGAATCCTCCCCCGATAACTTCCCGCCCAGAAATCGCCTCTAAAGCCAAGAGCGGCATCGTGTCGGCAATCACACAATGGCGCTTACTACCCTCCTCCTGCTGCCCCACATACTGCATGGCGCGATACTCATCGCGGCTGACGGTGGGCAGGTCAGGGCCCAGCGAATACGAGGCAGTAATCGCGCTGGATAATATCACTAAGCCGACCAATCCGGCGGCTCGCTGACGCCGCCAAGGAAAACGTTGTGCTACTGCCGGCAGCGCAATGATAATGCTAACCACAGACAAAAATGCCAGCACCGGATCCAGGCGGCGATTGAGTATCTGTTCGCCGTCTAACCAATAGCGGGCGGCAACATAACTGATACTTAATCCCATTGTCAAAATCATTACTAATAATAATTCTCGCCGCTGACTGCGCCAGGCAATTATCAAACCATAAATTACCCCGGCCCAAAACAACAGGGCGAATACCGGCAGCCACCAGCGCCAGGCCGTAAAAAAATTGGCCACGAAAGCCCCGCCGGGTATTTGATTAAATAGGATATTGCCGATAGCAATGTCGTGCGGCCGCGGGCCAGACGCCAAATAGACCGCAGTCAAATTGCCTAGCAGCTGTTTGACGGAAGCAAACGCCGGGCGGCCACTCCCCTGCTCTAAATAACCGGCCCCCCATTCCACTGCTGGTAAAGTAACCGCTACCGCTAAAGTAAGAATAATCACCGAGGCCGGCAAAAATTTTCCCGCCACCCGCCAGCGCAGAATTTCTGCCAGCGCCCAAATTAAGATAAAAAGAATCAAATAAAGCGTATGATTAAAAATCAAAACCAAGCCAATGCCGCCGAGCGCCCAAAGCTGGCGCCGCGTCGGCTGGGCAAAATGCCGGACTAAAATCACCAACCCCCCCAGCCACCAGAGAAATCCTAGGCTACTGGGGAGCGTCAGCGAGCCGGTGGCCTGCAGAGCAAAAGGCAGGGCGCTTAACCAGACTAAAAATAACGAGCGGCGATTGCTCCACTCTAAACTCCGGCCCAAATAAAACAACAGCAAAGGAAAAGCAGCCGACCAGATAATCGGCACCAGCCATTTGCTGATGTGAATTAGGCTATAATTTACCAAGAAATACGCCCGGCCGGAAAACGCCTTAGCAAGAAGCGCGCTGATACTCCAAAGCCCGCTATAAGCAAAATCGCCGATGCTCAACCAGCTGCTGACACCTTGCCGCAACATCGGCTTTAAGAGCGGCTGCCCGGCCACCAAACGCGCCTCCACCGCCATATGCCGCCACTGATCCGCGCCGTACACTAATTCATGAGTCAACGGCAAATAGCTGTGGAGCAATAGGGAATAGAAAATCAGCGCCGCTAACAGCCACTTTACTCTCCCCCGCCCCCAAATTACCAATGCCCCGAGCGCCAGGGTAGCGGCGAAAAATACATAAAGATAGGCCGGGCGGATGGTCTGCCAGGGCGAAGCGACTGATTCTCCGGTGCGGGAAATCGCCAAGAGGTAAAAACCGGCTGCGAGCAACACCAGGTAGACCGCGGCCACTAAACGCAACAATCTCATAAGCTTTGAATTACTAAACTGAGCGAGGGAGTGGTAGACGGGTTCCCTACGCGCGCAGTCCCGACGAAGTCGGGATCGAGCACGGAGGGTGTCTACCACGACCGAGCGACCAGGTTATGGCAGTTTCGTAATTCACAGCTCATAAGGGAATACTAGCCAATAGTATACGCGAGGAGCGGCAAAAAAAGAAGCGCCTGATTCTGCCCACATTTTCTCCCCATCGTACACCCTTGCTGTTCTGCCCCTTCTGGGTTACTCTATATCCGCCTCTCCTGCCGTCTTACACCATTCTACAATCCTACTTTCCTACCGTCCTACTATCCTCACCCTATGCCAGACGACCTCGGCAAAATCCCTCCCCAAAGCCTGGAAGCGGAAATGTCGCTCCTCGGCTCGCTTTTGATTGATAAAGACGCCCTCTTGAAAATCGCCGACATCGTGCGGCCGGAAGATTTTTACAAAGACGCCCACACTAAAATTTATGAAGTGATTCTGGAGCTATTTGAAAAAAACCAACCCATTGATTTGCTTACCTTAAGCACCCGCCTGGAAGAAAAAAACGAACTGGCGGCCATTGGCGGGCGCACCTACCTGGCCGAGCTTACCAATACGGTGCCCACCGCCTCCAATGTGGCGCACTATGCCTACATTGTCCACCGCAAAGCCACCCGCCGGCGCCTGCTGGGCGCGGCGCAAGAAATCACTAAAATTTCCTTTGAAGAAACCACCGAGGATATTGAGCAGGTGCTGGACGAAGCGCAACGCCAGATATTCGGGGTTTCCCAGGTTTACTTCAAGCAAGGTTTTATTCCCATTCGCGGCGTACTGACCGAAGCATTCGACCGCATTGACGAGCTGCACCGCCACCGCGGCAAACTGCGCGGCATTGCCAGCGGGTTTGCGGCGCTCGATAATCTGCTGGCCGGCCTGCAGCGCTCGGACTTGATAATTATTGCGGCCCGGCCTTCGGTCGGCAAAACTTCGCTTGCCCTGGATATTGTCCGCCAGGTGGCGGTGCGCGAGCAGCAGCCGGTAGGGCTGTTTTCCCTGGAAATGAGCAAAGAACAGCTGGTAGACCGGCTGTTGTGTGCCGAAGCCAACGTGGATTTGTGGAAAATGCGCACCGGGCGGCTTTCGGACCGCCCCGAAGATGACGACTTCCCCCGCATCGGCCACGCGATTGGCATACTCTCGGAAGCGCCGATTTTTATTGATGACACGCCCAATATCACCATTATGCAGATTCGCACCAAAGCGCGCCGGCTGCAGGTGGAACACGGCCTGGGGATGATTGTAGTGGACTACCTGCAACTGATGGAATCGCAGACTAGTTTTGAGAACCGCGTGCAGGAGGTGGCGCAAATCACCCGCGGATTAAAGGGCATTGCCCGCGAACTGAATATCCCGGTAATCGCGCTTTCCCAGCTCGCGCGCGTGGTGGAACAGAGCAAACCCGCCATTCCCAAACTGTCGCACCTGCGCGAGTCCGGCTCCATTGAGCAGGATGCGGACGTGGTGCTGTTCATTTACCGCAAGGCCGCGGACCGCAATTATCGCCTGGAAGACGTGGCGCCGGACGAGCGCACGGTCGCCGAAATCCACATTGCCAAGCACCGCAACGGCCCCACCGGCCTGGTGAAATTATCGTTTAACGAAAACTACGTTTCTTTCCGCAATCTGGACAGCACTTTTGCGCCCCTGCCCTCGGCCCCGCCGCCGGCCCCGGCAGAAACCGGCTCGCGCTGGGGTGGCAAACCGCAGTTTTAGTATTAACACATTAACCTCCAAATATGAGCGACACACTGCATAGGTTTTTTTCGTGGGTAGGCAAGCGGGACCAACCGCCGCAGCGAAACCGACCCAACGATTTTTATCATAACGCGCACGAGGGATTAGCTAGAGAAAGTGATGAGGGGATACAGCGAGTACTTGACCAAACTGGTTATAGTCAAAGGCCAAAACCCTGGTCCTTTTCTAAACCAGTCACAGTAGAAGAGGTGAGGAGAGCCAAATGGCAAGAGTTGCCGTTTCCCAATGCTTTTAGCAATCGAGATAAGGGGGGCGAGGGCTACGATGATTGGCAAGTATTTGAAGCGAGCATACCGGGTTATGACGGTAGTGCCGAGGTCGCAGCTTTGCCGGAAGACGTAAAATTAACAGTAGTTAGGCGTGAACACCCAAGGACTACCAGGGCGGCAATGGAAAAACCGCCAATTATTAATTTTATTCTGCATGCCGACATAGAGGCGCCGGCGGTAAACAGATCGTTTTTATGTTTTGCCTACAACCCAACGTTGGGTCATAAAATTTTAGTTAAAGTTTATCCAGCCGCCAAGCTTTTGTCCGCGTCCCCTCTGACTAACTGTGAATTTGCCGATGGTCAAATAATTTCTAAGGAGCAGGCGCTTAAAGCTGGATTTAGAGTTGCCTTAATAAAAGAAAAATAATACGGCAAGATTATTTACCAATGTTTTTATCTATGTCTCTCGTCACCAAACTCAAACAATTCAAGGACCTGCGCCAGCAGGGCAAAAAAATGCAGGGTCTGCTGCAAGGGGTGGCCGCCACCGGCCAGGCCGCCGGCAATAAAGTGGTAATTACCCTGGACGGCAACCTGGCGATGAGCGGCATTGCCATTGACCCGGGGCTATTGGCGCCGGCGGAAAAAACCCGGCTGGAAACGGCGATTAAAGACGCCCACAACGAAGCGCTGAAAAAGGTGCAGCGGATGGTGGCCGGCAAAATGCAGCAAAGCGGAGATTTCAAATTGCCCGGGATGAGTTAGGAGTTTAAGACTGTAGAAGAATAGAAATAACCAGTTAGCATCAGGGCGCGGCAGACGAGTGTCTTTGGGCGCGCAGCCCCCGCGTAGGCGGGGGGAGCACCCAAAGAGTGTCTGCCGCGACCAACCAGGTTAAATTTAGCAATAGCGATAGCGACCGGGCGAACAACTATACAGTTAGCATTCTTCTGCAGTTTCAGCTTATGTACTCTCCCTCCATTGAACGCCTCCTTACTGCCCTGAAAAAACTCCCCGGCGTCGGAGCGCATACGGCCGAGCGCTATATCTTCCACTGGCTTAAATCCGGCAAGCGCGAAGTGGGCGAACTGGTGCTGGCGCTGAAGAAACTGATGGAAACGGTAAAGAGTTGCGAGCGCTGCTGGAATTTTAGCGATGCTTCCCCTTGCCCGATTTGCCGCGATGCTAAACGCGACCGCACCACCGTGTGCGTGGTAGCTGAACCGGCCGATCTCGCGGCCCTGGAGCGCACCGGCGCCTGGCGCGGGCTCTACCATGTGCTGCGCGGCGTAATTGACGCCACCGAGGCGGAAAATCTGCCCAAACTTAAAATCAAAGAGCTGCTGGCCCGCGTCAAAACGGGCGAAGGGAAAACCAAAATTTCCGAAGTAGTGCTGGCGCTGAATCCGGACTTGCCGGGCGAAACCACCATGCTTTACTTGGAGCGCGAATTAAAGCGGATCAACCCCCAGCTAATCATCACCCGCCTGGCCCGCGGCCTGCCGCTCGGCGCCGATCTGCGCTATGCCGATGATATCACGCTCGGCAATGCTTTAAGCCATCGCATTACCCGTTAAAAAGACGCCCGAGCGGGCGTCTTTTTTCTTAAACAATCTGTACCTGGGTGAAGGGCTGGCGATGACCGTAAACTTTATGATAACGGATCTTCCGCTTGAACTTTTCCACCCGCATTTTTTTTGCCCGTCCCTGGGCCAGGACTTTCCCCGCTACGGTTACTCCTGCTAAATAAGGAGTGCCCACCTTAACTTCGCCCCCCTCATCATTGGCAGTCAATAATACCTGATCAAAAGTAGCCGAAGCTCCCGCCGCCGCGGGCAGTTTTTCTATTTTTAGGATATTGCCGGTTTTTACCAGATATTGCTTGCCTCCGGTGGCGATGACAGCGAGCATAAGGGATAAGGAAAAAACTATGAACGAGACTCTGAGCGAGGGAGTGGTAGACGAGAACTCTACGCGCGCATCCCGACTAAGTCGGGAGAGCACGTAGAGTGTCTACCACGACCGAGCGACTTAACTAAGGCAATTCTAATCAGGGTAGATTATGAACCATCCTAAACAAATAGTCAAGGGCATTAATCCTCAACCTTTACCCGATCGCCAATCTTTACTCCCTGTCGCGCCACAAACCCAGCCGGCAATTCCAATACTGCATCAGAGGGGGCGCCGGCGCGATATACGGTTAAATCCTCTTCGCGCCGCCCGGCTTCGGGCAGCGCCCGCTCCGCGAGCCCCACTACCGTGTTCCCATCCAGCCAGATAATATCCAGGGGAAACTGCATGGCGCGCATCACCAAGGGGTGATCGCCGCGATCGGGGAATAAAAACAGCATCCCTCCCCAGCGCCCCATACTATCGCGGTTACTCCAGCCTTGGTATCGCCGCTGGTAGTTATCCGCCACCAAAACGCGCCGGGTAGCCCCCCCAATCTCCACCGTTGCTTTAGGCCAAACTGATTGATACACCCGATAAATCAGCGCGATGCCGATGATTATGGCCAGCACCACCAGGTGCCAATGTTTAAGTTCGCGTTCCGAGGACATAAAAAGGTGAAAGCTACTAACTACTGGCCACGGGTTTCGTGCGCTCCAGCCTCCAGCCCACCAAAGCCATCAATATCACCACCACCAAAAGGAGCGCCACCTTCCCCTGACTCTGAAGAAACAAGGTGAAAGCGCCCAGCGCCGCCGCGATCGCATAAAGGAGGAAAACCGCTTGCCGAACTGAGAACCCCCGGTCCACCAGCTGAAAATGCAGATGCTCGCGATCGCCCTGAAAAATAGACTGCCCGCGCTGGTGCCGACGCCAGATTACCCGCAGCAAATCCAGCCCCGGCACGGCCATTACCAGCGCGGCAATCGCCAGTTTGCCGCCCGAGATTACCGCCAATACCCCCAGCATAAAACCAATAAACAAACTCCCGGCTTCTCCCAAAAAAATTTTCGCCGGATAAAAATTCCACACTAAAAACCCCAGGCAGCTGCCGGCGAGGATTAAAGCGAGGAGCGCCACATTGGGCTGATAATAGCGCGCGGTCTGGGTAAATAAAAAAATTGCTAATGCTCCAATCGTAACAATCCCCGTCGCCAAACCATCCAGACCGTCCAAAATTTTGGTGGTATACATCATTCCCATCAGCCAGCTGAAGACGATGCCGCCGCCCACCGCCGAGGGCAGCAGCCAGACTCCGCCCGGAACATTAATCCGCTCTAATCCTAAACCTAATACCACGGCCCCCCCGGCCGCCACGGCGGTAACTGCTAAGCGCCGCCGGATTGATAACGGCTTAATATCATCAATCGCTCCAAGCACGATAATTATGGCGCTGGCGAGGAGCGCCGCCCATAATTTCCCGGCCACTAATTCTACCCCCAGCAGGGGACGCCATAACAGATAAACCGTCGGCAGCCAAAATGACAACCAGATGGCAAGGCCGCCCCACAGCGGCACCGGCGCCGGGTGCTGCTTGCGCGCGGCATCCGGGCGGTCAACAATCTGCCGCCGCGCCGCTATTCCCTTAACAACATAAGTAAACAAAGCGGACAACGCCAGGGAGGCAACAAAATACCAGGCCATATTTACTGCACGGCGATTTTGCCGCCCGCGCCCAATTCCACCGTATCGCGGCGTTTTAGTTTGCCGGCGAGCAAGAGAGCGGCAATCTCGTTTTCTACTTTCTCCTGCAGCGCCCGGCGCATCGGCCGCGCCCCGAATTCCGGATCCCAACCCACCTCGGAGAGAAAATCCAGCGCCGCGTCGGTCACTACCAACTCAATGCCTTTAGTCTCCAGATCGCGCGCCAGACGCTTTAGCATCAGGCCCGCCACCTGCCTAATATCCTCGCGGCTTAACGATTTAAACAGCACAATGCCGTCAAACCGGTTCAGCCACTCCGGCCGGAAGTATTGCGCCAGCTCCCCGTGCAACAATTTTTCTTTAATCGCTTCGGTCGCCACGCCCTGGCGCAGCTGCTCTAACACATACTGGGTGCCGGCATTGGAAGTGGCAATCAGAATGACATTGGTAAAATCCACTGCCCGGCCGCTGCTGTCGGTTAAGCGGCCGTCGTCCATCACCTGCAGAAACAAATTAAGCACGTCCTTATCCGCTTTTTCAATTTCATCCAGCAAAAGCAGGGCAAACGGGCGCGCCCGCACGGCTTCGGTCAAAATTCCGGTGCCTTTTTCCCCGGGCGCGCCAATTAAGCGGTAAATGCTGCTCTTATCCTGGTATTCGCTCATATCCAGCCGGATCATCCGCTCCTCGCCGCCAAAATACACGGCGGCAATGGTCTTGGCGAGCTCTGTCTTCCCGACGCCTGTCGGCCCCAGAAAAAGGAAGTTGGCAATGGGGCGGCTGGTGGAGCGGATTTCCGCCCGCGCCCGGCGCAGGGCATTGGCCACTAAAGTAACCGCCTCGTCCTGACCTACCACGCGACGGTGTAATTCGCGCTCCAAATCCAGGAGTTTGGCGGTTTCGTCGGCGCCGACGCTAGTTACGGGAATGCCGGTTTTCTGCGCCACCACCGCGGCCACTGCTTCGCCCGCTACCAAAGAATTAGCTCCTTTCTGGCTGCGGGTAAAACTGGCGGCTTCGGTCATCAGTTCCAGGGCGCTCCCCGGCAGCGTTACGTCGCGCAGGAATTTACGCGCCAGGGTGGCGGCTCGTTCAATCGCATCATAGGAAAAAAATACCTGGTGTTTGTGTTCTACATAACCCACCTTGGATTCCAAAACGCGGATGGCCTGATTCTCGTCCATTTCCGGAATTTCCACTTTGGTAAATACGGTACCAAGCTGGGTGTGGGCAATCAGCTGGGCATAGGCCTCGGTAGAAGTAGTAGCAAGGGTTAGCCACCGGCCGCCGCTTAAGTATTCGCCGAGCGTGCCGGCCACATCCAAACTTTGTTTCCCCCCGGCTGATACCCCCACCAGCTCGTGCAGATTATGAATAAACAAAATGATATTGCGCGCCCGGGCGATTTCGTTCATTATTCTGATCAGCCGCTCTACCGCGCCGGCGGGCGTAGTGCCGGAAAGCAAAGTGGAGATGCTCAAGCGCACCAAACGCTTGTCGCGCAACCGCCCGGGCACTTTGCCCGCCACCATCAACTCGGCAATCCCTTCAATCACGCTGCGCTTGCCAGTGCCGTAATCGCCGACCAATAGCACGCTTTGCTGGCCGCCCTCCACCACGCGAAAAATTTCTTCAATCTCGCGCTCGCGGGCAATACAGGGTTCGGTGTGGCCGAATTGAGCGAGCAAAGTTAAGTCCTCGCTGAATTGATTAAGGTACGGAGTCGCCACCGCCGTCATTGCCCGGTCCATTCCTTTAGCCGAGCGCCGGCGCGCCACTTTGCGGAATTCGCGATACTGGCGCCACAGCCGCTCGCGGATTCTGGCCCACTCCACCACGTTCAGCAATCTCTGTTTTACTACGTTCAGATCGTAAAGAATTTCCTGAATCTCGGACGAGGCTTTGATGGCGGCGACCAAAAGTTCGGTAACGCTTACATAGTCCTGGCGCGCCGCATAGGCTTCTTCATACGCCGCAAACAAAATCTGGAAAAATTCTTCGCCCGCTATCGGCGCCGTATGGCGGCCGCCGGTGGTGGTAGTGCGGCGGGATAATAACGGCTTTAACGCCTCGGCTAAGGAACGCGCCGGAATGCCTAACCGGATAAAGATGTTGCTGATGCGGTTGAAGGATAATAACGCATAAATTAGATGGAGGGCGGTAACCTGATTATAAGTATAGCGATCCGCCAAGCGATAGGCCGCCCCTAGGGCAGCGCGCGCCTCATCGGTAAAGGTGAGGGCGATATTCAGGCGCCGGCGGCTTGGTACCCGCCGCGCCGCGCTCCAGCTTTCGGCGGCCAGGCGTTTCTCTTCCCGCTCTTTGCCGTAGTGGTAAGGCTCTACCACTGCCGGGTGCTGCCGCTCCCGAATCAACCGGCTGACTAAATAAAGCAGAGTTAATAAGCCCAGCCAGAATAATACTGATACGTCGTCGGATTTGCGCAGGGCGCTGGCCAGACTACTAACACTGACGTTGGCCAGGACGCCGAGACGCCGGTAAAAAATCATCGCGGCCCAAAACCAAAAATTGGCGCCTACCACCGCGACGATGATTAGGCGCACGATATTGAATACCCGGCGTGCCCCCACGAGCGCCAAATGATACCGCTCCAGCGGGTAGTGCCAAAACAGCAAGCGGCCCCGCGGCGCATAAACAGCGGCCAGCCCCCGGCACTCGGGGCAGCGCCGGAAGCGCAGCTGCCCCACCCCGCGACAGGTAGCGCAGACGAGCAAAGGCAGGGAAGGTTGTTTTTCAAATAACATAAGTGACTGCGAATGAAGTTAACATATTTTGAGGCTGGAAAAGAATGCCGACAATACTATTATTCGTCAGGGCGCTGTCGCTCTTGCCCGGCCTGCCTGGTCGGTCGCGGCAGACACTCATAGGGCGCTCCCCCTATTTAATCGGGGTGCGCGCCCAAAGACACTCGTCTGCCGCGCCCTGATGCTACCTGGTTGAGTAATTATTTTACAGTTTTATCTTCAAAATTTACCAATAATACCTAGTATCGCCGCCGCCGGCAAAAGCAGCCAGACTAAAAATAATCCCCAACATACCACTAGCCAGCCGAGCAGCGCAATGCTGCGGCCGATGACATTTACCAGACGCATAAAAATGCTGATCGCCCGCCCCTGCCAGTCGTACTGCCCGTACATCGGCACGAAAATATTGCGCAGCCACAGCCCGGGAGCGAGCCGCCGATTGCCGCGCCGCAATAATCCCAGGCACTGCAGTCCGGCCCAGTTAAGCCCCCCGCTGTACCACCAAAGGGGAAAATAAAATAAATCCAAAATTGCTTCAATCGCCAGGCGCTCTAAGACAATTAGAAACATAGGAAGAAATTACCCCCTCATTATAGCAATAAATAAAAAAACATACCAGTTTCTGGTATGCCAGATTAAAGGCCGATTTTACCGACCGGCGAGAGCCGTCAACGGCGCTGCTTTGAGATAACGAATGTTGGTAACCGCGACTAAATTGGTCCCCTGCAGGCGCTCCTCAATGCTGGTAAGCGACTGCAGCTGCGCTGCTTCGCTCTCCATTGCCTGCACGGCGCGGCCGGCCTCTTTAATTTCGCGCTCCAGCTTTTGGGCAATAAAGCCGCCGGTGGAAAGCTGGCTAGTTTTCCAAACGTATCCAGCCGTCAGCATAATGATGGCGAGCAACAAACCGGCGCGGCCGTTCGCGCCGCCTAGGAGACGGAATATCCCTAAAGAATGCCAGGCAGTCTGCAGGGCGCGGCGCTGATATTTTAGGCGGAGCCTAAAAGTCATATCGTTGAGTTTGTAATAACTCTGAATTACGCAATGAGCGAGGGAGTGGTAGACGGGTTCCCTACGCGCGCATCCCGATCTCAAGTCGGGAGAGCACGGAGGGTGTCTACCGCGACCGAGCGACAACTTTCTCCACTACTCGCAATTTGGCGCTCCGGGCGCGAGGGTTGGCGGCGATTTCTGCCGCGCTCGGCACCAGCGGCTTTTTAGTAATCAATTTCACTTCTTCCCGCCGCGCCGCCGCGGCAAACCATTGCTTTACAATCCGATCTTCTAATGAATGAAAGGTAATGATTGCCAGCCGTCCCGAGGGGGCGAGCGCGGCCACGGCTGGAGGTAATGCTTGTCGGAGCGCCTCCAGCTCGTGGTTCACCGCAATCCGCAAAGCCTGGAATATCTTAGTTGCCGGATGCAACCCGCCCACCCAGGGAACTTCTTTTTTACTCTTTAATTGGTTCCGATAAACCGCCAAAATAATTTCTGTTAGCTGCCCGGTGCGCGCGATCGGGAGGCGTTGACGTTCCTTTACAATCGCCGCGGCAATGGCTTGGCTAAACTTCTCCTCGCCGTACTGTTTAAAAATTTTCATCAACTCCGGCTCGCTGAATCGGTTCACAATCTCCGCCGCCGTCTCTCGTGTCATTCCCGGATCATATCTCATATCCAGCGGCTCATCGCCCTGGAAACTGAACCCGCGACCACTCTCCGCAAACTGGGTAGAGGACCAGCCCAAATCCATCAGGATAGCGTTGACCGGGCCGAATTTTTGTTGCTGAATTATCTTCTCTAAATGAGCAAAATTATCGTTTACCAAAGTTATTTGCTTGCGGAAACGCGCTAACCGCTTGCCGGCGCGCGCTAACGATTCGGCATCCGCATCTAATCCCAGCAATTTCCCGTTAGGGCCGATCGCTTCCAGAATTGCCTCGGCGTGTCCGCCGTCTCCCAGAGTACAATCCACTACCAGCATCCCGGAGCAAAGTTGTAACGCGGTAATCACTTCGCTCGCCAAGACCGGCACATGAGGCATAAAAACTATACCCCCAGCTCTGCCAATTGCTCGGCAATCGGTCCGCTCTCGGCTTCGGTCTCTGCTTTATACCGCTGCCAGGCGGCGGCATCCCAAATCTCCAGCCGCGTGTACAAGCCGGCAATCACTACCTGCTTGCCGAGGCGCGCAAAGTCACGCAGGTACTCGGGCAGCATCACCCGCCCCTGGCGATCCGCCTCAACCGCCATGGCGCCGGCGAGCATTAAACGGGCGAAAGCGCGGCTGTTAGCCTGGCTTAAGGGCAGGGCAGCCAATTTACCTGCCAGTTTCTCCCACTCGGATTTAGTGAAGAGAAACAAACAGCTGTCCAGGCCGCGGGTGATCACTGCCCCTTTTTGCAAAGCGGCGCGAAATTTAACGGGTATCGCCACCCGCCCTTTTTCGTCCCGATTGTGAGTGTATTCGCCAATGAACATAGGGGAAAAACGCCTAGCCGCAACGGCGAGGCAAGTATGGTAAGACAAGCATTTTTACCATTTCACCACAATTCCCCACTAATATCCATTTTACACCACTTCTATAACCGCGTCAACCACCTCCCCCCACTTTATTTTTCGCTCAACCAAAACAAAAAAGCCCCGACTTGGTCGGGACTGTGGATAACTACCCTTAAGCCATCGCTAATTTCAACTTAATCTGACGGATATCATCTTCTTGCCGCTCCACCTGCGATGGCAGACGTTTAAGCCATTCAATAGCAAAAACATGATCCTCACGGATTCGTTTAATTTCGGTCACAACAACCTCTAGAGTTTTCATGACCTCTCTAATATCATCCTTCGTCGCCATCCGCTGCTCAATCCGCTCCAATCGATCATCGTGTTCCAATAATTTTAAAATTACCTTATCTTCATCCATACTTAAAAAATATTCAAAAGACTATTTTATCTTACCATCCCAAAAATACTTGTCAATACCCTACACCTCCACTTTAAGACCATGGTTCACCACCGTCGCCTTAATGCCAAGCTCCGCGGTCAGACGTTTGGCGAGCGCCTCGCTGGCAGGCGGTTCGCCGTGATTCAAATAAACTTTTTTGGGGGTGGCCAGACCGCCGCCGATCCAGTCCAGTAGTTTTTCCTGGTCAGCGTGGGCCGACAGGGCGCCGATTGCCCGCACTCTACAACGTACGGGAACGCGTTCCCCCATTACCGTCACCGGCGAATTGCCCTCTAAAATTTCCCGCCCCAAAGTCCCGGCGGCCTGGTAGCCGATAATAAGGAGCGTGCTTTTAGGATCCGACAAATAGCGCAGCGCATGATGCACGATGCGCCCGCCGTTCATCATCCCGGCGCCGGCAATAATAATTTTGGGGGCCGGCACTTGGTTGATGCGTTTGGATTCCTCGGTAGTGGCGGTCAGCTGCAGTCCGGGGAATTGGAACAGGTCGTCGCCGCCCTGGAACAAACGCGTGGCCTCCTCATCATAATACTGATGATATTGGCGATAAACTTTAAGGGCGCCGATAGCCAGGGGGCTATCCAGAAAAATCGGCACCACCGGCAGGCGATGCTCGCGATCAATTAAATTATTGAGTTCATAAATCAGCTCTTGCGTGCGTTCCAGCGAAAACGAAGGAATCATCAATACTCCGCCCCGGCGCAAAGCCGCCAGCACCTCGCGTTCAATAATTTCCTGGCGCAGACTCCCCGACTCGTGAATGCGATTGCCGTAGGTGGATTCGCAAACCAGCGCATCCAGCTCCGGCGGCAGCGGTTCGGTATCGCGCACAATGGGGGCATTAGCATTGCCGATATCGCCGGAAAATACCACGCGTTTGCCGTTGGCCCTAATCTCAATAAAAGCGGAACCAAGGATGTGGCCGACGTCGTGAAAGACGACTTTGATGTCATTCCCGCGTAAGCGGGAATCCAGCAATGAAATCCCTACTGCAGCCTGCCCTCGTCTGGATCCCCGCTTGCGCGGGGATGACAAATCGGGGGCAGGAATGACAACTGGAGTGCCGTACTCCACCTTCCGGCAGGCTCCGCGCACTTGCGCAATATCCTCGCGTTCATAAAGCACCGGGTGACCCAGTTTGCGATGATCATACTCCATCACCGCATGGGCGTCTTCTAAAATAAGCTCCAAGAGATCAATGGTGGGGGCAGTAGCATAGATCGTGCCGCGGAATCCCTGCTTGACGAGTAGCGGCAAACGTCCGATATGGTCAAGGTGAGCGTGAGTAACAAAAACCGCGTCTAACGACGCCGGATCAAAAGGAAACGGCTCGGCGTTTTTGACCTCGTTAAAATGCCCGCCCTGGAACATGCCGCAGTCTACCAAAAACCGCTTATCCCCTACCTCAACCAAAGTGCAAGACCCGGTCACCTCCCGCGCCGCTCCGTAAAACGTAAGAAACATACCGGATCATTGTACCAGGGGCTTGACAAATAGGCAATTTTATGCTAAACTAGGCTGTTATTGTTCTTTTTAGCCAATTCCGGCATTCCCCTCCGGTAAGAGGAAGTCCAGTGGCTTCTTGCTACCGGAAAGGAATCCGGAGAAAAAGGAGAACTTCAATGAAGAAGACAAATTGGCCTCCGTTCGTGGCGACGCTGGTGCTGGGCGGCTTCATGCTGTACCTCGCGCTCGCCCTCGACAGCAGGTGCGCCCAGGCGCCGGTGGTCTCGGGCAACGGCAACGTGGGCATCCCCGAGGCGGCGCGGATCCGGACGCCGCCGGACGCCAGCGCGCTCCAGGCCGCCCCGGAACAGCCGGCGCCCGCAGGCGGCGTGAACCTCGCGGTCGTGAATCCGAATACCGGCGAGGTGCAGACCGCGACGCTCGACGGCGACAACCTGAAGGAGGAATTTCGCGCGGCCTTCGGGATGCCGAGCCAGATCGAAGAGAGAGCGGCCAAGACGTACCTGACGCGCGACGAAGTTCTGAAGTACCGGGGCAGCAAGGTCAAGTGCCGATACGTCGCGCGCTACAACGCGATGGCCTTCCTGGATGCCGAAGCCAGGGTCTGGAACGGTACCACCTACGACGCCGGTATCTTCCCGGTGCTCGCCGAGCTTCCCAACGGTCTGGTCCAGACCGTGGAACCGGCCCGCGAGGATGGAGAAGAGCACGCAGGACAGTACGTGGTCATCTACTTCCACAAGAAGCACCTGGCCACGGACTGGCACCACACCGACTGGGCAATGAACTTCAACAACAGCTACGATGCCGTGAACGGGGTGAGCGTGCCCGAGCTCTGCCCCGTGCCCAAAGGAGCAAAGGAGAAAAAGACGGCCAAGCATTAGCGCCTGGCCAGCGCCGAGCCGCCTGCCGGGGGGAGGCTCGAGCAACAAACTCTCCCCGGCACGCAATTTTCCGACTGTCCGATGGATTCCCATTTTGATGGGAATGACAGTAGCGAGACGGTCTGAATGAGCACAAAAAATCCCGATTAAGTCGGGATTTTTTGTTTGCCCTCTAGCCAAACCGCCAGGCATCTGCTAGAATATGTGAACGTAATGAGTATCATTACTTTGAATTACGAAACCGAGCGAGGGAGTGGTAGACGGGTTCCCTGCGCGCGCACCCTCGCGTAGGCGGGGGGAGCACGGGGGGGTGTCTACCACAACCGAGCGACCAGAAATATAGTAGTTCCGTAATTAAAATCTGTGAAAAAACCGAATTTAGAAAAAGTGCAAATCGTGGAGCCGCCGATTCAGGAGCTCACCAAGCGCAACCGCCCCTGGACCAGAGGGTTGTTGTTGGGTTTGGTCGGCCTGATTATTTCGGCGGCGGCCGCGGCCCTCGGCCTCCGCCTGTTTATTGGGAAGGGCGCAGTAATTACGCGCAATCCGCCTACTGCCTTCCCCAGCACTATCCCCCTCTATGACCGCGACTCCATCAGCCGCGTTGTTTTTACTTCCGGGGTTTACCGCTACCGCACCCAGTTGATTGCTAATCTCCTCCCCGCGCCGCTCCACTCGCTGTTTACCCAATTTTTTGTGGCGCCGGCGCTGACGCTTGATCCGGATTGGCCGGCGCTGCCCGGATACCCCGACACCATCCGCATTGAATGGAAAAATATGACCGCGGATCCTGATTTTGTTTTCTCTTACTACGAAAAAAATCTGACCGGCGCCAATTATACCGTAGAAGTAACAGAAAAAAAGGGCCCCTCACGCAAGCTTACCTTCAAACGCCCGGGCGGCGGCGCCGGCATGCTGACCGTGGAAGGAGTAAAGCGCGCTACTTTTACCCCCCGCGCCACGCTAATTGTACAGGTGCCGAGGTGAAAAATTTGTGTTGAAGTTTCTTTCGGCCGAATCAAAGTCCGTTACCGGCGCCGCGGTGGTAATTAGCGGCGCTACCTTGGCGAGCCGCCTGGTGGGGCTGCTGCGCGACCGAGCGCTGGCCCATTACTTCGGCGCCGGGCCCGTACTGGACGCCTACTACGCCGCCTTCAAAATCCCTGATCTCCTCTATAATCTGCTGATTGTCGGCGCGCTCACCGCCGGCTTCATCCCCACTTTCACTAAACTCTTCTACGCCGGCGCGAATAAAATGCCGGCCTGGCGGCTGGCGAATAACGTCCTTAATCTGGGCGTTTTGATTTTGATTATCCTCGCGGCAATTGCCGCGATTGCCGCGCCTCTCTTCGTGCCGCTCCTCGCCCCGGGATTTGCCGAATCTACCAAAAACTTAACCATCCAGCTGACCCGCCTGATGCTGCTCTCCCCTATTTTATTCGGCATTGCCATGGTAATGGGAGGGGTTTTGCAGTCGCTGCGCCGGTTTGTTATCTATTCGCTGGCGCCCGTACTTTATAATCTGGGAATTATTGCCGGTGCCATGCTGGTGGGCGAATTCCGGCTCGCGCCGGTAGCGCTCGGCTGGGGGGTGGTGGGCGGCGCCAGCCTCCATGCGTTAAGCCAAATCTACGGCGCCTGGCGGGTGGGTTGGCGCTGGCAGGGAATTGTTAATTTATACGATTCGGCTACTCGCCGGGTGGGGCGCCTGATGCTGCCGCGCACCCTGGGCCTGGCAATGACCCAGTTCAATGCGGTGATTATCACCTTTTTGGCTTCACTTTTGACTTCCGGCAGTGTTGCCGTATATAACTTCGCCAATAACCTGCAGGCCGTGGCTACCGGCTTAATTGCCATTCCTTTTGCTCTCGCCGTGTTCCCTCTGCTCTCGCAAACCGCCGCCGGGGGCGACCGCGCCGCTTTCGGCGAGCATCTGGCCCGCACCATCCGGCAAATTTTATTCCTTACTGCTCCGGCCACTATTCTGCTGCTCCTGTTGCGCGCCCAAATTGTGCGGGTGGTTTTGGGCAGCGGCCAATTTAACTGGGACGCCACCATCGCCACGGCCGACGCCCTGGCGTTTTTTGCCCTGGGACTGTTTGCCCAAGGACTCATTCCGCTCCTGGCCCGCGCCTTTTACGCCCTCGCCAACACCCGCACTCCGTTCCTGATGGGTTTAATTGCCGAAGCCGGGAGCATCACCGCCGCGGTATTTCTGATGCGGCGGCTGGGAGTGGCCGGGCTGGCGCTAGCGGGAAGCCTCGGCGCGATTATTAATGCGGTGCTACTCTATGCCGGACTGCGCCTGGAGCGCGGCGAGCTGGCGGAAGATAAATTAATTACTTTGTTGTATAAAATTACCGGCGCCGGACTGGGAATGGCCCTCACGGTCCAGTTATTAAAATATCTGCTGTCTTACCTGCTGAATACCACGCGCTGGACCGGCGTATTCTGGTGGGGATTGCTTGCCGGCAGCGGCGGCCTGGCTGTTTACGCTCTGCTGTGCCGGATATTAAAACTGGAAGAAATGATTCAGTTGCAGGCGAGCTTAAAGCGGCGCTGGCTGCGGCTATGGCAGGTGCCGGCGGGAATTGACGAAGCGGAACAAATATAGCCAGCTTAAAAAGCTTGCCGGCGCCCGTGAACATCACGAACGCCGGCGGCGCCTTTCGGGCGCTGGTCCCCCTTCTTGCCGATCGCCAGGATCACTTCATGCGCCGGTCGCTCCGGGGCCAGAAGAAGATGATCCCCACGATCACCAACATGACCAGGGTGACTACAATGAACTTAGTCTGCAATAACTCCTGGAGCGTTTCCATCTCGTTCTCCTTTTTGCGACGCAGCTCTAGGCAGGTCGCCAAACCACTGGTTCATTCGCCCACGCTCGGGCCGCATAGAACCAGGCGCGGATAAGGCCGAGCAAGACTTCGGCCAGACCGATCAGCAGATCGATGATCGCCATCTTTCCTCCCTCCTACCAGGGGAATTTTCCCCGCTGCGGGTTGAGCGCCCACAGCACGGTGGCCACCATGAGCCCCAGGAACCCCGCTGGCCAACTGGCCCGCCGGGCGATGATGTCCAAAATCCATTCGCGCCAGGTTGCCATGGATACCTCCTCCTTGTTATGCTTAACCCTACCATATAGGTTTAGAAAGTCAAACCAAAACGAGAACGCCGGCGTCCGCATGATTCGCGAACGCCGGCATAAAAGGGATAAACCTGGTCTCGGCGGTCAGATACGCCGAGAACGCGGTTTACTGCGGGCAACGGTTTTTCTGGCCCGGACCCGGCGCTTGCCGATCCAAACCAAGGAATAAACCGCTGCCCAGGTAGCGGCCAGTCCGCTGACCGGGCCGAGGCCGAAGTACCCGGCCCAGGGATGGGCATAGGATACGACGACCAAAACCAGGCTACATACTGCTGCTGCTGCTGTAATGGCATACGCCGCCAACCACCAGGGAACCTCGCGCCCCCACCAAACTACGCCGGTTTCCCCAGGCAGTTCCAGTGGGCGGATGGCGGAGGCGGGAAGCGCCGGGGAACGCGGTGCGCGGGAAGCCACCGGCGGCGGAGGCGGGGCTGCTACGGGCGGCTGGGGAGCGGATGGGAGCGGCGGTGCGGAACGAGAACCGACTGCTGCCGGAGGCGACGGCAGCGAATTCAGAGCAGACTTAAGATCCCGTCGTACCCGTTTGTATCGAGCTCTGAATGCCCGCCTGGCCTGCTTCCCTCTAGGTTTTACTGCCTCCAGCTGGCGAGTATCTTGCCTGAATACCGGAAATACCTTTCTTTTGCGGGCCATTGGTCCCCTCCTCTTTCTTGGTTTTCCTCCTAGAAACTTACATCCTACCGCTATTATCGCTTTATGTCAAGCGCCACTGAACACATCCGAAACTTCTGCATCATTGCCCATATTGACCACGGCAAATCCACCCTGGCTGATCGTTTTTTGGAAATTACCGGCACGGTGGCCAAGCGCGAAATGAAAGAACAGCTGTTGAATTCCATGGATCTGGAGCGGGAGCGCGGCATTACCATTAAACTAGCGCCGGTAAGAATGAAATATCAAGCGGGAATGACAACTGACTACATTTTAAACTTAATTGACACTCCCGGACACGTAGACTTCAACTACGAAGTATCTCGGTCGCTGGCTGCGGTAGAGGGCGCCATACTTTTAGTGGATGCCACCCAGGGCGTGCAGGCGCAAACCATCGGCAACCTCTACCTGGCGCTGGAACAAAATTTAACGATTATTCCGGTCATCAACAAAATTGATCTGGCGATTGCCAACGTGGAAAAAACTAAAGAAGAAATAGTTAACCTGCTCGGCTGCCGGCCGGAAGAAATTATTTTGGCGTCGGGAAAAACCGGGGCCGGGGTGGCCGATATTTTACAAGCGGTAATTGAACGCGTGCCTGCGCCGCCGGATCACGGCAGCCAACCCGCCCGCGCCCTGATTTTTGACTCACAGTTTAATGAGTATAAGGGGGTGGTAACTTCGGTGCGGGTGGTAGACGGGGGGCTGAACAAAGGCGACCGGATTGTCCTGATGGCGACCGGCGCCATGGCAGAAATTCTGGAGCTGGGGTACTATACCCCTAAATTTACCCCAGCCGGAAAACTCCAGAACGGCGAAATTGGCTATGTGATGACCGGCTTAAAAAATGTGCCGGAGTGCCGGGTGGGCGATACTATTACCCAAACAGCTAACCCCGCCCGCTCTCCGCTTCCCGGCTATCGCGAAGTCAAACCGATGGTATTTGCCGGCGTCTTCCCCCGGGAAGGCGATGCCTACCAGGAACTGCGCGAGGCCCTGAATAAACTCAAACTGAATGACGCGGCGCTGATTTATGAGCCGGAACATTCGCCGGCCCTGGGTTTTGGCTTTCGCTGCGGATTTTTGGGAATGCTGCACCTGGACATTTTCCAGGAGCGGCTGCGCCGCGAGTTCGGCCTGGCGATTACCATTACCGTGCCGAGCGTCGCCTATCGGGTAACCAACCAAAAGGGAGAGGAGCTGGTGGTGCGCAGCCCCCAAGAGCTGCCCGAGTCAAATTATCTTGCCGCGATCGCCGAACCCTGGATGGCGCTGGATATTATCGCGCCCAAGGAATTTGTCGGCCCCGTTATGGGGCTGGCCTCCGAACGCAAAGGCCGCTACCTAAATACCGAGTATTTAAGCGCCGGCGCCGATCAGCGCGCGCTGCTGCATTACCAAATCCCCCTGGCCTCGCTGGTAACCGATTTTTATGATAAACTAAAAACCGTCACTTCCGGCTACGGCTCCATGAATTATGAACTGAAAGAATATGAGCCGACCGACGTGGTGCGGCTGGATATTCTGGTGGCCGAAGAGCCGGTAGAGGCCCTGGCGATGCTGGTCTGGCGCGATAGCGCCTACGCAGCCGGCAAAAAAATCGTTGCGTCGCTTAAAGAAACGCTTCCCCGCCAGCAGTTTGAATTAAAAATTCAGGCGGCGATCGGCGGTAAAATTATCGCTGCCGAACGTCTGCCGGCTCTGCGCAAAGATGTGCTGGCCAAAATGAGCGGCGGCGACGTAACGCGCAAAATGAAGCTGCTGAAGAAGCAAAAGAAAGGCAAAAAGAAAATGCAGGCGCGGGGCAAAATAGCCATTCCCCCCGAGGCCTACCTGGCAGTGCTGAAACGATAATACAGATTACGCAGACGTGATGCATGATTTCGCAGATTATGTTCAAAGAAGGAAGCTTAACCGAGGGTATCATTGGAGCTGCCATGAGGCTGCATCGTGAGTTAGGACCTGGATTCAAAGAAAATATTTACCAGAAAGGCATAATACTATCACCCAAGGAAATGAACTATGACATCGAAATTGAAAAACCATTTATAGTATATTGGAAAAAGATCAAAATCGGAAATTTCAGAACCGACTTAATTGTAAACAAAAAAGTCATTATTGAAACTAAAGCGATCGCTGGAAAAATGCCAAAGATATTTCAGGCTCAGTTAATATCCTATTTAAAAGCTTCCGGCATCGAGGTTGGATTAATTCTTAACTTCGGTAACCCAAGTCTTGAATTTCAAAGAGTTGTTTACTATCATAAATAATCTGCGTAATCTGTGTTATGAAGCACAAAACCATTAAATCCCTCTGGGTGCTGGTGGCGATTATCGGCATTCTGGCGATGCTGTTCTTCACTATCCTGCCGGCGTTGCAGTATTAATTTATCTCAAAATCTGTGCCCTCACCATGGCTGGTTTCCCTGCCGGCGCCGCCGGCATTTTTGGCCAACCACCCGGAACTCCCCCCGCTGGTTGCCCAGCTGCTCTATAACCGCGGCCTCACCACCCAGGAAGCAATTGACGAATTCCTCAACCCGGATTATTCGCAGGATGTTCCCGACCCGTTTTTGTTTAACGACATGGCGCGGGCCGTGGCAATTATTTTTGACTGCATCGGGCAGGAGCGATTGATTATCGTGCACGGCGATTACGATGCGGACGGCGTCTGCGCCGCCGCCCTTTTAGTATCTACCCTGCGGGAACTGGGGGCCAGGGCTGATGTTTTTATCCCCCACCGCGAACGAGACGGCTACGGGCTTAACTTAAAAACTATTGACTACCTGCACCAGCAAGGCGCCCGCCTGATTATTACCTGCGATTGCGGCATCAGCAACCGGGAAGAAATTAACCGCGCTAAAGAACTGGGAATGCAGGTAATTGTTACTGACCATCACACGCTGCCGCCAGAACTCCCGCCGGCCGACGCCATCCTCCACCCGCTACGCCCCGGCGAACGCTATCCTGATAAAACGCTCTCCGGCGGCGGGGTGGCATTTAAACTGGCGCAGGCACTGCTGAAAAAACACCGGGAACAAAATCCGGCTCTGCCCCACGGCCAAACCCAGGAAGGCTGGGAAAAATGGCTGCTGGATCGGGTGGCCATTTCTACGGTCGCCGATATGGTGCCTCTCCTTGGCGAATCGCGCACCCTGGCCCGCTACGGGCTGGTAGTGCTGGGGAAAACCCAGAACCTCGGCCTGCGCGCCTTGCTGGCTTCCGCCGGTTTAACCGATGAACAGGGGCGGCCGCGCCGCGGCTCTTTTACCGCCGATACCATTGCCTATAAAATCGCTCCCCGGATTAATGCCGCCGGGCGCATGGATCATGCCAACGTTGCCTATGCTCTGCTAATGGCGGATACTGCCGCCGAGGCCGAGCGTCTGGCCGCCCAACTGGAAAAAAATAACAGCGACCGCCAGCGCCTAACCGATAAACTGGTAACCGCCGCCCGCTACCAGGTGGTAAAAGAAGCGCAGGAAGAGGAGCCGCTGATTTGCGTGGTCGGCGACCAATGGCCGACTGGACTCTTAGGCCTGATTGCCGGAAAAATCCGCGAAGAATTCGGCAAACCGACAGTCGTCGTCAGCCGCACGGCCAACGGGCTGAATGGTTCGGGTCGCAGCGTCCCTGGTTTTAATCTGATCGCCACGCTCCAAACCATGCCGGAGCTGTTTACTAAATTCGGCGGACATCCCCAGGCCTGCGGTTTTACTCTGACCGACGAAACAGTCCTCGGCGAGCTGCGGCAGCGCCTGCGCGCCGCGGTGGCCGCTCGGGAAATGGAACTAGATTTAACGCCGCAATTAAAAATTGACGCCGAGGTTGACCTCGACGACATTAACTGGAAACTGGCTGACTTACTGGAAAAATTCGCCCCCTTCGGCGTGGGCAACCCGGAACCGGTGTACGCCGCCCGCGGCCTGACGGTTAAAGGCAGGGAGCCGGTAGGCAGCGACGGCAAACATTTGCGCATTATGGTATCGCACCGCTCCAGCGTAGTGCGCAAAACCATCGCCTTCGGGTTCGGCGATACTGCCAAGCACCCCCGCGACTGGAAAACAATTTTACGGCCCGGAGTTACCATTGACCTGGTCTTTTCTGTCGGCGTCAATGAATGGAACGGCAACCGCGAACTGGAGCTGTTAGTGCGCGATCTAGCGTTAACTCCCTCGCCTACTTCCGCAGCTCCCGCTCCAGCTCTACCCACTTCTTCTTCAGCTCCCGCGCTAGCATCTGCTTGAACTCGGCCGCCAAGGCGCGGCGCTCGGCATATTCTTCCACGGCGCGCTCCACCAGCGCTTCGTACATCTCGCGGGTGGGCCCCTCCAGTTTTTTCACGCTCTCCTTTAGCTCGTTGTAGAGCGGCTCCAGATGGAGCAGGAGTTTGGCCCGCATTTCCTTGCCCCGCGGGGTGGCGTTCAGCCACATCAACGCCGCTCCCAACAGCCCCCCTAAAAATAGACCTTTTTTAAAGCGACCCATATACCGTGATTAACAAGAATTAACGGTTAAAAACCATATAAAGAGGCTTAACTAGTTAGAATCAGGGCGCGGCAGACGAGTGTCTTTGGGCGCGCATCCCGATCTCAAGTCGGGAGAGCACCCAAAGAGTGTCTGCCGCGACCGACCCAGCGGATTTTAAGCACTAGCGACAGCGACCAGTCAAATAATGTATTTCCTAATCGGGATTCATTGCTGACCTTTTTCCACTAAATCAGTATACACCAAAAAGTACCGATACGCCAGTCGCTCCGGTCCCGCCAAAGGCAACTCGCTCTCGGCTTCTGGTTCCCCCACCCCAAAGGGCGGCGTTTCGTTAATTTCCTGGATTTTATTTTGATAACGCCCGGCGCGCTGCCAAAAGTAATTACCAAATACTTGGCGCGAGGGGCAGGCGATTACCGCTGCGGCGGCAAAAAGTTTAGGCAAATAATACAGATTATAGATTTTAATCAGCAGGGCAAAAGCATCCGGCGTAGGCAGTGCCCGGTGCCAAGTAACCACTAGCGGCAACTGGGGGTGCTGCTGCTGCCAGCGCAGTACCCGGCCGGCCGCGCCGAAGAGCGGAGTATGGACATGCAGCAGATCAAATTCTGCCAACCGAGTTTCTACTTCCGACACGGTAACGGCGCCCCGGTAGTGCGGCGGCGGCAGCCCGGGCGGCGCTTTTTCCCGCGTCACCTCGCGCGGCGGTTTGGCAAACTGCACGGTAAACGCCTCGGCTCCCACTCCCAATTTGGACAGCTCTTCTACCAGGCGGAAAGCGCCGGCTTCAATATCGGCAAAATAATCAAACGCCGCGGGAATGAGGTGGAGCACTTTCATAACACGGATTACCCAGATTATTGAGAATTACGCGGATTTTTGTTTCACTGCTGCCAAATGAACATTGGGCGAGGGGAGGAAACGTAATAAACTGGATTCGCAAAAAATGATGACATTGGCTAGGCGCTTAAATCGGCTGAAAGCAGAACCACTGCCTACGGGAGCAAAAAATTGTTCGTTGTTCAATTGCGCCAGGCCCTGCTGTTTCGCCAGGCGATTCATTAAAAAAAATGTTATTACTCCTGCCAGTTGTCCTACTAAATGTTCGCTGTAGCGGCGCCGGATAATGCGCCAACCGTTATCGGCTAACAGTTGCCGGAGCGCCGCGCGGGAAAAATACTGCAGATGACCGGCGTACTTTTTGGTCAAATCTTTTTTTAGCTGGAATTTATCCAACCAGTACCACAGCGATGTCCAGTCGCCCTCGCACGGAACAAATCCGTAGAGAAGGCCTGATGGTTTAAGGACCCGCCTGATTTCCTGCAGCAGCCGCGCCGGATTGTCTACGTGCTCCAACACGTCAAAAAACACTATGGCGTCAAAAGTGGCGCTCGGGTGCGGCAGCTGGTAAGGCGCGCTGACAGCATAACTAGCGCCATCCCGCTGTTCTTGCGCCCGGGTAATAGCGGCCTGGCTGATATCAGAGCCGTGGCAATTTAACTCCGGCCGCGCCTGCTTAATCGCCCGGATAAATTGCCCTGCTCCGCACCCGACCTCCAGCACCAAGGAACCGGCCGGGAGACGGCGCAAGGCCGCCAAAGCCTGCCGCAGACGGAAACTCGTCGGATCGCTCCACCGCTTGCTCGCCTCTCCCCGGCCCCAGATAGATTGCTCGTAATCAAACACAGTATTTAACTATGGCATAGTCGCTCGGTCGTGGTAGACACCCTCCGTGCTCCCCCCGCCTACGCGGGGGTGCGCGCGTAGGGAACCCGTCTACCACTCCCTCGCTCGTTGCGTAATTTAAATCGATTCAGATTTCCCAGTTTGAAGAAACAGATGATAAACTTCCTCTAGCCTGTTAACGTGCTGCTCTAAACTGTATTGTGCCAAAACTTTTTGCCGGCCGCGCTCTCCCATTTGCCGCCGCTCGGCGGCGCTTAAACTTAACAGCAATTTAATTTTGGCAACTAAATCGGCCACCGAGCCGGGGGTGAACAAAAAACCATCTTGACCCGCGATAATTCGAGCGCGCAGGCCGGGAATATCCGCGGCAATTACCGGGCAGCCGCAGGCCATGGCCTCCAGCGCCACTAACGAAAATGATTCGGCCTCGGATGGCACCACTAGACAAGTCGCCTGCTGATAATATTCGGCGAGCTTTTCCCGGTCATCACACCGCCCCGCAAATTGAACGGCGGTCTGTAATCCGTAGTCTGCCGTCAATTTTTGATACTTCTTCTCATCATACCCGCCGCCTACCACCACTAATTTGACGTTATCCGGCGACAACTGCCGCATTGCTAAAAGCAATAAATCCAATCGCTTCACCGGCATCAGATTGCCGACAAATAAAATGGTCCGCTCCCCCTTCTCGGCTGACACAGTCCGGCTAGCCGGCTGAAACACCGCGGTATCCACGCCATTAGGCAATTCCACAATTTTTGCCGGCCAAGACGCTAAACCCCAGGGAGAGTTGGCAAAGTATTCTTGGTCTACCACTAATAATTTTTCCGCGTTGCCTAAAATTGTCCGCGCCCAAATTAAATCATACCCTATTTGCACCGCCCGCTTAAACCAGCCTACCGGCTGCGCCGACAAATGATAAGTAACCAAATAGCGCTGCCGGCGCAACCATTTAGCGAGCCACACCCACTCGGCCCCGCCGTACCAGGGATAATGGAGATGAACCAGATCAAACCCGGCCAAACGGAATAACAGTTGCGGCACCGCGCCCGCATCGCCCGCTTTAAGCCAGGGATGAAGCCGCACTACGGAAAACGGCTCTCCGGAGGACAGCTGATAACTGGCGCCGGGATAGCGCATGGTAAATACCGTAACGTGATGCCCGCGCGCTGCTAATTCCCGGCACTCATCTAGCGCCACCTGCCCCATGCCGCCCGGATGCGGCGGAAAAGTGCCGACTACATGAGCAATCTTCACAGATTTACGTCTTCTTCTTTTTTCTTTAAGGCCTCCGCCAGGGCAATGGTTCTGGTCAGTTTAGTAACTTCGCGGTTCAGCCGCTCGCTCCGCACCATCAGATTAAATACCAAAAAAAATAACAGCGCCAAAGCCGCATACACTACCAGGTCAGCGCCCCGCCCCACGCCCAACCGCCGGGCAAAATAAAAGGTAATCGGCACCGGGAAGATTACTACTGCAATCCCGGCGGTCCAAAACACCAGCCAAAAAACCGCGCCCGGCGCAGTCAAATCGCCGGCCCGCCGCCGCGCCCCTGCCTTATAGATGGCGTAGAGAAAAAACGCCACTAACAGAATTTGGATCAGCAACATACACTAACGAAAATTTTCCCACAATAAATCCCAAAAAATTTTGGCGCCGCCGCGCACGCCCTGGCCGTATTCGTGGTAAGTAACCTCCACCGGCCATTCGGCAAAAGTCAGCCGGTGGCGCCGGAGCGCGGCGATAATTTCCGCATTATGCGCCATGCCGTCGTGGGTCAGCCGGATGAGCGAGAGCGCCCGCCGGTTAAACACGCGAAAGCCGTTATGAAAATCCGTCAGCCAAACGCCGGTCTGCAGATAAGTAAACCAGCGGCCGACGGTGCGCAATAAAATACGCTTAACGAAGGGAACCCCCCGCGCCGGGCGGCCTAACCAACGCGAGCCCAAAATTACCTCTTTCCCTGACGTTAACAGCGCTTGCACCGCCGGCGCCACATCCCCCGGATTAAACTGGCCGTCCGCGTCAAAATGCACCGCTACATCCGCGCCAATAACGCGCGCATATTCATCGCCGGTTTCCAAGGCCGCCCCCTGCCCGCGGTTAAGCGGATGTCGGATTACCACCGCGCCCTCGCACCGGGCAATCTCGGCGGTGGCATCAGTGGAGCCATCATCCACCACTACTGTCGTAATTCTCTTAAACCCTAATTCAGTTAATCTTGAGTTTTGTTCAAAAAGGCCGCGACAGACGCGACCAAGGTGTTGAGTTTCGTTATAGGCTGGCACAATGATGACCAGGTGCATAACATTGCCAAGAATGTATACCACGACCGAGCGACCAGAAGAGGGCAATTTCGCAATTCAACGCAAGGATTAAGTATTCCGATTGTTAATCAGCAATGCTTCTTTGTGCGCTAATACATAATCAATGGTCTTGCGCAGGCCGTCTTCCAGCCTGACCAGAGGGAACCAACCCAACTCTTCTTTGGCGCGGGTAATGTCCGGCGTGCCTTTGCGGGTCAAAAAAGTAAGCGGCTCTTTGAACACTATCGCCGATTGGGAGCCGGTCATTTTTTTAATGATTTCGGCTACCGCGCGGTAGCGCACCCGCTCTTCGCCGCCCAAATTCACTACCCAGGTGTTTGTCGCCGCGGCCTGCAGTCGGCGCACGCCGTCCACCAGGTCGGTAATATAGCAAAGCGAAGTGGAAAATTGCTCATCGCCGAAAATTACCAGCTCCCGCCCCTCCAGGGCGTTGATAATAAAATCCGGAATCAGCTGATGCTCAAACAACCGCTGGCGCGGGCCATAGGCAGTAAACAGCCGGGCAATTTTGGCGTCAATCTGTAATCGCTCGCGATAAGTGGCCACACAGGCCTCGGCAAACCGCTTGCCCTCGTCGTAGCAAGCGCGCGGGGAAAGCTGGTTCACGGCACCGAGATCAGTTTCCGGCACCCGATCCCGCTCGCCGATATCATCGCCGTACACCACGGCGCTGGAAGCTAACAAATACCGGGCGCGGTGCTTTACCGCCAGCTCCAGGGTGTTAATCACCGCGGCAGAATTAGACAGCAAAATCTGCTGCTTCTGCTCGTCAAACCGCCGCGGACTGGTGGGGCAGGCCAGGTGGTAAATTTCCTGAATCCCTTGGAACTTAACTTTGAATTTGTCCAGTTCGGCAAAACCCGATAAATCCAGCGGCCGGTTAACATCGTGCTTGATAAATTCAAAATCAGGATACTGCAGCAGGTGCTCAATATTATGCGGATGAGAATTGGAAAAATCATCCACGCAGATTACTTTGGCTTCGGCCAGCAATTCCTCGCACAGATGGCTGCCCAGGAACCCGGCGCCGCCGGTTACCAGCACGTTCTTTTTTTCAAAAATGGGGGTGGTAGGCATAATAATTTCCCTGATATTATACTACTCTGGCAAATCATTGGCAATGGGGAAAGGGGATTGATTTTTAGCTGACTTTAGGGTAGCATTAAAGGGTATGTACCGCCTGAAACAACTGACGCTGCTCTTCGGCGACCTGGTTTGCCTCTACGCCGGACTCTATCTGGGAGTCGCTCTCCGGCACTGGCAGTGGCCCGCCCCCGAGCGAACCTTGGCGCTACTAGCAGGTCCGCTTACTTTGTTGTTCCTGGCAGCAGTGGTGATTTTATTCGTCGCCGGACTCTACGACGTTGGCCGGACCAAAAACTCCTGGACTTTCTTCCAAAAACTTCTGATTGGGAGCGGTACGTGGCTAGCGATCGGCGTTCTTTACTTCTACGCCAACCCGCGCACCATTGTTACTCCCAAGACCACTTTGGCGTTAATTACCGCCAGCGGCTGGACCCTGCTGGCCCTGTGGCGCGCCGTCTATAACCGCTTCTTAGCACGAACTATCTGGCAAACGAACCTGGTATTTGCCGGATATCGCGGCGAGGTAGAAGAATTGGTGAACTATCTGGCTAGACAACCGGAGCACGGTTTTGCCGTGGCAGGCTTGCTGCTGCCTACGGCTGAGACGCTGCCGGCGGCGCTGGCCGCTTACCCGCGGGCCGAACGTCTGGCTGATTTAGTGAGCGCTCTCGGCCGCTATCCTAATATTATCGTGATTGCCCCGGAATCAGCCAATAACGAATTGCTGCTGAAGGATTTATATCAGGCGCTCTTCCGGCAAGCCAGCATTGCCAGCCTGGAAAAATTCTATGAAGATATTTTTGGCCGCGTCCCGGCGTTTACTTTTTCGGAATCGTATTTTGTCGCCCACCTTAAAGAGCAGGAAAAAAGGGTTTACGACCGCCTGCGGATTCTGGCGGATTATCTGGTGGCGCTCCTGATGGGGGCAGTATGGCTGGCCACCCTGCCCTTAATTGCCCTGGGTGTTGCCCTCACCTCGCGCGGCCCGGTTTTCTTCCGCCAGGAGCGGGTGGGGCGCGGCGGCCGGCCGTTTATGCTGTATAAATACCGCACGATGCGGGCGCTTGCCCCCGACGGCAGCGCCGAAACTGCCGGGCCGCAGTTTGCACAACAAGGGGATACCCGTATTACCACCGTGGGGCGCTTCTTACGCCGCACCCGGCTGGATGAGCTACCCCAATTTATTAACATTCTGCGCGGGGAAATGGGGCTGGTAGGGCCGCGCCCCGAACGGCCAGAATTTGTAGCGGAACTGACCAAACAAATGCCCTATTATCAGCTGCGGCATTTGATTAAACCCGGACTCACCGGCTGGGCGCAGCTGCACCGCGCCTACTACGGCACCCTGGAAGAAAATCTGTTCAAGCTGCAATACGATCTGTACTATATCAAAAATCGCAGCTTCCTGCTTGACCTGGCCATTGTGCTGCGCACCTTTAACATTTTAGTGCGTTTGGCCGGGAGATAAGTACTAGGGATGAGGATGAAAAAAATCAGTTAGCATCAGGGCGCCCCGACTAAGTCGGGGCGACCGACCAGGCAATCCTAACAATAGCGACAGCGACCAGGCGGATAACGATTATCGTCGGTATTCTTCTACAGTCTCATAATATCACTGCTGACGTACCAAGGCTGCTTTAATCAAACCCACAAACAGAGGATGCGGATGCAGCGGGCGCGATTTGAATTCCGGGTGGAATTGGGTACCGACAAAATAGGGATGATTAGCGAGCTCAATAATCTCCACTAAATTGGCTTCGGGATTAACGCCGACGACCCCGAACCCGGCCTCCTCCATTTTCGTCCGAAAATCATTATTGAATTCGTAGCGGTGGCGATGGCGCTCGCTGACTTCGGTGGCGCGGTACAATTTTTGTACTTTAGTCTTTGGTTTTAGCTGGCAACGGTAAGCCCCCAGGCGCATGGTGCCGCCGTAACGATCTTCGCGGATGTTTTTGGCTTGCGCCGGATTGACATTAATCACGAGATATGGACTATCCGGACGGCACTCCACGGTATGGGCGCCCTCAAAATGCAGAACATGGCGGGCAAACTCAATACAGGCGAGCTGCATGCCGTAGCAGAGCCCCAGATAGGGAATGCTCTGTTCGCGGATAAATTTAATGGCGCTGATAATGCCTTCAATCCCACGCGTGCCAAATCCGCCGGGCACAATCACCGCCTGGTAATTTTTCAGCTCCCGCACCCGGCCGCTGTTCGCTTCAAACTCTTCCGAATCAATCCAGGTTAACTCCGGCCGCGCGCCCAAGCTCCAAGCCGCATGTTTAATAGCCTCAATCACCGAGATGTAAGAATCCGCCAGGGTATAATTGCCAGAACCAAAATACTTGCCGACCACCGCGATCTTCACCGGCGTGGCGGCGCCGTGCAGACGCTGCAGGAAGTGATGCCACTGCCGGTTTTTCTTGTCGCGCAAACGCAGCTTCAAGCGCTTCGCCAACAGCTCGGGAAAATGCTGCCGTTCAAACAAGGCCGGCACTTCGTAGATGCTGCCCACATCCGGCGCCGCGATTACGTCATCCTCCGAGCGCAACGAGCAGAAATACGCCAGTTTTTCCCGCCGCGGTTTATCCAGCTCATCTTTGCCGCGGGCGACAATAAAATCCGGCTGCACGCCGCTGTTGTTAAGCGCGCGCACCGCATGCTGGGTGGGCTTGGTCTTCATTTCGCCGAGGTGGCTGGGGATTGGCAGGTAGCTGACTAAGACAAACCCCACGTCGTCGGGGGTAGCCAGCTTCATCATTCGCGCCGCCTCCAGAAACAAAATGTTTTCGTATTCGCCGACCGTGCCCCCGACTTCCACAATCACGAGCTGGGCGCGGGTAGCCGCCGCCGCGGCTTTAATGCGCTCCACTACTTCCAAAGGTATGTGGGGCACCACCTGCACGCAGTGGCCGCGATACTTCATGCTGCGCTCTTTCTGAATTACCGACTGGTACACCCGGCCGGTGGTCAGGTAATTGACGGAAGTAATGTCCGTATCCAAAAAACGCTCATAATTGCCGATATCCTGGTCGGTTTCGTCGCCGTCGTCGGTGACAAATACCTCGCCGTGCTCCACCGGATTCATGGTGCCGGCGTCCACGTTGATGTAGGGGTCAATTTTAATCGCCGACACTTTCAGCCCGCGGTTCGCGAGCATCCGGCCGATGGAAGCAGCGGTAATCCCCTTCCCCACCCCCGACAGCACGCCGCCGACCACAAAGAGGTATTTAGTGCGAAGCATAATGATAGCAGATTCAGAAATCAGCAAATTCAGTAATCAGTAATTGATTGTTGGCTGAATCTGCTGAATCTGCTGATTGCTGATAACTAAATAAATATCAAGCGGACCAAATGGTAAAGGTAAACCTTAAAATTATCAGACGGTGTTGATAATGACTATCACCTCCGCCTCCAGCCCGTGGCGGAATTTAATTTTTACCGGATAAGTGCCGGCTTCCTTAATCGGCTTCATTGCAATCTGTTCGGGGGCAACCGGCAAATTCCGCTCGGCGAGCGCCTGGGCAACGCGGGCCGGACCCACTGCCGCATACAACTGGCCTTTGGCGCTGGCGCGCTCGCTAATTTCAATTTCTTCTCCATCCACCTTCCCCGCCAGCTGCTGCTGCTCGCGCAAATCGCGCTCGGCCTCGCGGGCCGCTTTTTTTTGGCGCGCCGCTAAATCCTGCACCGCCTGCTCCGACGCCAGTACCGCCAGATGCCGCGGGAACAAAAAATTCCGGGCATAACCATCGGCTACTTCCTTAATTTCATCTGATTCGCCTAAACCGGCTACTGGCTGTAAGAGAATGACTTTCATATCTTAGCTCTTGCCTTAAACAGGTTTGATATATTATAGTACATACTCTAAAATTAGCCAAGCCGCTAAAAATTGACCTTGATCTATGCCCTCCTTGCCAAAATCCACCGCTGCCGCTCCTCTTAAATCCGGCCTGGTTACCCTGGTCGGCCGCTCCAACGTCGGCAAATCCACCCTGCTGAATACCTTGATTGGCACCAAAATCGCGGCCGTTACCCATAAACCGCAGACTACCCGCCACCTGATTCACGGCGTGCTTAACCACCCGGCGGGCCAGGCCGTATTTATTGACACGCCGGGCATCTTCAAAGAGCGCCGCACCGCGCTGTCCGGGACGCTGGAAGCGCGAGTGCACGAAGCCCTGCAGGAAATTGACTTGATTATTTATGTCGCGGACCCCACGCGCAGCCTGGGCCCGGAAGAAAGATACCTGCTCTCCCTGGTGCGCAAACTGAAAATTCCCAAACTGCTGGTGATTAACAAAAGCGACCTGCCCGAAGGGGAAAAAGAGTGGCTGGCCGATTACCGGGCGCTCGTCCCGGAATTTGACGGCGTGTTTGAATTGTCGGCGCTGCGGGCGCGCCATATTCAGCCGCTGATCGCCCGCGTCTTTGCGCTTTTGCCCGTCGGCGAACCGCTTTACCCGCCCGAGCAATTAACCAACGTGGACAAAGAATTCTGGGTAGCGGAATTAATCCGGGAAAAAATTTTTCTGGCCCTGCGCAAAGAAGTGCCCTATTCCACCACCGTGGAGACCGAAAGCATTGAAGAAAAACCCGATATTTTCGTGATTAAAGCGCAAGTGCTGACCAACGATAAACGCTATAAACAAATGATCATCGGCGCCGGCGGACGGGCGATTAAAGAAATCGGCCAGGCGGCGCGGCGCGAACTGGAACAGGCGCTGGGTAAAAAAGTCTACCTGGAGCTGGAGGTGGAAGTAGACCGCCATTGGCCGGAGCGAGTTTAACTAAAGCCCCCCGACTTAGTCGGGGGGCTTTTATCTTATTTCTTCCGCAGCTCCTGCAACGCCCGGTTAATCATGGCGTCAGTACCGATTTTTTCTTTATCGTAATCTATTTTCATCACAATATCGGGCGTAATTCCCTTCTCGTTGATATTAGTGCCTTTAGGCGTATACCACTCGGCTACCGTCAGCTTGAGCGCCGACCCGTCTGGGAAAGTTTCAAAATCCTGCACCGAACCCTTGCCGTAAGTTTTTTCGCCGATTATTTTAGCCGCCCCCTGGTCGCCCAGGGCGCCGGCCAGAATTTCCGAAGCCGAAGCCGAACCGCCGTTCACTAACACCACGGTCGGCACCCCGTAGAGGCGATGCAACCCGACGCTCTGGTGCACGTTTTCGCGGCCATCGCGAAAACGTTCGCTGACAATCCGCCCTTCGGGCACCCATTCGCTAGAGAGTTGAATCGCCGCATCCAGGAATCCCCCTGGGTTATTGCGCACGTCAACAATCAGGCCGGTTATTCCGTCGCGCTTAATCCGGCGCACCACGCGGTCAAACTCGCGCATGGTATCCTCGTTAAACTGCATCACCCGCAAATATCCGACGCGGCCGGGCTTAACCGAATAGATCAGCGCCGGCACGTTGATTTTGCTGCGGGTGATGATAAAATCGCGCGGTTTGGCCCAGCCTTCGCGCCCGATGGTGAGCGTGGTGGTGGTGCCCTCTGGCCCCCGGATCAGGTTTACCGCCGTGTTCAAATCCATCCCCACGGTAGGCCGCTTGTTTATCGCCATAATTTTATCGGCTGGCCGCAGTCCCGCCCGTTCTGCCGGCGTATTGGGAAGGGGCGCAATTACTAAAATCTGATTCTGCTTCATGCCGATTTCAATGCCGATGCCGCTGAATTCGCCGGCTAAACTTTTGGTAAATTCCGCTGCCGGTTGAGGAGGGAAATAACTGGAATAAGGATCATTTAAGGCATAAACCATTCCCTGCACCGCGCCGTAGAATAAATCAACATCTTTCACGTCAGTTTTGACAAATTTTGACTTGACGCGATCCCACACTGACCAAAATTGATTAAAATCCACTACCGGCGACCGGTTGGTCAGCCGATCAATAATAAAAACCTGGGTCGGCGCTTCGGCCTCTGCCACGGCCGCTACGGTGCCGCCGCGCACGTACATTACTTGGCCGAGCAATACTCCCGACCCGAAAGCAACCACAAACAACAAAATGCCCAGGGAAAAATTTACCCGACGGCGGGTAGTGCGTGCCTGCATAGTAAAATCCCTAATAAATAAATTACTAACTACGAACTATTGTAACATCGGCCCCCAAAGAATTCAAGAGCGCATATAAATTTTCGTAACCCCGGTCAATAATGCTGTGATTACGCAGAATCGAGCGACCCGGCGCCGCCAGCATCCCGATTAAAATATTTACCGCGGGCCGGAGCGCCGGCGGGCAGATGATTTCATTCGGCTCAAATTTAGTGGGGCCTTCTACAAACAACCGATGCGGATCAAGCAGGGTTACCTGCACTCCCAGCTTCTGCAGCTCCAGACTGTACAGGGCGCGATTTTCGTAAGCCCAGTCGTGCACCAGAGTGCGGCCCGCGGCCCGGGCCAGAATGGGAATAAACAGCACCAGATTATCAATGTTAAGACCGGGGAAAGGACGGCCGTAAATTTTGTCCGGCAGGGCCCGCAGACGGCCGGGGAATATCGTAATGTCGCCGATCATGAACTGGCCGTTCCCCGACGGGCGACCGTGGCTGACGGTAAAACGCTGCCCCATCACCGCCAACTTCTCCAACTCCAACTCTAAAAACTCCAACGGACAATTACGCACCGTCAAGCGTGAGCCGGTAGCGATGCCGGCCGAGAGCAAAGTCATCGCCACAATCGGATCGGGCATGATAGGATAATTCTGCACCGGCCGGAGCGCGCTGACGCCGCGAATGGTAAGCGTGGTGGTGCCGATGCCTTCAATCTGGGCGCCGGCCGCCTGTAAAAAATAACACAAATCCTGCACCATATAATTGGCCGAGGCGAATTTAACAATCGTCGTGCCCCGCGCCAGCACCGCCGCCAGAATAACATTTTCCGTCGCGGTATCGCCGGATTCGTACATCACCACGGACGCCCCCCGCAACCGGGCCGGCGCCCGCACCGTATAATAATTGCCTTGCGCCGCAATCTGCAAACCTAATTTAGCCAGAGCATAAAGATGCGGCCGCACCGTGCGCTCGCCCAGGTGGCACCCGCCGGCGCGATACAGGCGATACTGCCTGGCGCGGGAGGCCAGCGCCCCCCAGAGCAGAAGCGCCGCCCGCGTGGCGCCCGCGGCGGGTTTGCTTAAGGCTGACAGTTTAAGCGGACCTTTCGCATCAATTACCACCCGGCGTCCCTGCCGCTTCACCTTCACCCCCAGGGATACCAACAACGTCAATAAATGCTCCACGTCATCAATCACCGGCACGTCGCGCAAAACCGTGCGCCCCCGAATCAAGAGACTAGCCGCAATAATGGAGAGCGCTGAATTTTTATTGGCTTGCACCGTAACGCTCCCGCGGAGCGGTTTCCCGCCGTTAATTACCAGGTAAGACATACAACTTTGACGATAAACAAGCGCTAGAGTATGATGAGATGAGTTTGAATAGTATATACCGATATTTAATAATTAGCAATGAACAATTAACAAAGCTGCTAATTGCTAATTGCTAATTTCTACTATGGAATACCCCGGCACCCGGTTTACCCGCCCGCTGCGCTTGCTGCTGCTGGGTGGCTTCATCATTGCCTTTCTCATTATCGCTCCTCTGGTGATACTTTCCACCGCCGGCTATCAGCTGGACTGGCGGCGCGGTATCTGGCGCACCACCGGCAGCATCAGCGTGGATATTGAACCCGCCACCGCTAAACTTATCCTCAACGGCGTGGCCGCCAAAGGGAAAATGCCTTATCGCCTTAATAATCTGACGCCCCGCCAGTACAGCCTGGTGCTGGATGCCACCGGCTACCACCGCTGGCAAACCGCGGTAACTCTGCATAATCAACAAACGATTTATTTTAAAGACATCGGCCTGCTGAAAAACCAAACGCCGCGGCGGCGGCGGCGCGGCCGGATTGACCAACTATTTTTGTCGCCGGGAGGCAATTACCTGATCACCGTAAACCAAAATCAGAACCGGCAGGAAATCTGGCTCACTGACCTGAAAAAGGAAGAGCTTACCCTGTTAACTGCCCTTGCCCGGGAAACGGAAGTTGATTGGCGCTGGGCGGAACGCGAGCCATATGGTATTCTCTCGATTACTACTCCCTCCAGCAGCCAGCTGGCGCTGATTAACGCCAAAGAACCCGGCCCGCCGACCATACTGAATACCCCGACCAGCGCCGCGATTACCAAATGGCAATGGCTGCCGGAAGAAACGATATTGTATCTTAGCACTTCCACCACACTCTTCCAGTGGTCGCCTACTACCCGAAAAATGCTGCGGCTGACAGAACTCGCGGGCGCTGACTGGCAGGCCAGCGCCAATGGGTTATGGCTGCTGCGGCTGGCGCCGGCTGCTAACCGCTGGGAATTAATCCGCAATGCGCTGGGGTTCCGTTCCCTCTGGAAAACTTTACCGGCCGATAATAATGCCCGGCGTTTTCCCTGGCGCCTGGTGCAGGCTGCCCCCGACAGCGTGCTGGTGGAGCGGCCGGGGCCGGAGCGCCGCCTGTTGACCGCCGCCGCAGAATTTACTATACCAGGGAGTTATTTCCGCCGCTCGCCGTTTAACGACTGGTGGCTATTGGGAAGCCCCTGGGAATTAAGGGAATACCGCCACGGCGCGGCGCCGACGCTGCTGTTGCGCTCGGGCGAGCCGTATGCCGATGCCGTTCCCCTGGATGAATACAATACGCTGGCGCTGGTGTTGCCGGATCGAGTTACCGCCTTCTTTCCCTATTATCAGGTCAGCCATGATTTTATTCCGGCCGTAGTGCGCCGATTAGCGGCTGACCCCAAACGCCGGCGCCTGTTCTTTGCCGGAATTTACCAAAACCAGGAGGGGCTGTGGGAATTGAATTATTGATGTGAAGGAGTTTGACCGCGAGAAAATTGATATATTTTAGCCCAATAACCGGCGTCATCAATTGCGATTATGAAAGTAATCATTCACACCGACGGCGGCGCCCGGGGCAACCCCGGTCCGGCGGCCACGGGCGTGGTAATAAAAAATACGGCCGGTAAAACTCTGGCCGCTTACGGCGAATATCTGGGCATTCAGACAAATAATTTTGCTGAGTATTCCGCCTTGCTTTCCGGACTCAAAAAAGCAAAGCACCTCGGGGCAACCGAAGTGGAATGCATTTTGGACAGCGAACTGGTGGTTAAGCAGCTGCTGGGCAAATATCGGGTGAAAGAGCCAACCTTGCAAAAATTATTCGTGGCGGTATTCAACGCGGCGGCCGCTTTTAAGCAGGTCAGTTACCGCCACACCTTGCGCCATAATAATCGCGCCGCGGACGCCGAGGTAAATAAGGTGCTAGACAAACAGGCATAAGTCCGCTCACGGTTTCTTTATCTGTTTAGCAGTGTCATCATGGCGGCCGGCTGGTTTAAGACGCGGACGCGCTACCCGCCGGTCCGAGGCAACCGAATCGGGTAGGTTTACTGAATTGAGCTCAACTGAAGAGGTGGGCACTAGTGAAGGAGCGGCAGGTTTTTCTTGATCTGGTCGGCTCTGATTTGCTTTAGTGGATTGATCGGGAGAAGATGGTTTTACTTTTTCTGCCGGCGCGCCCAATCGCAACGCTGCGGCTGACTCCGCCGGGGGAAGTATCAAATCGGAATCCGGTTTATTATTTTTCCGCCAGGGAACGGAGCGAGCCGATGAGGGTAGCGTGCGTTCGGTGGTGGCAGGAGTAGCAGTGGTCGCCCCCGCCTTAGCCGTTCCTGGTATTGAAACAGGCCCTGATTGCCGATCTAACAATTGCTGGTATTTCTTTTCCAGGCGTTCTTGCTTACGCTCTAGACGTACGCGTGCTGGCACTGGTAACGGTTTCTGGGTAGCGGCTAATTTCTCGGCAATTGCTACCAGACGCTGCTCAATCTGCTCGATCCGCTCGGCGATTCTCTCGGACGATTCTCCCCGCATCGCCGCTACCTGCGCTTCGGCTTCGCGGCGCTCTAGTTGGCGCGCATAAAAACGCGCCTGTTTCTCATCCGAGCGCGGCCAGCGTTCGGCCACCCGCTCCAAAGCGTGCTTCACCGGGTAGAGCGCCGAGGCTGGCGTTACCTCCGGGCTGACATAGGCATAGGCGCCGGTGGAAACACTAGCTACGCCAATCACCCCGGCGAGCGCCCCGGAGGCCAGGCGCACCAGGCGATACCGCCACCGCCAGCGCGGTCTCTCGCCGTAACGCTCCCTTGCCACTACCGCCAGCCGCTCCTTTAGCGCACGCTGAAAACGCGGCCGGGGGGCCAACCGCCGCCGTTCTTGCCACAAATAATAGCGCACGCGCCAGGACATATCTTTAATTAATCCGTACTAAAATCTATTAGGGCTGGTGCGTTTGGATGCAGTTCAAGGCGGCACCGAGCAACGGAACGAGACGTATTTAATAATACGGCGAGTGAGTAGCGCAGGTGACAACGCCGAAATGCGCCAAACGCGCCAGCCCTATCTACAAGAAATCACGGAGCCGCTTGATCGCCCGATGCGCCGCCACTTTGACCGCGCCCGCAGTACTCCCGACCAGCTCCGCAATTTCTGCATAACTATACCCCGCCAAATAGTGCAAAGTTACAATTTCCCGCTCGTTGGGGGCAAGCTTAGCCAAAAATTCCTGCGCCTCTAGAGTGGCTGCTTTTTGTTCTTGCGCCAGACGGGAAGTCGCCACTGACCAAGGTTCAGCCGGTGTTCCCTCTCCCTCCGCCTCGCTGCCGCCGAACGCATCCAGCGCGACGGTGGGTTTGCGATCGCGCCAGAAATTCGCCAGGTGATGGCGGGTAATCGTCATAATCCAGGCGCTCCGGCTGCGCGCTTCGTCGTAAGCGGCAAAATGATTCAGCGCTTTCAGAAAAATTTCCGACACTAAATCTTCGGCCAGCGCCCGATCGCCGTTACAACGGAAAAACACAAAGCGGAACACTTTGCCAAAGTGTTGAGTATAGAACTGCTCAAAATTTTTAGCACCCGAGGCCATAACAAAATCAGCATACCATATTGGTATGCCGACGCAAGGAATGTCATTCCCGCCCCCGCTTTCGCGAGGGTAAACTCCAGTAGGAATCCAGCTTTTAAGCCGAATGTCTTATTGACTAGATTCCCGTTTACACGGGAATGACAATGCTATAGCTCGGCGCGCAACTCCTCTAGTAATTTCCGCGCGCTCCGGCTTACTTTTTTCGGCACCTGGATTTTTACCCGCAGATAATGATCGCCGCGCCCGGCGCCGCGCCCCAGCTGGGGAATGCCCTTGCCCCGCAGCCGAATGAGCTGTCCGGATTCGGTACCCGCGGGCACTACTACCTGCACGGTACCTTCCAGCGTTTCCACCGGGATGGTATCGCCGAGCGTGGCTTGGACAAAATTAATTTCACTTTCCGTATACACGTCAAACCCCTCGCGGTGAAAAATTTTGGAGGGCCGCACGTGCACGCGCACATACAGGTCACCTGCTCCCGCGCCGTAGGGCGCGGCTTCGCCGTGCCCGGCGAGCCGGATAGACTGCCCGTCGTCAATGCCGGCGGGAATCTTTACGGTTAAGGCTGAAGCTTTGGCCAATACCCCATCGCCGCCGCAGTGCTTGCATTTTTTCCCTGGCTGCTGCCCCCGGCCGTGGCAATGGGGGCACTCGGAAACAGTCTGCATGGCGCCGAGGAAGGTGCGCTGCGTAGTTACCACCTGGCCCTGGCCGCCACAAGTGCGGCAAGTTTCTAATTTGCTCCCCGGCTCGCCGCCAAGCCCGCCACATACATCGCAGGCCGACTGTTTGCGCAAAGATAATTCGCGCTCTACCCCAAACACCGCTTCCTTAAAATCTACTTCCACATCCACCTGAATATCCCCGCCGCGCGGCCGGCGCCGCCCCCCGCGCCCCCCGCGGCCGCCTAAACCGAACAAATCGCCAAAAATATCGCCCAAATCCGCGCCGCCAAAATCAAACTGAAAACCGCCGCCCTGACCGCGCGCCGCGCGCATAAAATCTTCCCAGGTGGCGCCGCCGAATCCCCCCTGCTGCTCAAAATCGGCGCCAAACTGGTTGTATTTGGCGCGCTTATCGGCGTCCCCCAATACCTGGTAGGCTTCGTTAATTTCCTTAAATTTGGCTTCATTGCCGCCGGGGCGATCCGGATGGTATTGCAGGGCTAACCGCTTAAAGGCCTTTTTGATTTCCTCGGCCGAAGCGCCGCGCTCTACGCCAAGAACTTTATAATAGTCTTTAGGCATGTAAGTGATTACTTTTTGTCATCAACTACTTCCCCCTCAATCGGCCCTTCATCTTTTTTCGGCTCGCCGGAAGTGCCCCCCGCCGGAGCCGCGCCGCCGCCTTTGGCTTGCTCTTGACTGTACATCTTCATCCCGATCGTCTGGGCGGCTTTGCTTAAAGCCTCGCTCGCCTGCTTAAGGGCAGCGACGTCGTCTTTATCTTTTACCTCTTTTACTTTGGCCAGCGCTTCATTCACCGCCTTCTTTTCGTCGTCCGTTACCGTAATCTTTTTCTCCTCTACTTCCTTCATCATTTTCTCGGTAGTGTATACCATGGTATCGGCGATGTTGCGCGCCTCAATCAGCTCTTGCTTCTGCTTGTCTTCGCTGGCGTGCGCTTCGGCGTCTTTCTTCATCCGTTCAATTTCTTCTTTAGAAAGCGCCGTGGAAGCTTCAATGCGGATGGATTGTTCTTTGCTGGTGCCTTTGTCCTTGGCTTTAACGTTAAGAATGCCGTTGGCGTCAATGTCGAAGGTTACTTCAACCTGGGGAATGCCGCGCGGCGAGGGCGGAATGCCGTCCAGAATAAACCGCCCCAGCGTCTTGTTGTCGGCAGCCATCGGCCGCTCGCCCTGCAATACGTGCACCTCCACGCTCGGCTGGTTGTCGGCGGCAGTGGAAAAAATCTGGGTTTTGCTGGTGGGGATGGTGGTATTGCGCTCAATCAGCTTGGTCATCACCGCACCCATGGTTTCAATACCGAGCGACAGCGGCGTCACGTCTAACAGCAGCACGTCTTTCACCTCGCCGCGCAACACGCCGCCCTGCACCGCGGCGCCGACCGCCACCACTTCGTCCGGATTGACGCTAATGTTGGGTTTTTTGCCGAAAAATTTTTCCACGCTGTTCAATACCAAGGGCATCCGCGTCATACCGCCCACCATCACCACCTCGTTAATATCTTTGGTGGCCAGCTTGGCATCCGTCATTGCCTGGCGCACCGGCCCGAAAGTCTGGTCTACCAGATTGCCGATCAGCTCCTCCAGCTTGGCGCGGGTTAATTTCATTACCAGGTGTTTGGGGCCGCCGGCATCGCTCGTGATAAACGGCTGATTGATTTCCGTTTCCTGCGCCGTGGAGAGCTCAATTTTCGCTTTTTCCGCCGCTTCTTTAATGCGCTGCAGAGCCAGCGGGTCTTTGCCAAGGTCAATCCCCTGGTCTTTTTTGAACTCATCAATAATCCAGCGGATTACCAGCTGGTCAAAATCATCGCCGCCGAGGTGCGTATCGCCGTTGGTAGAGAGCACCTGCACGCTGTCGGCGCTCACCTCCAGCACGGAAATATCAAACGTGCCGCCGCCCAGGTCGTAAACCACGATTTTTTCGTCTTTCTTCTTATCAAAGCCGTAGGCCAGGGCCGCCGCCGTGGGTTCATTGATAATGCGCAGTACCTGGAGGCCGGCAATTTCGCCGGCGTTCTTGGTGGCCTGGCGCTGGGAATCGTCAAAATAGGCGGGCACGGTAATTACCGCCTCGGTAATTTTTCCTCCCAATCTCTCCTCGGCGTCAGCTTTTAATTTTTGCAATACCATGGCGGAAATTTCCTCGGGAGTGTATTCCTTGCCCTGCATCATTACTTTCACCCCTTCGCCGCTTTTGACGATTTTGTAGGGCATTACCTTGAGGTCGCGCTGCACCTCCGCATCGTCCCACTTGCGGCCGATCAGCCGCTTGATGGAAAACAGGGTATTTTCCGGGTTGGTTACTGCCTGGCGTTTGGCCAATTGGCCAACTAGCCGCTCGCCGGCTTTGGATATCGCTACCATGCTGGGCGTGGTGCGCGCTCCCTCCTTATTTTCCAGCACCTTGGGCTGGCCGCCTTCAATTATCGCCAGGCAGGAGTTCGTTGTACCGAGGTCTATTCCGAGGACTTTGGACATAGAGTGTGATTGAATGATTTAAAATTATCTTTTTTCATCATATCTTCAGATACTTCTTGCCTTGCCACCCTGCTGTTAACGCAGGAATCCTTTATCCTCACCCTCGGGCTTGACAAATTCTATCAATACGATATACTAGTCTCATCACGATGAGAGGACTACCAAAGGGTTTCGTCCCGCGGGAATGCCTCTTTAGACCATCTAAAAGGTCCTTGACGGGTTTTGTCCCGCCTGGGGCCTTTTTTTATTTTTCTCCAACTTAACCCTAAAAAACTGAACATTCACAATAAAATTACTAAATTTGCGTAAAAGTGACGAATAATGCAAATTCGGAACTATAATTTTAGCCAATTTTTCCTGTTCACTCAAGTATTCAACTAAACAATGGAAATCACCGTCTCCCGTTACAATAACGGCTTTCTCATAATTGACCAACTGAATCATTGCGTGCAATACCAGATCGGCGTCTACATTCCCTTTGGTTTTATTTTCTCCGTTTATTTTTACCTCTAACGTTGGCTTAAAAATACAAATATAACCAAACTGTTGCAATGTTGTATACAATCCCTCATTGCCAACCACGTACCCGATAAACAAAAAAGCCTTAGCAACATGATATTTATCTTTAAGAAATACCCGAAATCTTTTAAAATCTAACACCCAGCCCTGGCTTTGTACGCCCAGGTTCAAATTCTGACTGTCTATAAAAGCGTAATTGTTCGGCCGGTTGGGCATAACTTCAATTAACTTCATTTAGCTACTCGGCTAACGCGCCAGGCTTTTCCCAATATATTCCTCCAGGCCGGGGAGGCCGCGTACGGTTTCTGGCAGCGCCCCGACGTCGGCGCTATTTTGGCACCAGAAAACTTCGGCATCCCCCCGCTGCGAAAAAACAAAAAAACTTACGGGCGGTTCCTGATTTTGCTTTTTCACCACGAAAAGCGCGGTGGCCGGATCAAAAGTAATGCTGTCCAAATCGGAAAAGCGACGGCGAAAATAGGCGGTCAGCACCAGGGCATAATCATCCGCCTCCAAATTCGGGTCGCGCAATTCCCGCATTACCTGCTCGGCGGTTAAACCCGGGGCAGTATCGGGAGCGGTGGCGGCGACCCGGGGACGCTCCTCTTTTCCTTCATCAGCGGTCTGTTCGCTAACCGCCAGGGCATCGGCCGGGGGTTGCGCCTCGTCCGCCGGCTCATCCTTAACTACTTGCGTTGAACGATCTGCCTCTTCCCCTGGGGAAGGGCGCGATGACCGCCCTATTTCAAACCCAATCCCGGCCGCGGCGGCGCTTAAACCCGCGGCCAGGGCCGCCTTTCTTTTCCAATTCTGATCCATAATTATTTGACAACAATTACCTTAGCCGGCTTAATCACCCGTTCCCCGGAGCGATATCCTCCCTCTACTTCCCGGATAATCCGCCCGCTCTCCACCCCCCCGGCTGCCTCCTCTCCCATTGCTTCGTGGCAGGCCGGATCAAATAATTCCCCAACAGTCTTAATTTCCTCCACGCCGTGCGCTTTCAGAATACTGCCGAATTGTTTCATGATATGTTGAATCCCTTCGGCCCAACCGCTCAATTCAGCGCCGCCGGTTCCCGGCGGCACGCTCCCGGCTTTCCTAAAATTATCATACACCGGCAAAAACTCGGCCAAAATCTGCTGCTCGCTGAACGCTGCCCATTCGGCCCGCCGGCGCTCCACCTCTTTTTGCAGATTCTGATAATCCGCCACGGCCCGCTGCCAGCCCTGTTTGTATTCGGCGCACTGCTGGCGTTCTCTTTCCCGCTGATGATAAAAAGCAATGGTCTCGCGGGTAGTGGATTCAAGATCAGGGTGGCTGGCGATTTCCTCACGCGTTAACCAGAAATACTCGGTGCCCTCCCGGCCGTCCAAACGAACGGCGTCTTCCGGATCATCGGTATAGGCTACGTAATCAAGGGGAATAATGTGCTTGGCAGGATCATAATTATCAGAAAAAATAAACTCCACTGGCCGGACGAACTCCGGATCCCTAATGGTTAATCCGGTCTCCTCTTTAATTTCTCGCTGCAAACAATCCGCCAGCGACTCTCCCCAATTAACGTGTCCGCCGGGGATAACCAATTTATTCTTGAACTTAGGGCTACGCATTAAAAATATCTTGCCCGCTTGGTTGATAATTATCGCCCCGGTGGTTACTGGCGGATAATGCTTAGCAATTGTTTGTTCATCAGTCATATTTTACTTTTTTCTGAAAGCAAGGGGATTGCTTCCCCCTCGACTCCCCTTCGACTCGCTATGCTCGCTCAGGGTCGCTCGGGCTCGCAATGACACAGCTACGGTGCTAAATCAATTCCCTGGCAGTCTGCACCAATTCCCAATTATGCCGGTAATCCATCCGCTGGGGGCCGACGATGGCCAACAGCGACTCCTGACGCCGGCCAAAGCGCAGCGAAAGCACGCTTAACATTCCGCCAAACGGATGCTCATCGCCCAAAAAATAACGGGGCTCTTCGTCCACTTGCGCAAAAAAGTCAGGCAATACTTCCTCGCACCGGTCAAAAACTTGGGAAACATCCACCACTAAATTCAGGGCGGCAAAATCCGGCTTCTGGAAAAGGTTGGCCAGCCCCGTGTAGTAAACAGCGTCTAAAGAAAACGCCACTACCACGGCCTCGTCGGCCAGCGTCCCCAGGGCGCGGGCTACGCTCTTGCGCGAGCTGGCATAATCGTGGCTCGCCCCGGCGGCCTGACTCAACGCCAGCCGCTCCGCGCGCGGCAGGGCCGCGGCCGAAAAATCCAGATGTTCCACGTAATAACGATACCCCTCTGTGGTGGGGAGGCGCCCGGCCGAAGTATGGGGGTGAGTTAAATATCCCGCCTCTTCCAACCCGCGCAATTCATTGCGCACCGTGGCCTCGCTCCAGTTGAGGTTAGCTTGTTCCACTAAAAATTTGGAGCCGACTGGTTCGGCAGTATTGATGTGCTGCTCTATTACTAAGGTAAGCAGTATGGCTTGACGGGGTTCCATAACAAATTATCACTCTAGCTATACGAGTGATAATATACCACGCGGGAAAAACCTGTCAAGAGCAGCCGGGGCAAGGCTACTCTTTTATCTCTTTCCCCCCCGCAATCTGGGAAATCTCTCCCAACAGGACATTTTCCACAAAAATCCCGCGGGGATAGAAGATGCGCTCTAATTCCTGTTTCAGCTCGGTTTCCACCTCATGGCGCCGAGCGCCGACAATATCGGGAAACGGAAAACGGCTGAATACCATGCGGATGCGGCTGCGGATGGCCGGCCGCACGATTTTGGCCACAAAATCTTCGCCGATCGTCTGCCAGATCGCCGGCACCTGGTGAATGTCCAGGCGCAGCAAGATAGTGCCCTCGGCCCCCACCCGCTTATTGTCTTCGGTAACCGCGGCAATGGGAATGTCGCCCAGCGCCCGCTCGTGTTCCAGATTAAACTGGCGCGAGATGCTGTATTCCAGGGTCTGCACGTTAAACAGTTTGGCCTGCTGCCAGAAGGGAATTTTGAAGTGCAGACCGGGAGTCAGCACCTTTTTTAACACCCCGCGGCCAAAGTCGTATACGCAGGCCACGTAACCAGGGGGCACGGAAATAAAAAGCCCCTTTAAGACATCGTCCACCACGAATGAGTACATTAATTTATCCAGGGATTCCGCAGACATAGTTGGCAGGTTAAACAATTAAGAGTGCGAGGCGACAGCAATATCACTTTTTAAGGAGACGGCCTAGGATTAAAACTTTGCAATTCAATCAAGGGAACAGATTTGATTAAATTTTGTGGAAATTCTTTGACGATGGCGATCAACCTTACTTCATAACCATGCCAGTCGCTGGTAGGCACTACCTCTTTGCCAAAAGCAGCGATTATCCAACGGTCGTCTGATTTCACTGCTTTTTCTGTTCCTCTTGGTACTTTTACCTCTTGCCCAAGTTTAAAACGTCCCGATGATTTTACTTCAGTGCCAAAATTAATCAATAGGCCATTTCTGCCATCTTCAGTTTTAAAAACATTTATTCGCTTCTCTGCCAATAAGGTGTTTTCTTGACCAAATAACTCAAAACCCAGCGCTTTTAATTCAATTAATACCGCTGCCACCGACGGAAGCTTCTCCCTCTGTTCGCCTCCTCCGCCATCTCCCCCTGTTCCTCCTCCTTTCCCTTTTTTGGTTCTCGCCTCATCTAAACTAATTATCTTTCCTCCGCTTCCCTCTTTTTTAC
>JACPGS010000016.1 GCA_016189025.1 Candidatus Magasanikiibacteriota bacterium | reverse complement strand
TCGAACCATGGGCGACTGACATGCCGGACACTGTTTTTTTCTGCATAATGCTCAAGGTAGTGAATGATGTGGGTCAGTATACCGCTAATGTGAGAGAAAAAACAGTGATTTGAACAACACATTTACGACATTAATCCCATTTCGACCGAGCTCGCGCGAGTGGAGAAATCCCTTAACAATTGCGGGAGGGATTCCTCGACTACGCTGTGGCTTCGCTCGGAATGACAGACAAAATTCGACGACGATATTTTGGCTTACTGTAAATATTATTTGCTGAAAACACTATACGAGTTAAATGTATGTCTCTTAAACGCGTTTTTCTTCTGGTCGGATTGATCCTGGTCGCCGCGCTGATTGGCTTTGGCATTTACTACGGCTTCCGGCGCGCCCGCGCGCCTTTTGTGCCCCCGCCGCCGATCGGCCCGGAAGTGCCGCCGCCGGGAGTACTGCCGCCGGCCGGAGAGCGCGTGCCGGTTACCCTGCCCCCGGGAGTAGTAACGCCGCCCCCGGCCGCGCCGGGATTAGCGCCCGCCGCAGTTACGCCGCCCCCTATTTTCCGCCCCACTCCGGTAACCGAGGTCAGCCGCGACCTGGCCGCTTTCCCCTCGCCTAACCGCCAGGGCGATTTGCGCTACCACAATGCCGCGGACGGCAAATTCTACCGCCTGGGTAGCGACGGACGCCTGCGGGAAATGACCGACCAGGTATTTTTCAGCGTGCAAAAAATAACCTGGGCCGCCGCCGCGGATAAAGCAGTGCTGGAATACCCGGACGGCGCCAAAATCATTTATGATTTTGAACGCCGGCGCCAGACCTCGCTCCCCCGCCACTGGACTGATTTCACCTGGTCGCCCGAGGGCCGGGAACTGGCCGCCAAAAGCCTGGGGCTGGCGCCGGAAAATCGCTGGCTGGTTACCATTAAAGACGACGGCACCGGCACCCGCCTGATTGAACCGCTCGGCAACAACGCCGACCGCGTTACCATGACCTGGTCGCCCAGCCGCCAGACCGTGGCGCTCTCCCAGACCGGCGAGCCCCTGGGGCTGGATCGGCGCGAAGTGTTATTTGTCGGCCTGAACGGCGAAAACTTCAAATCCACTATTGTGGAGGGGCTAGACTTCCAGCCCCAATGGTCGCCTACCGGAGAGCGCCTGCTCTACAGCGTGGACTCGGCCCGCAGCGACTTTAAACCGGAACTGTGGCTGGTGGACGCTTACGGTGAATCCATCGGCAACAACCGCCGCTCCCTGCGCTTAAACACCTGGGCCAACAAGTGTACCTTTGGCAGCGAAGATACCCTGTACTGCGCCGTGCCGCGCGAACTGCCCCGCGGCGCCGGGATGGCTCCGGAAATCGCCACCAGCCCCGATGATATTTTCAAAATTGACCTCGCTACCGGCCTGCGCACCGCCATCCCGCTCGGCGGCGATTACCAGATTAACACCCTTTCGTTCACGGAATCCGGCAACAAACTATTCTTCACCGATCGCACCCGCCGCGGCGTGTTTGAGGTGGCGCTTTGATCAAAGATCAAAGCGCCATCCCGAACCCTGAATCAGGTCGGGGCGGGGATCCCCGGAAAAATTGAGACTATAGAAGAATAGAAACAACCAGCTAGCATTAGGGAGCGGCAGACGAGTGTCTTTGGGCGCGCAATGAAATGAGCACCCAAAGAGTGTCTGCCGCGACCAACCAGGCTAATTTTAGCAATAGCGATAGCGACTAGGCGGATAACGATTATCCTCAACATTCTTCTACAGTCTCAAATTATGTCTTCGCCTCACCGCAAACTCTACTTACTGCTCGGTTTCGCCACCGTCATTTTAATTTTACTCTTCGCGAGCCAGTGGAAGCGCGCCCGCCGCATCACTACTGCCGCCTCCCCCGAGCCCCTGCTTTCGCCTGCGCCGGTCAGCCTGCCGCGCTCCCCGGCTGACCAGCTGCTCGGCAACCCCGGGGCCGCTCTGTCGGTAGTAATTTTTCTGGACCTGGGCGACCAACGCAGCCGGCAGGCCCTGCGCGAACTGCAGGGCGTAATTGAACGCTACCCGCGCGAAGCGAACTTAATTTTCAAAGATGCGCCCTTCGGCAGCGTCTTCTTTGTCGCTGCCCACGAGCGCGCCCATCGCGCGGCCTGGTGCGCCGGGGTGCAGCGCCAATTCTGGCCGTTCGTCGCGGCGCTCGGGAGCCGCGGCGCCGGCGCCAAGGACTTAAACCAGGCCGCTCGCGATTTGGGGCTGGAGCTGGCGCTCTGGGAAACCTGCACCGACGCGGCCTCCACCACCCAATACCTCTCCGGGCGGGCGGCCGAAAACCGCGCCCTGGGGATCAAACGCCTGCCCCTGATTTTTATCAACAACCGCCTGCTCAACTGGACGCCGGATTTGAATCTGGCGGAACTGGTGGAGTCGTTTATTACCCGGTAGTTGGTATGCATCGCCGCCTCTTTACCGTCGCGCTCGCTGTTCTCGCCACCAGTGTATTTTTGGCCCCCCTCCCGACGCAGGCTGGCGCTTGCGCGTGTTGGGATAAATATAACGGCGGAATTGGCACTGACTGTTACTATAATATCGCCAGTCCGATCGGTTGTGAAATGATTTTAGCTGATAAAGACGGGCTCAAACAGCGTCTCCAGGGCAGAAAGGCAGAACTTATCTACTGTACCTACACGGCAGAGGAAAATAAATGCGGCTCCGTTGGCCGATTTGCCAACGGTTCCTTGCGATTCCAGTTCCGTGATACGGAAAAATACAACGTCGCCACTATCGCCTGCGGCGACACCAAAGAACTCTGCACTAACATTAACGAGCGCTGTAATATTGGTGACGACTGCACTCGCTATGGCGGCGGCCTTTCCGTCGGGCCGCAGGCCTGCCACTTGGGCTATTGTTTTTTAAATAACGCCCGCTACCTGCGCTTCCAGAAACAACCCACTCTCTTTGGCATTGCCGCCGATCTCCAATTCCAGAAACCGCGTTTTGAGGTGCGCATCCCAGGCCTGAAATTTTCCGAGGCCAAAGACCTGCTGGATAAGGAAGGGTATCTTCATATCCCCTACCTCGGCCAATTTCTTACCGTCATCTACCGCTTTGGCCTGGCCGTGGGGAGCATCGCGGCCATCGCCATGCTCATCAACAACGGTTTAAAAATCACCATGTCGGCCGGCGGCGAAGACAAAGCCGACGGCTATCGGCGCATTGGCCAAGTAGTGGTCGGTTTGATGCTCTTGTGGGGTTCTTACGCTATTCTCTATAACCTTAATCCGGAACTGGTGCGCTTCCGGGCGCTCAAGGTAAAATTTATTGAACCGATTCCGCTCCCCGAAGAACCGGACAATATTGATCCGGAAAATTTTCCCGTGCTCCCCGAAGTGCAAAGACCCACCTGGAAATATGATTCCTTTGACTGCGACCAGGCGCAGCGCGGCGCCATTCAGCCGCTGGGAGTAGTGCCCGACAAATTTTTAGCGCGCAATTATACCTGTGAGGGGCTGGACGGCACGGTAACTACCGTGGCCGAGATGCAAAAACCGCTCTGCCGGGCGGCAAAACTCGCTGCCGAAAAGGGATACCGATTGCGTATCACCAGCTCCCATCGCTCTTTTCAAAGCCAGGTGGATAACTGGTGCGTGATCGGCAAACTCAAATATGATGATACCAAAAAAGCCGAGCGCAAAAAATTCTTTGCCGTACCGGGATTCTCTAACCACGGCCTGGGCCGGGCGGTTGACGTGAAACTGATCAAAGATAACCAAGAGCTGTTCAAAATAGACAGCAAAGGCCAGTGCACGGTGGACCCGGAAATTATCTCTACTTTAGCCGGTTTCTTCTACGATGCGGATAAAAATTTTGTCCGCCTGGACACGGAAATCTGGCACTTTGAATACGGCACCGCCGGGCAACCAACGCGCTCCCAAACCCGCAGCCGGTCGCCCACCTGCAAAAAACCGACGGCTTAACCGCTTCCTCGGCTGCTTCTGCCGGCAACGCTGACGATATCCAATTTGTTAAATAATCTAAAAACGACCCCGACTAAGTCGGGGTCGTTTTAGTGGTGGACCCGGCGGGGTTCGCACCCGCTTCGTCAGGTACCAACTCTGACATGTTACTACATACACCACGGGCCCGTGTCCACCAGCATCCATAATACAACAGAAAAAGCCACCTGTAAAGTGGCTTTTCTGGGTACCCGACTTTCTAGCCCGTATGGTATACGTAGCCATGTCAGCGTTATGCTTTTACTTTAACATATCTACTGCCGGCTGTCAAGCGGGGTTCGGTACAGGTTATTCCCAATGCACCCCTTGGCGCCACCTGGCAACCCGCGCCGCCACGGTAGGGTAGCGGTCAAGCGCCGCCGCGAACTCCCGCGCCGCCTCGCGCGCCTGCCGAATCAGCTCGCGGTCGGCGAGGGTGGCCAGCCGCAGCTGCATCATCCCGCTCTGCTCGGTGCCGTACACTTCGCCGGGTCCGCGCAACTCCAAATCTTTTTCGGCGAGCCGGAACCCGTCGTGGTGAGCTTCAAAATAATGCAGGCGCTCGCCGGCGCTGCCGCCTACCGCCTCGGTAGTAAACAGCAAACAGTAAGACTGGTGCGCGGCGCGCCCCACCCGGCCGCGGAACTGGTGCAATTGCGCCAAGCCAAAACTCTCGGCGCCCTCAATCATCATTACGCTGGCATTGGGAATATCCACCCCCACTTCCACTACCGAAGTAGACACCAGAATATCCAGCGCCCGACTTTTGAACTTATTCATCACCGCTTCTTTTTCTTTCGCTTTCATTTTTCCATGCAAATACCCCACGCGCAGGTCCGGGAAAATCACTTCCGATAACTTTTTATACTCGCTTAATACTGACTTACGCTCCGCATTCACTTTTTCTTCTTCTATCAGGGGGCACACCACAAACACCTGCCGCCCAACCTTCACCTGCTGGCGGATAAATTCATACGCTTTCTCCCGTTTCCCCGGCTCCACCAACCGCGTCAAAACCGGTTTCCGCCCCGGCGGCAACTCATCAATTACCGACAAATCCAAATCGCCGTAGAGCAACAGCGCCAGCGAGCGCGGAATGGGCGTAGCCGTCATGCTCAAAAAATGCGCCCCTTGCCCCTTCTCCCGCATCACCCGGCGCTGTTCCACCCCAAAGCGGTGCTGCTCGTCTACTACTACTAACCCCAAGCGGCGGAAATGCACAGTTTCCGTTAACAGGGCATGGGTGCCGACCACGATGGCGATGGCGCCGTCGGCAATCTGCGCGTGCAATTTGCTTAAAGGCACGGCGGCCGCGCCGCGGCCCGGGGCATGCCGTAAACGGACATTGGCCGTGAGGAGCGCGAGCGGAACCTCGGCCCCGAGCAGTAGCACCAACGAAGCAAAGTGCTGCTCGGCCAGAATTTCCGTGGGCGCCAACAACCCGCCCTGGAAACCGGAGAGAGTCGCATTGTAAAGAGCGAGCGCCGCCACTACGGTTTTGCCGCTCCCCACGTCGCCCGAAAGCAGACGATTCATTGGGGTGGCGCGCCCCAGGCCCTGCAGAATCTCCCAGGCCGCGATTTTTTGCGGTGGCGTGAGCCGAAACGGCAGGCGATTAACCAGCGCCCGGATCGGGCTGGCGGCAAAGGGAATGGCCGGCGCGCGCCTGCCTTGCTGCTGCTGTCGCGCCAGTTCGGCGCCGAGCTGTACCAACAATAACTCATCAAACTTCAAGCGCCGGGTGCTCGCCGCAAGCTCTGCTTCATTTTTCGGAAAATGAATGCCGGCCAGCGCCGCCGGGAGCGCAATCAGTTTATATTTACCTTGCCCTTCACGCGGCAACCAGTCGGGCAGGGTTTTTGCCAAGGGCAGGGCAGCGCGCACCAGGGTGCGCAGCTGCTTTTGGGTAAGGCCGGCAGTCAAAGGATAAATTGGCACCAGGCGCGCCGTGTGCGTAGCTTCTCTGCCAGTATCACGCTCAAACACCGGACTAACCAGCTGCGGCCCTAACGGATCGGTTTTCAGGGCGCCGGCGAGGTATAACACGTCGCCGGGCTTAATCAGTTTGGTTAAAAACGGCTGATTAAACCAGATTACCCGCAAGGTTCCCGAGGCGTCCCGCACCAGCGCTTCGGTTAAATTCCGGCGCCGGCGCCAACCGCGGCGATTGCCAATCAGCTCCACCCGAGCGCGCACCGTGGCGGGGACCCCTGGGGTGAGCTTGGCAATAGGTACCAACTGACGGAAGTCTTCGTAACGAAAGGGAAAATGGTAGAGCAGGTCCTGAACAGTAACAATTCCGAGGTGCCGCAAATAGCGGGCGGCCGTTACCCCCACCCGGCCAAGCTGACTGATGGGGGTAGTCAACTCCATACCAGCGATATCAATTATAAAAGCCGTTCTCGGCGGGCGGGGCGCGGCGCTTCTCCAGCGGATGCCGTAATGGCTTGGTCTTCTCGCCTCTCCAGCCCGCGCCGCAAATGACGAACCGTGTCTCTGACTTGTTCCGCGAGATGGGAGTCGCGCTCCCGCAACAGCGGCCCTAATTTCCGCAACAATTCAAACCGCAGCTTTTCCTCGCCCGGGTGATTGATGATAGCGGCCGCTGCTTCGTAATAATGGCGAGAGGAATGCTCGGCAATCGCCGCTAGCTCTTCTAAAGAGAGTTTGGTCCATAATTTCTTCATCATGGTCTCGGCTGCTTCTTCACGGTAAGAATTACCGGGCGGGGAATCGCGCACAATCGGGAGCAAACTGCGGGCGGTAAAACGTATACGGCGCAATCGTTTCCAGGCCACCTCTACCCACTGCCAGCTGGCGTCTTCCCCTTTCCAGCGGGCAATGAATTGGCCCAAATCCGGCGCCAGCGCTTCGTTCATAAACCGCCCAAAGGCCTGGTGCCGTTCGGCCGACGTCCGCTCTGGATTAAAAAACCAGGCCAATCCGTTACGATTACGAAGATCAATCTGATTGCGCGGCGGATGAGAAGGCATATCTTAATGGGTTAATCATAACCCACTCCAGTAAATTTTTCAAGGATTATTAGCTTGAAAAATTTACTGGCTTTGGCGGCATTTTTTAGGATAAAAAATATCCCACTTTCGTGGGATATTTTATAATGGTTCACACATGACCCTCGTTATGTCTACAAGTCTTATAGACATAACGAGTTCGGGTCATGTGGTTATTTTTGCCTTGCCCACCCCGATCATTCATGCCGGGGTGGGAGCGCGCAGTTGCTAGTACTTCTTGGTCTCGAGATAGAAGGCGAAGTCGAGCGTGACGCGCTGCTTGAGCGGGCGAGCCATCTCCCGCAGCCGATCGGCCTCGACCGTGTCGTCGAGGTGCTCGGCGATGGCCGAAGCGATGCCGTAGTTCCTCAGCTCCTCGGCCTTCACGATCGCCGCCCGCATGAGGCGACCCATCGCCGCGTGGACCGTCATGTGGGGGTACATGCGGTTGCTCGCGGACTCATTCCAGAGCCGGAAGGAATCGCCGAAGCGCACGAGCAGGTACCAGCCCGAGCCCACCCAGCCGTTGGCCAGGCAGTGAACGAACCAGCCCTCGACCAGTTCGGTCGCCTCTTCGGTCCGGCGCCAGTCGTAGTCGATCGAGCTGATGATGAAGGCGATCATGTCCATGAAGGACGCCCACGCCCTCATGTGCTTGCCGTCGGAGCACTGCTTGTTGTAGCAGCCCTTCACGAGCGCGTCCTGCATCTCCCGCGCGAACAGAGCCCGGGCGACCGGTTCGGCCTCCTTGTGGAGATCCGTCGTGCCGACCTTGAGGTTCCGCCACCACGGGACGATGTGCTCGGTCAGGAAGTTGTCCTGCAGACGGATCTTAAGCATCTCCGCCCAGGCCGTCCTGAGCTCCTCCTCGCTGCAACCGACCTCGAGCACGTAGTTGATCACGTCCTGCAAGGTCGAGCGGCCGTCGTTCTGGCCGGGCAGGTCGCTCGGGTTCGGCAGGATCGCGAGGACGAGGCCCCTCGGATCCTTCTCGTGTCCACCCTCGTAGATGACGGTCGCGAGGAGCGTCTTCTTAAAGAGGTCGGGGTTGTCGGTGTCGACGCCGTACGAGCGCATGGCCAGGATGGCCGAGCCCCACATGTGGCCGTAGAAGAACTGCTTGGCCTTGGGCGTCGCCCACTGCGCAAGCATGGCCTGCACGACGCGGCTCACGAGCGTCTTGGTCTGGCTCTCATAGAGCCCGAGTCGGACGATCTCGTCGGTGAGCTTGACGTCGTTGTGGCCGCTGCCCGTGAAGTGACGGATCACCAGCGACGAGGCGGGCTTCGGATCCATGAAGTTGTGGAAAACCACAACGTCGCGGACCCCTTCAGGGTACATCTGATCGAGCTGCATCGAACAACCTCCTTGAGCGTGCTCAGTGCCATTCGGCCGAGCGTGCTCCATGATGAAGGCCTCGAGGGCCTCCAGTCCGTAGTCCCTGCGCACCATTGCGAGAGACCGTGCTGCTTTCGCTTGCCGACGTGGCCAGCGAACAGACGCCATTTCATAGGCTCGATTCGGACTTTCCGTCCGAGCCAATGTAACCAGCTCCGCATGTCGCAGAGCAGGCATGGCGAGCTGCTTGAGCTCTTCCAGGCTATGCTCCGGCATTGCGAAACCCCTATTTTCAAGGTTCAAAAACATGTTGCCCGGACCATTCCAGGTAACATTCAATTCTAACAAAATTTCAAGAAAAAGTCAATACTGCCTGATTAAACCGTTGAAAAACTCTCCTAATTTTAGCCAAAATACGAATAATTTGTGGCCAATTTTTGGCCAATAATCTAATAATCTAGGGGGGGAATTTACCGTTAACATTATGACAAAGACACTGAAAACCGCCTGTCAAGCGCTTTCGCTACTTTTGAGACAAATAATATAGTGGGGTTATAAGAGCCGGATTCTAGTCGGGCAATGGCCGACTGTTTGGTGCCCACTTTACGGGCGAGCGCCGCTTGCGTCAGGCCTTTGCGTTCGCGTTGTTCAATAACCATCCGCGCCACGGCAAACTCCGCGTCTAATGCGGCGTAAGCGGCGCGAACACTTTTATTCTTGAGTAGTTGTTTTTTGACGCTGCGGTAGGATTTCATTTGACATTTTCCTCGTTGTGCCCTTAAAGGATTTGAATTGGAACCAAGTGTTCGAGAATATCCGCCAGTGGGGCGAGATTTTGAAGGATATTCTGCCTCAATACGGATTTGCCGGCATTCCAGCAACCGCGTAGACGCAGTTTTTGGAACCAACTCAATTACAAAAATAGCTTATCACTCCGAGATGGATATTACCACAGAGTATTAGAACTGATATCACAGACACGTGCACCACGCGCGTTTTGCTTTTGTTGCCAGCTGTTTGCCCCTGTGGCGAGCGTTGTGCCGGCAATCAGCACTTTGACCGCTTCCGCATCATCCCCACCGCGTTGCCAATTTTTTCGCGTTTAGCGAAATGGCACTACACGGAATTTGAAAAAGTGTTTTTTCGGTCACCGAGACATCATTGGTTTTCATCAGAGCCAAACACAATCTTGATGCCAGTTTCTTCCGTAAATTTAGCCGGATCAACTCTTACAGCGTCGTCCGGAATTTTATCAATTTGCTCGAGTATCAAATCACCCTGCTTGATAATTTCTCGTTTCGGTTTGGGAATGGATCGATTTTTACCCGTGTCCATATCTCCCAAAAGATCGATGCGAACATATTTTGAAAGGCGGAAAAGAGCAAGTAACCCGCCATAGTGTCGCCAATCGAATGGCTTTCCATCAAGAGCGGCTGTATTCAGGGAAATGATATCACTGATCACAAAAACTTGATCCCTGCAATCAGGGTTAATGCTCCATACCGGCCGGATCGGTGAATGAGCAAACGCATTACGGATCAAACGAGCGATCTGATACGCGGCAACCACATTGTTATCAGTATGATTTTTTGGGTCTTTATAGGTTTTCTTTAGGGTTTCCTTAATGGCAAGGGACATCAGATATGTTGAGGTTTGCTCAAGATACTGCGCAGCAATCTCCGCTTGATCTTTTCTTAGGGCAATCTCTTCGTAGGTTACAAAGTGTTTGCCATGTGACCACTTCGTGGGTACATCGAGGGGTTGTCGTTCGCGGGTGGTAGCCAAACGTACCGCGACCGCCAGACGAAATTGAAGCTCGGCGATTTTTAGATCGAGGATTATCTTTTTCTTTTCATCCATAGCATTTTGCGAGGAGCGATGAAGGGGTTCATATTCACTTCAAATTTTGGAGGCAATACTGAAGAAAAACCATAACGATGTTCATCATAAGAAGCGCGTCTGACGCAGTCGCATTTTTCAATGTTGGTTTAGCTGTGCTATTGGTCGCTCGTTCTGAAACGATAAACCCCTGAATTACATTGACCAGCGGTTCTGTAAATCGGTTTATGGGGATTAAGCCCTTACTCTTTGCTTCCTGAAACAACCTACCAACTTCACCCTTTCCACTTTTACCTTCCTCGCCGGCCAAAATTTGCAAAAATCTTTGTACCGCACCATGAGCTTTTGTAATAGCTTCTGGATAATTTTCTTCTCTATAATCTTGAAACATTTTTGCCAAATCATTGCTAACAGGCTTCCATTTCGGATCGGAAAGAACGTGGAGTGTCGGCTCATAAATTTCGGCTGTAATCTTTTCATCTTGTCGCGGCACAAATCCATTTCTCGTAACTATCTGATTAACAGCAAATTGCTCAAAAATATGGTTCAAGCAATTGGCAAGTCTATCAAACTTATCAAATGCTCCCTCAATCAGTTTTTTGCGCTCAGTTTCGTCAGTGGCTTCAGAAGCTCGCCTGTAATCGAAGCCATCAATGTAGCAACCGGCAAATTTGCTCAACATCCGAAAAACCATCGCATCTGATTTTTCTTGGAGAAAGATATGCTGAAAATCCAACAGGGCTGCTTTTTTGCGTTCGTGCTCATTACCATATCCACCGCGATAATCATGCTCTGGTTTTATATTATGAAGATGCCTGCCAGGACATTGACGGAGAAAGGCACTGTTTAAATACTCTATTGTTTGTAAAATTTCAGAGGAGTAATCATTCAGCCACCCATTGTTTTCTATTTGCTGATAGGCGATCCTTTTTTCGTCATCAGAAAGATCGCGCCATTGTCGAAGTGCAAGCATCGGTTGAATACTCTCCTCGACGTGCGGATCATCTTGTCCGTAAAGTAAGAATTTAGGTAACTTTATCATAACTAACTAAAATCTAATGGTTTCCACTGATCTTTATCAGCGCTGTCATAATGCTATAAAACCTTCATCTGGTGGTAGGATACGTCTAAAGGTCGAACCTTTAATTCACGTAACCAACGTATCCTATGCCAAACGAAACAATGAATAAAGTATTTGTGGGTATGGATCTCCACAAGAATACGTCC
>JACPGS010000017.1 GCA_016189025.1 Candidatus Magasanikiibacteriota bacterium | reverse complement strand
GCGAGCGTGAAAAGCAAAAGATAAATTGCCGGCCTGGTCCGCAATAAAATTATACTCCATCTTATTCCGGTAGCCGTACTCGCGCCCATCGGTCACCAGTTCCGTATCCGGCAACTCAATCCCGCCAATTTTGCGGTACGTCTCCGCCGCGATTAACTTTTTCCAGCGTAGTTCTTCCTCATACGCCATGGTCTGCCAGGGCGAGCAGGATAGATAATGGTCGTCTCGGGGCGGAAGACGATGCGGTGAAGGAGTAATAACTTGAGTCAGTGTGCCCTCAACAAAATTGCGTTTCTTTTTCGTTTTCCTAAACTCCACTTCCTCGCCCGGCAGCGTCCCCCAAACAAAAGCCACCCGCTCTCCTATCCGCCCCAACCCGGCGCCGCCAAACACCAGTTTCTCAATAGTAACCCGGGCCAGTTCATTCCGGCGCATATGTGGTAAGAGCCGGGCCAACCGAACGGCGCCCGATGATCGTTGCCTGTTTTACTTCAGGCACGGCGCCAGTTTAAGTAACTCGGCGGTAGTCGGCAAAGCGTTCTTGGCCGAGAGCTCGGCCACCCGCGCTGCCCCGATAGCGGTTCGAGCGCAAGAAAGAAACTGCGGGCTGGAGAGCTGGCTGCCGATTTTATCCAAATTCGAGAGCGACGTCCGCGACCCCCCCAGGCTGCCGAATGATGGCGAACCCCCGCCGCCCAACTGCTGCAACATTTGCAGGGCAGGCGACAACTGCTGCAACTTTTGGAGCGGCTTAAGACGCGCCAAAAAAATACTGGCGCTGGCCAGCGCGGCAATAATCACCAGTCCGATTAGAAGCCAAACTAAAGCGCAAAGCGTAAGAACCACTTGGGCGAATTTGTTCATATTTACTGAACAAGAATAAAGTAGTGGGTCCGAGAGGAGTTGAACCTCTGACCTCCACAATGTCACTGTGGCGCTCTAACCAACTGAGCTACGAACCCGTGAGTAAAATGTGGGCGTGCGTGGAGTCGAACCACGGACCTTTACATTATCAGTGTAACGCTCTAACCAACTGAGCTACACGCCCGTTAAACCAATCGCCTAAATTTCCCAATCAGAGTATACTAAACTGTACCGGAAAAATCAAGCTGCCCTACCCAAAATAATTCTGTACGGCAAATTCAAACTGCTCCATGAATAATTCTTTAAAATAACGCAGGCTGTTCTGTTCATAAAATAAAATCAGCGCCTTCTTATATTCGGCGGCGTCCATACTTCGCAAAGAAAGCGGACACCAACCATGAGCCAATAGCAGGGCATCGGCCGTTATCCGGCTGGTGCGTTTGTTGCCATCCACGAAAGGCTGGATATAAGCGATAAACGTTGCCGCGATTAGCGCCTTGGCTGGCGTGGCCGGTTCACTATTCAAAACTTCAACCGTTTTTTCTAACGCCTCTTTAATTTGAAATTGATTGGAGAGCGGCTGATAATTGGTGCCGATAATGCCGACGGAAATTTTGCGAAAATTATCCGGAATACCCAGATTCTTGGTCAGCAAGGAATGAATCGCTCTAATTTTGGCAATGGTTATTTTTTTAAACTCCTCCGGATTGCTAAAAATATAATCCAGCGCCCGTTTATGATTTAGAATCATGGTCGCTTCTTCTTTGGGGTGGCCAGCGGCTTCTCGGGATTCTTTAATCAGCACCTCGGTATCAATCAACGAATACGTATTGCCTTCTAGTTGAGAGGACTTCCAGCTCAACTCAATGGTGATCCGCTCAATTTCTCTTTTCAGCGCTGCGGGAACCAATTTTTTTATTTTTGCTTGGTAATGCTCATTAAGTTTTTTTAAGTGCTTAAGCTCGGCAGCGGTAAATAGCCCTGGCGTGTTATTGAAGATGTCAAAGACAAACTGTTTTTTTACCGTTCGTTCGTCAACCGGAGTATCAAAATATTTTTGAACATCAAAATATTTAAGCAACTTACTACCGCCCTTGGACTCATAAACCACGCTCCGCGCCCGGCCGCGCTTTTTAATCAGCTGGTTGGCCAGCAAGATCTCTAAATCGCGCAATACCGTCGGCTTTGATACTTTTTCGAATTCATCGCTAATACCATCTAAAATTTGTTTAGCCGAAACCGGACTGGTTTGTTCCACCAATTCTAAAATTGCTTTTTGCCTTTTATTAAGCATATAATATTGAATCATTTTAATGCTTTTATTGTATCATTTTGAGACAAAAAAACAAGCCCGGTCAACAAAACCGCCCTCGGACCTAGCCGCCGGGCGGTTTCCCTTAAAAAATTCGGATAATCTTCATTCGTAATCCGTGCCCGCCTAAACGACCAGAGTCGTCCCGTCGGGCGGGCAATCCCCGTCAACAACACCAACGTGACAAAAACCTTGTCTATCCTTTCCCCCGATTTAATCGGGGGATCGACAGAAGATCATAGTCTTGCGACTAAGTATCTCCAGAAAGGAGGTGATCCACGAGCAGCTTCCGCTACCCGTGCCTTGTTCATGTTTTTCCACATGTTTCCATGGGCATGGACTATATCATCATCCTGCGCTCCACGCAGGAGCCAACGTGTAGTCTCTACGGGGTCAAAGGAAGTTTATATTCCATCATTGGCAAAATGTAAGGAGAAACTAACTCCCTAAATCTTGGGATACCATTCACTGGAATATACAGTCGAAAGCCTTTTCCATCCCAATTCAGATTGGCAGGCAATTTGAAATTGGAATGAAGGCAATCAATCAACAAATTGTTCTCCGCTTCGGTATAACAGTGCGTACTGAAGGTTACCGAGCTTTTTGACGAGCTTCGTGCCCCATCATCCATAAACCACACTGCTAAGCTGATTGGATGATCGAGCAGTCGGCGAATGCTTCGCGGAACAATTTTTCTTCCAGATCGATAGAATATTTTTTGAAACTCCGTGAGTTGCGAGTGGGCGAGAGTTCTAAATCGGTACGAATTATGCTGTGGTAAAAATTTTGGCGCCGAAACAAGCCATTTCCCGAAGACTGAGGCCAGCCAATCCACATAATTCTTTTGCTTTACGCTCTGCTCCACTTGCAGGCGGTAATTTTTACCGCCAGTTGAGACCAGCGACCCGTCACCTAGAATTTTGCCAATCAGAATCTTCTTCTGCATTGGCGTTAGCACCAGGCGATTTCGCAGATCCCTAATTTCTTTGGAGTTCCATTTTCTTCTGTGACTTCCCACGGTATTACCTTACGTGAATAAATACTATCTACAATATAGCATAATTCGCGCTTAGGCTCCACCGTTATAGTTGGATTTTTCAATGGCCTTACGGCCAAAGGTCGCAACAGTGAGTTTCACTCAACGACTTCACCCTAGTCACTGACCCTGCCTTAGCCCCGACTAGGTCGGGGTATTGGGCATTGCCAGCTTCCGTGGTGTGACGGGCGGTTGAAAAATCTGGTAAATTATTACTAATTTACAGTTTTACACCACCGGACGAACGGTTTTCCCGTATCCTGGCGGTTTCCAACGCCGCATTAAAATCACGCCGGTGATTATGCTTTTTACCGTACTTCCGGATTTCGTTGCGCAGCCTTTGAATATGCGCCAGGCCGGCTTCTGTCAGATGCGCCTTCTGCCGAAACAGCAGGACAATCTGGCGAAATAATTCATATACCTTGCGCTTCTTGGCTTGCAGCGGATAGCGATCGAGGAAAGGAAATAATTTTTCTTCCATCTCGCGCGTGCTTGTTACCTTTAGCTTGGCGTGCGGATACCATCCATACCGTTCGTACGAACAGTCATAAATTTTGCCGCAGCCAATTGTGGCAACGATACGCTCAAGGATTTCTCGGTCGTCGGCGCGAAGTTCTATTTCAAACTCGGCCTTTATTTCTATCCCGCTTTTGAGGGTTTTGTGACGGTTGATGCTCACGGAAAATGAGCCTTCGCCGTCAATGAACCCAGCAACGTAATGCGGATGTAACGGAGGACATTGGATTTGCTCCTTCCCAACCGGCGCGGCCAATTTGAGATTGCGCTCAAACGGCTGGCGGCTGGTACTATAAGCTCGGCAGACTTCTGGCATAGCTTCAAATGAAAATCGCTTCTCATTTTACCTCGGGGCTAGTTTACCACAGAATTTAATTCCGTGGTAGCCCAAGGACTAATGCCAGATCTCCCTAGGTCACGAATAGAAACATTTTTTGGCATCTTCGGTCCACCGATATAATAAGTGGCTTGCACTTGTTAGAAGACTTCCCCGTGTACTCACCAATTTTGACGGGTCGTCAACCACTTATCTATTGTAACGTGGACTCAAGCTGCCAAATGCATCGGAACCCTGCGCCTTGCCCTCGCGGGGAAGGCGTGCTCGTCTGCTTCGCGCGTTCTAACACGCACGAGAGGATTTCTTGCCGAACGGCAAGACACCTCTTTTTTCTATTCGCTGCTAGGCGAATCGAGTACAAGACCCGAGAACGTATTCACCGTGCCGTGGCTGATACACGGTTACTAGCGATTCCGGCTTCATGAGGGCGGGTTGCAGCCCTCAATCTGAACTGGGGGAAGTTTTGATGGGATTAGCTCCATCTTGCGACTTAGCGACCCTTTGTACTTCCCATTGTAGCATGTGTGTAGCCCAAGGCGTAAGAGCCATGCTGATTTGACGTCGTCCACTCCTTCCTCCCCGTACTCAAACTTCCTGGTCTTCCGAAAGCAGCATATTCGCTTCGTTTAGAATGACAGAAAATTTCAGTACGGGGCGGTCTCTTGAGTACAATTTAACTCAAGACGTGGGTTGCGCTCGTTTCCCAACTTAATGGTACACCTCACGGCACGAGCTGACGGCAACCATGCAGCACCTGTGTCGCACCCTCGAAGGCGGCCCCCGTTTCTGGGGGCTTGCAGCGACATGTCAAGCCTTGGTAAGGTTCCTCGCTTACCGTCGAATTGAACCACATGCTCCACCGCTTGTGCGGGTCCCCGTCTATTCCTTTGAGTTTTAGCCTTGCGGCCGTACTCCCCAGGCGGCGCACTTAACGCGTTAGCTTTTTTTGAACGGCACTGACAGGGTCGATACTGCCAATACCTAGTGCGCATCGTTTAGGGCGTGGACTACCAGGGTATCTAATCCTGTTTGCTCCCCACGCTTTCGTCCTTGAGTGTCAGAGGCGTTCCAGCGAGCTGCCTTCGCATTTGGTGTTCTTGCCGATATCAACGCTTATTACGACTACACCGGCAATTCCGCTCGCCTCTCCCGCCCTCAAGCTTGGTAGTTTCAAAGGCGCGCCAACAGTTAAGCTGTTGGGTTTAACCCCTGACCCGCCAAGCCACCGACGGACGCTTTACGCCCAATAAATCCGGATAACGGTTGAGGTCTCTGTATTACCGCTGCTGCTGGCACAGAGTTAGCAACCTCTTATTCTCCCGGTACCGTCACGAATTCGTCCCGGGTAAAAGCAGTTTACAATCCGAAGACCTTCTTCCTGCACGCGGCGTCGCTCCCTCAGACTTTCGTCCATTGGGGAAGATTCTCGACTGCAGCCTCCCGTAGGAGTGTGGGCAGTGTCGCAGTCCCACTGAGGCAGGTCGCGCTCTCACGCCTGCTACCCGTCATAGCCTTGGTAGGCCGTTACCCTGCCAACTAGCTGATGGGCCATAGGCCCCTCTCCGAGCCAAAAAGTTTACATGGGAATGACTTAAGTCCCCCCATGTCCATCGGGTATTAGCCAGTCTTTCGACCGGTTGTCCCCGACTCGGAGGTAGGTTACCAGTGTGTTACTCACCCGTTTGCCGCTCGTAACCCCTCTTGCGAGGGGCACGTCGCTCGACTTGCATGCCTTAGACACGCCGCCACCGTTCATCCTGAGCCAGGATCAAACTCTCAAAAAGAGAAAATTGATATTGCTCTGGGATTGTTTAGAGTCGCCCCGATTGAATCGGGGTTGCTCAATTTATTGGATAGACGTCTTAATCATCCCGACCGAAGCCGGGACGATTATTGTGGTTTTTGTCACGATTGGTATTGTCAACGTACGTTCTTTCTTTTCGCATCAGAAAGAAAAAAGAGGAACCCGTAATTCGGGTTACTCTTTTTTCTCTCCTTGGTAATTGTAAATGATGTGGTGAGCCGGCAAAAAACTTAACGAATTAGGCGGGGTTTATCTTACTCCTGCCCGAAAACCTTGTCAAGTGCCTCCCCTGGACAAAATGTGGATAAACCCGACCCTGCGCCAAGAGCGCAGGGTATCGGGGCGGGTTTTTTAGTAGCGGAGTCGGCTCCGCCGACATATTAATTTTTACTTGCCCGCGAATACCCGGCGGCAAGCCGCCGGGTATTCGCGGGCTTCTAATAAAGAACCAGCGGGCCACGAACTAGTCGCGACCCGCCGTATTTCTACTATCATGACCCCAGAGTGATCAAGCGCTCTTGAGGTACATAAACTTATTCCTCGATAAATTCGCCCACCCGCCTCCGTAGATGGGTAAGCGCGTGCCGACCAAAGAGGTGCCTGGGGGCGACTTCAGGCACGACTGTTCCTTGCCAGCCGCTCCGGCGGACGAGCTGCATGAACCCCGCAAGTGGAACGATACCCGTTCCGGGGAAAACGTTCCGGCCGCGCGTATGCCCAAGCATTGGATTGAAGTCGTTCAGGTGGATCTCGCGTACGAGATGTCTAAGTGTCTCCCAGCCTTTGCTGAGCTGCCGAAACAAGAGCCGGGGATCAGACGATAATTTCTCTACGCCCTGAACCCCGATCGAGTACTCCAGGAAGTGCTGAGTGTCAAAGACAACCGGGAGATTGTGTTTGAGCACCACTTCCACGAACTGCCTATAGGGTAGCTGGTAGGTGAATCGGCCGTCACGCCCTCGCTGGAAAACTGATACGGTCTGAATCCACCGGTTGCTTAGCGTGATAGCATCCCTGAACCGATCAGCGTAGATCACGAGCGGCTGAGGCGTTTCGGGAGGCACTAGATCATTGATCTGGTAACCATCCTGAGGCAAATAGCCTACCGCCGAGAGAACCCTATTGTGCGCGTATGTGCTATTCTCGCTCAGACTCCACGGCTGGTGGAGGTGCAAGACGAGACCGAGTTGCTCCGCCCAGCCCGCGATGCGTGGCAAATGCTTCATAATCATCCTAACCGCGAGCAATTCGAGTCCTGCGAATCCAGCCGCCTTAGCCCAGCGCATTGTTAGCCCCATGGGGAGGCCAAACAGCGATAGCTTAGGTAGCAAAACTCTAATCGCCATGTGCTCCTCCCGGGGTGCTTGCAGCCAATATGGCTGTAAGGAAGTAGGATTTCCTAACTTCAGAAGATGCATATAGAAATGCACCCAAAAAATTAGGAATAAAACACTATAGCATCTTTTGGTGCTATAGTCAAGATTTCTGAACCAGAAAATGTGGATAAATCCCTGCCCCGATTCTACCGCAAATTCTGGTCCGGTTGCCAGGCTTTGCCCCCCGCCTCGCCGCCCCACCATTCGTTGGAGTCGGTTTGCATCATCTCGGCGGCCAGCTGCCTGGCGATATCAGTTTTTAGCTTCCGGGTGGCATAGTCAATCCAATACCGCGCCCGCTCGTTGCCGATGTCCACCTGCTCTTTAAGGGAAATTATCCACTCCAGCGTGTCGGCATCTTTCACCAGCACCGCCTCGGGTGTTTGCTTGGCTTCCTGCTCGGCGCAAGCGGTTACAATATCAGCGCCAAACGGCAGGGTGGCCGCCACGTCGCCGACCGCTTCCGACTGCCGGCGCGCCGCGTATTTTTGATGCACGTGATTAAGGTCCGAAACGCGGCTCTCGCCGAGGTCGTGGAGCAGGGCCATCTTCAGCATCCGGCCGACGTCCACCGTGCCGTCCAGCATCCCCAATACATAGCTGATGTACACCGTGCGGCAGGTATGCTCGGCCACGCTCTGCTCGCCGCTCCCCAAAAAATGAAACCCGCTGCGCGGCGTTTTATTCAGCATCCCCACTTCGTAGAGGAAATTGGCGATGGGTTTGAGGGTGGACATAGCGATAAATCTAGGATTGGGAATGATTAAGCGATTGTAAAAACTCTTTTACACCTTGCTCGAAGCGGTCACTCGTTTGTACAATAGGGAATTCTGTTTCCACTCCAGAAATTTTTTGAGGTTCGCCAACAAAGATAAATTTGCCCGGCTTCCCGAGTTTAGCAAGCTCTGCGGCCATAGGCAAATCAGATGTGCTATCACCAAAAGTTAAAAACTCTTTTGGCGCTACATTTTGCTGGCCAAGCCACCGCAAGGCTTTGCGAACCCCCAATGCCTTGCCCACGTCGCGATGTTGTATATCAGTTGCAATAATAGTTGGATCAATCACAAATTCCTTTTCTATCTTCGCTCGAGTAAGCGTTACTTTGAAATCTTCTATAATTCTTTCTTGGGCCTTGCCAAATTTTTCTAAATCTCCATTATCAATCATTTCTACAGATAACATAGTTCGTTTGGTGGCGTCGTAAAACATAGTATCGCCATATTTTTGCGCTACTAGTTCTTTAACTTGAGCATGCACTTCTTCTGGCACGGAATAACTTTTGTCCTCAACAATTTGCGGCTCGCCTTGGTCGTTGTACAATAAAACTACACCGCCTTTTTCGGCAACCACTAAGACATTTTTTAATTTGTCCTTACCTGCATCATCCGAAAGCTTAGGCATTATTTTTTCTAAAATAAAATCAACCGCGCGACCCGTATTTAGGATTATCGGTTCGTCTTTTCTTAAACGTTCGGCTAAAAGAGTTAACCCAGCCGGATCGGTTACCTCTTTCGTTTGGGGGTCGGTTAACACCCCGTCAACATCAAAAATAAGGCAGTGGTCGATAACGCGCTCGTGCTCTTTTGCGTTTTTTCTTTCTGACATACAAAATTACCTACTTTGTTTTCTTCTCCACTCCTCAATTTTTTTATGATCACCCGAGAGCAACACTTTGGGTACTTTGAGCCCCATAAAATTTTCCGGGCGGGTGTACTGGGGATACTCTTTAGAGGTATTCTGACTTCGGCCTGCGGTCTGCGGCCTGATGTTTCGTGTATGCTGAAGTCTGAAGTTTGCAGCCGGCAGTCCAAACGTCTCTTCCTTGAGCGATTCCGCATTCCCCAGCACTCCCGGAATCAGCCGCGCCACCGCTTCAATAATTACTAACGCCGGCAATTCGCCGCCCGCGAGCACATAATCCCCCACCGACACGCGCTCATCGGCCAACCGATATACCCGCGCATCAAAACCCTCATAGCGCCCCGAGATAATCACCAGGCGATCCAGTTGAGCAAGTTTTTCCGCCTGGCGCTGGTCAAATTTTTTGCCCGCCGGGTCCATTATTACGACTTTGGTCTTGTCATTGCGAGCGGAGCGAAGCAATCCCTTATCTTTCAGAGTTAGACTGTTCTGAAAAACTGGGGATTGCTTCGTCGTCGCGCGAGCTCCTCCTCGCAATGACAGGGCGTCAATGGCTTTCAAACACTCATAAATCGGCTCCACCCGCAAAATCATGCCCGGGCCGCCGCCGTACGGGCGGTCGTCTACCTGCCCCCAGCGGTTGCCACTGAAACGGCGGAAATCGTGCGCCTTTACTTTAAGCAAACCCTCTTTTTGCGCCCGGCCCAAAATGCTCCCGCTGACGTACTGGTAAATGAGATCGGGGAAAAGCGTTAAGACGTCAAATTGCATAAATAGTACTCCTCGCAATGGCTGATTTTCCGCCCCTGCGAGGAATGTGCGAACGTTAGGCGATAGAATTAAGGAGCCAGGAAAAGTTCGCACGGATTAGCGCACACCCCTCCTGGCCGCTTGACGCCCCCCGCGAGCGAAAGATGGCGCTAGGACACACCGGCCTGATTCAGGAGATACTGAATGAGGATTGACGGAACGCGCCAGCGCGGATCGCTCCGGGGGATTACTTGGATGTGCCCTTCGCCAAACAACGCATTACTGGCGCTAACTAGCCATTCCTCCCCGGCATCAAGGGCGAGCCAAATCCTGCCGGCGGGCAACGACCCCCAGAGGCCCTGGAGGTATGCCAGGATCTCGGGAACAGCGGTCTGCTTGATCCCACCGCCACTTATCAGTACGACATCTGGTGGCTCGGCATAGTCCGCCGCTAACTCATTCTGGAAAATCACCCACTCGTCAATGATCCGGCACTGCAGATTGGGGATAGTGTCCGCCGCCTGCCGCAGGGCAAGAATCACTTCTCGATCGCCTTCAAACACCAGCATGGTTGCCATGGCCGCTTCTCCTTTTTTGAGTGTGCTACCTTCAAACTAACACGCTTCCCCCTTCATCGTCAAATCACCCAAAAACAAAACTGCCCCGACTTAGTCGGGGCAGTTAAAATTGCGTTACTAGATGCCAAGGTTATCCACGGCGCTGGTGTCAACCAGGCCGCCGGTGTCGGCGCCGGCGCCAGCCATACTAGCGCGAGGGCCCCGGCCGCCGGGGGGTTCATTAATCTTAAGATTAACCCGGGCGTTGTTCTTGGCGCCGACGATTTTGAGAAGAATGCGCAGCGCTCGCGCGGTCTGACCGGAGCGGCCAATTACATACCCCATATCCGAAGGGTCAACCTCCAGAGTGAGGAGTACGCCGCGCTCGTCAATTATCCGGCTGGTAGTAACCTTGTCGGGCTGATTGACAATCGCCTTGACGACGGTTTCCAGAAACTGTTGATCGGCTTCCATACGTGCAACCTGAAATTAGAAATGGATTGTTAAGTTTCTTGCCGAGCAGCCTGTCGACGTGTGGATCAAGCGAATCCACCAGTACTGCGTTGGCCTTTAGATTACTACTGACCACGGGAACAGTCAAGGGGAAAATCATCTTACTCGCGGAAGCGCTGTTTGGTCGCTTCCTGTTCAATATAATGGGTGTACCAACCATACTGGGCGCCCAAGAGGTGCGCCGCCACACTAATCGCCGTGCTGGCAGTTTTATTGCCTACTTCCCCGGCCGGCATGCATTCCACAATATCCATCCCTACCACGTTACACCGTTTGCCGATATACTTGCTTAAAGTATCAATTTCCCGATAGGTCAAACCGCCGGCCGAGCTCATGGGGGTAGCCGGAGCAAAATGACTATCCACCGAGTCAATATCAAAACTGATCCAGATATTTTTAACTCGCTTCGCTAATTGGTCGATGGCGGCTGCCACCGGACGCAAACCATCTAAGTCAATGTCCAGCGGGGAAAAAGCGGTGAGGTGATGCTCTTGAATAAAGTCAATCTCCCCTTGATCCAGGTCTTTGATACCAATAAACAACAGGCGCTCGGGCTTAATTTTAGGGCCAGGTTGAAGGATATTGACCAAGGACGAATGACCAAAACCTAACAGGGCCGAAGTTACCATGCCGTGGATATTACCGGATAAGGAATTCTCATCAGTCATCGCATCAGGGTGAGCATCAATATAAATTAACCCCAACTCACCCTGGTAAGAGAGCGCCGCTCCGCTGATGGTACCCAAGGAAATAGAGTGATCGCCTCCCAAGGCAATCACCCGCCGGCCCTGGCCTACTTCCTCTCTGACGCAAGACGCCACCGCGGTTACCACCTCCACAATCGGCGCCAAATATTTTACTCGCTTATCTCCCATCGCTAATCCTTCGCGCCGGGGGCAAGGTACATTACCCAAATCCCGATAGGAAATTCCCGTCTGCTCTAACATCCGCAACAGACCGCGCCGCCGCAAAAAATCGGGTCCGGTATCAGTGCCGGTGTTATCTTTGCCTAAATCCAAAGGAATCCCCCAGACCACCGCTTCTCCTCTCGGGGGAGCATGTACTAAAAGATCAAGAGTGGTTAAGGACATGCGATAGTTAGCCAAACAGCCCCGATTGAAGCGGCAGGGACTGTTAAATTAAAAACCTTGAGCACCTAGAGTGTCTGCCGCGACCGAGCGACCAGGCTGGGGCAATTTCGTAATTCACAGCTAAGCAGAGGCCGGGGAGGGCGCGGGAGCGGTTTCCTCGGCTGCTGCCGGGGAAGGGGCAGATTCGGGCGTCGCGGCCGGAGCCGGCGCTGCGGTGCTCGCTGATTTCTTTTTCTCCGCTAATTTGGCCCGGCGCTTAATTGACAGATACACCGCTTTCCGTTTGGCACCGGTCGTGACTCCAGCGGAAAGTAAAAGATTATGCACCGTAGCCGAGGTCTGCGCCCCTTTAGATAGCCAGTATTGAATCCGCTCGATTTTAAGGGAGTATTTATCTTCTTTCCGGTACGGATCGTAGGAGCCTAATAGTTCCAGGTACTTGTCCTTGGTATCGCGAGCTTTTTCGCTGATAATCAGCCGGTAGGTGGGGTGGTTAGTTCTGCCGATTCTTTGGAGTCTGATGGTAAGCATAATTAAGACTGGAGAAGAATTGAAAATACCAGTTAGCATCAGGTTGCGGCAGACGAGTGTCTTTGGGCGCGCACCCCGATTAAATCGGGGGAGCACCCAAAGAGTGTCTGCCGCGACCGACCAGGTTAATTTTAACAATAGCGATAGCGACTAGGTTAAAAACGCGATATAGTTTGCATTCTTCTCCAGTCTCATAATAGTAAAAAATCGGATGTTTGCTGATGGTAATTTAAGAGCCTGTCTAATAAGTCGCTTTCGTAGCGAAAGGCGACAATTTCGAGCGAAAAAAACGAAGCGTGAGGAGGTGTATATGGAATATACGCCGACGAGCGATGAGTTTTTTGCAGCCGGAATTGGCGACTTGCAGCAGAAATGGACTTATTAGACAGGCTCTAAGAGCTGCTTAAATATACTCTAAACTACCCTACGCTGTCAACTCCCGGCTTATCCTCATTAGGACTTACGCGTTTGGATGCAATGCAAGGAAAAAGCGAGGAGCGGAATAAGCTGTATACAGATATACAGCGCTCCGCACCGGAGCTTTTGACACCGCAGTGCGCCAAACGCGTAAGTCCTACTCATATTGCCCGACGTCCTCCAGCTTTACTGACAAAAGCTCCGAACTGCCCTCGCGCCCCAGCACTACGCCGTAGAGCGCCGCGGCGGCATGCATGGTAACGCGGTTATGGGTAATGATAATAAACTGCGACCGGGTGGTTAATTCGCGCAAAATCCGCACCAGCCGCAAGGTATTAGCCTCATCCAGGGCTGCTTCCACCTCGTCCAGCACCACAAAGGGCGAAGGATTAACGTGCAAAATGGCGCAGATTAAAGCCAGCGAAGTAAGAGTGCGCTCGCCGCCGGAGAGTTGCGCCAGGTATTTTACCTTTTTTCCGGGCGGCTGGGCGATTACTTCAATGCCGGAGAGGAGAGGAGCGGAAGAAATGGGGGCGGCTTCCGATACGACCTCTACTCCGCCGGCTTCATCCGCCGCCGCCTCGCCGTATACTTCTTCCAAATCAGCGCGGCCGCCGTCAAACAGAATCTGGAAATAACGCTTGAATTCCTGGCGTATTTGTTTAAATGCCGCGGCGCGTTTTTGCTTCATCAGCGCGTTCAGCTCGGTTACCAGCCGCTCCAAATCGGCCACGGCCGCCGCCAAATCGGATAATTGCCGGGACAAAAATTCCTGACGCTCGCGCGCCACTTCGTATTCCGCCACTACCTCGGCATCAATCCCCCCGATCAGGGTCAGCTGGTATTTGAGTTTTTCAATTATGTTGCTAAGCTCCGACAGCGCCGCGGCCGGGGAGACCGTATCGCCTTCCCGTTGTACCAACGACGCTAAGGTTGCTTTCAGTTCATGCTGCACTTCCCGGGCCAGGTCCTCCTGCCGCGTTTCCACTTTAGCCGCCGCCACGGCGATTTCGCGGCGGCGCGCTTCCAGGGCAGTCACCGCGGCCTGGCGCTCCTGCAACCTGGCCTGCAGCGCAAAAATACGCTTTTGCTTGTCTTCTTCGGCGCGATTAAAATCAGCCAGCTCCTGGGCGAGGCGGCTGCTGGCGGCGCGACAAGCGGCTAATTGCGCCTGCAGTTTGGGCTGCTCGGCGGAGAGCGCCTGCCGGCGGGCATCAAACTCGGCCGGCGCGGCTGACGCCAAGGATAACTCTCGTTTTAGTTCTGCTAATTCGTTGTCCAGGGCGCGTTCGGCCGCCTGCGCGGCGGTCAGCTCGCGCTGCAGCGCTGCAGCGCGCCCTTGAGCTTCCACGGCCGGCGCCTTGGCAGCGGCGATTTCCTGCGCTAAAACAGCGGCGCGCCGGCGGGCGGCCGCGGCGCTCTCTGATTCAGCGCCAGCCGCGCCGAGCATAATTCCAGTAGCGCTGAATTCCACGGCCGCGGCCGGGGGAAGATCCGCCAGCCGCTCGGCGATTGCCGGGGTCTCGCCCCAAATCCGTATCCGGTAACGGTCTGACCCCGGCGCTAATCGCGTTGCCAACAGATGATGCGCCGCGCCGAAACGCTGCTCGGCTTCAGCAAAAGCAACGGCAGCGTCCGCGCCGCTCCACTGCCAAACCGCCCCCGCGCTCCGCTCGCCTAAAGCGCCCCGCTCTCCGGCGCGGCCGCCGGCAAGCGTTAGCTCGGCAGATTCGCTTTGCAGTTTTTTAGCGCGCGCCTCTGCTTCCTGCCGCAGTTTATCAGCCGCTGCGAGAGCCGCCTCGGTGACGCCCCGCGCACGGGCAAGCACCGGGAGCTTGGCTTCCTGCTCGGCAATCTTCCGTGTGAGCCAACCCACCTCCCCCGCTCCCTGCTCGCGATAAACGCTTTGCAATTGGCTCCCCAACACCGTCAGCTGGCGCTCCGCTTCGTGCTCGGCCGCCTGCGCCGCGCGGTAGCGTTCGGTAAGGGCGGCAAATAACTGCTGGCGGGAAGCGCCTTTCCCCAGCTCGCCCAATTCCTGCTGCGCCTGTGCCAGCGCGGCCGCGGCCGGACGATATTCGCTCTCCCACTGCTCCTGCGCGCGCTGCCACTGCTGCTGCTCTGCCTGAATCCGCCAATAAAGCGTGCGATAATAACTGTTTTGGGCGGCGCCGAGCTGCTGCTCAATTTCCTGGCGCTCGGCCAATTTTTTTACCTGCCGCGAGAGCAGCCGCAGCCGCGGCGTTACTTCGGCAAGCAGCGCCGTGGCCTGGGCCATATTCTCGCGGGTGCGCGCCAGTTTCAGCGTGGCCTGATGCTCTTTAATCTGCCATTCTTTAATGCCGCAGGCTTCATCAAACCAGTCTTTGCGCTCACCAGGCCCCACGGTCAACAGGCGGTCAATCATTCCCTGGCCAACAATGCTGTAAGCATGCTCGGCAAATTGCAGCCGGGCCAAGAGCAGATGCACATCCAGGAGTTTCACCGGCCGGTCATTAATCAAAAATTCGCTCTCACCGGAGCGATAAAAACGACGGGCGAGCGTTATTTCCGGCTCGCCGAGTAGAGCAGTTAAGGCGGCGCTATCGGCCGCACTTGCGGTCAGGGCGCCGGGCGCGGCGCGGGAACGGCTGGCGCGGTCGCTGTTGTCCAGCACCATGGTAACTTCCGCCATCCCCCCGGCGCCTTTTTGCGGGGAGCCGTGGAAAATAACATCCTCGCCTTTTTTGCCGCGGATCGTTTTTAGGCTGGTTTCGCCCATTACCCAGCGCAGGGCATCCACAATATTGGATTTGCCGGCGCCATTCGGGCCGACAATACCAATGATGCTGTAGCGGCCGTCACGGGGCGGCAAAAAATCCAGCGCCGTATGGCGGGCAAAAGATTTGAAGCCCTGGATTTCTAATCGTTTGAGGTACATCGTGGTACAATTATATCAACAGTCTGTCCTCTTGACAACTGGGGATACCTGATTTAAAATGAACGGTTATTTTGTTTGCCTGATCTATATGCGCACGCTGGCACGCCAAGTCCATGCCCACCTGAAACAAACCGCCAAGGCGGTGGTGATCCCCCACCCCCACCCCGATGGCGACGCCCTGGGCGCGGCCACGGCTCTGTTTGAATATTTAACCGGCCTGGGGCGACCCACAGCCATCTACTGCGCTACTCCCCACAGCCCCCAACTGAAGTTTCTGCCTCACAGTGAGCGGCTGGAAACTAACCCCGGGCTGCTCGCCGACCCGGCAGTAGATACCGTCATTCTGGTGGATTCCGGAGATTTGCGCTATGCCGGTGTGGCAGAACTTTTAGTAAAACATCCGGCCAAAATAATTAATATTGACCACCATGCCACCAACGAACACTTCGGTCATTTTAACCTGGTTAACCCGGCCGCCGCCTCCACTACGGAAATTCTTTTCCACTACTTCCGCGCCAACCAGGTTCACCTCAGCCACCGGATGGCCACCGCGCTCCTAACCGGGCTCACTACCGATACCGGAAACTTTACCAATGCCGCCACTTCGGCTACCGCGCTTGCCGTGGGGGGGGAGCTGATTCGCGCCGGCGCCGACCTGCGCCAAATTACCCGCGCCACGATTCACAACAAAACCGTGGGGGCGCTGAAACTGTGGGGGCAGGCGCTCTCGCGGCTGGAGCGGGATGAACGCCGCGAATTAGCCTATACCTATCTTACCCGCGCCGACCTCTCCGCCGCCGGGGTAAGCGAAGCCGAAGCCGAAGGCATTGCCAACTTTCTTAATAATCTGGCCAATGCCAAAATCGCCCTGGTGTTAAAAGAAACCGCGGACGGCAAAATCAAAGGCAGCTTCCGCACCACCCGCGACGACACCGACGTGGCCGCCCTGGCCCGGCAGCTGGGCGGGGGCGGGCATAAAAAAGCCGCCGGATTTTCGGCGACCGGTAGCATTCCCGAAGTATTGAATAAAATTTTGACGGGTATTAAAGAATGAGGTATAATGAAACTGTAGAAGTATTGAAAATACCAGTTAGCATTAAGGAGTGGCAGACGAGTGTCTTTGGGTGCTCCCCCGATTAAATCGGGGGAGCACCCAAAGAGTGTCTGCCGCGACTAACCAGGCTAATTTTAGCAATAGCGATAGCGACCAGGCGGAGAACGATTATCGTCAACATTCTTCTACAGTTTCAGTATAATTATGACCCAGCTAGAAACCAAACAGCCGGCCCACTCGCAATTCCTCATCCCGACGGTGATTGAAAAAACCCATCACGGCGAGCGGGCCTATGATATTTATTCGCGCTTGCTGACCGACCGGATTGTTTTTTTGGGTACGCCGATTGACGATACGGTAGCCAATGTAATTATCGCTCAACTCTTGTTTTTGGAAAATCAGGCGCCGGACAAAGACATTAAACTCTACATCAACTCTCCCGGCGGCTCGGTTACCGCGGGCCTTGCCGTCTACGATACCATTCAATACATTAAGCCGGATGTGTCTACCATCTGCGTGGGGCTGGCCGCCAGCATGGCGGCGGTACTCTTGGCGGCCGGCGCAAAAGGCAAACGGTTTGCTCTGCCTAATTCGGAAATTATGATCCATCAGGTGATGGGCGGGGTGGAAGGCCAGGCGAGCGACATTAAAATCCGCGCCGAGCGGATTTTGCGCATTAAGGACCAGCTGAATAAAATCCTCGCCCAACACACCGGCAAAGAACTGCCGGTGGTGGAAAAAGATTCGGACCGCGATTACTTCATGTCCGCCGAGGAAGCGGTAAAATACGGGCTGGTTGACAAGATGATTGAGTAATCTAGAATTACGAAACCGAGCGAGGGAGTGGTAGACGGGTTCCCTACGCGCGCATCCCGATCTCAAGTCGGGAGAGCACGGAGGGTGTCTACCACGACCGAGCGACTTGACACAGGGAATAGCCTCCTGGTTTGTTAAATACCTCACCTTTTCCCCCTCCCCCCAATAGGGGCTTTTTTTAGCCAAAATTAGCAGTTATCCACAAGGGCTGGCTATCTGCTCCTTGACAAAAAACCTATAATATGGTATACTCATCAGTCATGAAAATGACCTGATTACCCTCGCCTTACTCGTTAGCAGTCCAGATAATTATCGCTGAACTACCATAAGGCGAGCAAGTAATCCCCCTATTCCCGCGGGATATGGGTAGGCGCTCGGTACCTTTGGTTACTTAGTACCTACCCGTATCCACGACAAGCATGGGGAGGTGTTAACGGGGAGTACTGGCTCCGGCTCGTCTTTTCCACTAATACCTCTTCTTGGATACGGCTTGAGGGGGGGTTAAACCCCCAAAGACAATATAAACCCTGCACCCTAGTGGTGCAGGGTTTTTTTTGGTCCCTACTCAACTCCTGGCAAGGTTTCTTCCCCGCTTCCCCTGTCCGCGGGAGTAGAGCTGGCGCTCGCGCCCACCATACAAATTTTAGGCAAGGGCCGGTAAAAACTTTCAAATACCCGGTCAATTTTTTCTCCGGCCGGCGTCAGGCGGGTATAAGTAAAAGAAGCTACGGCGCCGCGAAAGGCATTCTGGCACTTCTGTTGCCCGGGTTTAAGTGAGCCGTCAGTAGCCACAATTTCCTGGGGCTCGCCGGAGGGAATCCAACGCGATACCACCGGGTGGGTATAGCTGCCGCGCCGGCCGTCGGGCTTGCCCCATAAAATAAACTGCAGCTCCTGGCGCTCATAATCAATTCTGGTTTCCAGCAGCAGATATGAGCCGGTATCGTTCAAAAATTTAAAGTCCAGCTGGGGCTCGTAGAGCGTGGCGTCGGTCCCCGGATTTTTATTCACCGGATCGGCGTAATAACTTACCACCAAAGAATGGTTAAACCGCTCGGTAATCGGCATCCCCGCCTTCATCGCCATCCGGAACAGGGTGGTGCCGATCTGGCACATGCCGCCGCCGATTTCCGGTTTAATCTCGCGGCCTTTGATCACCATTTCCGGCAGATACCCGTTGGCGGCCGTATAGGGGCCGGCAAAACGATTGGCGGAAAATTCTTCCCCAGGCTTGATTAAAACACCGTTCAGACGCTCCACCGCCCGCTCAATGTTTTTAATCCGCGCCCGATGGCTGCCGCGATAGGTGGAAATGCCGATTCCCAGCACCTCGCTGATACCCAGTTCATTGACATCCGCGGTGGTAATGGCCGGCTCAATCAGGTCCACCGCCACATTAATAAGCGACGCAGCCCCGCTCCGGTAGTTGCGCTCCTCAAACTGGCTGATTAATTCCCGCCCGGTTTTTTCCCGGTTAAGCACGCGCCCGCTTTGGCTCCCCTGGAATTCCCGCACCCGGTCCGCTTCTTTGACAAATTTAGCGTCGCGCGCCGGAATCTCCACCGCCGGGCGCACGGTCTGATTCAAATAAGCGGCGACCGCCGCCGGGTCCAGGCTCCAGAGCACATTGTTCGCGCGATCGCGGCGCACCGTTAACCAGGAGCGGAAAGTATCGGGAGTAATAGTCCAGTCCTGGCGCGCTTGACTAACCGGATGAACATAAGAAAGCGGGAGGTTGCCGGCGGCGAATACTCCCGGCAAAGCCGGCAGCGCCGCCTCAAGCAGGGCGGCGGTTACGGCCGGCGCGGCGCGGCGCGGCGTAACAATTAGGGGGGCAAAAGAAAAATTGGCCAGTTGCGCCTGCAGAGCGGCAATCAGCTCGGAGTAATTAAAAACCGTACCCGATTTTTCCGCGATAACGGCGGCCGCGGAGGGGCCGCGTGTCCAATCCAAGCGCGCGTCGCGGGGCGGATCGGCAAATTTATGGAGGGTGGCTTGTAATACCTCGGCCAGGCCGGGCGCGTTTACTGTCACGCGGGGCAAAATCACCCGCGGCGCGATCAGGCGATAACGCCAGGGGGCGAATAAATTAGCGGCCCAGTGGCCGCCGCGACCCGCGCTGCTGGCCTCGCGCGCCAGGGCGGCGCTCTCCAGAGCGATTAAATCCACCGTGCTGTCGCCCGCCACTACGGTAGACAATTTTACGCGCGCCGCCGCCCCCGCGGGGAGGCGCACGATTAAATCAATCCCTGCGGTAGCATAACGATTGTTAATCTGCTCAATTAAACCGCGGGCCTCGGTTTCGGTAAGGCCGCCTACCGGCAGGGCGCCAATCCTGACCCCCGGATAAATTTTACCCTCGTTGATAACAACATAACTGACAATAATAAAAACTGCCGCGGGCACCATTACGGCCGCTGCCAATAGGGCGCGCCGGGCGAGTTTGCTCGCTCGCGGCGGGGGCGCCGGCAAAAAATTGGGCGCACTTTTATTGAACATTTAGTTTTACTAGGACTTACGCATTTGGATGCAATGCAAGGAAAAAGCGAGGAGCGGAATAAGCTGTATACAGATATACAGCGTTGAGCATCGCAGCATATGAGCCTGCAGTGCGCCAAACGCGTAAGTCCTATCTACTCTTCTACTACCAACAAAGGAATGTTAGAACCAGGGGAAGACTTCAGCAGGCGCACAGTCAATACGCCGTGGCGGTATTCGGCGGTGGCGCCGTCTTTGCGCACCTCCTGGGGCAATACTACGGTGCGGGAAAACGGCCCCCAAAAACATTCCTGGTAATGCACTTCAGTGGGGGCGGAAACCGGCGCATACCGCCGGCCGCGGATGGTAAGCGAGTCGTTATGCAGATGAAGTTCAATGTCTTCGGCCCTGGTTCCGGCCATCGTAGCGGTAATTACCAGCGCCTCATTATCTTCCACCACGTCCACCGCTAACTGGCCTTCAGTTTCGGTTTCTTCCCAGCCAGGGGCGCCCGAGCTAGCCCCGGACACCAAAAACGGCACTGCCGAGCCAGCTGACCCGGCGGCCATTAAAGAAGGAATTACTGATTCAAACATAGCATCGTAAAATTAAAAATGTAATACTGCCTTTATAGTATAGCACCCGCGCCAGACACTGCCAACCTCCCCGGACGTTGACGCTACTCTCCTCTTTTTGCTATACTTACCCCCGACCAACCGATAGGCCGAGGTAGCTCAGTGGTAGAGCGCAGCCCTGAAGAGGCTGGCGTCGTCAGTTCGATTCTGACCCTCGGCACCATAAAAACCATCCTGCTTTGACGGGATGGTTTTTTGACGACGCGGTGAAACTTTGGTACATTGAAGCCACTAACGGGGCGTAGCTCAGTTGGCTAGAGCGCCTGCTTTGGGAGCAGGAGGCCGCACGTTCGAGTCGTGTCGCCCCGACGAATACGGTATAGTGAGGAGGGGCGAAGCGACCATACTGCTATAGTTTCTTCTTTTTCTGTCGCAGCCACCAGATGGTAAGGAGCAGCGCGCCATAATTGACGACAATAAACCAGGGTGTTCCCCACGAAAAGCCGTTAAACTTCCAACCGGAAAGGGGCCAGAGGAAAGGCGTCGGGTAGAAGCGATAGGAATGCGTAGGAATGTCAACCAGAATGTGGACGCCCCAGGCCAGCATGCTCCAAGGAATGCGCTTATTCCAATCATGCGCTGGATGGATTAACCGGCTAATGAGCACTGCTAAACCAAAGGCAAGCGCAAAAATAATGATGCTGTGGCTCCATTGATACAGAGTGTGGGAAATTTGATAGAGCGGCAAGTATTGAGGCACCGGCTCTACGGTGGGCAATTCGAGCGGAAAGGCAGCGCCCACCAGTCGCCGATAAAATAGATAAAGAAAGAACGGGCCAAAAGCAAACAGGTCGGGGAAAACTCCCCACCCGGCTGCCCGCGTCAAGGAAATCCGCCGCGGGCTGCTTTTATTCACGGCGGCGGCGCCCACCGCCGACCACAAACCGTGCGAGAAGACATCCATTTAACTGAACAAATTATGGTCCGTTTACGGCGCCAGCAGGCTCCGGGGAAGGAGTAGCGACTGACGATTCGGGAGTGGCCGCCGCGGGAGCAGTAGTTTCGCTGGCGGGCGATGACGGCTCGGCCGGAGCGCTGGCAGAGCCCGCTCCCGGCGCCGGCGCGGTGGCGGCGGAATCGGCAGTGCTGCTAGCCGGCGCTACGGCGGAGGCAGCGGCGGATGAGGTAACGGAAGTAGATTCAGTACTTACTGCCGGAACCGAGCTGGAATCAATGATACTCGGTGCTGCCGACTGCAGTTGATTGCGATTAAGCAATTCGCGCAATTGATCTTTAGTAATGCAGACATCGTCTACGCATAATTCCCGGGTAGTGACTCGTTGAGCGGTAAGTTTGTCAGTGATCACCTCGGCAATCCGCAGCACGCCCTGCTCAATTGTCAAGCCAACCGCGCGCAGCCAATTAGTAAACTCCGCAAACCAGCTGCCGGTTGAGGCCAGGGCAGCAGCCGTAATCCCGGCAATAGTCGGCTGATTCGGATCATAATATCCCGATTGCACAAACCCCAGCACCTTCCCTACCCCCGGCTGGTCAAACGGCTCCAGGGCAATAGCAATGGTGGGGCCAGGTCGCGTCGCTTTCATGGCAATTCCTGGCTGGGCGGAAGAAGTAAGGCGATCGCCGATTTGGATTGAGCCGTTTTCCGCGCTGACTTTAACGGGAACGCGGCCGGTAAGAGCCAGGGTGGCGGTTTTTTTAGTTTTACCGTTACCCACCACAATGGTGGGCGATTCAGAAATAACGCCGATCAGAGTGGTTTGGTAGGGGGCGGTGGATTTGCCGTAGGTATCAGGATAATTAGGGTCAGGAACTACCAGGTCGCCTCCGGCCAGAGAGGCTTCGGTGGGGGAAATGTCAACGCGTTCGGCAATATCACCCGGGGCGCCTGGGGTGCCGACCGTGGCGCTCATGGCCGCGATTGCGCCGTACACATCCAGGGTGCCGGAGGCCGAGAGCGACATTAAACGAAAGCCGTTGTTGCGCCAGGAATAGAGGGCCGCGGTGGAGGAAGTAATGGTTTGATTGGTGTTGAAGACTAAAGAGTTGCCGGGGTTGGTGGTGGTGGTATAGAGGGTAAGAGTGGTGGTAGCAACATTATTGAAGCCCTCGGCGGTAGCGATCCCCAGGCCGACGTCTCCCCTGAGGTTGCCATAGACGCGGAAGGTGCCCGAAGCGCTGACACTGCCGGAAGAGTTTACCTGGAATAACCCGGCGGCATTGCTGGTGGAAGAGGCAATGGTGAAGAGGTTGTGCTCCAGCGAGGACGAGGTGGTGCCGTTGCCGATACCCAAGGCGCCGTTCCGGATAGTGAGGAGCATATTAGGGCCGACCGTGCCGATGCCGACGGTGCCTGAAGCAGTAACCACCATGCGGGTGGAGGTGTTGCTGCTGGTGATGAACATGATGCTGCCGACGTTGTTGGTGTTCTGAATATGAATGTTGCCGGTGGGCTCGGAATTGTTCACCTGGGTATTATGGGCGTTGGTATACACAAACTGGGCATTGGAAGGGCGTTCGCCGCCATTGTCAGCAAACGAGATGCCTTGATTGTTGGGGAGAAAGAGGCTGCCCGAGGCGGTAATGGCCATTACCTCGCTGCCGCCGTTGCGCCAGGCGTAAAGCTGGGTGGCGTCTACCGGCGGCCAGCCGCCACTGGTGATCGCTTGATTAGTGTCAAACACCAGGGCATTGCCTTTATTGCCGGAGGTAAAATAGCTGATTAGGGTGTTGGTAGCGCTGGTGGAAGAAACGCTTACTCCCACTCCAGCCACTCCGCCAAAGGTGCGCAGGGTGCCCGAAGCCGAAATATTCCCGGAGGAATCTACTCGGAAGAGACCCTGGGCATTGCTGGTGGAGGAGGCGATGGTGAAGAGGTTGTGCTCCAGGGAAGAGGAGGTGGTGCCGTTGCCGATGCCCAAGGCGCCGTTCCGGATGGTGAGGAGCATGTTGGGGCCCACGGTGCCGATGCCGACGGTGCCTGAAGCAGTAACCACCATGCGGGTGGAGGTGTTGATGCTGGTGATGAACATGATGGAGCCGACGTCGTTGGTGTTCTGAATATGGATATTGCCGGTTTGGGCGGCGTTATTTAGTTGTGTGTTGTTCGCGCTAGTATAAGCAAGCTGGGCCCACGGTGGAAAAGTGCCATCAGCTCGAGCAATATTAATACCAGTGTTATTCGTCGGCATATAAATACTCCCCGAGACATTAATGCGCATGATATCTACTCTATTGTTACGCCATATATAAACATCGTTACGAGTAATCGTTCGATCAGTATCAAAAACTAAGGCGTTACCCTCATTTCCACTCGTAAAATAACTGATAATGGTATTGGTAACGCTAGTGGAGGAAACACTGATTCCCATACCGGTAGTGCCCCCCAGGGTCCGGAAAGTGCCGGTGGTGAAGAATGAACCGGTGGTAGAGACGGCATTAAAAATAAAGTTGCCGCCAGAATCGGAGATGGGGATATAGGTAGAGCTGGAGGCGGTGGAGGTGGCGGCGACGCCGTTCAGATAAGTGGCGTTGAAGGCAAAAGGGGCGGCGGTAATTTGTTTTCTTGGGGATAGTGTTTCGCTGCCCACGCGCACTTCCAGATAGACGGACTGATTGTTTTGGAAGATGTCCGGGGAGAGCGAGTTGGTACCCGTGCCGCCTAAATCTACCGAGAATAACCCGCTGGTGGGGGTAACCGAGAGGGCCAGGGGGGAAGCCAGGGTGCCCGAGGCAGTGTAGAGGAGGTTGCCGCTGTCGAGGGCAAGAGAATCGTAGAGCCGCAGCTGGATGCTCTGCGTAGTAGTGGCGTTGAGATTATTAACCAGGAGTCTGCCCTGGTAGGTGATGGCCGATGGGGCGGTGGCGGCGCGGCTTGGAGCCGTTTGCCAAAAAACAGCTAATAACAATAAACTGGCGCCGGCGATTGCCGCGCCGAGAATCCGATATAAACTAAATTTAGCCTCCGATTGTGAGCCATCCATAGTTTTAATTATAGCAAAATTGTCCTGGTTAAGATACTAGTTATCCACAAGCGTAATCACCACCGGCAAAATTAGCTGCCCCCAGCCCCAAGATGTTTGACTGGAGACGGCAATTTTGTTACAATAGCCACGTCTTGCTTACTAAATACGGCCCGAAATTAATAACTTCACTGGTGTCTAATACCATTCATGATTTCGTCGTTTCGTACACTTTCGTAAGTTCGTACATTCATTGGAGACGTGGCTGAGCGGTCGAAAGCGGCACGGTGCTAACGTGTTAGCGGGGTTTATACCCCCGCTCGGAGGTTCGAATCCTCCCGTCTCCGCAGCGGAACGCAGTGAAGCGAGGAAGACGAGCGAGCAAACTGCTTTGCTCGCGTGGAGGATGAGAACGCCGGAGCGATGTCGCGCGAGCTTGGCCGGCGAGCGCGACCGCGAGGCGATGGCTAGGCCGAGGAGGCGGAAGCCGACGAGAGCCGAAGCCGAATCCTCCCGTCTCCGCCAATTGGGAAATGAAGTCATTGGCCCCGACTTTGTCGAGGATCCTCGATGGCTTTGCCATCGGGACTCGCCCGCTCTAGTCTCTTCAGCAAGTGATATAGTTAATCAAAGGTCGATGATTTAATCAATAAAGTAATGGGGTCAAAAATCTATGGCATTATTTCTTGGAGTCCACGATCTAAAAAAGAGTACGGGCGGCGGCTGGGAAGGTTATAAGAAAGCCTGTGCCGAGCTTGGCTGCCGCGCCATCCACGCGTACTCAAACAATGAAAGAAAGGTTGGGTACTGCGTGACGGAAGCGTCATCTGCGGATGAAGTGCGTAAGGCACACGAGAACGCCAATATATCGTTGGAAGACGTTTTTGAAGTCAATCGTTCGGAATAATAATTTAATAAATGGATAAAATATGAACCCTATCGTCAAAAAGAGTTTCGCATCCCCGGACGAGGTCTACAATCCAAAAGAAACGATGAAGCTTGAAATTCTTGATGTGGGAGAGGGTCTTAAATTGCAGAGGAATACGGCACAGCCGGGGTATCATGGGGAAGATTGTCCATATGATCATATGCTCTACGTAGTTTCAGGTAAATTCCATGT
>JACPGS010000006.1 GCA_016189025.1 Candidatus Magasanikiibacteriota bacterium | reverse complement strand
GCCCGCAAGCTTTGCTTGGTTCTGAGCAGATATTCTAACTTTTCTCTGTCATACAATTTTAAGTCGTTTGACATACCCACCACCTTTATGGATAAAGGCATATTTTACCATTTAGGTGGTGCATTTAGATTAGACTACTGCACTTAACAAGACCCCCTTGACAGATTTACCCCGCAGAATAGGCCTCGGTTAGATTTTAGCGTTAGTTGTGGATAAATGCCGAGGGAATTTAGTTGCCGGTTAAATTTTCGCTTGGTTAAAAGAAAAAAAACCATCCATACAGCGGCGCGCGGATTATTGACACTACCCCGTTGTGGCGCTGGTTGGTTACGTGGTATACTATCTAGGCAATGGAAAATTTTACCTGGCAGTGGTAAAAATGGCTTTTGTTATCATTTAAAATTTTTACTTTGTTCACTTTTTTCAATTTTTACTTCTGTTCCTTAATCTTATGAACAGTCAGGAGGGCAATCGTCTAAAACAGCGCATCCAACGGTCGCTAGTTTTGGTAGTTTCCAGCGTATTGGCAGCGGGTTCGTTTGTTACTTTGCCGGCCCATGCTGCCAATGACGGCACTCTCCTTGACACCCTGGACACTGCCCTCTACCGCGGTTTTTCCGCGGTGGGCGGTTTCTTTGACCGGGTAGGGCAGAAGGTAGAAAACCTCTTTGTTCCCCAGCCGGCTGCCCCCTTACCCCGGCTTTCTTCCCCTCCCTCTCGGCCAGTGGCTCCCTCGGCCCCGGTTACTCCCCCCTCCGAGGTAGTGTCTGAACCCACCCCTCCCCCGGCTACGCCGGTTCTCTCTCCGCCTGCTTCGCCCGCCACCTTGCCCGCTGTGAAGGGTAAAAAGATCACTGCCAAACGCTCTTCTCCCCGGCAAGTAGCAGTTTTTGATACTGCCCCCACCCGCCCGCTCGCCGCTGCTCTGGTCCAGTCCTCGGGCGCCACCGCCAAATCTCCCACCTTTGACACGGTCAAATCCACCGGCAATGTCTTTGTCGGGAGCGACCTGGTATTAGACGCCACCGAAGCCAAAGCCATTCTGAAAGGCTTGCGCGTTACCGGCGTGGTGGACTTCACCGGCGCCACGGTAACCGGCCTCCCCACTGTTCCTCCTCCGGTGGTGGTTTATAATCAAACTACCCGGCAGCAAGAAACCTGGAACAGCGTTTCCGCCCAGGTCGGCGGTGTAACCAATGATTTTTCCGTCGGCAGAAACCTGAAAGTGGACAACCAAGTCACCGCCGTGGGCGGCGTCACCGTCGGCGACACCACCACTAACAACGGCAATCTTACGGTTAATGGCACTGCCACTTTATCGGGACCAGTAACCCTTTCCAACGCCACCACCATCGGCGGCAGTCTGACCGTCAACGGCAGCGCTACGCTCGGCGACTCTACCGGCGATTCAGTTACCTTAAACGGCCGGGTGGGTACCATCAACATCTCGGACGGCACCAACTCCACCACCACCATTACCAGGAACAGCCTGGCGGTGGCCGCCAACACCAGCGGCAGCAACGCCTTGGGTGTGTTCTACGTAGACTCCACCGGCCTCACCAGCGCCTCGGGTTCAGTACGCACTTTTGGCAATGTAACCAGCTCCGGCCACATTTATCCGGCGGCTAACAATACCGTAGACCTCGGCGCTTATGGCACCGCTTTCCGTTCGCTCTATGCTTCTACCACTCTCCAAGTCGGCGCCGCCGCTGCCTCCACCACGGTCGCCGGCAACAACTTCAGCCTCGGCAATAACACCAGCTCCACCGCCCTTACCGGCTCCTCATTTGTCCTCGGCGCGGGCACTAACTACAATCGCGGTGTCTTCTTTGTAGACAACAGCGCCGGTAACTTTGGCAATGTTTCCACCTCCGGCACCTTAAATGTTTATGGCAACACTACTCTCGGCGACTCGGATGCGGCTGGCGGGGACACTACCCGGGTGTTTGGTACCCTAGCAATGGGCGCCGCCCCCACCGGCAATGCCCAGGTGTTTTTAACGGCCACAACCAGCGGGGCTGTTCCCTTGCTAATCAATCGACAGGATAATACTAGGCTGTTGCAGATTTCTTCTTCTTCAGTCATTGTTGCTTCAGCACCGCCAACAGCTGATGTCACCAACGAGAAGAACGCTACTTTGCTGCTCGGCGATAATAGTGGTATCGGTGGTAGCGGTTATGTTGTTCTGCAGCGTGGCGGAGGTAGTGGCAATGCCCCTGGCATTATATTGCATCGAAATAGCAGCGGCGCAATTGGTTCTGAATTAACTTCCGGTGGTCTTCTTATTGGTAATGGTTCAACGACGAGTACGGTGCTCGCCGATGGTTCTATTAATTTCGCCTCCGGCTCCCTGCGCACTTTCCAGAATGTTACTACCACCGGTCACATCTATCCTGATGCTAACAACACGGCAGACCTCGGCGCCTGGGGCAATGCTTTCCGCAGCGCTTACGTTTCCACCACGCTCCAGGTCGGCTCTGCCACCGCCTCCACCACGGTCGCCGGCAACAACCTGTCCACTGGCGACGGCACCAGCTCCTCTATCCGCACCGGCTCCTCGCTCATCCTCGGTGCTGGCACTAACTACAACACCGGCGTGTTCTGGGTAGACAATGGCGCCGGCGCCTTTGGCAACACCTATACTTCCGGCACCCTGGGCGTTACCAGCCTCGCTACCTTAACCGGCGGCTTTGTTTCGGCCGCTTCTTCCACGGTGAACGGCCAGCTGCACGTCTCCGGTCAGATTTCCGCCTCTTCGGGCCTGGCCATCGCCGGCAGCATTATTCCTTACACTAACAATAACCGCGACTTGGGCGCTTATGACAATGCTTTCCGCACTGCCTATGTTTCCACCACTATCCGGGTAGGCTTAAGAACCGCCTCTACCACTATCTCCGGTAATAATCTCACTATCGGCCAGCTTGACAGCGGCAACAACCCCAGCTCCACTGCCATTACTGGTGCTTCGCTGAAACTTGGCGCTGGCAATAACTACGACACCGGCGTATTCTGGGTAGATAACAGCACTGGCAATTTCGGCAACACCTATACCTCCGGCACCCTGTCGGTCAATAGTCTATCCACCCTAACCGGCGGCTTTGTCTCGGCCGCTTCCTCCACGGTTAACGGTCAGCTGCACGTTTCCGGTCAAATCTCGGCCTCGTCTGGCCTCGCCATCGCTGGCAGCATTATTCCTTACGGCAACGCGGCCCGTGACCTGGGCGCCTGGGGCAATGCCTTCCGCACGCTCTACGCTTCCACCACCCTCCAGGTCGGCTCGCCCACTGCCTCCACCACGGTCGCCGGCAACAACCTGTCCACCGGTGACGGCACCAGTTCCTCCATCCGTACTGGTTCTAGCTTGATTCTGGGCGCGGGCACTAACTACAACACCGGCGTGTTCTGGGTAGACAACGGCACCGGCGCCTACGGCAACACCTATACCTCCGGCACCCTGTCCGT